>JAJEGA010000089.1 GCA_022820125.1 Anaerolineae bacterium | reverse complement strand
CATCAACTAACACGGCTACCAATACGCCGACTGACACGCCAACGAGCACAGCTACGATTACACCGACCAACACCCCAACCGCTACTGCGACAAATACGCCTTCTTTCACGCCGACCAATACAGCAACTCATACGCCAACCGCGACCAGAAAGCCAAAGCCAACGAGAAGGCCGACTGATAGACCAACGCCCGTGCCAACCAATACCTACACGACAAAGCCACCGTCGCCAACTCCAAAACCAACGAACATTCCTGAGCCGCCATCATGTCTGCGAAAAGATAAGTATATGAGGACAATAAGAAAAACTGGAGAATGTTCGATCAGCGGTGTATTCGGCTCGTGCGAATATGCGAAGACCTGTAAAGGGACCTGTTGTCGTAAAAGCGCATCTTACTGTCCAATTGAGAAAGAAACATGTGAAGAATGGAGAATTATTGGGTTTAACCCCTATGCAGTCGCAGGTGCAGATGCCAGCAGCGTTGGCACGGCTGACTTCTCCTTGATTGATGTGCCCAAATTCCCTAACGATCCCACGCCCGATAACGCACACACATTTATCGGAGGATAAGTCAGTGCCATAGTTAGTTAATCCCGAGCGCGCGACTAAGACTATCTAGCGTGTAGCGCTCTTCACCTTTGTGCAAACCTATCGCGATTTTCTCGTTCCACTCATCTATTTGCAGAATCAGCAGGATTGGACGATATCGCTGGGATTAAAACTGTTCCAGAATATGTATGGTGCGCAATGGCAGTTGATGATGGCTGCGTCAACGCTGGCGATGCTGCCGACGATCGTGCTCTTCTTCTTCACACAGAAGACCTTCGTGCGCGGCATCGCGTTGACGGGGCTAAAAGGGTAGCGGATGAAAAAGATACGAGTGGCGGTAATCGGCGCGGGCGGCATCGCCGGGGCGCATCTGCGCGCATACGCCTCGCTGGCTGAACGCTGCGAAATCGTTGGCATTGCCGATATTGACGAAAGCGCCGCGCGCGCAAAAGCGGAAGAACACGGTGGGCAAGTCTTCGCCGACGGCTTGGCGCTGCTTGATCAGCTGCAGCCGGATGCCGTCAGCATTTGCACGCCGCCCAAGTATCGCATTCCCTTTGTTGAAGCGGCGGCTGAGCGCGGGATCGCTGTGCTCTGCGAGAAACCGCCTGCGCGCACGCTCGCCGAGACGGGCGCCATCGTTGATGCGATGCGCGGCGGCGCCCTGCAGTTCGCCTTCTGCCATCGCTTTCACGCCCCCTTAAACGCGGCGCAGGATCTGATTCGCAGCGGCGCGCTGGGCGAACTCGTTCAGATTGAGAACCGCTTCGCCTTTCGTTTCGAGCGCGCGGGGAATTCCTGGTTCACCGAGGCCGATATCGCCGGCGGCGGCATCCTGATCGATACGCTGGTGCACAGCATCGACATCTTCCGCGCGCTCACCGGGCAGGAAATTGAAACGGCGCAAGCGGCTTTGTCGTCCACGCTGCCGATTGAAGTGGAAGACAGCGCGTCGCTGCTTTTGCGGAGCAGCGGCGGCGTCCTTGGCGCGCTGAATTGCAGCTGGGTGACGCCCGTCGCCGACGCCTTCGTGCGGATTCACGGAACCGAGGGGCAAGCAATTATCGATTACAACGCGGCGGCGGGATTGCGCTACCAAGTAGCGGGAGATAGCGATTGGACGGCGCGGCATTTTGACGGGCGCGATCGCTTCCTGCGGCAGGCGGCGCATTTCCTAGATTGCGTCGAAGGCAAGAGCCAGCCGCTCGTCAGCGGCGATGATGGGCTGGCGGTCATGCGCGTGATTGAATCAGCCTACGAATCAGCGGGAGTACGACGATGAAACTGAGCTTGAGCATGTATAGCTGCGTGCGAGCGGTCCAAGCCGGGCAGCTCGATCTGATGGGATTCGTCGACTATGCGGCCGCGCAGGGCGTCGCCGGCGTGGAGCTGCTCGACATGTTCTGGAGCGACGCCGCGCGCGAGCTTCCAGCCGTGCTGGCGCGGATAGCCGATGCCGGCATGGATGTGGCGGTATATTCCATCAGCAATAATTTCATCCAGCCAGACGCGCGCGCGCGCGCGGGAATTGGCGGATTTGAAACGCGGCGTGGATATCGCGCTGGAGTTGGGCACAGACATCATGCGCGTCTTCAGTGGCAACATCCGCGAAGACGTCTCACAGGAGCGAGGCATGGCTTGGATCCTCGAAGGCTTATCCGCCGGCGCCGCCTACGCCGCGTCGCATGGCGTGACCCTGGCGCTGGAGAACCACGGCAAGTTCGCCGGGCGCAGCGAGCAGGTGCGGGACATCATCGAGGCGGTCGCTTCATCGGCGCTGCGTGTCAATCTTGATACCGGCAACTTCTTGCTTGAAGGGCAGGATCCAGTGGCGGCGGCAGAGGCTCTGGCTGACCTGGCGGCGCTGATGCACTTGAAGGACATGCGCCCCGCCAACAGCGGCGAAGCGGGCCATGTCTTCACCAGCCCGGACGGACAATTGCTGACCGGCTGCGTCATCGGCGCGGGCTTGGTTGATCTTGCGGCGATTCGCGCAATCATGGATGGCGCGGGTTACGCTGGCTGGTGGTCGCTGGAATATGAAGGGGCGGAGGCGCCGCTGGCGGTCGGCGTGCCACGCAGCTTGGCTTATGCGCGGGCGCTGTTGGGGTGAGGAAGCGCGGCATATACTGATATGCCTTGTGATCTTGATTTGGGTTACAAAAGTATGCTAGGTAGGTTACTGAGAGAGAACGATGCCGCGATCGAAGGTTGAATTGAAGATTCCCAGCGACATTGAGGAACTGGCGCGCAGAATCTCGGAACACGAGAATTGCAGCTTGGAATCGATTCTTGAAGATGCCTTGGCAATGCTCTTTAGCAAGTCATCGGACGCTGGACAGTTCTTGGACAGGCTCGCATATTTTTCCGACGAACAGCTTTGGAACTTAGTTCATCTGCGTCTGACCTTTGCACAAGACAGACGCATTAGAAATCTGATGGAGCGAGGAAGCGAAAACACGTTGAGCCACGCTGAAGAAACCGAGTTAGAGTCTTTGCTCCGTCTGGGCGATCGGCAAACGGTGCTTCGTTCTCACGCCTTGGTTCAGTTGCGGGAACGTGGTCACGCCCCATTGCAGTACCTAAACGTTGAACTTGCCGCACAATAAATGGCATACATTCCTCTCAGTTTTCGACGAGCCGTCCGTCAACGCGCGAAGGGACAGTGTGAATATTGCCAAGCTCAGGAGCTCATCGGCGTTCTGCTGGTTGTTGACCACATTAAGCCCTTGTCATACGGCGGTGAGACTGACATAGAGAATCTGTGCCTCGCCTGTTTTCACTGCAACAGCTACAAGTCCGACTTTAGAATCGGGATAGATTTGGAAACCCGGCTCGAATCACCTCTGTAAAATCCGCGATTGGACAGGTGGTCTGAACATTTTCTTTGGGTAGCCGCGGGACTGGAGTTAACCGGATTGACGCCAATTGGGCGGGCGACAATCTCGCGCCTGCGCATGAATCGTGCGGCGATTGTGACCGCAAGGCGCGCATGGATCAGAGCTGGTATGCATCCGCCGTACGAAATCACCTGAAGAATAAATCGCCAAATTACAGGTAATCGGACTTCTTCTCAGGCCTCTTGATGGTGAGAAATATTGACCAAATTGCGCAGGGTTGCAAAGGACGGACTCGGCTAGTCAATTGTGGCTGGCAATTCATCACACATCCTGCCGCTTCGCGATGATGACCAGATTGCGCACCGTGACATGCCGCGGACGAGAGAGCATATACAGCGCCGCATCGGCGACATCTCCCACCTTCAAATAATGCTGATCGCCCACCGTCGCTTTTTCGATTTCCGCGGGATCGGTCAGATCCCATAATTCATTGGCGACCCGCGCCGGCGCCAGCGACATCACGCGGATGCCCTCCGCGGCGACCTGCCGCCGCAAGGTATTGACGAAGGTTTCAATCGCGTGTTTGGTCGCGCCATAAGCGGGACCGCGATGCAGCTTCTCATGACCGGCCACCGAGCTGGTGACGAGAATATCGCCCGAACCCTGCGCCTTCATGATTGGGATGACCGCGTGGGCGCAGCGCATCACCGCGTCCACGTTTATCGTAATCATATCGGAAATGTTGTTCATGGCGTTGGCGGCGAAATCGCCGTGTATGAAAATGCCGGCGTTGGCGAAGAGCACATCAATGCAGCCGAAACGCTCAAGCGTGCGGGCGATCATGTTGGCAATGTCCGCCGGCGCGGTCATATCGGCGCGGACGACCAGACTCTCGCCGGGGAGCTCGGCCGCCAGCGCATCCAGCTTATCAACCGAGCGGGCGGCGAGAACGAGCTTGCAGCCCTGCTGCGCCAGCAGTCGCGCGGCGCCCGCGCCAATGCCCGAGCTGGCGCCGGTGATGATGACGACTTTGCTCGCGAGCGAATCTGTCATAAGGCAAAACCCTCAGATGTTGACCTGATTCTGCGGCAGGATCACCAGATCGCGAATGGTGACGCGGCGCGGCTGCGACAGCATGTAGACCAGCGCATCGGCGCAATCCTCGGAGGTGAGATGCGTGCGCTCCCCGGCTGAGACGCGCTTGATATCGGCCGCCTTGTGGAAGCCCCAGAGCGCATTCGCCACCTGCCCCGGCGCCAGGGACATCACCCGAATGCCAGTGCCAGCCAACTGACGCCGCACGGTATGCACGAAGGTCTGCGCCGCGTGTTTGCTCGCGCTGTAGATCGGCTCCCAATGCACATCGATGAAGCCGGAAATCGAACTGGTCACCACGATATCGCCTTCGCCAGCCGCGCGCATCGCCGGGATCGCAAGATGGGCGCAGCGCAGCACGGCGTCAATGTTGATTCGGAGCATACGCAGCAACTCGTCGATATCGCCATCGGCGAATTCGCCCGGCACATAGATGCCGGCGTTGGCGCACATCACATCAATGCGCCCGAAGCGCGCCATCGTTTGCGCAACCATGCTCTCGATATCGGCGGGAACGGTCATATCGGCTGGCGCGACCAGCGTGTCGGCGTCTAATTCGGCCGCCAGCGCTTCCAATTTGTCAACCGAGCGCGCGGCCAGCGTCAGCCGGCAGCCTTCGTCAGCCAAACGGCGGGCAATAGCTTCTCCGATGCCGGAGCTGGCGCCGGTGATGACGACAACGTTGCCTGCGAGTGATTTGGGCAATTGCTGCCTCCTTCGGCGGGCGATACCGGGGCGCGTAGACACCGCCCGTCTATCGCCCCTACAGTTGCAGTCGGCGGGCGCCCGGGCAGGTCGCCCCGGCATCTGTAACGGATTGGGCTGGCATCAGACGCGATTCATCTGCGGCAGGATGACCAGATCGCGAATGGTGACGTGCGCCGGCCGCGACAGCATGAAGAGGATCGCATCGGCGCAATCGTCCGATGCCAGGTGCGAGCCCGCCTCTTCCACCGCGCGCTTCTGTTCTTCCGCTTCATAGAGCCACTGCATCGGATTGGCCACCGGACCCGGCGCCAGGGACATGACACGAATGCCAGCCGCCGCCACTTGCCGCCGCAGGGTATGAACGAAGGTTTGCACCGCGTGTTTGCTGGCGCTGTAAACCGGCTCCCCAATGATATCGATATGACCAGATATTGAACTGGTGACGACAATATCGCCGCCGCCCTGCGCCGTCATAATCGGGATGACCGCGTGAGCGCAGCGGAAAACCGCATCCACGTTGAGCTTCAGCATCATCGAGTAAGCATCAATGTCGCCCTCGGCGAATTGCCCGGGAATATAAACGCCGGCGTTAGCCAGCATGACGTCAATGCGACCAAAGCGCGCCATCGTCCGCTCGACCATGTTTGCGATATCGGGCGCTTCGGTCATATCGGCGCGAACAACGAGCGTCTCTGTTGAGAGCTCTCTCGCGAGCCTTTCCAGCTTGTCGATCGAGCGCGCGGCGAGCGTTAGTTTGCAGCCTTGATCAGCTAGCAGACGCGCCGAGGCTTCGCCAATGCCGGAGCTGGCGCCGGTGATGATGACGACTTTGTCTGTGAGCGGTTGGGACAATTGTTGTCTCCTTAAGCGGGCGACACAAGGGTCGCCTCTACATTTTGCGCCCGGTCGCGGGCTAGGGCGTCAGCGTGACTTTGACGGACTCCGTGCCCTGCGCCACCAGATCCATGCCGGCGTGAAAATCCGAAAGGGGCAGTTGATGCGTCATGATGCGATCCATCGGCAGCAATCCCTTGCTCAGCATATCAATGGCAATGGGATAGGTATAGGGACTCAAGTGCGAGCCGTGGATGTTCAATTCTTTGGTATCGCCAATGATGGTCCAGTCGGCGGTGACCGGCTCGCGCATGACGCTGAACTCGACAAAGGTGCCCAGCTTGCGGATCATATTCAAGCCTTGCAGAACGGCGGCCGGGTAACCGGTCGCTTCGATATACACATCGCAGCCGTAGCCATCGGTCAGCTTCAGCACCTCGTCGATGACATCAATCTTGTTCGGGTTCATTCCCATATCGGCGCCGCAGAGTTCGGCGATCTCGAGGCGCTCGTCATTGAGGTCGATGGCGATCAACAGACTCGGATTCTTCAGGCGAGCGGCGGCGACCATGCCCAAGCCCAAGGGACCGCAGCCGGCGATAACGACAACATCATGCAGCGTAATTTCGCCCCGTTCGACCGCGTGAATCGAACAGCCCAGCGGCTCAATGAAGGCGGCGTGATGAGCGGGCAGCGAGTCAGGCACCTTGTAATTCAGCGCGCCAACGGGGAAAAGCATGTACTCCGCCATCGCGCCAATGGTGGCTTGACGGAAACCGTAGACATCATGCTTGTCCTGGCACATCCAGTACTGACCGCGCTTGCAGAAGCGGCATTTCCAGCAAGGCACAATCTGCTCGGAGACGGCAATATCGCCCAGCTGCAAGCCGTACTGCTCGCCAGCCCCTTCGCCCAGCGCGACCACTTCGCCGACAAACTCATGACCAGGAATCACGGGCGTCTGGCAATAACCCTCGCGCGTCTCATCGCCCCAGAAGAGCGGCGCCCCCTGATAACATTTGAGGTCGCTGGCGCAGATGCCGACCGATTGCACCTTGATGACGACTTCGCCGGCGGCCGGTGCGGGCACACGCCATTCTTCGAGGCGATAATCTTCGGGCCCATGGCAGACGATGGCGGGCATGGTTTTGGGCAGCGCTTCATTTGCGAGATAATTCATCGCGCCTGTCCTTTTTCAATTAACCATAGCGGGACCGTGTTGCAGCTTGCGCATGGAGAAAGCCCAACGCGGAACCCCTCGGCATAAGCGCGCCAGGAAGGAAGAGCCAGCCCGGCAAAGAGCTGGCTCAAGACTGCGCCGCTAGCCGCAATCCCCAAGCTGGTTCGTGTACTCGGCGCTGATCCAACCTCTTTGTCCATAGTACTCCACCTGGATCCAGGCGCCTTGTCGCTTATAGACGTCTAAAGTCACATAAGCCGGCAATACACGCAGGATCGCCCCGCCCGGGCTGGCGCGCAGGTTCAAAAAGTCAAGCGTGGTCGCGCTGCAATCGCCCAGCGTCATTGAAGCTGACGCGGCGGTCGGCTCGGCGGTCGGCAGCAATATCGTATCGGAGGGCAGCAGCACCAAGGTGCCAGCGCGGTCAATCTGGGCGCAAGTCATACCAGCGCGGCTGTATGCGTTGATGTGCATGAGGCGTCTGGGCGTATAGGCGGCATCGAGGAAAGCCAAGTCGCCCGCTTGAAGGAAGCAGAATTCGGGATAGCCGCGCACCCAGCCCCAGACATCAATGCCAAAAACACCCCCACGCTTGATCAAGTCAGCATTGCCGATGCCTTCTGGACCGACGCATTGCAAATTGAGCCCAATCGGCTGATCGCTGATGCTTATCCGCGCTTTCTGCGCTTCCGTGCAGTTGAAGGCGGGCCCGCTGAGGGTGGGCGTCGCGATGGGGCGGCTCTCCAAGATGGCGCCGCTGCGCGAAGTATCGCTGCTGGGCGCGGAATCCCGGTCGCTGATGCCGGTATCGTCGCCGAGCAGCGTGGAATCTCTGTTGCTGATGCTAGGAAAGTCGGACGAAGGCGTCTGGTCATCGGTATCCGGCGGCGCAATGCTGTATGATACGGATACCGGATCGGAGACCCCGCCGGCGTTTTTGGCGCGTACTTCAAACGTATAGTCCATACCGGGCTTCAGCCCCGTGATCACATAGGAGTTGACATTGCCGACATCCATCCAATCGCCAAGCGATCTGACTGGGACAGCCTGACTGCCCGGTTGGTCAGACGACTCCGAACCGCGAATTTCGTAAGAACTCGCGCGGGCTGAGGCGGGCCAGTCTACGTCAACGCTATTCTGCTGTTGGCTGTCTTCGGCTTCTACCCTGGCCGGCGGGTCCGGCGGGTTGGGCAGCGTCCGGCTATTGACATCGATAGCCGGCGAGGTCGTTTGACTGTTCTTGGCGCGCACGCTCACGGTGTAGGGGCTATCCGCAGTCAGCCCGGTGAAAGTATAACTGGCGACATCGCCAACATCGGTCCAGCCAGTCAGCGCGCCGCCATTGACTTCGTAGCTGGTCGCGCCGCTGGATTTACTCCAGTTGAGGGTGATGCTTGTCTGCATAATGCCGCTGGTGGTAACACTGGTGGGGCTGGCAAGGGCGGCGGGCTGCGTGGCAAGCGTGCGGGCGGAAGCGGAAGCGGCCACGGTGGCGCCAGCGCTGTTTTTAGCGCGCACTTGCAAGGTGTATTGCGTATTGACGCTCAGGTTGCCGAAGGAGTAAGTCGCGACATCGCCCAGCGTCGTCCAACTGTTCGCCGTGCTCAGTTTGACATCGTAACCAGTCGCGCCGGCGGATTTCGTCCAGGTCAAAGTGATTCCCGTCTGCGTGATCCCACTGGTGGCCAAGCCAGTCGGCACTGCGGGCAAGGTGCTGGCGCTGACCGACGCCGCGGCCGAATCACCGCCAGCATTTGTAGCGATGACCTTGAGCGTATAGCTCGTCCCGGCGCTGAGACTGCTGAAGGTATGCGTCGCCACATCGCCCAACGTGGTCACCGCGCCGCTGTCCACCTGCACTTTGTAGCCGGTCGCCCCGGCCGATTTCGTCCAGGAAAGCGTGATGGCAGTCTGTGTGATGCCGCTGGTCGTCAAGCCCGTCGGCGCGGATGGCGCGTTGGGCAGGGTGCTGGCATTCACCGTCGCAGCAGCCGAATCGCCGCCGTTGTTGCTGGCAATGACCTTGAGCGTATATTGCGTGTTCGCCGACAAACCGCTGAAAGTGTGCGTCGCCACATCGCCCAGCGTGGCCACTGTGCCGCTGTCCACTTGCACCTTGTAGGCGGTGGCGCCGGCTGATTTCGTCCAGGAGAGCGTGATGGCGCTCTGCGTGATGCCGCTGGTGCTTAAGCCGGTCGGCGCGGCGGGCAAGGTGCTGGCGCTGACCGACGCCGCGGCCGAATCACCGCCAGCATTCGTAGCGATGACCTTGAGCGTATAGCTCGTGCCGGCGCTGAGGCTGCTGAAGGTGTAGGTAGCCACATCGCCTAGCGTAGTCACGGTTCCGCTGTCCACTTGGACTTTGTATCCGGTGGCCCCGGTCGATTTCGTCCAGGACAGCGTGATTGACGTCTGCGTGATGCCGCTGCTGGCCAAGCCCGTCGGAGCGGACGGGGCAGGCGGCGGCGGGACGTTGTTAGTGCTGGCGCTCGTTTGCGCGCTGCTGGAATCGCCGCCACTGTTGCTGGCCACCACTTGCAAGGTGTATGCCGTGTTGGCGGTCAAGCTGGTGAAAGTATAAGTGGCGACGTCGCCGAGAAGGGTAAAGGCGCCGGTAGTGCCGGCCCGCACCTTGTAGGATGTCGCTCCGGCCGATTTTGTCCAGGTCAACGTGATTGACGTCTGCGTGATGCCGCTGGTCGCCAAGCCCGTCGGCGCGGCAGGGGCGTTGGGCAGGGTTGAGGCGCTGGTCGAGGCCGCGGCCGAATCCCCGCCGCTGTTGCTGGCGATCACTTTCAACGTGTAGCTCGTCCCAGCCGACAAACCAGTGAAGGTATGCGTCGCCACATCGCCCAGCGTGGCCACTGCGCCGCTGTCCACCTGCACTTTGTAGGCGGTGGCGCCAGTCGATTTCGTCCAGGACAGCGTGATAGCCGTCTGCGTGATGCCGCTGGCGCTTAAGCCCGTCGGCGCGGCGGGGGCGGGCGTCGTCGACAAGGTGCTGTCTGTGAGCGTGGCGACTTCGGAATCGCCGACATTGTTGTTGCCAACAAGTTTGAAGGTGTAGCTGGTTCCGGCGCTCAAGCCAGTGAAAGTATGCCTCCGCGCATCAGCTGGCAGCGTGGTAACCGCGCCATTATCCACCTGGACTTTAAAAGCGGTCGCGCCAATCGACCCATTCCATCTCACGCTATAGCTGGTCATCGTGCGTCCCGTTCTCTGGAAGCCCCAAGGCTTGCCCGGCGCGATAGTCGCGAGCGTGGTCGCGCGGACTAATACCGGTTGTGAAAATGTTAACGGGTTGCGAGCAAACACTTCCAGAGAGTATATCGTTGCGGGCGTCAATCCGTTGAAAACATGGGATGCGACATTTCCGATTTCAATATAAGCAGGACTGCCACTACTATAAGCTCGCACGGAATAGCCGGTGGCGCCGTTTACTTTGGTCCACTTCAAAGTGATGCTGGTCGTCGTGATATCTTCGGCTCTGACGTTGGTGGTCGTGGCGAGGACAGTCGGCAGTCTGGTCAGGGTGGTGGCGCTGATTGACGCGGCAGCGGTATCGCCATCGCTGTTGCTGGCTTTGACTTCCAGCGTATAGCCGGTGTTCGAGGACAAGCCGGTGAAGACATAAGAATCGACATCGCCCAGCGTCGTCCAAGCGCTGTCTCCGTTTTTGCGTACTTTATACGCGGTCGCTCCGGTTGATTTTGTCCAGCCCAGGGTGATGTTGTCCAGAAGGATGCCAGTGGCTGTCAAACCCGTCGGCGGGGACAATGTGCCAAGCTGTTGTGTGTTGGTCGTGCTGGCATTCACCGTCGCAGCAGCCGAATCGCCGCCGCTGTTGCTGGCGATCACTTTCAACGTGTAACTCGTGCCTGCCGACAAACCAGTGAAGGTGTGCGTCGCCACATCGCCCAGCGTGGCCACTGTGCCGCTGTCCACTTGCACCTTGTAGGCGGTCGCGCCAGCTGATTTCGTCCAGGAGAGCGTAATGGCAGTCTGTGTGATGCCGCTGGTGCTTAAGCCTGTCGGCGCTGCGGGGGCGTTGGGCAGGGTGTTGGCGTTGACAGATACAGCCGCCGAATTGGCGCCAGAATTTTTTGCCCGCACCTGCAAGGTGTAGGATGTATTCGCGGACAAGCCCGAAAAAGTATAGGTGGAAACATCCCCCGCATCGGTCCAGCCGCTGAGCGCGCCGCCGTTCATTTCGTAGCTGGTCGCCCCCGCCGATTTCGTCCAGGTCAGCGTGATTGCCGTCTGCGTGATGCCGCTGGTCTGCAAACTGGTCGGCGCGGCCAAGGTAGCGGGCGTCGTGGCTTGAGTAGTCGCGCTGACCGATGCGGCTGTGGATTCGCCGCCCGTGTTCTTGGCGCGCACTTGCAGCGTGTAGCTCGTGTTGGCGTTCAGCCCTGTGAAGTTGTAAGTCGCGACATCCCCAACATCGGTCCAACCGCTGAGCGCGCCTCCGTTCACGTCGTAGCCCGTCGCGCCAGTTGATTTCGTCCAGGTCAGCGTGATTGCCGTCTGCGTGATGCCGCTGGTGCTTAAGCCTGTCGGCGCAGCGGGCGCGTTGGGCAAAGCAGCCAAGGTGCTGGCGCTGCTCGAGGCGGCCGCCGAATCCCCGCCACTGTTGCTGGCAATGACCTTGAGCGTATATTGCGTATTCGCCGACAAACCAGTGAAGGTATGCGTCGCCACATCGCCCAGCGTCTGCACCGCGCCGTTATCCACTTGCACCTTGTAGGCGGTGGCGCCGGCTGATTTCGTCCAGGAGAGCGTGATAGCCGTCTGCGTGATGCCGCTGGTGCTTAAGCCCGTCGGCGCGGCGGGGGCGTTGGGCAGGGTGCTGGCGCTGCCGGCAGTGGCTGCGGAATCGCCGCCAGCATTAAAAGCGATGACTTTCAGCACATAACTCGTATCCGCCGACAAACCAGTGAAGGTATGCGTCGCCACATCGCCCAGCGTGGCCACCGTACCGCTGTCCACCTGCACTTTATAGCCGCTCGCCCCGGCCGATTTCGTCCAGTTCAGCACGATAGACGTCTGCGTGATGGTCCCGGTCGTCAAGCTCGTCGGCGAGGCGGGCGCGTTGGGCAGGGTGCTGGCATTCACCGTCGCGGCAGCCGAGTCGCCGCCGTTGTTGCTGGCAATGACCTTGAGCGCATATTGCGTGTTCGCCGACAAACCAGTGAAGGTATGCGTCGCCACATCGCCCAGCGTGGCCACTGTGCCGCTGTCCACTTGCACCTTGTAGGCGGTGGCGCCAGTCGATTTCGTCCAGGAGAGCGTGATAGCCGTCTGCGTGATGGTCCCGGTCGTCAAGCTCGTCGGCGCGGCGGGCGGGGCCGGCGTCGTTGTCACCGCCGGCGCAGCGTTGGGGCAGGAGGTGCTGGAGCCGCTTTTCGCCCGCGCGCGAAACTGGTAATCGGTTTCGGGAGTTAAGCCGCTAAATACATGTTCGAGGTCGCTGCCGGAATCGACCCAAGTGCTGCCATCGCTGCTTACTTCATACGTGACCGAGCTGGTCGCGCTCGCGGTCCAGGTCAGCTTTACGCTGTTGTTGGTGATCTCGGACGTTTGCAGATCGGTCGGCGGCTCGATCTGGGCGGCTGCGGTGGTCACCTGCAAGGAGATTGGGGGGCTGGACCGATCGCCGGCTATCCGATCTGAAATTGTTGCCCGCACCTGGAAGGTATAATTCGTGTTGACGGAAAGCTGGGTAATCACGCGCGCCCTGGAAGTGCTGCGAGCTTCCCAGGCATGACTATCGACCTTGAGATCATACTCGATCGGCGGTGCCGAGAGACTGGATGGCGGCGGCGAAGCGTTCCAAGCCAAATGAACAATCGTACCAGCCACGCAGGTAGCTCTCAGGTTAGATGGCGCCAGCGGGCTCGTATAGGTATAGGCAGTTAATGAGTTACCTGATTGCCTTGTACCGGCAATAGTCCGAACTATGAAGCCATAATTCTGGCCAGGTTGCAAGTTGCTGAATGCGACCGAAGTTGTGGTGGCGTCTACAGCGATCACCGATCCAAGTCTAGGCAGGGTTTGCTGATATTCATAGCCAGTCGCCCCGGCAACGGCGGGCCACTCCAGCGTCAAGCTATTCGAGGTAACTGCGCTGAAACGCGGCTCGGGCACAGCTGGCAGCGTTGTTATGTCAATCGACTCCTCGTCGGATGCGCCATTGGCGTTTCGCGCGCGCAATCGCAGCGTATATTGGGTATTGGGAGTCATCGCGGCGTAAGTGTACTGACCAGGATCACGGGCGGTTATCCAATCGCGTAGTCCGCCACCATGGACTTCGTAACTGGTAGCGTCGGCGGATTCGGTCCAATGAAGTTTGACTGAGATTTGCGTGAGGTCGCTGGTCCGTAAGCCCGTTGGCTTGGCGGGACGCGACTGCGCTTGCGCGCCGGGAGGCGGGACAAACAGCGCCAGAAGCGCAAGCGCCAGCCATCCCAGGAGTGAATATTGCAGAATGCTTCCGAGCAGCTTGTATGCGCGCATAATCTTCCCCCCCAAGGAAATGGGAATTCCTAGCCATCGCTGTATCCTGCATTGTAAGGAGAACCCGCCGACGCGCAATCAAAATAACGGGGAAGTATCTCGCGCCCGTTTGCCGAGCCAAGCGAGGAAGAGCTGGCAAGGGCTGCCAGCGGGACAGCATGTTGGAATGATGAGGCTGCGCGGACGGCGGCGAATTTAGCCCGGCAGACGGCTGAGGATGAGTGCGGCGAGGGCGATGCCGGTGCCAACAACCCAGACGACCATGCGGTTAATACGCAGTTCAATAATCTTTTGCAACTGCTCGGACTGCGCGACCAGGCGCTCGTCCAAGCTGCCGGATTGCGCTTGCAGGCGCTCATCAAAGCGATCCGATTGGTCTTGCAGGCGCTCGTCAAAGCGATCCGATTGGTCTTGCAGGCGTTCGTCAAAGCGGTCGGATTGCGCTTGCAGCTGCTCAGACAAGGTTGACACCTGCGTTTCCAAGCGGGCGATATCGGCTTTGGTCGCCAGGTGAGGGCTTTCGGCATCACGCGCGCTTTCCAAGCCAGACACGCGCTCGCCCAGCTCCGCGACCTGTTCGACCACCCGCTCGTGGGAAGTGCGCTCTAAAGATTCGACTCGCTGCGTCAGGCTGGTTTCCGCTTCCGCCATCATGTCTCTCGCGCAGATGATGAATGCTGATGGAGCAAAGTCTACGCGAGCAGGGACGAAAATGCAAGCATGCCAGCCGCTTGCCTGGCCGCGTTTGGTCATAACCGCCGCTGCGATTATAATTGGAGCAAGGAGGCGCTTATGACCTTGCTCAAGCCAGAGAAAACCGTGCGGACGACCTGCCCCTATTGCGGCGTCGGCTGTCAGATGAATCTGCAAATCAAGGATGAACAGATCTACCGCGTCGAAGCGCCATTCGACAGCGCGCCCAACTACGGCAATCTCTGCGTCAAAGGGCGCTTCGGCCTCGACTTCGCGACGCATCCGCGCCGCCTGAAGCAACCGTTGATCCGCAACGGCGAGCGCGGGAACTTCCGCGAGGCAAGCTGGGACGAAGCGCTGGCTTTCGTGAGCGAGAAGCTGTCAACGATTGTGACCAAACACGGCGGCGACAGCATCGCCACCTACGCCTGCGCCAAAGCGACCAACGAAGACAATTACGTCTTCCAGAAATGGGTGCGCGCCGTGATGAAGACCAACAATGTCGATCACTGCGCGCGCCTCTGCCACGCCGGCAGCGTGACCGGCTTGCAGCTGGCCATCGGCAGCAGCGCCATGAGCAACAGCATCGCCGAGATGGAACACCTGGACACCTTTATCGTCACTGGCAGCAACACGACGGAAACACACCCGGTCATCAGCTTATTCTTGAAGAAAGCGGCGCGTCAGAACAGCGCCAAGCTCATCGTGATCGATCCGCGCCAGATCGAATTGACCGACTTCGCGACGCTTTGGCTGCGGCAGAAACCAGGCACCGATGTGGCGGTTTTCCAGGCGATGGCGAATGTCATCGTCAGCGAAAATCTCTTCAACCCTGAATTCATCGAAGCGCGCACGGAAGGCTTTGAAGACTATATCGAATCATTGGAACACTGTACGCCGGAATGGGCGGAGGGCATCAGCGGCGTGCCCGCGGACGATATTCGTCAAGCCGCGCGCATGTACGCCACCGCCGAGCGCGCCGCTTTTTATTGGGGCATGGGCATCAGCCAGAGCACGCATGGCACCGACAACGCGCTCTCGCTGACCAACTTAGCCTTGATGTGCGGCCACGCGGGAAAGCCCGGCACCGGGCTCAATCCCCTACGCGGGCAAAACAACGTCCAAGGCTGCTCGGACAGCGGCGGTTTGCCCAATGTCTACACCGCTTATCAGTCGGTCGCCAATGCGGAGATACGGCGCAAGTTCGAATCAACCTGGCGCACGGACCTGAACCCGCAGCCGGGCTTGACGGTCACCGAAATGGTCGATGGCGCGCTGATGGGGCAGATCAAAGCCATGATCGTCATGGGCGAGAACCCGATGATGAGCGAGCCGAATCTCTCTCACGCGCAGCATGCGCTGGAAGCCTTGGATCTGCTGGTCTGCATTGATATCTTCATGAACGAAACCGGCGAGATGGCGGATGTGATCCTGCCGTCGGCGAGCTTCGCCGAGAAGGAAGGCACCTTCACCAACAGCGACAGGCGAGTGCAGCGCGTGCGGCAGGCATTGCCCGCGGTCGGCGAGTCATTGCCCGATTGGCAGATCATCTGCGCCTTGGCGGAGCGCATGGAAGCCCAGCTCGGCATCGCCGAAAGCGCCGGCTTTGACTACCGCGATCCCGAAGCAATCTGGGAAGAGATGCGCGCCCTGACGCCCGATTTCCACGGCATCACCTACGCGCGGCTGGAGGAAGCAGGCGGCGTGCATTGGCCCTGCCCGGCCGCTGATCATCCCGGCACGCCCTATCTCTTCGAGCACGATTTCCCACGCGGCAAAGGCAAATTCTGGGAGCTGGAATACGGCACGGAGAGTGAGCTCCCGGACGAGGAATTCCCCTATCACCTCACGACCGGGCGCGTGCTTTTCCACTGGCATGGCGGCACAATGACGCGCAGCTCGCGGCTGGAAGAGGCTTTCCCCGTGCCAATCGTTGAGATGCACCCGGCCGACGCCGGCGCGCTGCAAGTGGTCTCCGGCGATTGGCTGCGCATCAGCTCGCGCCGGGGATCGGTCGAATGCCAAGTCATGGTGACGGGTCGCTCGCCAGCCGGTACGCTCTTCTTGCCTTTCCACTTCGTCGAAGCGGCGGCGAACCTGCTGACGCTGGACAAGATTGATCCGCGCGCGAAGATCCCCGATTTCAAGATGGCGGCGGTCAAGCTGGAGAAGGTGGAACGGGCGGCGACCCCGCTCGAGGAACAAGGCGCGATCAAAGACCCTGTGCGCTATGTGCATTAGGTTGAGGCGGCGATATAGTAGAAAGGCAATGACATCAGCCAGGTGATAAAGATCAAACTGCCAGTTAAGGAGATTCGCGAGTATTGCCAGACGCAGCCGATTGCGCGCTTGTCGCTGTTTGGCTCGGCGCTGCGGGATGAACTCCGGCCGGAGAGCGACATCGATTTGCTGGTTGAATACGAGCCGGATGCGCCCGTTGGCTACTTTTCAATGGCGCGACATATGCGAGAGTTGAGCGAAATCGTGGGGCGTCCAGTTGACTTGTGCACTCGAAACGGACTAAAGGACTATATTCGCCAAGAAGTTGACGCCAGCGCGAGGTTGATCTACGAAAAGCGCAGCGATAATGGCATTGTGCGCAATGATGATGCGTTGACAACGGCATCTGATGTAGTAGAGCGGTGTGCAAGTGAAGCTTCCACAAGCTAACTGGTTTAAGACAAATGCCAAGCATCCGACACGCTTTTAACTTGAGCAATTACGTGATATGATTGGACAAATCAGGAGGAGAAAACGCTATGAGCGAGTTTGTTCGCGTAGATCTTCCGCAAGACAGAATCCGTGAGTATTGTGCCAGCCAACCTATTCAGCGTTTGTCTGTGTTTGGCTCTGCCGCGCGAAACGAGTTGACACCGGAGAGCGATATTGACTTGTTGGTCGAATACACGCCTGGAGAGTCCGTCGGTCTTTTTGCGATGTCAGGGCACAGGTTGGACTTTATCGAGATTTTCGGACGCGATGTTGATTTGGCAACGCCAAATTCGCTAAGTCCTTATATACGGCAAGCAGTAATTGACAGCGCCGAGCTCCTCTATGCGCAAGACCAAGGAGAATAATCAGTTGCGTCTACAGCATATGCTGGACGCGGCAAACCATGCGAGGCACTTCGCCGACGGAAAGAACAGAAGTGCGCTAGACAACGACCTTCAGTTCCAGTTTGCGTTGACCAGAGCAGTGGAAATCGTTTGCGAAGCGGCTTGCAATATCACAACAGAATACCAAGCCAAGAACCCCGAGATTGAATGGAGCCAAATTATGGGCATGCGGCAGTGGTTGGCTCATGCCTACTTTAAGTTAGACCTCGATGAACTTTGGAAGACAATAGAAGAAGACCTGCCGCCGCTGATAGCCCAATTGGAAGCTATCCTGTCTGAAGACACGGAGGAATGAAGGCTTCGGATAATCCGAACGAATTTTTCTCCCGCGCCATCATCGCTGGCGGGCAGAGCCGGCGCATGGGGCGCGATAAAGCCTTCGTCGAGCTCGCGGGCAAGCCCCTGATTGAGCATGTCATCAAGCGCAGCGCCGACCTGGGACAAGCCGAGACTATCCTGGTCGCCAACAAGCCGGCTCAATTCACCCATCTTGGCTTGCCCATGTATCGCGATATTTTGCCCGACAAGGGCTCGCTCGGCGGCATCTACACCGCGCTCGTGCAGGCGCAGTATCCTGACGTCCTCGTGCTGGCTTGCGATATGCCCTTCGTCAATACAGACCTGCTGCGCTTCATGACCGCGCAAATCAATGACGAAACTGACATTGTTGTGCCGACCGTCGATGGCTACCCGCAGGGCCTGCACGCGATATACAAGAAAACCTGCATTGAACCGATCGCGGAACAGCTTGCGGCGGATCGGCTGAAGATCATCCGCTTCTACGAGCAAATGCGTGTGCGCTATCTCGATGAATCGGACTATGCCGCGTTTGACCCGCGGGGACGCTCATTCACCAATATCAACACGCCGGAAGAACTGGCGAAAGCGGAATGCCTGCTCCGCCCGACAGATTAGGCGCAGAAAATGCGGACGCCACAATCTGTTACAATGTGGCTATGACAATTCAATCCGGCATCGATTCGCTTCTGGCGAAGTACGAAGGACGCGGGCGCGAGGCGCTGCTGCCCGTCCTATGGGATGTGCAGCGCGTTTACGGCAGCATCAGCCCCGAGCATGCGCATCGCATCTCACATCTGCTGCGCGTGCCGGAAGCCGATATCTTTGGCGTCATCGGCTTTTACACCCTTTTCCATGACCAACCAACGGGGCGCCGCATCATCCGCGTCTGCACCGACCCGGCTTGCGCGATGGCCGGCGCTGATAATGTCTTGCGCGATGTCTGCGCGCGACTGGGGATTTCGCCCTCTCAGACGACGCCTGACGGTGAATACACGGTCGAACACTCGCCATGCCTCGGCTTATGCGATTATGCGCCGGCCGCTCTGGCAAGCGCGCGCGGCGAGGCGGATGTCGCGCTGCCCAAGGTCTCGGTCGACGGGCTGCTGGACGAATGGCAAGGCGCGTATTTCACCGCCGCGGGCGATGACGCCTCAGTATTGCTCAACCCAAGGCTTGAAGCCGCGCCGGAGACCTTGACCGACTACGGCGGCTACACTGCTCTGCGGCGAGCCATGACGGAAATGACGCCGAACGATGTCATCGCGCAGGTGGAAGCTTCTGGCTTGATTGGGCGAGGCGGCGCCGCCTTCCCCACCGGGCTGAAGTGGAAGTTCACGCGCGGCGCGGGTAGCGATATAAAGTACGTCGTGTGCAACGCTGATGAGAGCGAGCCAGGCACCTTCAAAGATCGCGTGCTGATGGAGCATCGTCCCCACCTGCTGCTCGAGGGCATCGCGCTTGCCGCTTTTGCGGTGGGCACGGACAAAGCCACCATTTTCATCCGCGGCGAATACCCCAAGGCGACCACGATACTGGCAGAGGCGATTCAGGAGGCGGAAGCGGCGGGCTTGCTGGGAGACGCGATAATGGGTGGCGATTTCGCGCTCAAGATTGAATTGCGGCGCGGCGCCGGCGCTTATATCTGTGGCGAAGAAACCGCGCTCTTTGAAGCGATCGAAGGCAAGCGCGGCTTCCCCCGCATGAAACCGCCCTACCCCACGACTTTTGGCCTCTTCGGCAAGCCGACCGCGGTCAACAATGTCGAGACGCTTTGCGCCGTGCCCAGCATCATCGCCTACGGCGCCAACTGGTTCAAGCGAATCGGCAGCGAAGGCAGCGCCGGGCCCAAGCTGGTCTCGGTCAGCGGGCACGTAGCGCGCCCCGGCGTCTACGAGATCGAACCGGGCATCACCCTGCGCCATTTCCTCGACGAGGGCTGCGGCGGCGTCATCGGCGATTTGCAGACCGTGCTGATGGGCGGCGCGGCTGGCGCGTTTTTGAAGCCGGAAGACATTGACGTGCGCCTGACCTTTGAAGACTTAAGCGCAGTTGGCAGCACCTTCGGCTCAGGCGCAATCATGGTCTTCAATCAGACGACCGATCTGCGCGATGTGATGAAGCGGCTCGGGCGCTTCTTCCAGCACGAGAGCTGCGGCAAATGCTTCCCCTGTCAATTGGGTACGCAGCGCCAAGTTGAGATCCTTGAGCGGCTGGACGCGCCTCAAGCGGGTGATGCCCAGCGCCTCATGGACATCGGCTTGACGATGACGGAAGCCTCAATCTGCGGCTTGGGTCATACGGCCGGCATCGCCGTCATGAGCGCGATTGAGAAGTTCCCGGAGTTGTTTGTTGACAATATCAAGTTGGAGCGAGAGTAATGGCGTTTAATCCACGCACGGAATACGATATTGATCACGTTCAGATTTCCGTAAAGGAGTTCCACGATTTTGCGGATGAATACATCATTCGCCCACCCTACCAGCGCAAGACCGTATGGAGCGATAAGCAGCAAGAGAACCTGCTAGACAGCTTGTTTCGCCGCTATTACATACCGAACATTATACTCAGATTGGTACGACTGAGTGAAAACGAAACGGTTCGGGAAGTAATTGACGGCCAGCAACGCATCCGGACAGTTCAAAGATTTTTTGCGAATGAGCTTCGACTTCCTGCCAGTCTGCAAGATTTTGACAAAGAGTTGCCAGGAAAAATGTTCAAGGACCTTCGCAGTGACATCCGTAGATACATCGAGAAAGAACTGAGATACAACGCCGACATCATAAAGGGTATTGAAGATCCAAAGCAAGCGAGCCATGTAAAAGTAGCGTCAGAGATATTTTGGCGTCTCCAGCAGGGTGAGAAACTGAACGCCCTAGAAACGGCACACTCTCGACTTACAAGCACAGTCCGCAATTTCATTGTCAAATTCGCCGACGATTACGACTTTGATTTTGCACAATATCGAGAGATTGATCCTAATGACAAATACAAGCATATTTTCTTCAAAGAGATTTATGGACGAAAGAACCGGAGAATGGAACATCTCGGCATGTTGGCAAGGCTGCTGTTGACCGAACAGGCAGATGGGCCTACCGACACCCGAGACTCTGCGATTACATCACTGATTGATAAGACTAGGAATGATGAAAACGGCATAGGTGATTCATCATTTGAAAATGAGCAGAGCGCGACATCATTGCTTCGTACATTAACAGTTCTGAGCGACGTATTTGAAGACGACACACAGCTTGACCGCACCAAGGGAGCTATCCCATTTAGATACGACTTCTTTGTCGTATCGGCGTACCTGCTTCTGCGACACATTTCTCATTATTACGTTTTCGATAGTAAGGAACGCAACTTGCTCAGAGAATTCCTATACGAATTCTACAGCCGAACACGCGCAGTTCGGGCTGAAGCAGTTTCAGATGAGAGTGCCAGTCGTTTTGTTCAATTCCGCCAGCAGGGCCGAGCGGAGACTCTTGAGCGCCATCAAATTATTAGGCATGAATTCTTTACGTATGCTACGAAACACGGACACTCAATTCTTACAAAAGATCCTCGACGCGCGTTTTCTGAAGCTGAGCGAATTGCAATCTATCTAAGAGATCGCAAACGGTGCAAGCTATGCATTGAAGAAGGCAGACCAGACCGAGAGTGCATTGTACCTTGGGATGAATTCGAAGCCGACCATGTACTTCCCCACAGCAAAGGCGGTCAAACACTGATCGAAAACGGTCAAGTCCTTTGCCGCTTTCACAACCAGAAAAAAGGCGCTAGCTATGACGGATGACACCACCAAGCTGACACTGGACGGCGAGCAAATCGAAATCGCGAAAGGCGCCACCTTGCTTGACGCCGCAGCCGCCGCCGGCGTGGACATCCCCGTCATCTGCTATCACGAAGCGACCTCGCCCAACGGCTTGTGCCGCATCTGCGTTGTGGATGTCGATGAGGGGCGCGTCTTGCAACCGGCTTGCGTCGCCGAATGCCAAGCCGATTCCAAGGTGCAAACACGCAACGAACGGGTCGAGCGCAGCCGGCGGACCATCCTCGAAATGCTGAACGCCTCGGTCAATTTGAATGAGGCGCCCGAGATCCAGGCGATGATGGAAGAGTACGCCGCTGATGAAGCGCGCTTCCCCGACGCGCATTTACGTGAACATACGTTAATTGATGACAATCCTTTTTATGTGCGCGATTATGAGCAATGCGTTTTGTGCTGGCGCTGCGTGCAGGTCTGCGCCGAAGACGCGCAATTCACCTTCGCCTTGACGCTGAAGAACCGCGGGCACGAAACCTCGGTCGCCACCGCTTTCGACATCACCATGACAGAATCGCCCTGCGTCTTCTGCGGACAGTGCATCGGCGTCTGCCCCACCGGCGCGCTCAAGCCGAAAGTGCAATGGGGCATGGAGCAAGGCTGGGGCGCCGACGAGATGCGCCAAATGACGCGGCGCGAACGAAAGCGCAGACCAGAAAATGGCGATGGCGAGTAAGGTTTACCAAACGCTCGTCGGCGCGCTGCCCTTCACCTACAAACTTGTGGAAGGCGACCAGGTCAGCGAGGTAGACGGCGGCGTCATTGATGAGCAGCTGCTATCGATCTACGTCAATGGCGAATCGCTCGCGACGATGATGTGCAGTCCGCTGCAGTTGGAAGCGCTGACGGTCGGTTTCCTCTACAACGAGGCTGTAATCGAATCCGCTGACGAAATCGCCCTGCTGCAACTCAACCGGACCAATGCCGTCGCCGATGTGATCTTGACGCGGGACGACGCCAAGCTCCCGCGGCGCATGATCCTGACGACAGGCTGCGGCGGCGGCGTAACCGGGCAGGAGTTGTCCAAAGCGTTTCCCGCGCTTGATTCGTCTTACCGAACCAAGCCGGCGATCATCTTGCGCTTGATGCGCCAGCTACAGGGCGCGGCGCGTTTGTACAATGCGGTGCGCGGCGTGCATACGGCTGTGCTCGCCGCTGAGAGCGGGCTGCTGGCCAGCGCGGAAGATGTCGGGCGGCACAACGCGGTCGACAAGGCGGCCGGGCAAGCGCTGCTGCAACAAATCGAAACGCGCGACCGAATCCTGCTGACGAGCGGGCGCATCAGCTCGGAGATGATTGGCAAGGCGCGGCGCATGGGGGTTCCGATCGTGGCGAGCCGCACAGCGCCGACGAGCGTCACGGTGGAGCTGGCGCAGGCTTGGAAGATCTGCGTCGCCGGCTATGTGCGCAGCGGCGGCATGCGCGTCTACACCAATGGCTGGCGCCTGGGGCTGGATTAGTTGCTGCAATCCTGTGCTCAGCGACAATTGCTCGACAATCTCAGTAAGTCCAATAAAGTAATGCAACATAATGAAGGAACGTCGTAGGAGCGACTCTTGAGTCGCCCACATGTACAATGGCGACATAGTGGGCGAGACAAGTCTCGCCCCTACAGATCTCGGATCAGATTAGCATCCCCCTTTTTCGCATTGCTTACTTGCGTTTACTTCTGTGCTCTCTGCGATCTCTAATTTAATGAACCTGCCAAATTCCATCTGCTATCATAGCGATATTTGTAGGGGCGAGACTTGTCTCGCCCTAAACCTCGCGCTACTGCATGGACGGGCGACCCAATGGCTCGCCCCTACAGATACTTTTTTCCTCAGGTTCGTCATTTTGTGTGAGCCATGTCTTGACTTGCGTACGGCTGTGGTAAACTTTTTCTGCTATTGCTCAACGTTGAGATCAGGACGAAATGCCCTCGCCCGAGTTCTTCCAAGTTATTCCGGTAGACGATGCCTTGGCGCTGCTGGACCAGCACTGGCAGCCGCTGCCCGCCACGGAGACCTTGTCGACCGCGGCCGCGCTCGATCGTATCCTTGCCGCCGACTTGCGCTCGCCCGAGCAGGTTCCCGCCTTCCGCAAGAGCACGGTCGATGGTTATGCTCTGCGCGCCGCCGATACCTTCGGCGCGAGTCAATCGCTGCCGGCTTTTCTGCGGCTGCGTGGCGAGCTGAAAATGGGCGAGGCGCCGACGGACGATGTCGGCGTCGCCGATGCGCTGCTCATCCATACTGGCGGCATGCTTCCCGCGAGCGCCGATGCGGTCGTCATGCTGGAGCAGGCCCAGGTCATCGATGAAGGCGAAATCGAGATTCTGCGCGCCGCCGCGCCCGGCGAAAACGTCATCCAAGCGGGCGAGGACATCGCCGCGGGCGCTTTGGTTTTACCGCGCGGGCAGCGGCTGCGCGCCCAGGATATCGGCGGCTTGCTCGCCGTGGGCATCAGCGAAATCCCGGTTCTCGCGAGACCGCGCGTTGGCATCCTTAGCTGCGGCGACGAATTGACGCCGCCGGAAGCAAGATTGACGCCGGGGATGGTGCGCGACATCAACGCCTACACCTTGAGCGCGCTGGCGGAAAAGCATGACGCCGCGCCGCTGCGCCTCGGCATCGCCGCCGATGCCATCAACGATTATCGTCAGCGGGCGGAAGCCGGCTTCGCCGCCTGCGACATCCTGCTCTTGAGCGCCGGCAGTTCGGTCTCGGCGCGCGATTACACCCGCGATGTCATCAATGGGCTGGGCGCGCCGGGCCTCTTGCAGCATGGCTTGGCGACAAAACCGGGCAAGCCTACCATCATCGCCGTCTGCAAGAACAAGCCGGTCATCGGGCTGCCGGGCAATCCAGCCTCGGCGCTGCTGGTGGCGCGGCAACTCCTGCCGCATCTCATCGCTCGCTACCTGGGTCAAGCGCCGCAATCGCCGGCCACGCGTGAAGCCAGGCTGTCGCAGCGCGTCGCCTCGGTCACTGGCCGCGAGGACTGGCTGCCGGTCAAACTGTCCCGCGCCGAAGACGGAGGGACCTTGGCTGAACCGGTCTTTGGCAAATCCAATCTGATCTTCACGCTGATCGCCGCCGACGGGCTGCTGCGCGTGCCGCTGAATACCGGCGGCTACGAAGCGGGCAGCATCGTCGACGTGCAGCTCTTCTGAGCCATGACGAAGCGGCGCGTCTATCTCGAAGACATCCCGCTGGACGAGGCGCGGGCGATGCTGCAAGCGGCTTTGGCGCGCGCTGGCAAAGCCTCTCCCCTGCCAGGCGAGCCCATCCCGCTCGACGAGGCGCTTGGGCGCGTAACAGCGGCGCCAGTACAAGCCAAGCTGTCATCGCCGCATTTCCACTGCGCGGCAATGGATGGCTACGCGGTTTCAGCGGCCGCGACGGTATCGGCGCGCGAGACGCGGGCGCTGCCACTGCGCTTGGGCGCGGACGCGTTTCCGGTCAACACGGGCGATCCGCTGCCGGCAGAAACCAATGCCGTCATCATGATCGAAAATGTCAATCAAGCCGACGCGTCCACCATCCTGATCTACGCCGCGGCCGCGCCCTGGCAGCATGTGCGCTTGATGGGCGAAGACATGGTGGCGACCGAAACCGTCTTGCAGATCAACCATCAGCTGCGCCCGGTGGATTTGGGCGCGTTGGCTGGCTGCGGCCAGCAGCAGGTGACGGTGCGGCGCAAACCGCGCGTCCTGATCATCCCGACCGGCGGCGAGCTCGTACCGATCGCGCAGCAGCCCAAGCGCGGGCAGTTGATCGAATACAACAGCTTGATACTCAGCAGCCAGATCCGCGACGCCGGCGGCGAGGCGAGCGTAAGCGCCATCGTCCCCGATGATGAAGCCGCGCTGCGCGCCGCCTTGGCCGACGCGGTCGCTTCAAAGCCGGATCTGATCCTGATTCTCTCCGGCTCATCGGCGGGCAGTCACGATTTCAGCGCAAACGCCATCGGCACTTTGGGCGAGGTACTGGCGCATGGCATCGCCGTGCGCCCGGGGCATCCGGTGATTATCGGCTTGGCTGCGGGCATCCCAATCATTGGCGTGCCCGGTTATCCAGTCAGCGCCACGCTCACTGGCGAGCTATTCATCATCCCGCTCGTCAGGCAATGGCTTGGTTTGGCGGCGCCCGAAACCGCTGTTGTCGCTGCCCTTTCGACGCAAAAGATCGCATCGCCTATTGGCGACGATGACTATGTGCGGGTGGCGCTGGCGGAGATTGACGGGCGGCTGCAGGCGACGCCCTTGCAACGGGGCGCCGGCGTGATCACCTCGTTGGTCGAGGCTGATGGGCTGGCGCATATCCCGCGTTTTCACGAGGGCGTCGACCGTGGCGGAACGCTGAAAGTATCGCTCTATCGCGCTCTGTCCCTCGTCAAGCGCACGCTGCTTATCATGGGCAGCCACGACCCGATGCTGGATCTGCTAGCGACCCATCTTCGCCGCCACACCGCCGGGCAGCGGCTCGTTTCGGTCAATGTCGGTTCGCTGGGCGGGCTGATAGCGCTGCGGCGCGGCGAAGCGCACTTGGCCGGCTGTCACCTGTTCCACCCGCAAACCGAGAGCTACAACCTCCCGTATGTCCAGCGCTATATGCCGAACGAGCCGGTCGCGCTCGTGACTTTCGCCCGGCGGGAGCAGGGCTTGATCTTGCCGACCGGCAACCCCAAAGGCATCACTTCCGTCGCTGATCTGAGCGGCGCGCGCTTCATCAATCGGCAGCGGGGGGCGGGCACGCGCGTGCTTTTCGATCATCTCCTGGCGCAGCATCGCATATCGCCCGCTGAAATCGCCGGTTACGGGCGCGAGGAGTATACGCATCTGGCGGTGGCGGCGGCTGTGGCTGATGGCATCGGCGATTGTGGCATGGGCTTGCGCGCGGCGGCCGAGGCGATGGGGCTGGACTTCATCGGGTTGACCTGGGAGCGCTTCGATTTGGCGATTCCGCAGCGCTATCTGGAGACTGAAGCGGTAGAAGCGCTGCTGGATGCGCTGCGCGGCGAGGCTTTCAAGCGCGAGCTGGGCGCGCAGAGCGGATACCGCAGCGATGCGACCGGGCGCGTTATCCCGAGGCGGTGAAAGTCTCGCAAGCTTTCCGAAAACCAAGCGGGGATAAGTCGCCGCCAGGCGCGGCTGCGGGACCGCCCCCGGGCAGCCAAGGCTGAAAGGCAATGGTGGCGGGGCTTGGGCGGGAAATGATGACGGCTTTGATCTGTGGCCGTCGGCAACGATATTTTTAGCCGATACGCAGCCAAAGCCGGCGGTGAAAATGGGGATTGGCACGATCGGCGCCAACGAATCCAGCCTTTGTGCCAATGGTGAATCGCAGTGTCCGCAAGGGATCCGAGAGACATAAGCGCGTGATTGGCATTGGCAGGCCAGAGAAAGATTTGTGCCAATGCGCGTTTTCCGCAACCGAATACAGCATAGTCATAAAGACGAATTGCAGGGTCCTCAAGCGTTTGCGAGCGATAAACAAGGGTTTTTGCGTTTGCGGGCAAAAAAGAGATTTCCGCAGATATGTTGAACTGGCGAACATGGCTTCGGTCCCTGGTTCAGTCGCTGTTTCGAGCCTAGCATCAGGCGTCGAGCACAGGGCGACTATAGCGTCTCGGTTGGAAAATGAGATTTTGAGATGAAAGTTGGAGCGGGCAGCGAGCGACCCGGGTATCACCGCTACAGTTTTTAGTTTGGCGGGCGACTCGCAGGGTCGCGCAAATCGCGCAGGGCACGTAGACAGCGCCCGGCGCCACGGGCTGCCGACATTGACCGACAGTCGCCGTTACAGATGCTCGCTGTAATCGTAGCTGTAATCCACCGCAGGGCTGCGCAGCTGGGCGTCCATACCGCCGTCGACCACGATGCGCGCGCCCGTTATGTAGGCGGCGTCATCCGATGCGAGGAAAGCGACCGCCGCGGCAATATCGTCCGGCCTGCCCTGGCGCGGCAGCGGGATGACGGCTGATGGCGCGATCGGCGAATCGCCGACCGACGTGCCATGATCGACGCGGGTGCTGCCCGGCACAACCGCGTTCACCCTAATGTTCAAGCTCGCCAGATCGAGCGCCATCGCCCGCGTAGCCGCCTCAATGCCGCCCTTGCTGGCGTCGTAGCCGAACATGTGGCGATGCGCGCGCGAGGCGCCGCCGCTGCTCATATTGATAATGACGCCGCCCTGCCCCCGTTTCGCCATCAGACGGGCGGCGGACTGCGAGCAATAGAACATACCAGTCAGATTGATGGCGAGCGTCTTGCGCCAGGCTTCATCGCTGTATTCGAGGAAGTTGGCGATGACGCCGGGCTTGTGCACGAAGGCGGCATTGTTGACCAGGATATCCACAGCGCCGAAGGCTGTGATTGCCTCGTCAAAGAGCGCCTCAACCGATGCGCGCTGGGAGACATCGGCGCGCGCATAGATAACGGTCGCGCCCAAGTCGGCGGCGAGCGCCTCGCCAGCGGCGTCATCGATATCGGCGATGACGACATTCGCGCCTTCATCCGCCAAGCGCCGGACGCAGCCCGCGCCGATGCCGTTCGCGCCGCCGGTGACGATTGCGGTTTTGCCTGAAAGTCGCATTGTTTTTCCCCCCAATCAGTCTGGTATGCGGGCGACCCAATGGGCAGCCCCTACAGGATCGCTAGTGCGGTGAGATCAAACGAGCGAGACCAAACGATGAAATATCAAACTCGGTCTCGCCATCCAGCGCCAACTGCGCCAAGGTCTCTCCGACCGCCGCCGAGTGCTTGAAGCCGTGCCCGGAACAGGGCGAAGCAATGATCACGCGCTCCGATTCCGGATGAAAATCAATGACGAAATGTTCATCAGGCGTGACCGTGTACATGCAGACTTCGGCGCGGATCAGCTTATCGCGCAAGCCGTCGATGCGCGGTCGCGTCAGCCGATAATACATATCATCGCGTTCTTCGGCAGTGACCTCGCGGCTGACCTCGTCGGGGCGCGTTGTCGTATGGTATTGCTCCGTTACCAGTTTGACGCCGCTCAAGCCATCGCGCGGCGCCGGGAAGCTGCTCCAGAAGTCCTCCAGCGTATCGCCGATCCATATCACCCAGGGAAAGACCTCCGGATCGAATAAGCCGATGTCGTCAGCCTCGAACCAATAAATCACCTGGCGGCAGACGCGCAGACCGGCGCGATAAGCTTCCGGCGCCAGATCGCCCATCCAGGCGCCGGCGGACAAAATCAGCTTGTCCGCATAATATGCGCCGCGCTCGGTGGTCACCGTCACGCCCTCGGCGCTCGCTTGATAGCCAGTCGCCTTTTCGCCGGTTTGGATGGTCGCGCCGGCTTGACGCGCTTGCTCGAGCTGGGTTGATATGCAGCGCTCGGGCCGCAGCACGCCGGCGCCCGGCTCGTAATAGGCGCGGTCGATTTCACGCGGTTTAAGCAGTGGATGACGCCGCTTGATTTCCTCAGCGTCGATGATTTCGTGCGCGATGCCGTGCCGTGTCGCCACGCGCGCCGATGCTTCGACAAAGTCGCCTTCTCCGTGAAAAGTCGCGTTTGAGCTGGGCGGCGCGATGATGAGGCCGCCGCTGCGATGAAAGAGCGTCGACCCGCTGGCCGATTCCAGCTCGCGCCAGATCTCGCCCGAACGCTGAACCAGCGGCACATAGCATTCGCCTTCGCCAATAGCGGCTCGCGTGATGCGCGTGTCGCCGTGGCTGGAGCCCAGCGTATGCGGCGGCTGGTAGCGATCGATGCCGAGTATATTGGCGCCACTGCGGCTCGCCTGATAGAGCGCCGCCGAACCCATTGCCCCCAAGCCGACCACGATCACATCATAGTGCCGCGCCATTATGCCTCTCGCTCCTTTCGCAGCGCCCCAGTCGCCGCCGCGTCAATGGTCATGGTCGCCGGATCAATCACGACGCCGTATTCGCGTTCCGCCGCCGCCACTGAAATATAGCGCTGCCGCAGATCGTTCAAGACGCGATTGGGATCCCGCTCAAATGGTGGACCGAAGCCACCGCCGCCCGGCAGTTCGAGGATCACCCGTTGACCGGGCTGCAGCGCATAATGGCTTTTGGGATGGGGACGCCCGCCATCGGAAAGCCTCACTTCGCCGGCCGCGCCGGGCTTCCCGCCCAGCAAACCAAGCGCCGGGTTGCCCGTGCGGTCGTACATGCAGGAGTGGTTCGCTGCCGCGCCAGTGATGATTTCCAACTCCATCACTTGGCCCAATCCGCCGCGGTAGCGCCCGGGCCCGCCGGAATCGGGGCGCAGCTCGCGGCGATGCATCAAGAGGGGTGAAGCGGTCTCGATCGCCTCGACCGGCACGCCCATGATGCCGCTAGGAAAAGCGGTTGCCGAGAGCCCGTCGCGGTCGTGGGCGGCGCCCATGCCGCCAGCGGAAAAGAAGATATAAGCGAATTCTTCGCCCTGCTCGTCCATGCCATCCATCATCGTATTCCAGAGCCCGGCTGAGCCGTTGGCGATCACCTGTTCCGGCACGATCTCCGCCAAGGCGGTCAGCAGCGGCTGGCTGACGAAGTGGCCGATCAAGTGCCGGGCGCTGACCGGCGCCGGCCGCGCGCAATTGAGTATCGAGCCGAGCGGCGCGCGCGCGTCAATGGGGCGGAAGGCGCCTTCGTTGTTGGGGATGCCCGGCGCCAGAGCGGCCATCAGCGTGTAAGTGGTGTAGGCCTGGGTATAGTTCAGCACAACGTTGATGCCGCGGTCAACCTGCGGCGATGAGCCGTCGTAGTCGATCATCAGTTGATCGCCGTCGACGGTGATTTCGCAGGCGATTGTCAGCGGCTGGTCAAAGCCGTCGATCGTAATCGTGTTGCTGTATGCGCCATCGGGCAGGGCGCGGATGGCGTCCCGCACAGCCTGCTCGGTGCGATTGAGTATCAGCGCGGAGACCGTCTCGATATCGGGCAGGTTGTATTCGTCCAACATTTCGAGCAGCTTGCGCGCGCCCACTTGATTGCCGACCTCCTGGGCGTAAATGTCGCCTATGACTTGATCGGGCACGCGGACGTTGGCGCGGATGATATCGAAGAGCTCGCGATTGGCTTCGCCGGCTTTGAAGAGCTTCATCAGCGGGATGGCGAGCCCTTCTTCATAGAGCGAGCGGGCATCGCCACCCATGGTTGCGCCGCCGATATCAACCGCGTGGCAGGTGCTGGCAAAATAGGCGACGCCGCGCCCGCGATAAAACACAGGCGAGACGATGGTCAAATCAAAGAGGTGGCCCGATGCCTCCCAGGGGTCGTTAGTGATCAGCGTGTCGCCCGGGTTCAAACTGTCGATGGGATAATTGGGCGCGACATAATTGCGCACGCAATTCGCCATTGTATTGATATGCCCCGGCGTGCCGGTGACCGATTGGGCGATCATATTGCCCGCGCGATCAAAGACGCCAGCGGAGAGATCGCCCGCTTCGCGCACAACGGTGGTGAAGGACGAGTGAATCAGCGCCGCCGCTTGCTCATCAACCACTGAGATCAGCCGGCGCCAGATAACTTCAAGTGTGACGGGATCGATCATGTTTGCCAACTTGCCATCCAACGCGTCTTGTAGGGGCGTTTCGCTGAAACGCCCTTGTTAAATTCCAATGGTTTTCGGGCGTCTCGGCGAGAAGCCCCTACAGCATTCGGCGCCACCACAGATGGAGATTGGGGAATCATCATATCAAGTCTCATCTCGTGTCAAAAGCAGGCAGCCGCCTTCAGCCACCTGCGCCGACCAGCCGGGTGTGACAACCGTGGTCGAAGCCGCTTCTTCGATGATCAGCGGACCTTCCGCCGACCAGTTGCGTTCCAAGCGCTCGCGGCGGAATACGGGCGCAGGCTGCGGCGCTTGATCGGGACTAAAGCGGACCGGGCGTTGACGGACCGCCTCGTCCATGTCACCCACTCGTGATGCTTGCGGCGGTTCAAACGCGATCTCCGGTTTGGGCCCGCTGATCAGCACGCGCCAGTTCACCGCTTCAATCGGGACGCCATCAGCCAATTGCCCGTAAAAGGCGCGATATTCCTCCTCGAACGCGCTCTGCATTTGGCGGATATGACGCTCGGTCAGCATCGCCATGGGGAAGGGGACGCGAACCTCGTAGCCTTGCCCGACATAACGCATATCGATATGGAGGCGGACATTGATCTCCGAAGCCGGTACGCCAGCCGCCTCGACGATGCTTCTGCCTTCGCGCTGCAAATCTTCAAGAATGCCGTTGAGTTCAGTCAAGTTCAGGTCGCTCAGCCTGGCGACATAGCTGCGGGTGAAGTCAAAAGCGATGGGCGCGGTGAGGAAGCCGAAAGCCGAGCCGACGCCGGCCAATGGCGGCACAATGATGCGGCTGATGCCCAGCCTATTCGCCACGCCGCAGGCATGCACGGGCCCCGCGCCGCCCGTGGCGACCATGCTATAGCGGCGGATCTCCAGCCCGCGCTCGGCTGCATGGACGCGCGCCGCCGCCGCCATATTCTCATTCACCAATTGGTGCGCGCCCCAAGCCATGCCTTCGAGCGAGAGATCAAGCGCGGCCGCCAATTCCACGAAGGACTGGCGGGCTGCCTCCCTATCAAGTTTAATGCCCCCGCCGGCGAAATAATCAGGATTGAGATAGCCGAGCAGCAGATCCGCATCGGTGACGGTGGGTTCGGTTCCGCCAATGCCATAGGATGCGGGGCCAGGCGCGGAGCCGGCGCTCTGCGGGCCGACTGTGGGCAAGCCGAGCGGGTTCAAATGGGCGATGCTGCCGCCGCCAGCGCCGATCTCGATCATCTCGATCATCGGCGTCATCAAGGGCAAGCCGCTGCCCCGCTTGAAGCGATAAACCTGCGCCACTTCCGATTGGTGGCTGATCGCCAATTCGCCGGCGCGCGTCAAAGCCGCCTTGGCGGTGGTGCCGCCCATATCGAACGCCAGCACATCCTTCTCCCCCAGCAGCCGCCCCCAATAGAGGCCCGCCAAGGCGCCACCGGCGGGACCGCTCTCCACCAGCCGGACGGGGAAGGCGCGCGCCGCTTCCAGCGTGGTCGTGCCGCCGCTGCTCAACATGATGTTCAAGGGGGCGACAATCCCGCTCGCTTTTAAGCCAGAGGCGACGCGCCGCATATAGCGCTCGCTGATGGGCTGGACGTAGGCATTGGCGATCGTTGTGGAGGCGCGCGGATATTCGCGCATGCCGGGCGCCACCTGATGCGACGCCGATATCGAAACTGCCGGCAGCTCCTCGCGGACGATCTCAAGCGCAGCCAATTCATGCGCCGGGTTGGTATAGGCGTGCAGGAAACAGATAGCGACGGCTTCGATCGCTTCCGCGCGCAAGGTCGCGCAGATGTCGCGCAGGCAAGCCTCATCCAGCGGGCGCCAGACCGAGCCATCGGCGAGCATGCGCTCGGGCACATCAAAGCGCAGTCGCCGTTCAGCCAGCGGCGGCGGTTTCTTCAGCGCCAGGTCGTACATATCGTAGCGCCCCTCGTTGCCGATCTCAACAGCGTCGCGGAAACCGGCGGTCGCCAGCAGCGCGGTACAAGCGCCTTTGCGCTCGATCAGCGTATTGGTGATCAGCGTCGTCCCATGCACGACATAGCGGATCGAATCGGGCGCGAAGCCAGCCGCATCCAGCAAATTGCGGACGCCCGCCAATACCGCCGCCGACGGATCGGGATAAGTCGTGAGCAGCTTCTCGCTATTGACGCGCCCGCTGGGGAGGTCGAGAGCGACAATGTCGGTGAAGGTGCCGCCGATATCGACAGCCAGCAAGATGGGCGGCGCGGTCATTGGTGGAAGTTCCTCAGGCTTGGCGCTGGTCTAATCGCGCATCATCATAAGAGTTGCGCTGGCGGCTGTCAAGCAAGGGCGGGCGCGGGCTAGTTTACGCGGGGCGGCGGGCGACTCACAGAGTCGCCCCTACGAGGTCCTTGTATTTTGAGGGCGAGCCAAGGCTCGCCCCTACCGGCGTTGTGTTGTTTTGCGGGCCGGGCGCGGGCTGCGCCGCTAGTTTGAAACGATCTCTCAAGCCGTTACAATTCACTAACAACTGATGTCGAAAAATGTCATAGCCAGAAGGGGCGAGGGACATGGCAAGCGAGACGATAAATGTCGGCGTGATCGGCGCCGGCGCCATTGGCAGCCTCCATGCTGAAAACCTGATGCGGCGCACAATGGGCGCGACGGTCGTCGCCGTGATGGACATCAAAGAGGCGGCGGCAAATGCGGTCGCGGCCGCCTGCGATGGCGCGCGCGCTTATGACGATGCCGGCGACCTAATCGCTGACCCCGACGTGGACGCGGTGCTGATCGCCTCGACCGACCGCAGCCATGCGGACTTCACGCTGGGTTGCATAGAAGCGGGCAAGCCGGCGCTTTGCGAAAAGCCGCTGGCTACGACGGTGGCCGATGCCGAGCGCATCGTCAATGCGGAGTTGGCGGCGGGCCGGCGTCTGGCGCAGGTCGGCTTCATGCGCGAATATGACCTGGCGCACCGAGAGCTTTACGACCTGCTGCATAGCGGCGTCATAGGCGAATCGCTGAAGTTCCGCAGTGTGCATATCAATCCGCAGTTCAGCCGCGAATTGCCGATAGAATCGGTCATCACCAATTCCTTGATCCACGATATTCACTCGGCGCGCTGGATCATGGGCGAGGAGATCAGCAGCGTCTATACGCAGTGGCTGCCGTTCGACCGCGCCCGCGCGCAAAGCGCCCGCCTGGCGGAGCTCCAACTGGTCTATAAAAGCGGCGCGCTCGGAAGCCTGGAATACAATGGCGACTCCGGCTATGGCTATGAAGTGACGGTTGAGGTGACGGGCGAAAGCGGGCGGCTGAATACCGCCAGCCATCCGAGCCCTTCGCTGCGGCAAGCGGGGGCGCTGTCGCGCGCGATCACGCCGAATTGGCCCCAGCGCTTCGCTCAAGCTTATATCGATGAGGCGCAAGATTGGATCAACGCGCTGCGCCGGAAGGAAGCGACCGGTCCTTCGGCTTGGGATGGCGCCATGTCGCTGATTGTTGCTGAAGCCGCGATTCGCTCGGCGGAGACGGGGAGGCCTCAGCCTGTCGGAGCGATTGGCAAGCCCTCGTTGTATTAAAGGTATGGCGGCGAGGCACTGGCGGGCCAAGGGTTGCGCCTACAGGCTTGTGCTATTTTCGGGCGAGCCAAGGCTCGCCCCTACGGCCTTGTGCTATTTTCGGGCGACCCAATGGGCAGCCCCTACAGGCTTGTGATATTTTGCGGGCGAGCCAAGGCTCGCGCCTACAGAATTTGCGCTTCGGCGTACCAATGATCGGGCAGGGCATCGCGTTGGGAAGCCAGCAGCTCGCGCAGGATGGCATCGGCATCGGCGATGGAATTGGTCAGCGGGTCGGTCATCAGCGCGCGCCGCAGCAGGCGGTAATCGGCTTTCACGATGGCTTCCGCCGTGAGTTCATGCGTATCGAGCACGATTTCCTGCATGCCGCGCAATCCTCGCGGCATCTCACCTGCCGGGCGTGGACGGGGCCCGTCCATATCGATATCGCAGAGCAATTCGAGAAAGGCGTCATCCGCCATGTTCGATACGGCGCCGCGGTTCGCAGTGTTGATGTAGAAGGAGCGACCGAGCCCGCCGACCATATTCTCGATGATGTCGGTGGCGTGATCGGGACCGAGCGCCGTCTTGAATTCGCCAATCGGCGTCGCGCCGCTGATGAAATCATCGACCTGCTGCCACATGGCTTCATGGCGGGCGTAGCGCGTATCCGTCTCCCAGATTAACAGCGGGGGAATCTCATCGGGCAGCATGCCGCGCCCTTGATAAAAGCGGACGTATTCTTTGGTATGGGATACGCAGACCGGAATGACGCCGAAGATCTCATAGAGCTGGCAGGCGATGGCGTCGTTATGCAGCGCCTTGGCGCTATGGGCGCCATCCATCGACTGGCGCACTGTGCCGCGGCGCAGGCGCTCGGCGATTCGCCCGCTGACATCACGCCCTTGGTATTCCGCTTTCAGCATCCAGGTGAAGTGATTGACGCCGGCGATGCGCAGGTCGAAATCGGCATCCAATTGGGCAGTCCAATCCGCTGCGTCGCTGACGAGTCCGGCGTACTCTGCATAGCGAAGCTTGACGTGGGGCATGTGCAGGGAATCACAGAGGGCGAAGCTCTTGACCGCCGGCGCAAAACGCGCGATCGCCATGCCATTGACCGTGCTGGGATTGATATAGTTGATCACCCAGGCATCGGGGCAGAGGCGCTGGCAATCGGCGACGCAATCCATGATTAGCGGCAGTTCGCGCATGGCGCGGAAGATGCCGCCGGGACCGATGGTGTCGCCGCTGCACATGCGGACGCCGTATTTCTCGCTGATTTGGCAATCCAGCCCGCGATAACGCACGGTATCGGCGGCGAAGCTGAGCGCGACAAAGTCTGCGCCGGGCAAAACATCGCGCCAATCGGAGGCGGCCTCCAGCCGCAAGGCGACGCCGGCTTCGGCAACCGCCATCTCCGCCAGCAAGGCCATCTTTTCCAGGCGATCGGGGTCCTTATCGACCAGCGCCAGCGTCCCCCCTTGGAGATGCGGCGAGTGAACCATCTGCCAAATCGCCTGCCGCCCAAAGAAGAGGCTGCCCGCGCCAATCACGACAACTTTCGGATACTGCTTGCCGGTCATGCGAGGCTCCTATTCTTCGCAGTCGAACGCGCCTGTCCGCTGGCGATGCGCTTCCCGTTTATCAGATGATACTCGAGAAGCGGGCGATTGCGCCTCCTGCGCTAAGGCGGGGAGCTAGGCGATGCGCGCGCGACGGTTTGCCCGTGAGCGGCGGCGGCGGCGGTTGCGGCTTGGCTTCGGCGCATTGCCGGCGGCGGTCGGCATTGGCGGGGCATTGATCGTTGACTGATAGGGATGCTCGCCAACGACCGCAATCGGCTGGCGGATTAAGGACTCGATTTCGCGCAAAAACTTCCGTTCATTGACATCGCAGAAGGAATAGGCGATGCCGGATGCGCCGGCGCGCGCGGTGCGACCGATGCGATGCACGTAACTCTCCGGGATATTGGGTAAATCGAAATTGATGACGTGGGAGACGGATTCGATATCCAGCCCGCGGGCGGCGATATCAGTCGCGACCAGGACGGCAGTCTGCCCGGACTTGAATCGCGCCAGGGCTTTGGTGCGCGCCGTCTGCGATTTGTTGCCGTGGATGGCTTCTGCTGGGATGCGAGCGCGGTTCAATTGCTGCGCCAGCCGGTTGGCGCGATGCTTGGTGCGCGTAAACACCAGAACGCGTTCCGAAGCCGGGTCTTTTAAGATGTGCTTGAGCAGGGCGCGCTTGTCGCCCCCTTCCACAAAATAGATGGATTGGGCGACATTCTCAACGGTGGTCGAATGCGGATTGGCTTCCACATGGACCGGATTGGTCAAGATGCTGCGGCTCAAGTCTTGAATCGTTTGCGGCATCGTTGCCGAAAACAGCATAGTCTGGCGCGCCTTGGGCAAGCGTTTGATGATGCGCTTGACATCATGGATAAAACCCATGTCCAACATGCGATCGGCTTCATCCAGCACAAAGAAGTCGATGGCATCCAGTCGGATGCAGCCCTGGTCCATCAGGTCTTGCAGTCTTCCCGGCGTCGCCACGACGATATCGACGCCGCGCCTGAGCGCCTCGACTTGGGGCTGCTGGCCCACGCCGCCAAAAATCGCCACATGTCTCAATGCCTTCTCGCGGCCGAATTTGCCAAATTCTTCATCGATTTGAGCCGCCAGTTCGCGCGTGGGCGCCAGCACCAGAACACGAATGCGCCGCCGCCCATGAGCCGGCGCCAGCATCTGCACGATTGGCAAGGCGAAAGCGGCGGTCTTGCCGGAGCCCGTTTGCGCGCAGCCAACCAGATCCCGTCCCTCAAGGAGGGGCGGTATGGCGCGCCGCTGTATCGGCGTTGGTTCGCTATAACCGACGCGTTCCACCGCGCGCAGCATGGCGCTATCTAATTGCAGGTTTTTGAATGTCATGTTGTTATGGGTTTCTCGATGATTTAGCAGAGAGGGGAAGCCGCAGTGTCTAACATTTCCGCGGATATTACTAGAGCGGGAATTTAGCGGATACGAAACCGGCGCCCCATGTTGTATGATGCCGACATTAGCCCGAGATAGCGCCAAGCGGGGAAGAAGATATGAATAACCCATACCAATACGCAAAATCGAATCAGCAGCGCTTCCTCGATGAATATCAGGAATTGCTGCGCATCCGCACGATCAGCACGCAGCCGCAGCACGCGAAAGATGTGGCGCGCGCCGCCGAGTGGCTGAAGGCGATGATGCTGCGCATCGGCATGGATCGCGCCGAAGTCATCTTGATGCCGGAGGGGCGCTGCCCGCTGGCGCTCGGCGAATGGAACGGGGCGGGCGAAGACGCGCCGACCATCCTGATTTACTGCCACTATGACGTGCAGCCGGCTGAAGTCGCCGATGGCTGGGATACCGAGCCCTTTGAACCGACGATCAAAGACGGGCGCCTCTTTTGCCGCGGCGCGGTCGATAGCAAGCTGCACGTCATGTCCAACTTGAAGGCGGTGGAATCGTGGCTGGCGAGCGAGGAAAAGCCCAAGGTCAACATCAAAGTTGTGCTGGAAGGCGAAGAAGAATCCGGCTCGGAGAATATCAACGCCTTCATCGCGGCGCATCCGGAGCGGCTGGCGGCTGATATCGCCATGATCTCCGATGGCGCGATTCTGGCGCCCGATCAGCCGAGCCTGACCTACGGGCTGCGCGGCATCACCGCCCTGGAACTGCATGTCTCGGCGCCAGTAAGCGATTTGCACAGCGGGCATTGGGGCGGCTCGGTGCACAATCCCATTCAAGCGCTGTCCGAAATCCTGGCGCAGCTGCACGATGAAAACGGCGCGGTGTCCGTGCCGGGCTTTTACGATGATGTAGCGGCGGTGACGGCGCAAGACCGCGCCCTGCTGGAAAAGGTCGAGCCTTATCTGCAAGCCGAATGGGACGATGTGGTGAGCGCGCCGGCGCTTTGGGGCGAAGCCGCATACAACTTGCCCGAGCGTTTGGGGGCACGCCCGACGCTGGAGATCAACGGCATCCACGGCGGTTACACCGGCGATGGCATGAAAACGGTGCTGCCCGCGCGCGCCTTCGCCAAGATCACCTGCCGCCTCGTGCCGCGTCAGGATCCAGAGCGCGTCCTTAACTGCGTCGTCGAGCATATCAAGCGCATCGCGCCGAATACGGTGAATATCGATTTCAAGTTCGGCGGCATGGGCGCCGAGGCGGTGCTGCTGGATGTGGCGGGCTTGGCGCTGAAATCGGCGGCGGAAGCCTACACTTACGCCTGGGGCGTCGAGCCAGTGTTCGAGCGCGCCGGCGGCAGCGTGCCGATCACCTTCGAGTGCATGAAAGTGGCGGGCGACGTGGTGATTATGAGCTACGGGCTGAAGAGCGGCCGCGCGCATGGTCCCAACGAGAATATCTATTTGCAGAACTTTTACAACGGGATTCAAGCGACGATCAAGTTTATTGATTTGGTCGGGGAGGGGCGGGGCTGATGTTTCTGGCGCAGACAATCAAGCGAGGAACGGGCAGGGATTCTGTGTAATACAGTGAGCAAGGCGGGCGCGAGTTCGTCTTGCGACTGCACGGGATGTCTAGAGAGGAATCAAGCGCCATGATGCCTTGCCGCAAATATCATCAGCATAACCACCGAGTTTTCGTCCTTTGCCTCCTCTTCATTGTAATCGCCCAGAGCGCGATGGTCGCTGCGGCGCAGGCTGCGGAAACAGAAGAAAAGATCGTCATTGCTTTCGCGCCGACTTGGCCGATGCCGGATGTGTTAACCACGAACTTCTTCCGCCCCTTTGAAGAACAATACCCCAATGTCGATGTGGTCGTGGTCGATCCGCCGACATTCCCGCATGAGCGCTCGGAGGAAGAGGCCGAGCCTTTCGCTTATCTGGCATCCTTCGCGGGCGCCGCTGATGTTTTCGCTATTTCAGGGCTTTCGCCAATCGACACGCGCGCCGGGCTTGTATTGGATTTGGCGCCCTATATCGCCGCCGATACTGAATTAAATATGGCCGAGACCTTTTACCCCAAGGTGCGAAACGCATATCAGTGGGACGGCGGCGCCTGGGCGATGCCGGCTGGCTGGCGGCTGGGACTGTTGGGCTACAAGCCAGACGTATTTGATCGCGCGAGCCTGCCCTATCCTCAGGCGGATTGGACCTGGGAGGATTTCGCCGAGGCTATGGAAAGCCTAATGAAGGAAACGGGGGTTGCGCCGCTGCAATCCAGGTATGTGCAATCGCCGTATTTGGCGGCCAGCCTCGCGGGCCTGCCTTCAGCTGATAGCGATTTAACGCCTATGCTCGACCAGGCTGGCCTGCGCGCCGCATACGAGCAACTGCAATCCGCGCGGGAGGCCGGTTGGTTCGCCCAATCCGACGATCTGCATTGGGATCAAGACTACGCCGGGCTGCTCTCCAGCTATTGGGGCGCCTGGTCATCGGGGCAGCGCCACGAGTTCGAGTATACGGCGCTACCGAGCGGGCATACAATTCTGCAAATTGACGGCTTCGCCATCAGCAGCGCGACTACGCATCCGGAACTGTCGTATGCCTTGACCAAGTTCCTGACACAGCGATTTGAGCTGGTCAGTGGATACGGATACAGTGTGCCCGCGCGTCAAGATATTTATGATCAAGCTCCGGGCACTTTCGGCTACGAAGAACACTTCATCAATTTTCGCAAGGTTCATGAAGCGCTGCTGCCTTACGCCTTCGACCCGGTGGAAAGCCTTTACGTCGACCGCCTGCCCTCTGACCTCGCGCAGATTGAAGACGAAGGCATCGAGGAAATTCTGCAAAAGTCCCAGCAATCCATTCGCAGCGCTCTCGAAACGGCGGCCGCCTACGACGCGCGCATCACCATCAAGAAGCCGCCGTCAGATTACGCCCCGATAGATGGCATAACCATCCGCTTTGGTTTGATGGACAGCAGCCCATCGCGCCTGGAACGCCCGCTGAAGCAATATGCGGAAGCGTTCGTGCGCGAGCATCCCGATATCGGCCGCATCAAAATCGGCTCGCTGGCGGGTTCCTGGAATCTTTATGAAGATGAATTCGACTGCCTTTACGGCGACGACGAGGGGCTGGCCAAGATGACGATTTCCAGCCTCATCCGGCTCGAGCCCTTTATAGGAGCGGACGAGGAGTTTGACCTGGGCGACTTCGTCCCGGCAGCGCTCGAGAAGGCGCGGCATCAGGATGTGTTGTGGGGATACCCCCTCACGATATATCCCATGGCGCTGCGTTACGACCGCGCCGCCTTCCAGGAACAGGGCTTGCCGCTCCCGTCGACGGGCTGGCAAGCCGATGAATTCGATCGGACCTTGCGCGCGCTCTGGAGCAACAGCGAAGAGAAAAAGGCGGTCCTTCGCCCCAGCTCGGGAAACCAGTATCTCCTAATGCTGATCGCGGCCAACGGCGGCTTCCCGGTGGATCTCAACGCCAGACCGACATCCTTCGACCTGTCATCGGCTGAAAGCATTGAGGCGATGCGCAAAGTCCTGGACTACGCCCGCCAAGGCATTAGCGATTATGCGAATCTCGGCCCGCACATGACCTCGCGCATAGGGCAGCTCGATCATGCCCTGTTCATTGATGACTTAGGCGACCGCTTCCTTGAGAAGAACTCGGGCTACGATCTGGTCAGCTTCCCCAACTATGGCGAGACCGCGCTCCTAGCTTATTCTGTCGGGCTTGGTTATATCAACGCCAAAACCGCCCATCCACAAGCTTGCTATGACTGGATCGAGTCCCTGTCAAGGCGGCCGGATCTCTTCGGCGGCATGCCAGCGCGAACCAATCTGGAGAACAGCGACGCGGTTACCAGCGCTATCGCGCCGAACGGAGCGGAATTCTTCCAAGATTTAGTCCGGCAATTGGAGGACGAGGACAGGATAGTCTTCCCGGAAGCGGATGCCTGGTCGGAGATACGCTGGTTGAATGAAGCTTTCGACAAGGTCGTGGTCAACGGCGCGCCACTGGAAGCCGCGTTGGAGAGCGCGCAGTCTAAAATCGACAGTTATCGCGAATGTATTAGCGATGCGTCGCCTGCCCGCCGCTGGGATTGCGTGGATAAGATTGATGCGCAGAGCGCCAGCCAATAGCGTCTTCGGCAGAATCAAGATGGCGGGGGCAGCGAAGGCGCCCGCTTTTCAGGCTGCAAAGGGCCGAAGGGCGGCGCCGACTCGATGAACGCCAGCAACACATCGCTCGAACAACCCGAAGAAATCGGCTGTATAACGCGGTGAAACCCGCTCTTCAGCCCGTTTACACACAATTTACAATGACGCCAAACTTTGGCAATAAGCCTCCTTAATAATGCCATTTGGCTGTGGTCGCAATCCCGCGCCTACAGACCAGAACACTAAGGAGGTTTCCACAATGTCTGTCAAACGATTCACCATTGTCCTCGCGTTGCTCGCGCTGCTGACGGCGGGCGTGAGCGCTGGCGATGACCCCAGCCCAAGAGGCTACGCCGTCGCTGGTTCTTGGCGCAGCGGTCCCAGCGTCTTGTTAGCCGTCCCCATCGTCCTTGAAGCGACCGGCATGGAAGGAGAGGACCTGCTCGCGGCGCTGCAAGACGGCAGCAGCATCAGCAACCTGATTGCGGCAAACGACGGCGATGCCGAGTCCGTCATGGCGGAGTTAGTGGCGCAAGCGGCGGAGTCGATCAATGCGCAGGCGGCGGCGACCATCGAAGACCTTGAAGCGGGCTTCAACGAGGCGATGGAGGAAAGCCACCGGCGGCGCTTCCCCTGGTGGCGGCGGCGCAATCCCGTACGCGAACTATTTGGCGCCTGGGGCATGGACGAAACCATTACGGCAGCGACCGGTCTTGATAAGACAGCGTTGAACGCCGCGCTGCTCGAAGGCGCGACCTTCGCGGAACTGATCGAAGCCAATGACAGCGATGTCGGCGCCACAGTTTCGACGCTGGCGGAGCAAGCGACGGCTGGTATCAACACAGCGGCAGCCGCCCGCATAGAGCGTTACGAAGAGGCGGTTACCGAAGCCTTTGAAGCCGACTTCAGCGACAGCTCGCGGCGCTGGCGGAAGTGGCGCCCGCGTCATGGCGCCTTCTTCAGCTTCCGCGGCGTCTACGACAGCAGCCAGCTGGCGGACCAGGGCAGCAGCCAGCAAACAGACGCGCTTGGCGAAAGCGAAGACGCCTAGAACACCCCCCACATTCAACTGCGGGAAGCGCGGATATGCCCCCGGCGCTTCTCGCAGTCTTTATCGCGTTCAGGTTTCCCAGCGCCCCGCATCCAGCACAATCGCCTCGTCCTCGCCGGGCCAGGGCGGCGTCGTAGCGATGATGAATTCCAGCGGTACAGCGCCAGTATTGCGAAATTGAAAAGCGGCGCCCAGCGGAATGGTCAGGCTGAGGCCCGGGCGCGCGTCAAGCACAAGCTCGCGCTCGCCCAGCCTCCGCCAGACTTGCCCTTCCCCCGCAAGAAAAACCCAGATTTCTTCAACCGTTCGGTGCTTCACCGGAGTCGAGACGCCGCCGACCGGCAGCGCGCAATGCACGACGCTCGCGCCGGCCAAGCTGTGCAGCAGCCGAATCTCCGAGCCATCGGGCGCCAGCAGGTCGTATTTCGCCTTGACGAGATTGGATTCAAAGGCGGGCATCAGCCATTAGCCTTGCAGCGCCTCCCAGCGCGCCCGCACCGCTTCCCACACTTCCGGATTGAGCAGGTGCGGCGGACGCTCCCCGCGCAGCACCTGAACCACCTGCTCCAGCGCATGAATGGTCAGGCGCGGCCGGCCCGCCACGGTGGCGCTGGCGACATGGGGCGTAATCACAACATTGTCGCGGCCCAGCAGCGGATTGCCGGCAAGCGGCGGCTCTGGATCGGTCACATCGAGACCGGCGCCGAAGAGATGGCCGCTATCGAGCGCCGCGGTCAGCGCGGCTTCGTCAACATGCCCGCCGCGCGAGACGTTGATGAAAACCGCGCCCGGCTTCATCTGGGCGAAGCGCTCGGCGTTCATCACCTGGCAGGTTTCGTCATTCAGCGGCAGATGCAGGGAGACAAAGTCCGAGCCAGCAAGCAATTCCTCCAGCGAATGCGCCCTTTCCACACCCAGCTTGGCGAAGCGCTCATCGCTGATATAGGGGTCATAAGCGACCACTTTCATGCCGATGGCTTTGGCGATGCCGCTGACGCGCCCGCCGATCCGCCCCAAGCCAACGAGGCCAAGCTGCGTATTATGCATCTCCCAAGCGACATAGGAACCCCAGATATTCTTGCTGACGCCGCTATCAAGCATGCGCTGCAGCTCGTTGCTAATCCCTTTGATGTTGCGCGCCACCGTCATCATCAGCGTCACCGCTTGTTCAGCCGTCGAGATGGTGGGCGCATCGGGCGCGTTGACCACGGCGATATCGCGGGCGGTGCAAGCGGGCACGTCCACCGTGTCATAGCCGACGCCGGTGCGCGCGATGATCAGCAGGTTGGGCGCGCGATCCAAAGCCGGCCCGTCATAAGCCGCCCCGCCGCCGACCACGCCCTGCGCCTCCTCCAGGCGATGGTAGGGGTCGCGCTTCACTTGATCGCCCGGGCAGATGCCTTCGGCGATGTCTTCAAACAGGGTGCGGTACTCATCGGGCACCGTTTTCTCAAACCAGATCTTGTACATAGTTCATCCTTGCGCGATTGCGTCGCGGGCGATTGGCGAAACGCCCCTACACTGCGGTCGATTAGAAGTGAACATTCTCGTCGACGATCGCTCCAACATCGTCTGTTTCTTCACGGATGCGCTTGAATTCGGCGGTCAGCGCGCGATTGAATGAGGAGATATCGGAGCTGTGCATGACCAGATTGGCGCCCGCATTGACCCATTCGATCTCATGGTGGGTGAAATTGTGATGGATGCCGATGCCGACCTGGGCCGCGCGCGACTTGTCGATGATTGTGCGAATCGCCTTATCGAAAACCGGGTGATCATATTGTTCGGGGAGGCCCAGGCTGCAAGACAGATCATGGGGACCCACCAGCACACAGTCAATCCAGGGCGACTCCAGAATCTCGTCCAGCCGCTCCAGCGCCGGCACGCTCTCGATATTGACGAATAGCGCCTTGTTGGCATTGCGCGCCGCCAGATAATCAGCCAGTTCCGGCTCCAGCTGAGCCTCGCCGTCAAGCGCCGCCCGCAGTTTGTCGCCTTTCAGGGGACCAAACTTGACCGCGCCGCCGAGCGCCTTCACCTGCTCCGGGTGCTCGATATAGGGCGCGATAATGCCATGTGCGCCGCCATCCAGCGTCATCTGCGCCAAGTAGGGGTCGGGCTCGGGGATGCGCACTACCGGCGCCAAGTTGAGCGCGGCGAAGGCGTTGCACATCCAGGAAATCATGTTGCGGTCCTGCGGCGTATGCTCGGTGTCGATGAAGACCATATCGAGATCGAGGTTAGTAACGACGCGCGGCCAAATCGGCGAAGGCGAGTAGATCGCGGTGCCGTAGACGCGCTGCCCGGCGCGCAAGGCGCCTATCAGTTCTTTTCCATTCATCCTGTTTTCTCTTGTCCGTATGGGCTGTCAGTCCGTAGAGGATATTAGCTTTAGGGGCGAGATAAGTCAAAGCGGTAACGTAACCTAGGGCAATCGCTTCAAATTTTTCTTTTACCACCGAGTACACAGAGGACACAGAGTTTAGGTTCTTTTGATGGCTCTTCCCCTAAATCCACTGTTTGAATTAGGCAGGCTTGCCGCTGCCTTGTCGACAAACTTCCTTCCCATCCAAAAATTTTGCGACAAAATGCCGCGAAATCTCTAATCAATCGCATTTCTCGGCGCTCTCGGTGTCCTCGGTGGTTAAATTTCAGTTTAGGTTTGCTCATCGCAGGGGATGCCAGTTTT
>JAJEGA010000037.1 GCA_022820125.1 Anaerolineae bacterium | reverse complement strand
AAGGGCGATGCTAATCTGATTCGAGATCTGTAGGGGCGAGACTTGTCTCGCCCACTATGTCGCCATTGTACATGTGGGCGACTCAAGAGTCGCCCCTACGACGTTCCTTCATTTTGTTGCATTACTTTATTGGACTTACTTGTGTGTACTCAGCAATTGAACGTATGAATTGCAAGATCACCTGGAACGTGTAGGGGCGTCTCGCCGAGACGCCCGCTTGTCCAGCCACATGTCTTTGGGCGTTTCGCCGAAACGCCCCTACATACACACTGGGAATTGGTTGCGGAAACTTAAAAGTGAAGACTTAGAAATTGAACGGAAACCATTACGACATCATCATCATCGGCAGCGGCATGGGCGGCGGGGCGCTCGCCTATGCCTTGCGCGAGAGCGGCGCCAAAATCCTCCTGCTCGAACGCGGCGACTTCCTGCCCCGTGAGCCGCAGAATTGGCAGGTTGATGCCGTCTTCGGGCAGAATCGTTATAAGCCGGCTGAGCATTGGATTGACGCCTCAAGCGGCAGCGCCTTCAAACCGGGCGTCCACTATTATGTCGGCGGCAACACCAAAGTTTATGGCGCCGCGCTGCCTCGCTTCCGCGTTGAGGATTTTGACGCCATCGAACACGAAGGTGGCAGCGCGCCCGCCTGGCCCATCAGCTATGCCGATCTCGAGCCCTATTACAATATCGCCGAGCAGCTCTTCTTCGTACACGGCCGCGCCGGCGACGACCCCAGCGAGCCGCCGCGCACGCGACCCTATCCCTTCCCCGAAGTGCCGCACGAACCCTATGTCGCGGCGCTAATCGAGAAGCTGCGCGCGCAAGGCCTGCAGCCCTATTGCCTGCCGATGACAGTCGATTTGCGCGCGGGCGGGCGCTGCATCCGCTGCAAGACCTGCGATGGCTTCCCCTGCAAGGCGCGCGCCAAGGGCGATGCCGAGATCTGCCTTTTGCGCCCGGCAATCGAGCGCGGCAATGTTGAGCTTTGGACGAACACAGTGGCGCGCCGCATCATGACGGGCGCCAGCGGGAAACGCGCAACCGCCGTCGAGGTTAGAAGGGGCGGCGAAACGCTGACCCTCTCCGCGGGCCGCATCGTCGTCGCTTGCGGCGCGGTGAATTCCGCCATCCTGCTGCTGCGCTCGGCGAACAGCAATCATCCCGAGGGCTTGGGCAATTCATCCGGCTTGCTGGGGCGCAATTATATGATGCACAACAACACCGCCCTGACCGCGGTCGCCCCGTTCAAGATCAATCCGACGGTCTTTCAAAAGACGACGGCGGTCAACGATTATTATTTCGGCGATGACGACTTCAAGTGGCCGATGGGCAATATCCAGGCGCTGGGCAAGTTGCAAGCCGGCATGCTTTCGGCAGCCAAGCCCTACCTGCCCAAACCGCTGCTGAGGGCGATGGCGAATCGCAGCATGGATTGGTGGGTGATGTCGGAGGATTTGCCCGATAAGGAGAATCGCGTCTTTCCGGGTGCGGGCGGAGAAGTGAAGGTGCAATGGAAGCGCAATAATCTCGTCGCCCATCAGCAACTGATCCGGCGCGCCATAAGGATGATGCGCCGCGCGGGTTACAGCTTCGTCTTCAGCGAGACGCTGGGCATCGAGACCAATTCGCATCAATGCGGCACGGCGCGCTTCGGGGAAGACCCGGCAACTTCGGTGCTTGATCCTTTCTGCCGAAGTCACGATGTCGAGAATCTTTATGTGATGGATTCTTCATTCTTTCCTTCATCGACGGCGATGAATCCGGCGCTGACTATTTGCGCGCAGGCGCTGCGCGTGGCCGATCACCTGCTTGGGGCGCCGCCGCTTCAATCGGAGCTGGCGCTATGAGCCCGGTCATCGGCATTGATCTCGGCGGCAGCAAGATCGCCCTCGGTCTGGTGGATGCGCGGGACAGAATCGTGGCTCGCCGCCGCATTGACACAGATTCGGAAGCGGGCCTCAAAAGCGTTATCGAGCGCATCGCCGCTGAGGTTGAGGCGCTGGGGGCGACGCGGCCAGCTCGGCAGGCGATCGAGGCGGTCGGCATCGGCGCGCCCGGCCCAGTTGATCCTGTCAGTGGCGATCTGCTTACGTTGGTGAACCTGCCGGGCATATCCAACACGCCTTTTCGGCGGGCGCTGCAGGAACGATTAGCGTTGCCGGTGGCGCTCGATCATGACGCCAAGGTTGCGGCGCTCGGCGAGTTCCATTTTGGCGCGGGCAGGGAACGCGAGAGCATGATTTACATCGTCATCGGCACGGGCGTCGGCGCGGCGATCATCTATCAGGGGCGGCTGATCTACGGCGAGCGCAACAGCGCCGGCGAGTCCGGGCATATGACCGTCGATCCAAACGGACCTCGTTGCCATTGCGGGTCGCGCGGCTGCCTGGAGACTTATGCCAGCGGGCCCGCATTGGCGAGGCATTATGCGGCCGCCACTTGCGAGACCATTTCTGGCGCCGAAGTCGCCAAACGAGCGCTCGCCGGCGACGGGACCGCGCGGGATGTGCTGGCATCGGCCGGGCGCGCGCTTGGCATCGCCATTGCGTCGCTGGCGATGACGCTGAATATCGAGCAGTTTGTCATCGGCGGGGGCGTTGCGCAGGCGGGCGATCTGCTCTTGGGGCCGGCGCGCGCATCGCTGAAGCGCTACTCGTTCAAAGCGGTGTCGGCGCGGGTTCGGGTGTCCGCCTCAGCAATGGGGCAGGACGCGCCAATCTTGGGCGCCGCTTGGCTGGCGCGGCGGAAGCGGATCGAGCGCGCATAGGAGAGAGCGATGTACCGCTACGCTGATCAATTGTCGGAAGGCGCGATTCTACAGGGCTTCGATATCTGCATCGTTGGGGCAGGCGCGGCCGGCATCGCCATGGCGCGGCGCCTGGCGAATACTCCGCTCAAGGTGATCCTGCTGGTTAGCGGCGCGCCCGGCGATCGCGGTGCGCCGTCCGAAGCGCGTCAGTCCTTGTATCAGGGCACGGTTGGCGCGTTTCTGCATAAGTTCGATCCCGATTTTCCCCGGCGCTCGCGCCTGAATATGTATGGCGGCACGACGAATCATTTCGGCTTTTGGGCGCGCCCGCTAGACGCCGCCGACATGCTGCCGCGCCCGGGCTATCGCGATGCCGGCTGGCTCTTCGGCCGAGCGGAACTCGATCCCTATTACATTGACGCTCAGGCCTTCGGGCAATTTGGTCCATTCAATTATGATGATATGGGCTTTTGGGAGCGTGTGCTCTACGCGCGCTGCTTCGATCCGCTGCCGGGCGACAAACTTGAAGGCGCCATCATGCGGGCGCAATATGACGAGAACCTGCACGATTTCCAGCTGCAATGCCGGCGGGAATTGGAATCGGCGGGCAATATCACCGTCCTCTTCAACGCCCACCTGCTGACCGTAGCGACTGATGCAAATCAGCGTCATGTCAGCGAATTGAACTGCTCGACGCTGGTCGCGTCTAAGGCTGGCAGGGGGGCGGCGGGCAAAGCCTTCCGGGTGCGCGCGCGGGCAACCGTCCTGGCTTGCGGCGGCATCGAAAACGCGCGCCTGCTGCAGCTATCGGGCGATCTGGGCAATAACAAGCGCGATATGCTCGGGCGCGGCTTCATGGTGCATCCGCTGCTGACCAACGCGGCGCGCGTGACCTTTGCCCAGCCCGTGGCTTCCGATATCCGCAATTTCTTCCGCGAACAGCAGATTCGCCTCAAAGCGCCGAACGATAAATCAGGCGCATATCGGCACATGGTCGAGCCGCTGGTCAATCCGGAGTTGGTCTTCGAGTACTTGATGTTCAACGCCTGGGGTGTGCTCGTCCCAACGCATCAGACGCTGCTCGATGAGCGGATCGGCAATTTTCGCATCATCCTGTACTTCCGCGACGAAGGACGTTCGGCGATCGTGAACCTCAATTGGGAGCAGACGCCGAACGAGAACAGCCGCATCACGCTGGATCGGGCGCGCGTCGATCCCATCTTCGGGCAGCCTCTGGCGCATATCGATTGGCGGCTCGACGACAGCGACAAACGCAGCGCCGTCCGCGCGCTGGAGTTGACGCTAGCGTACTTGCGGGATCATGGCGCCGTCAAAGAGGAGATGATCACCGATGTCAGCGGCGGCGCCGATAATTGGACCGCCCCGCCGCATGAAGGCGCGCTGGAGACGGGCGATCACCACATGGGCGCGCTGCGTATGTCCGCTTCCCCCGAAGACGGCATCGTTGATGTCAATTCGCGCCTGCACCGCGTGGACAATCTCTACATTGCCGGGTCGGCGGTGTTCCCGACTGGCGGCTATGCCAACCCGACGCTGACGATTGTGGCGCTGGCGCTGCGGCTGGCCGATCATTTGAAGCGCGTTCTGGGCTGATGGGGCGGCAGGGGAAGCGCTCGTATTAAAAAGTTGCCTGTAGGGGCGTCTCGCCGAGACGCCCGTTTTTTTCACCACAGAGTACACAGAAGTAAATCCAAGTAAGTTATGCAACATAATGAAGGAACGTCGTAGGGGCGACTCTTGAGTCGCCCACATGTACAATGGCGACATAGTGGGCGAGACAAGTCTCGCCCCTACAGATCTCGAATCAGATTAGCATCGCCCTTTTTCGCATGACTTACTTGGAATTACTGAG
>JAJEGA010000109.1 GCA_022820125.1 Anaerolineae bacterium | reverse complement strand
ATCGGGCCAAACCTTCAATTTCCGTATGAAGGTAAAGGCTTGCCCAAGATGGCATGAAGATGAGACAGGCCGATATTGCATGGATGATCGCACCTATGGCTGGACCGAACTGGAAGTCGAATTTTAATTAGCGCTCAATCCCAAACGAAAGGAAACGCGACATGAAACATACTCGAGTTGCCGTCTTCATCAGCCTGCTGCTGGCGCTGCTGCTTTTTGGCGCGGCAATGCCGGCGCAGGCGCAATGGCAAGGCACTGTGCCCGACTTCAAATATGATGGCTTAACCGCGGATGGTCACTGGAAATTCAGTTGGGATGTTCCCATCAATGGCTACTGGTATGAATTTGAGTTCCACTACAAGGGCGGCGGCGTCAATGTCTGGACTTCGGTGAGCAGCCTGGCCACTGCGAGTGCCAGAAGCACAAGAGAGGCTGTCTCCACCCAGCCGCTGCACAACGCGCCCGCGGGCAAGACTTTCAAGTTCCGCGTGCGCGCCAAGTTCTGTCATTTCCCCGACGCCGCCGGCAACTGCGGGCAAGAAATTTGGTACAACTGGGCGAAAATAAGCGTAACCTTCTAGCGGGCTCGCTTTCGCAGCAGGCGGATAGCGCGGTAATGCCCCTCGGGCACGACGAGGGGCTTCATTTTGTAAAGGTTTGACAAAGGAAAGGAAGTGTGAATTGAAGCATCGACGAGTATTCATCATCAGCCTGCTGCTGGCTCTGTTGCTGATCTTCGCCGCCCTGCCGGCGCAGGCGGAAACGACCAGCAGTCAAAGCATCAACAATTTCAAATACAGCCATACCAACTCCTCGGGCAACTGGGTTTTCACCTGGGACACCATCTCCGGGACAAGCATCGACAAATTTCAATTCAAGGGCGGCGGCTGGCAGAAAATCTATCTCACTGTGCAGCTGAAGAGCGTGCGCCGCAGCGGCGGCACCACCAAAGTTGTCATCGGTCCCATCTATTATGGACCCGGGCACGCCTTGCAATTTCGCGTGAGGCTGGCTTTTGGGGACGATGTCTATACCCCCTGGGCGACGACCTCGCATACCTTCAATTAGCCGCGGCGCGCCTGCCAAAAGGATTGTGACGTGAACAATCAGCGAAATTTTGTCCTCATCAGCCTGTTCATCGCGTTAATCGCCTTATTCGCCGCTCTGCCCGCGCTCGCCGCCGATGTGCCCGAATTCAAATGGGAAGGCGTCGACAGCGATTCGGGCAGATGGGGATTCAGTTGGAAGACCACCAATGGCGAATATTGGGCGCAACTTCAATATGAGACCAATCCCGATACCTGGGCCACCTTGAGCAACCTGCAATGGTCGCGCTCTGGACAACGATCGCATGTAAGCAGCCCGGCGCTGCATAACAATCCATCGGGCAAAACCTTCAAATTCCGCGCGCTCGTCAAAGCCTGCACGGAGCCATCTGAAGAAAACGACTGGTGCGACGACCCCGGCTTTGATGCCGTCGACACCTATGGCTGGACCGAGCTGGAAGTTGAATTTGATTAGTTGTCAATCCGGCGCGGCGCTAACTCCAGCATCGCGCCGGCATTTTATTCAAGCCCCATCGAAAGGAAGTGTGAAGTGAAGAAACGTCGAGTTACCGTCATCAGCAGCCTGTTCATCGCGTTAATCGCCTTTTTCGCCGTTCTAACCGCGCTCGCCGCCGCTGTGCCCGACTTCAAGTGGGAAGGCGTCGACAGCGATTCGGGCAGGTGGGAATTCAGTTGGCAGACCGTGACAGGCGAGTATTGGGCTACAGTTCAATATGAGACCAACCCCGACACCTGGACCACGCTGAGCAACCTGCAATGGGCGCGCAAAGGAAACCGAACGCATGTGACCAGCCCGGCAATATCCAACGACCCATCGGGCAAAACCTTCACTTTCCGCGCGAAAGTCAAGGGCTGTAACGCAGCGGAGGGGGATGGCGTATGCCTGAGTCGAAGCACCTATGGCTGGACCGAATTGGAAGTCGAGTTTGACGATTAGCGGTAAAACCGGCGCGGCGGCTTTGGCAGGTCGCGCCGGCATTTTATTCAATCCCCATCGAAAGGAAGTGTGGAATGAAACATCGTCGAGTTGCCATCATCAGCAGCCTGCTCATCGCCTTGATCGCCATGTTTGCCCTGCCTGTACAAGCGCAGACGAACAACGAAGTCAGCGTCAGCAATTTTCAGTATGAATACACCGACAACGCTAGCCGCTGGGTCTTCAGTTGGGATAGCATCGACGGCTCGTCTGTGCGGAAATTCCAGATCAAAGACGGCGGCTGGCTGAATAGCTGGAAGTCGGTCTACCTGAAGGATGTCTGGCATAACGATGGCAAAACCTATGCGCTGGTCAATTCGGTCTCGTGGACGGCAGGCAGCAAGTGGCGCTTCCGTTTGAAGCTCAAGCTGAGCGATGGCAGCAAAACCGCCTGGGCGAAGCTGACGCATGATTTCAATTAAGCTATACGCGCGAATCGAAAGGCGCGGCAGCAGTTACCCCCACCCTAAATCCCTCCCCGACCGCCAGTGTCTACGCGGCGCATAAAGAGGGAGGGACTTCAAAACGTAGTATTGCTCCCCTTCCCTCATTTTGGGGATGCTTGCCATAGAGATGGCAAGGAGGGGCCGGGGGATGGGGGCTATGTCGAGAATCCACTCAACTAGCCACGCCCATCAAGGAGGCCTATTTGACAACACCAGCAGAATTAGCATACGATGAAAGTACGGACAAGACCTGAAGGAGCAAGCCATGAATATCCCCCCCCCCCCCCGCGCGCGATTCTCAATAATCGGCATCGCTTTGGCGGTTATCGTCTTTTTCGCCGCCCTGTTCATCCATGCAAGCGAAAACACGGCTGTGAACAACACCAAGTTCGAAGTCAAGAATAGCAAATGGAATCTCAGCTTTGACAATGTGCCTAATTTGGCCGGTGTCGTCACCCAATACAAGGGCGGTGGCATTACCAATGTCTTTACCACAATTTGGAGTACTTCTATCAATCAAGGCAACTCGCGGACAAATGTGGCGTTCAACCCGCTGAGCAACAATCCCAGCGGCACCTACTATTTCCGCCTCGCAGTGACGCAATGCTTCGCCGACGGCTCTTGCAGCGTAATGCAGTGGGCTTGCAACAGCTATGAAAACGCGACCCACTGCACCAGTGACGGTTGGGCAAGAACCAGCCATGACTTCGATTAGCGGTAAAGCCGGCGCGGCGCTGACTCCAGCATCGCGCCAGCAATTTATTCAAGCTCCAGTGAAAGGAAGTGTGAAGTGAAACATCGTCGAATTGCCGTCCTCATCAGCTTGCTCATCGCGCTGATCGGCATGTTCGCCCTGCCATTAAATGCGCAGGTGAACAACAGCGTGACCATCCAGGATTTGAAATACGAAGGCATCTACCCGAACGACATGATGGTGATTAGCTGGGAGACCGTGCCGAATTGGGACAGCGTCAACAAGCTGCAGGTCAAAGATGGCAGCTCTGTGAACGACTGAACATCAGTAAGCAGCCAGAATAGGTCTACCCTGATCCAAGGCAATCGCACCTTCCTGAGGTTTCCCAACTATTCCTTGTATGAATATACCGGCGATCTCTTGAAGATCCGTGTGCGCTTGCTGCTGAAAGACACCAGCCTGACGCCCTATGCCTATGTCAATCAAAGCCTCTCGGACTCGCCCGGCTAAAGCTAGCGGCGGGCTTTGGCTGTGATTCTGCGGTCTGCGATGAACAATGTAGGGGCGATTTATCAAATCGCCCGTCGCCGCCTCGCTAGTCCGAATTGGCGATTGATTCCGCAGCTATTTGCAAGCCACTGACAAAATGGCGGCGCTGCGCTATACTGCGGCTAGTGAAATAATCATCAATATGAAATCTCAAGCGCAAAAAAGGAGACTGGACATGCGCAAAACCTTAGCGATTTTACTCATTCTGGCGCTGCTGCTGCCGCTGGCGGCGCAAGCGGACGGTCCAACCGTCGCCATCCTCAGTTTCGGGCAGCTGCCCACCAACGATGTCACCGAAGGCGCGATTCTCGATATCCTGGAATCTTACGGCTTCTTCAGCGCCGACGAGGGCGAGACCCTGCGCAGCCGCGCGGACCTCGATGGCGAGCATATCCACATTTTCTGGGGCAGCGCCAACTTCGACCTGCCCACCGCCAATTTGATGGTGCAGCAGGCTCTGGACGAAGAGCCCGATGTGCTGGTCACGCTCAGCGCCACCGTGACGCAGATGGCGGTCAACGCCACCGAAGGCATGGAAGACCCGCCGGCCATCATGTTCACCTCGGTATTCAATCCCTTCGAGGCTGGCATCGCCGAATCGCCCTGCATCAAGCCGGATCATGTTACCGGCGCGCTTTCCACCACGCCTTACGAAGATCTGCTGGACTTGATGCTGACGCATTATCCCTATATCGAGACCATCGGCACGATCTTCAATACTTCGCAAGCTTCCGGCGTCGTCGGCGCCAGCGAGATCAAGCGCATCGCCGAATACTGGGACATGACCGTGGAAGCGGCGGGCATCACTGGCGTCGACGAGCTCATCGTGGCGGCTGAGAGCCTGCTCGACAAGGGCGTGCAAGCCTTCGTCATGCCGATCGACCTGCGCATGGACGCGGCGGGCTTGCCCATCCTGGTCGCCCTGAGCAACGAGAACGGCATCCCCGTCTTTCATCCCGCGCTCTTCTCGGTGGAATCGGGCGCGGCGCTCAGCGCAGGCTTCTACAGCTTCTATGCCCAGGGCGAGAACATCGGGCGCATCCTGGCCGCTTATCTCAATGGGCAGATTGACCTGGCGGTTACGCCTATCCTCGAGCAAAGCAGCGAAGCGATCGGCGTGAACCTGGACGCGGCGATGGAACAAGGCATTGACATCACGCCCGCCATCCTGGAGCAGGCCGATGTTGTTGTAGAAGATGGCGAATCGACAGTCAACGAGCGCGTCAGCGAGCAGATGCGCGCGGCCGGCGAGATTGTGCCCCTGGACGAGCGCATGCCGGGCGACGAGGGCTTCCTCTTCTTCCTGCAAAGCCAGGGCTGCAGCGAAGAGCGCATCGCCGCCGAGCAAGCGCAGCTCGACGCGCAAAGCGGCTAGGCAGCCTAGCCCGCATCCCCATATCCCCGCCCGCCACAAGTGAGAAGGGGAGTTTCACAGCGCTTCCTCTAGTATTTAAGCCCCTCCCTCATTTTGGGGGAGGGGTTTGGGGTGGGGGTTGCAGCACGAACCTGAGCTCCACGGTCAGTTCTTCCAGCTGCGGGATCACCAGACGCGCTTCCCGCTGAACCGCCGCCACGAGCAACTGGCTCTCCGCCAGCGTCGTGTCGGCAGAAACCGCAATTTTAACCACCCCGTACATGCGGTGGCCAACCCAGCGCAGCCGCAGCGTCTCAATCGCTAGCACACCGTCCAGCCCCAGCGCATGCGCCTCGACATGCTCAACCAAATGCGGATCGACCGCGTCCATCATGCGATACCAGACCGCCTTGATCGCGTTCCAGGTGATGCCGACGATGGCGATGCCTATGACCACGCCGACGATGGGATCGAGGATGGGGGCGCCGATTAGCGCGCCAATGACGGCGATGAGCACCGCCAGCGAGGTCAAGCCATCAATGAGGGCGTGCTGACCATCGGCGATCATGGCGTCGGAGCCGATGCGCCGACCCACGCGGATCTGCATCAGCGCGACCAGCTCGTTGCCCACGAAACCAACCAGCGACGCCAGCGCGATCCACTCCAGGTTCGCCAGCGGCAGCGGATTCAACAGGCGCTGGACCGATTCATAAATGATGTAGGCGGCGCTGAAGCCAATGGAGATGACGATGAAGACGCCGGCGATATCTTCCAGCCGGCCATAGCCATAGGTGTAGCGTTTGTTCGCGGCGCGGCGGGCGATGTAGAAAGCGAAGAGCAGCGGGATCGAATTAAGCGCGTCGCCCAGGTTGTGCACAGTATCAGCCAGGAGAGCGACGCTGCCGCTGGCGATGTAGATGACGATCTGCAGGGCGGTGGTCAAGCCGAGGGCGACGAGGGCGATCCAAACGGTGCGGACAGCGAGGCGGTTATCAAGAAAGGCGCGGTCGGCGGCGAGATCATGGTGGCTGTGGTCGTGAGTGAAGCCGGGCAGGTGCAGCGCCTGCGCGATTTTGACGAGGATGTTGCCGCTGTGGTGATGGTGGTCGTGGCTATGGTCGTGATGATGGTGGTGGGAATGAGCCATGTGGCGCGCCTAGTCGTTCTGTTTCTATTCTATCTTAACCGCAAAGACGCGCTTGGCACAAAGATTTACCATCGCCGAGGTTGCGGAGTACACTGAGAGACAAAGACAGTCACGGTTGAGTCCTGCGTGGCAAACCGTCTCCATCAGCTCCTCCAGCGCATCAATTGACAGTGCAATACTCCCTGCTATACTAGAAGCGACAAGGAGGCCTCATGGCAATCCAGAGTTTAGAAAGTCGGCTTTCTCCAGTAGAAAAATCGGTCGCGCGGCTTGAAGGCGCTTATGAGCATGTAGCGACGAAAGCCGATCTTGCAGACGTTAGAACTGAGGTCGCGACTTTGGCGGCCAAAATGCAATTGTTGCAGTGGATCACCGGCATCGGCTTCACTGTCATCGCCGGTTTGCTTATCCATCTCATTGGGCTTGTCGCCTGATAGTTCAGTTCCAGTTTAGACAAGTAATCCTTCACAAACGCGGGCGACCCACTGGCTCGCCCCTACAAATCACGTTAGCGCTCCCCTACCCCCCCTCCCGAGCATGCGCATCCATCGCCGCCACCGCCGCAATCGCCACAATATCCTCGACATCGTCGCCCGCCTGCAGCACATGCACCGGCGCGCCCATGCCCAGCAGAATCGGTCCAATCGCCTCCGCTTCGGTCAGGCGCGAGAGCAGCTTGTACGAGATATTGGCCGCATCCAAATTGGGGAAGACCAGCACATTGGCATCGCGCACGCTGCTGAAGGGATAACGCTCCTCAATGATATCGAGCACAACCGCGGTATCGGCTTGCATCTCGCCATCAACCGTGATGTCGGGGCGCTTCGCCCGAACAAGACCGACAGCCCGCCCCACCTTGTCGCTGTGCGGATGCGGCGTGGAGCCGAAGTTCGAGAAGGACAGCATCGCCACGCGCGGATCGAGACCCAGCGTGCGGGCGAAGTCATTGGCCAGCACAGCGATCTCAGCCAACGTATCGGCATCGGGATCGATATTGACGGTGGCGTCGCTGAAGAGATAAGTGCGCCCATCGATGATCATCAGATAAACGCCGGCGGCGCGGGTCGCGCCCTCGCGCGTGCCGAAGACTTGCAGCGCCGGCCGAATCACATCGGGGTATTCGTTGGCGAGCCCGCTGACCATGGCGTCGGCGTCGCCTTTGCGCACCATCAGCGAGGCGTAATAATTGCGCTGGCGGGCGAGCGAGCGCGCCTTGCCCAAGGTGAAGCCCTTGCGATGACGCAATTCGTAGAGCAGGTCGCCATAATCGTCCAGGTTGTCGGCTTCATAATGATCGAAGCAGTTGGGCGCGTAATTCAGCCCGAGGTTATCGATGACGCGGCCGATGCGTTCGGGGCGCCCTAGCAAGATCGGCTCGCCGATGCCTTCATCGCGCACCTGCATGGCGGCGCGGATGATCTTCGGCTCTTCGCCTTCTGGGAAGACGATGCGCTGCAGCTGTCCCGTCCGCGCGCGATTGACAATGTTCTGGCGCACCTGGCGGCCCGTGCCCTGGCGGCTGATCAGTTCCTGCTTGTATTCGTCGATATCGATCTGGCGGCGGGCGACGCCGGAAGCCATCGCCGCTTCCGCCACCGCCGGCGCCACCCAGAGCATCACCCGCGGATCCAGCGGCTTGGGTATCAGGTAATCTTTGCCGAACTTGATCGATTCTTGACCGTAAGCCATGAGCACGCTGTCGGGCACATCTTCGTGCGTCAGCGCGGCCAGGGCGCGGGCAGCCGCCATCTTCATCTCTTCGTTGATGCTGGAGGCGTAGACATCGAGCGCGCCGCGGAAGATAAAAGGGAAGCCCAGCACATTATTCACTTGATTGACATAATCGCTGCGGCCCGTGCCGATGATGGCGTCTGGGCGGACTTCCAGCGCCAGCTCGGGCATAATCTCGGGCGTGGGGTTGGCCAGCACAAATAGCAAAGGATCGGGCGCCATGCCCATGATCATCTCCTGCGTCACCGAGCCGGCGATGGACAAGCCGATGAGCGCGTCCGCCCCCTTTAAGGCATCGTGCAGCGTGCGCGCGTGTGTCGGGATGGCGAATTCGGTTTTGTGGATATTCATATTGTCTTCGCGCTGGTGGTGGATGACGCCGCGCGAATCGAGCATGAGGATATTCTCGCGCGCCACGCCCAGCGATTTGAAGAACTTGCCGCTGGCGATAGCGCTGGCGCCGGCGCCGTTGATGACCACCTTGATCTCGTCCATCTTCTTGCCGGTGATCTCCAGCGCGTTGAGCAAAGCCGCCCCCGAGATAATGGCGGTGCCGTGCTGGTCGTCATGGAAGACCGGGATATCAAGCTCGTCCTTGAGGCGCTCTTCGATTTCAAAGCATTCGGGCGCTTTGATGTCTTCCAGGTTGATGCCGCCGAAAGTGGGCGCCAGCGCCTTGCAGACCTCGATGATTTCTTCGGCGCTCTGCGAGGCGATCTCGATATCGAAGACATCGACATCGGCGAACTTCTTGAAGAGCACGCCCTTGCCTTCCATCACCGGTTTGGAGGCGAGCGGGCCACGATCGCCCAAGCCGAGGATGGCGCTGCCGTTGGAGATCACCGCCACCAGGTTGGCGCGCGCGGTCATCTGGTAGGCGGCCAGCGGGTCTTTGTCGATCTCGAGCACCGCCTCGGCGACGCCGGGCGAGTACGCCAGCGAGAGGTGGAGTTGGCTGTCGAGCGGCTTGGTGGGCGCGATCTGGATTTTGCCGGGCCGCCCGCGAGTGTGGTAGTCAAGCGCTTCCTGTCGGGTGAATGACGCCATGCCGTCCATCTCCTTATCCGATGGTTGCTTTATGCCCCTATTTTACCGCATTGGCGTTCCAACGCCCCTGAGAATAGCGCTTGCGATCTTTCGAAAGGCGGTTCCCAGCCTAGCGCCCAATGAACAATCCAGGCTGCGCCCGGCTTGCACGCGGCAAAACTGGCATGATGCTAAAATGAGGTAAGCTCGGGCTGCGAACAAGGATGACGATGATGCCGCTTTCCCTCTTCACGTTACATGATGTTCTGTGCCGTTTCCCGCAAATGCCGGTCGCGCCGCGATATCTCATTTTGGTCATTGCGCTGCTGAGCGCGGGCGCGGCGCAAGCGGCCGAAATCTATATTGATGGCGTCGCTTGCCAATTGCCGGATGCGATTCGAGCAGCGAATACCGACCAAGCCGTCTTCGGCTGCTCGGCCGGCGCCGGCGCGGACACCTTGATCCTAACGCGCGACGTCAAATTGCAGCTGGGGGATTTGCCCAGCATCACCAGCGACATCACCATAGAGTTCGCTGACCTGGCAGCGCAGGTATGCGATACGGACGATGCCGAAAAGCCGCCCGATGACCCGAACGACCCGCCCACGAATGACGACCCGCCCGATGATCCGGAAGACCCGCCCAGCAACGACGACCCGCCCGATGACCCGGAAGACCCGCCTATCAACGACGACCCGCCCGATGACCCGGATGATCCACCCATCAACGACGACCCGCCGCAAATCCCGCCAGACGACACCTCTGTTGATCCGTCGCCATCGCCGACGAAAACGACAGGCGACCCCGCCGAAACGCCAACCAACACCGCCACCAGTCCGCCTCCGCCGACCGCCACGTCTTCGCCGACGCCAAACGGCGCCGCCACGTTTACCCCCACCGCCACGTCTTCACCGACGCCGGACCGCACCGCCACCGCCTTAGCTACGGTAAGCGGGACGCCCGACCTAACCAAGACAGCTACTGTGGCGGCAACCGAGGCGCCCAGCACCAACATCGTGCCGGGAATTCCTAATTATTGCTTGCACGTTGTAGCCTATGGCGAGAATCTCTATCGCATCGCCTTGAAATATGAATTGACCGTGCGCGAGATTTCCAGCTTCAACCAATTGCTGTCCGACGATCGGCTGGACGAGGATCAAATTTTACTCATCCCGCACAAAGACTGTCATCAGTACGCCGCGCTGAAAGGCTAACTTGGGGCGCCATACGCTATACGATATCGGTTTCAGCCCAGCTGCGCGCAGATGATGTCAGCGAATTCGGCGGTGCTCATGCCCTTATCGCCAACGATATCAGCCGTGTAATCGCCTCGGCTGAGCGCCGCGTTGACGGCGGCGTCGATGCGGTCGGCGATCGCCGGTTTGTTCCAGTGATGGCGCAAAAGCATCGCCGCGCTGAGGATGACCGCCGTTGGATTGGCGATGCCTTTGCCTGCGATATCGGGCGCCGAGCCATGCACCGGCTCCGCCACAGCGACTTGACTGCCAATGTTCAGCGCCGGCGCGAGACCCAAGCCCCCGCCCCAAGCCGCCGCCATATCGGACAGGATATCGCCATAGAGATTGGGCGTCAGCACCACATCAAAGCGGGCCGGCTCCTTGACCATCCAATAAGCGGCGGTATCCACCAGCAAATCATCGGTCTCGATATCGCGATACGATTTTGCCACCTCATAGGCGACGCGGCGGAACAAGCCGTCAGTCTGCGGCAAGACGTTGCCTTTATGCACGATGGTGACGCGCTTGCGCTTTTCGTTGCGCGCCAGCCGGAACGCGGTATGGGCGATGCGCTCGGTCGCCGCGCGGGTGATGCGCTTGGTGGCGGTGCCGGTATTGCCGGCGTCATCGGTATGTTCATCGCCGACGTAAAGCCCTTCGGTATTTTCGCGCACGACCACCAGATCAACGCCGGCGCGCGCGGTCGGCACCGGCAGGAAGCGCGTCGGGCGCAAGTTGGCGAAGGTCTCCATCCGTTTGCGCAGGCTGACGATCGGCGAAGAATATCCCGCGACCGCGTACGACGGGGAACTGCAGGCGCCAAAGAGGACGGCGCCCACATCTTTCGCTGTTTTTACGGTTTCTTCGGGCAAAGCCTCGCCGGTATCCTGGAAGCGATCCCATCCCGCTTCGGCGCTGACGACTTCAAGCTCCGGGATGACCTGGCGCAAGACGCGCACCGCCGCCGGAACCACCTCATGACCGATGCCGTCGCCTTCAATCACACATAACTTCAAGGCAGTTTCTCCTCTTCACGGTTCGCTTGTCACCCGCTAAGGGGCATCAGCGTTGGAATTGAAACAATCGTAAAAAAGGGGCCGCAGTGAGAAGAAGCTGCGAAATTACTACATATTGTTGCTGCGCATATTGTGGCACATGGATTTCACTTTGTCGAATTTTGGCAAAAGCAAACCAGGGCAATCGCTCTTATTTCAAGGCGCGCTAAACACCAATATAGAATTACAGAATGTAGGGCTGCCCATTGGGTCGCCCGCGCCCGCAAGCCTGCATTCCATTCGCTTAGGGATTCGCGTACAATAACCCGTTAGCCGAAAGGAAATGAGCTCGTTGACGGAACTCAAGCCCTGCGTTCGCTGCGAACAGGAACTGCCGCCATCGGCTTTTTCTGATTCGGAGAATATCTTCTGCAAGGATTGCACGGAAGAGGTCGTCAACATCGTGCGCAGCAAATACAGCGCGATAGAAGCAGCCCATTTCCGCGCGAAGCTCAGACGGCGTTCGAAGGACGCGATGGAAGAACTGCGCCGGAAGTTGAGCTAGGCGCTAACCCGCGCCCGAGATGATCTGTAGAGGCGCGAACTTTGGCTCGCCCACTAATTCTAAGGTATTTGGGCGCGGGCGACTCACAGAGTCGCCCCTACATCAGTTCTCAACGGGACGCCCCCCATAGCGATTGAAGCCCATCACATCTCTCCCGCTTGCCAGGATGGCGGTATGCCCCGGATGCAGATGACTGTCCTGGAAGATATGGACGAAGGGCACGGTGACGCGTATGGACAAGCCAAGGCGGCGTTTCGAAGATCTGTTCGCGCTGGAGGCGTGCAGCAGGCGCTCGCTGAACAAAAAGAACTCCCCGGGCTTCAATTCCATATTGAGCGCTTCGCCCGCGTCGTAGGCAGCCGGATCCACCATTTCATGGATAGCCATCTCGTCCGGCGCGCGCTGATGCTGCAAGAATCGGCGATGCGAGCCCGGGATGAGTCGCACGCAGGCGTTTTCGGCGGTCACGTCGTCGATCGCGACCCAGGCGGAGACATTCACCGGCGGTTCAATGGGCCAGAAGTTGATATCCTGATGCCAGGGGATCTCGGCGTCGCCCGGTTCCTTGAGCCAGAAATTGGTCGTCCAAACGACGATGTCGGGACCCAGCAGGCAAGCAATGCGCTCAATGATGGCGGGGTGCGCAGCCAGGTCGTAAACTGCCGGCGTATCCATGTGCCGCGATTGCATCGGGCGGCGCGGGTTGGGACCAGCAGTCTTGAGAACGCGGCTTTCGATTGCCACGCGGACGGGCGTCATCTCGGCTTGGGTCAGCGCGGCATAGGGACCTAGGTAGCCATTCTCAACGAAGAAATCAACTTCGGCGCGGGTTAAGCGGTAGTTGGATTCGTGCATTCGCGTCCCCTTCAAGGGAGCCAGTAGCTCGTCCCTACGGTTTTCGCATCGGCGGGCGACCCAATGGGTAGCCTCTACATTGTTCAAACTGCGACGGGCGACACAAGGGGCAGCCCCTACAGCGGTCAAACTGCGGCGGGCGAGCCAATGGCTAGCCCCTACAACGGATTACACTGTACTAGACTGTGGCCTGCCCGCATAGCGATTGAAACCCATGACATCTTTGCCCTTTGCCAGGATGGCGGTGTGGCCCCGGTGCAGCGGCGAGCTATCCTGGAAAACGTGCACAATCGGCAGGGTCACGCGGATTGATATGCCGAGGCGGCGTTTGTCAGACGTATTCACACTGGAACGATGCAGCGTCCGCTCGCTGAAGATGAAGAACTCGCCCGGCTCAAGTTCCATGTTGATTTCGCCGGATGCCTCAAAGGCGGCGGGATCAGCCATTTCGCCAAAAGCCACGCCTTCGGGCGCGCGCGTGTGCGGCAGCGACTGACGATGCGAGCCGGGGATGATCTGCACGCAGGAGTTCTCTACGGTGACCTTATCAATGGCGAGCCAAGCCGAGGTGTTCAGCGGCGGCTCGAGAGGCCAGAAGTTGATGTCCTGATGCCAGGGGATCTCAGAGCCGCCTGGGGGCTTGAGCCAGAAGTTGGTCGCCCAGACGATGAGGTCGGGGCCCAGCAGGTCCGCCATGCGCTCGATGATGGCGGGATGCGTGGCCAAATCGTAAACGGCTGGCTGATCCATGTGGCGCGATTGGCCGCGGGAGCGCGGATTGGGCCCGTCAGTGCTCAAGACCTTGTCCTCGATTTCGCGGCGGATGGGCGCCATGTCTTCGGGGCTCATGGCGGCGTAGGGACCGAGGTAGCCGTGTTCGACGAAGAAGTCGACTTCGGCGCGGGTTAAACGGTTGTTGCTGTCGTTTGGCTGCATATCATCTCCCCGCGGTCTGGCGGGCGACCCAATGGGTAGCCCCTACAATTGTCACATGGCGGCGGGCGACACAAGTTTCGCCCCTACATTTTCACCTGGCGGCGGGCGATACAAGTGTCGCCCCTACACTTCCACTTGGCGGCGGGCGACCCAGTAGTAGCCCTTACAGTTTTCGCATCAGCGGGCGACCTGGTAGGTCGCCCCTACAAAATTCGCAGGTGATTTTAGCGTATCATGACCTGGCTGCCAGCGGCGGTTTTTTCCACCAGCAGATGCACCGGGAAAGAATCGCGCAGTTCGTCAATATGGGTGATCACCAGAATCAGGTCAAAGTCGCTTTGGATTTTGTTGATGGCGTCAACCAGCTTATCGCGGCCGTCTTCGTCTTGCGAGCCGAAGCCTTCATCGATGAAGAGCGCCCGCAGATGGGCGCCGGCTCTCCTCGCCAGCAGTTTGGAGAGGGCGATGCGCAGGGCGAAATTGATGCGAAAGGCTTCACCGCCGCTGTAAAGCTCATAGCCGCGCGCGCCCAGTTGATCGGCGATTTCGATATCAAGGGTCTCGGCGAGCCCGCCGCTGGTTAAGTCGCGCTGGGTGCTGAGGCGCAGGCTCATGCGGCCATCGGTCATCCGCGCGAGCAGATTGTTAGCTTCCGCTTCCAGCTCGGGGATGGCGCTCTCGATGATCAGCGCGGGCAGCCCATTGCGGCTGAAGGCGACGCGCAGCTCATTGTAAAGCGACTGCTGATGCTGCGTTGATTTCAGGCGCGCGCTCAGGCGCTTCACGGTTTCGCGTCCGGCGGCGATCGCGCTCAGCTCCTGCTCGAGGATGGTCACGCGTTCACTGAAGCGCTGCGCCTCGGCGCGTGTGTTCTCCAATTGTTCGCGCCTTTCCCCTTGCAGTTGCGCCTGCGCTTCCAGCCCGGCGATCGCGTTTGAGATACGCTTCAGCCGCTCATCGTCTTGGCCCTGCGCCGCGCGCATTGCCGCGAGCCGAGCGGCGGTGTCATCGCGGACCTGCTGCGCTTCCGGCAGGCTGGCGCGGGCGAATTCCAACTGCGTGTGTTGGCGATCGTAGGCGGCGTAGCTCTCCAGCTGCGCGCGGATATCGGCGTGAGAAGCCGGATCGTAGCCGATATCGGCGCGCTCGCGCTCCAGCTGCGCCAACTGTCGCCGCAATTCGGCGCCGAAGTCCTTATTAGCCAGGCGCGTTTCGATATGGCTCAATTGACGGCGCTCGCCGGGCAATGCCGCTTCCGCTTCGTCCGCCAGGCGCGCGCCTTCTGCCAGGGCGCCGAGCCGCTGCTGCAGCGCGGGAAGGTCTTTCAATTGCGCCGCCCAGCCGTCGATCTCCGCCCCTCTTAATTTGCTCTCGGCATTGATGGCTTTGATCTCGGCGCTGCTGGCGCGATACATTTCGCGTTTTCCGTCGCGCTCGGCGCTCAGCTGCGCCAGCATATCCGCGCGATGCTCGGCGGTCAGCGCTTGGCCGCAGAGCGGGCAAACGGCGCCATCAGCCAGTCGCAGCCGTTCCAGCCGGTCGTTGATCGCGCGGCCTTCGGCGGTCAGCGCTTCAATCCGCGCGCCTAGAGCGGAGCGGCGCTCATTCATTTGCTGGAGGACATTGGTCGCCTCGTCGCGCTGCTTGTCAAGCTCCGCCAGTTCGAGCAGCCGCGCCCTCAGCGCCTCAATGTCGGAAGAGGCGCCCGCTTGCTGTTGCGCTTCCAGCGCGCGAACGCGTTCGCGCAGCACATCGACCTCGCTCACCAATGCCGCCCGCTGCTGCGAGAGCGCGTTTTTCAGTTGATGCGCCTGGCGGTCGAGCGCCGCCTTATGCGACAGTTGCTCGGCGATGGCGCTCTGGTTCGCGCGCGCTTCACGCAATTGGGAGAAGCCGGCTTCGATCGCTTCGCTCCGCTCAAGCGTTTCCTGGTATCCGGCGATTCTTTCAGCCTGCCGCTTAACCTCGGCTTTGGCGGCCGCCATATCATCTTCCCGGCTGGCGATTCGCCGCTCCAGCTCAAGCAGACTTTCGCGTTCGCGGCGCAGCGCCGCCGCCGCATTGGCTGCGCGGCTGTATGCCTCTTCCGCCCGCCCCAACCTGGCGCGAGCCTCAGCCAGCGCCGCCAGCATCTCGTCCCGACTGACGGCAAGCTGGGGCTCGCGCGCGATCTCTTCTTCAATGCGGCTGATGTCGTGCTTGATGATATCGATCTGCGAGGCGATGCCGTTCAAGCGCGTCTTGACGACTTCTTCATATTCCCTCCATTGCTCGAGGCCGAGGATATCGGCGAGGATGCGCTTGCGCTCGGCGGCGGTCTTCAGGGTGAAGGCATCGGCGCGCCCCTGCCGCAGGAAAGCTGAATGCGCGAAGGTCTCATAATCGAGGCGCAGGATCTGGTTGATCTTGTCCTGGGTGCGGCGCCTGCCCTCTTCGTTGATGAGGCGGGGAAAGTCGTCGGCGTCAAAGACCAACAGATCCAGGGCGCCGCGCCCCCCGCGCCCGGCTCGCGATCGGCGGCGGACGACGCGATAGCGCATTCCCTCCTGCTGGAAGTCGAGCGCCACCTCCATTTCATTCTGCCCGAGGTGGATCAGATCGTCATCGCGCCGGGCGCGCGCCTTGCCCCAAAGCGCCCAAGTGATGGCATCAAGCAGCGACGACTTGCCGACGCCGTTGGCGCCCGTCAGGCAAGCCAATTCGATGCCTGTGAAGATGATCGGCTCTGGCGCGCGATAGGCGAGGAAATTGCGCAGCTCCAGGCGGGTTGGGATCATGCGGTCTCCGCGTCGCCTCAATTGCGAAACGATACACATATTTAACCACAGAAGTAACACCAAGTAAGTCATGCGAAAAAGGGCGATGCTAATCTGATTCGAGATCTGTAGGGGCGAGACTTGTCTCGCCCACTATGTCGCCATTGTAGATGTGGGCGACTCAAGAGTCGCCCCTACGACGTTCCTTCATTTTGTTGCATTACTTTATTAGACTTACTGAGAGCGACGGGAGAATCGAAACCTGTAGGGGTGTTTGACCCGCTGTGTCTACGCGCGGCGGCGAAACGCCCAATGACTTGTAGCTGGCAAAGCGGGCGTCTCGGCGAGACGCCCCTACATTTTCACAATTTTCGTGGCGAACGGCGCATTATGATTTTGGTGCAATTGCCCTGGGGCCCGAGCGTCCGCGATTGCGTCTCAGCTGTTACAATAGGTGCGTTGCGATTATGAGATGAGCATCATGCTAAGAGCGCTGTACGACGGCAAGTGCGTCATTTGCCGCTCCACCTGCGAGACGCTGCGCGCGCTGGATTGGCTGAATCGGATCGAGTTTGTCGATTTGCACCGGTCCCCGGCATTGAGCGCGCCTTTTGAGCGCCTGAGTCGCGAGCGGCTGATGAGCGAGATCCATGTGCTGGATGCGGAGGGCAAGCTCTACGCTGGCTTCGCGGGCACGCGGCGCATGCTGAGGGAATTGCCGCTCGCTATGCCGCTGTGGCTGCTGCTGCAGCTGCCCGGCAGCAATGCGCTCGGGAAGCGCGTTTATCGCTTCATCGCCCGCCGCCGCTACCGCATCAACGCGCTGCTGGGGGCGCCACTTCCGGATTGCGCTGAGAGCAGCTGCGAGACGCTGCGCTGAAGCGGATTCAGTCTTATTCCCCGGCGCGGATCCAATAACGGCGCGTCAATACGCCTCGCTTATTGTCGATAAGGTCTTGCAGGACGCCGCCGTTGGCTTCGATGATTTTGGCTGAGCCGATATTATCGTCATCGCAGGTGATGAGGATGTCGCCGATGCCGAGCAGGCGCGCCTTTCTAATCCCCAGGCGGCAGATCAGCGCACCGTAACCGCGCCGGCGGAACGATGGGCGTATCTTGTAGCCGATGTGACCGCCGAAGCGTTCCAGGCTGTCGTTCAGATGGTGGCGCAGCTCAACATCGCCGATGTAAGCGCGCCCGTCGGCGATTAGCCAAAACAGGCTGGACGGCGCCATGCCCGCCAGCGGATCGCGCTCCATCTGCTCGACGACCTTCAGGTATTCGCCGAAGCGCTTTCGCAAGATCTCCGGATGCCAGTTGACCGCGCCTTTCTCGCGGATGTACTCGTAGACGGCGTCGATGTAGCTGTCTTTCCAGCGTTCATGCGGTCGCGTCAGGAAGGCGTCTGGCTGCCTCATTATCGTTTTTCAGGCGATAGCAATTTGCATACGTTAAGCGTCTGCGGCGGGGCGCCCTGACGCGATTCGCCACATAGGGGATTGGGCGCTTAGACCGCGGCTTCGGAGTCTTGCGCCGCGCCCTCAGCCGCGCTGACTTCGGCTTCGTCTTCGGGGTCGTCCTTGTCTTCCCAGCTGATGATCCAGATGCAAGCGCCGGCGACCAGGATGGTGGCGACGATGAGCGCGATCCATTGCGACGGCAGCAGACCGACGTTGCGCGCTTCGTAGGCCAGCAAGGCGACCATGCCCGCGGCCAACACGACCCAGGCGCTGAGGCGAGGACGCTGTTTGACCCATTGGACGGCGGGGTTGTTTTCCATGTTTAGTGATTCCTCGCATCCGATTAACAGTTCTAGTATAGCTTGATCTTCGCTCGCGCGACACACCCCAATTCCGATAGACGATGATAAAACAAGGCATGAATGCGGCGGGCGCCTCTGCCAGTAAATGTTAACGCGATTCTAGCAAACTCCCTGACATCGTTTCGCGTATACCTTAGTGCAGCCAACAAGGGAGCAAGTCTAAATGGACAAGCAGAAACGCAAGGTCGAGTGGTCAGTTGATTTTGAAAATATGGGCGATCGTTTTCGCCAATTCTTCAGCGATATGATGGGCGAAGAAGTCGAGGTGAAATACGCCGAACTCGCCGCCCCGCGCGACGGCGCGACCTCCGCCCGCGTAGAAATCGACTTTTCCGTGGGCAAAGCCAGCCTCTCCGCGCTAGCCGCCGACAGCGATAATCTCTTCGAGGCGAAGATTCGCTACATCGGCGAATATGAATTTGAAATCAGCGGCGGTGATGAACGGGTCATTTCTCTGCGGCAGAAGGGACGCTTCCCGAGCGGCATCGCGAAGCTCATCGGCGATAACAAAGACCTGGAATGGGATATCGCCCTCGCGCCAAACACCCCTTATCAATTGGGCATTAAAGGCGGCATCGGCGAGACTGATATCGACTTGAGCAACCTGCTGGCGGATGCCATCAAGTTGGAGACCGGCGTCGGCAAAGTCGGCTTGACCCTGCCCGCGCAGGCGAAAGCCTTTGCCGCCAGCATTAACGGCGGAGTCGGCAAAACGGATGTTTCCATCCCCGCGGGCGCCAGCGGCAAGCTCAAAATCAGCGGCGGCGTTGGCGAAGTAACCGTCAGCGTGGCGGCCGATGCGGCGCTGCGCCTCAAGGCAAACGCCGGGCTAGGCAAAGTCAACTTACCGGACGGCTTCGTCCACATCAAAGGCGAGAACAACTTCGTCGGCGTCTCCGGGGTGTGGGAAAGCGCGCATTTCGCCGAGGCTGAAAAGCAGATTCTCGTCGACTTTGATGGCGGCGTCGGCAGCTTCAGCCTGCAATACTTTGATGCGCTATGAGAGAAGCGGCTGCCAAAGGCGCCGGCGTTAAAGCGACTCGGTGCCCTCTTCCGGCGGCAGGTCGTTTGGCTCCTGCACCATGCGGTAAAGCATCTGTGTGAGATGGCTGGTGGCTTGCTCAACGTTCATATCGGCGCAGATGACGGCGATCTCGTGACTGAGCATTTTCATAATGCTGCTCTTCATCTTGATTTCAACCGATGTGAGTTTGTCGGTTTGTTCGCGCCAGAACAAGTCGCGCAGCGCGGTCGCCATGGCGTCAGGCTCGCGCGTTTGAATCTGCTTCTGAATCGTCGCCTGCCGCGAGCGATAATCATCCGAGAGCTGTGTGGGCGGCGCGGCGAATACCTCTTCGATCACAGACAGGTCTTCAATGGCGGGCCGGATATTCATATCGATCGCCGCTTCGACCGGGATCATTACCTCGCCGCGATCGCCCACCAACTCAACAATGTGATAATTGCGCAGCTTGCCCATAAAGGTCATTTTCTTTTTGCCGACGATCGTTCCGGCGCCGTAGCGGGGATGAATGATCTGGTCGCCTCTTGAATACATTAGCGCTCTCCGGTCTTTAGTATCATCAATCTATACGCAGCGGCGGCCGCCTCTGTTTCTTTATTCAGCGCTCAGCCTGTTATTGCTCGCGTCTAACCTGAGCGCGGCGGCAAGGCGCCAGCGCAAAAAAGCGCGCGAACGCCGAGCGATTGAATAATCTTGGACACGCGGGATTACTGCTTGCTTGCGGAAGAAGGAAACGCGTTTAACTGCCAGGTTGCCATTCACGCGGCGAGTATAACACAGAGGCGCGCCGCTTTCAAGCCCGGCCTAAGCGCCGCTTCCAGATCTTCGACATCGAATCGGGGAAAGTTGTATTCAAGCGCCTCACGCTTGCGAACGGAACAAACCTCGGCGAGGATCCCGACGGCTACGGCGGCGCAATCGCCTCCATTGAAGCCAGCCGGCTTTATATCTTCGAGAGCAGCTTCTTCGATAACGTCGCTAGCCGGGAGGGCGGCGCGCTTTGGCGAGACAGCGTGTGCGCCTACGTTCACCAGGTCGCCTTCCGCCGCAATATCGCGGGTGAGCTCCCGGGCGGCGAAAATGACGATTACCTTACACACATGAACTTCGGACGCTCTTGTGAAGATCCCGAAGTCTACACCTTATCGGACAGCTAGGGGCGCGTGTCTCGAGCTCAGCGGTAAGCGTCCGGGCGGCGATCTTCAAATACGGGAATGGCGGATCGCACGCGGTCGACTTCGTCCAGGTCGATTTCCGCCGTCAGCAGGCATTCGTCTTCGCCCGCCTCGACGAGCACCTTTCCCCAGGGGTCGACGATCATCGAATGCCCGGCGAAGACGGTGCCGCCGGTATCACCGCAGGCGTTGGTCGCGGCGACATAACATTGGTTTTCGATCGCGCGGGCGATCAGCAAAGTGCGCCAATGCTCGACGCGTACGAGGGGCCATTCGGCGCAAATCAGGATCAGCTTGGCGCCGTGCTCGACGGCGTAGCGGCGGAAGAGCTCGGGGAAGCGCAAATCATAACAGATGCTCAAGCCGGCGGCGCCCCAGGGCAAGTCCATCATTGCGGGCGCATCGCCCCCCACCAGCCAAAGGTGCTCATCAAACAGGCGGAAGAGGTGGATCTTGCGGTATACGCCGGCGAGGCAGCCCTCCGCGTCATAATAGGCGGCGCAATTCAAATATTGGTCGCCGCGCCGCTCAAGAATTGAACCGAAGACCGCTATCGAACGCTCGCGCGCGCTGTTGGAAAGCTGGGCGAACATGCCTGCGCCAAGCGGGTCGGCGTAATCGCCCGCGTTTTCCAGGTCGTAGCCGGTCGACCAGAGCTCGGGCAGGAGGATCAACTGCGACTCGTCCGCAGCCGCGCCGGCGATCATGCGCTCGGCATTTTCGAGATTGTCTTCGACCCGCGCCAGCTTGATCCGCATTTGCCCCAGGCTGATCCGCAGCTTGCTCATGCCGCCCCGCTTCCACAGAAATTCGACGTCCGCTGGGCTTGAGTGTAATCCATGAGCGCGGCGGTGGCAATGCGGGCGCGCGAAACTCGCGGCGCGCTTCCCGGGAGTGTATCCATTTCGGATGCATATAGAAAACATCATCATTCAAGCATCTGTAGGGGCGAGCCTTGGCTCGCCCACTTGATAATCTCCGGCGGGCGATTCACAGAATCGCCCCTACAATTTTCGCTAAAGGGTGATGTCGACGCTGAAAGAATATTACGCTTGACGTGAATTCCAAACGAAAAGGATACACTATCCGCTTCCCAAGGTAATCGCATCAAATTAAATTGCGCTGATAAATAACAATTTCCCCTCACATTTCGTAATCTGTAGGGGCGTTTGACCCGCTGTGTCTACGCGCGGCGCTGAAACGCCCGCAAAATTTATGTCATATTCAACGGGCGTATCGGCGATACGCCCCTACATTTTCACAATTTTCATGGCGAACGGCGCATTTTGATTTTGGTGC
>JAJEGA010000108.1 GCA_022820125.1 Anaerolineae bacterium | reverse complement strand
AAAGGGCGATGCTAATCTGATTCGAGATCTGTAGGGGCGAGACTTGTCTCGCCCACTATGTCGCCATTGTACATATGGGCGACTCAAGAGTCGCCCCTACGACGTTCCTTCATTTTGTTGCATTACTTTATTGAACTTACTATGATTTTGGCGCAATTGCCCTGGAGATGACGGCGCAACCCCAGCAGAAAACGGCTATACCCCGCCAACGGCGCCAGATTCGATTATGCCGAGCGCTCTGTATCCTCAAATTAACTCGGTCTACTCGGCGCTAAAGACAACTGTGACGCCATTGCCTGGCCGATCAAGCCAGCGGCGCCCCGTCCCAGCTATAACGCGCCTTCCAGCCCAGCAGACGCTCCGCCTTGCTGACATCAACCGGGCTGACCGTCCCGCGAATTGACTCGCCAATGGCATAATCGCCGGGGAAATGCTTCGCCATCAAACTGCGAATATCTTCTTTCCGATAGATGATTGGCGCGCAGATGTAGAAAACTTCATGACCCGGCTGCTCAAATTCCAGCGCCAGACGGCAGGCGGCCGCGGCATCGCGCGCATCGACGAAAGTCCAGAAAGCGCCATAGGTGGAAACATCGTCAGTCGGCTGTTCGCGCGCCGCCGGCAGCCAAGCCTGCGCCCACTCATCCAGCACCGCTGTGAAGCGAAGACTGACCAGCGACATATCAGGCTCCCGGCGCAGAAACCCTTCCGCCAGTTCTTCGCCTATCATCTTTGAGAGCCCGTAGCAGTCTTGCGAAAGCAGCGGATGCGCCTCGTCAATCGGTAAATACAGCGGATTGAATGCGCGATGACGGAAGGCGTAACCCAGCGCCGAAATGCTGCTCGCCATCGTGATATTCGATATGCCCAGAATCGCCGCCGCTTCCAGCACATTAAAGGTGGACATGACGTTAGCGCGGAAGACTACTTCGGCTGGATGCGCAGCCGGCGATGGAATCGCAGCCAGGTGGATGACCGCGTCCTGCCCCTGCATGACGCCGATCACTTGCCCCAAATCGGTGAAGTCGACCTGCTGCGTGTTCCAAGGCTGCCTCGGGTTGATGTCGGCGCAGGTCACCGCATAACCATGCGCCTCCAATTCCTTGACCGTCGCCCGGCCGATGCGTCCATCCGACCCGCTAACCAGCGCTTTCGCCTTCGACATCCGCGCTTCCCTTTCCCCCGACGCCGCTGTATTCCGCCTCAAATGAGATACACTATAGCCGACATTTGACTAGCGGCAAGAGACAGGGGGAACCTATGACACAGGAGATGCGCGTGGCGCTGGGGCAGCATTCCGCGGCGACGCACGAATACTTGACTTTCGCCAAGCAATTGGGCGTCGGCGGCGTGCAATTCAATATGATCGGCAAGGGCATTGACCTCATCCCTGAAGACATTGACCTGTCCGAAGATAAAGGTTACTGGGATGTCGAAGAGCTCAAGCGCTTGAAGCAGCGCGTCAATGATTACGAGCTCGAGCTGGAAGCGATCGAAAATGTGCCGCGCCACTTCTATATCGACGCCATGCTGAACGGACCGCGCCGCGAGCAGCAGACCGCCAATTACCAAAAGCTGGTGCTTAATATGGGGGAAGCGGGCATCCCCATCCTGGGCTTGGCTTGGATGCCGAATTTGGTCTGGCGGACGCCAATGGCGGTCGGGCGCGGCGGCGTCAAAGTGACCGCCTTCGATATGGAGCGGGCGCTGGCGGGCGAGGTCATTTCGGGCATCACCGATGTCGCCGAAGCGGAAGACCGCGAATACAGCGAAGACGAAATGTTTGAAAATTATGTGACTTTCATGCAGGCGGTCGTCCCAGTTGCGGAAGAAGCCGGCGTCAAGATCGCGCTGCACCCGGCAGACCCGCCCGTGCCGTCGCTCGGCGGCATCGCCCGCGTCTTCTACAAGTCGGAAAACTTCAAGCGCGCCCTGGAAGCCGTCCCCAGCCCCAATCACGGCTTGGACTTTTGCCTGGGCTGCTTCTCCGAAATGGTCTACGCCGAGCAAAGCAATAACGACGGCGTGCTGGGCGCCATCCGCTACTTCGGCGAGCGCGGCAAGATCTTCTATGTGCACTTCCGCGATGTGCAAGGCTGCGTGCCCAAATTCCAGGAATGCTTCCCGGGCGAGGGCAATATGAATGTGGTCGCGGCCATCCAGACGCTGAAGGCGGTCGGCTTCACCGGTTTCATCATTGATGACCACGTGCCCGAGATGATCAATGATGACGGCTGGCGGCACCGCGGCCACGCCTATTCAACCGGCTATATCATGGCGCTGGTGGAGGCGGTCAAGCAATTGACCTAGCCCAAGGCAAACCCAGCCTCCGTCAAGCGCTGAGGGCAAGACTGGTCTGCCAGGACTTGAAAGAGGACTAAATCTATGCCCAATCCTGATTTTCTCGCCATCGGCAGCATCATCATCGACGACATCGTTTATCCCGATGGGCGCACGAGCATGGGCGTGCTCGGAGGCGGCGGCACACACGCGGCTTACGGCATCGCCTTCGCTGGCGAGAAGCCCGGGCTGGTCGGCTTGGTGGGCGAGGACCTGCCAGGCGATATCCGCGCCAGGGTCGAAACGGATTTCGACTGCGCCGGGCTCGTTTGGACGCATCACCCGCAGATGCGCGGCTGGCAAATCTTCGAGTGGAACGGCGTGCGCAACGAAGTCTTCCGCGTTGAAGTCATCGAGCCCTTTATGTATGGACCCGCTGCCGACTGTCCCGAAGTCCCCTTCAAGCGCGCCGCCGGAATCACCTTGCTGCGCGCGCCCGAACATGTAGCTGATTGGCGCGCTCGCTTCCCTGATGCGATGCTGCTATGGGAGCCGGTGCGGGTATTCATGCTCAGCGCCGACCACGAGGCATTCTTGCGGGGCATCGCCCATGCCGATATTGTCTCGCCCAATCTGCACGAAGCGCAGACGATGTACGGCATTGAAGATGAACTGGAGATTATGCGCCGCTTGCTGGCTGATGGCGTGAAGCTGGCGGCGCTGCGCATGGGCGAGCGGGGGTCGCTGGTGGCGCGGCTGGGCGAGAGCCTGGCTCATTACATCCCCGCCGTCGAGATCGCCGACATTGTCGATCAAACCGGCGCCGGCAATACCTATTGCGGCGGCTTTCTGGTCGGGATTTGCCGCGAGCGCGATGTGGCGGCGGCCGGCTGCTATGGCGCGGCGGCGGCATCATTCACGCTTGAGCATGTCGGCTGCGCGCGGCTGCCGGCGGATCGCGACGCCGAATGGGAACGGCGTTTGCAAGAGGCGCGGCGGGGCCTGCGGTCGGTATTGCTTTGAGCACTACGAGATCCACGAATACCCGCTCAAGAGAAGAACGCTCAAGGCTGCAAACATTATCGCAATGTAAAACGATACGATGATGACCAGGGCGAAAACCGCAGTTGGAATCTGCCTGCGACGCCTCGCTACATGATTGTCAATATCGTTCATCTGTTGTTCCTCTGTGAAATCACCTCAATCTTACCATATTCATCAAACAATATTCAACTGACCGTCCGCACAAAGCGGCATCAATAGCCCCTCTCCCCTTGTGGAAGAAGGGTTTGGGATGAGGAGTGAATCACCCATCCACAAACTGACGATGCCATTCTTCCAGCGTTAGCAGCGCCCAGAGCTGCCGGCTATGATCGCGTCTGCCCGATTCATGCTCCCCTATCAGCCGCTCGACCACCGTCATCGCTAGCAGACCGCGCTCCCGCGCCCGCCGGCTGAGCAAGATGGCGCGCGCCCCGTCCATATCACGCCGCAGCCAGGCGCCCAGCGGAACGCCAAACCCGTGCTTTTTTCGATCGATGATCTCATCAGGCAGCAGACCATGCGCCGCTTCTTTCAAAATATGCTTCGTTCTGGACCCGTTCAGCTTGAGATTGAAGGGGATCGTCGCGGCGTATTCGGCGAGTTTGTGATCGAGAAAGGGCGCGCGCGCTTCCAATGACGCCATCATGCTGCAGCGGTCTGCTTTGATCAGCAGATCATCGGGCAGATAAGAGCGCATGTTGGCTTCGACCAATTGGGCGACCGGATGCGGCTGGCGGGCATCCAGGTAGGGCTCCAAACTTGGCCCGCGCCCGGCCCCGGGGCAGATCTCCGCCAGCAGCTCGGCGTCGAAAACGCGGACCAGGTCAAAGTACGCCGCCTCAAGCCCGAGGCTCGCCGCCCACGCGAAACGCCGGGCTCGCTTCAAGGGATCGTAATAGCCGGCGCCTTCCGGCAAGCGCCGAAGCAAACCAGCCGCCGGGCGCAGAAAAGGCGCTGGCAGGAAGCGGAGCTTCTGCATGAGCGCGGCGGCATAAAAGCGCTCGTAACCGGCGAATAGCTCGTCGCCGCCATCGCCCGTCAGCGCCACTGTGGCATGCTCGCGCGTCAATTGGCTGACCAGGTAGGTCGGCAGCGCGCTGCTATCGGCGAAGGGCTGATCGTGATGCCACAGCAATTCGGAAAGCAGGCTCATCGCATCGGGCTGGACGCGGAAGGCGGTGTGCTTCGTCTCCAGGCGCCGCGCGACCTCTTGCGCATAGGCGGTTTCGTCGAAGCTCTCATCGCCTTCAAAGCCGATGCTGAAGGTCTTGACGTCCGCATTGCTGTGTTTTTGCATCAGGGCGACGATGAGGCTGCTATCTAGCCCGCCGCTAAGAAAGGCGCCCAGCGGCACATCGCTGACCAGGCGCAGCTTCACCGCTTCTTCCAGCCGTTCGCGCAGATCGCCGATATAAGTCTCTGCCTTCGCCGATGGGTCGGGCAGCGCGAGGCGGGGCGCCTCCCAGTAGCGCTTTTGCGCCAGCGCGCCGGCGCGATCAACTTGCAGCGTCATCGCCGGTTGCAGCATCTTGATGCCGGCAAAGGCGGTGTCGGGCGCTGGCACGTAGCCGTAGCTCAGGTATTCCGCCAGCGCGCCTCGATGATCGCCATCAAAGCGTGAGACGCGGGGCGTCGCCGGGTGCGCCAGCAGCGCCTTGATTTCGCTGGCGAAGACGAAGATCTTGCGGTCCTGGAAATAATAAAGCGGCTTCTGCCCGAAGCGGTCGCGCGCCAGCAGCAGCCTGCCCCGCCGCCTGTCCCATAGCGCCAGCGCAAACATACCGCGCAGACGCGTCGGCGCCACATCGCCGCAGTCTTCATACAGGTGAACAATCGTCTCGCCATCGCCATCGGTTTTGAAGCGATGGCCTCGCGCCTCCAGCCCTTGGCGCAGCTCGCGGTAATTGTAGATTTCGCCGTTGAAGATCAGCGCGATCGAGCCGTCTTCGTTAGTGAGCGGCTGGTCGCTGCCGGCGATGTCGATGATCTTGAGCCGCCGCATCGCCAGCCCGGCCGCCCCATCAATGAAGTAACCCTCGCCATCGGGACCGCGATGAAGCAGCCGGTCGTTCATGCCCGCCAGCAGTTGGCGCGTTGCCGGTTTCCCGTCGAAATGGATGAGGCCGCAGATTCCGCACATGGGCTTATTCTAGCACTTGCCAAGGTTTCACAGTGATACACGGCGCCGCGCCGTTCACCGCGCAATTCACTTCATTGCCGAGACGCAAGATTTTTTCACCGCAGAGGAAACTAGGAAACACGGAGGGCTGCTATACCGACGCGAACACTCTACTGCCGGACAATTCATGTAAGGGCGAACCGCTGGTGCGCGTTGTTCTCCGTTTAATCGGTGGTGAAATAAAAATCAACCCACCCCCGGCGAGCGCAAATGCCAATCCGTCGCCCGCTGATAAGCCGCGCCCACTTGTAGCAGAAGCCCCTCAGTGAAGGGCGCGCCAAGGATCTGCATGCCGATGGGCAAGCCCGCCCCGTCGAAGCCGCAAGGCACGCTCAAACCGCAGATGCCAGCCAGGTTGGCTGATATCGTCAGCACATCAGCCAGGATCATGCGAAGCGGATCGTCCGTCACCTCGCCGAATTTGAATGCGGTGGAGGGGGCGACCGGCGCAATCAAGACATCAACCTCGTCGAAGAGCGCGTCAAAATCCTCTCGAATCAATGTGCGCGCGGCTTGCGCCTTGCCGTAATAAGCATCGTAATAACCGGCGGAAAGGGTGTAGGTGCCGAGCATGATGCGGCGCTTGACCTCTTCGCCGAAGCCGGCGCCGCGCGTCTTCTTATAGCTGTCGATCAGATCGGCGCCATCAATGCGCGCGCCAAAACGCAGCCCATCGTAACGCGCCAGGTTGGCGCTCGCTTCAGCCATGGCGATGATGTAATAAGCGGGCAGGCAGTAATCGGCGTGCTTGAAGCTGAGTTCGCGCAGATCAGCGCCCATATCTTCTAATTGCGCCACGGCCGCGCGCACCGCCGCCTCCACATCGGGCTGCAAGCCCTCGGCGAAGTATTCAGCGGGGAGCCCGATTTTCAAGCCGCGGATATCGCCCCCCAGCGCCGCCGGATAATCAGGCACGGGCTGCGGCATGCTGGTGGAATCAAGCGGGTCCTGCCCGGCGATGACGCCCAAGACGCGCGCCAAATCCTCGACATTGCGGGCGAAGGGACCCGTCTGATCAAAGGACGAGCCGTAGGCGATCAAGCCAAAACGCGAGACGCGCCCGTAACTCGGTTTGATCGCGCTGACGCCGCAAAAGGCAGCCGGCTGACGGATGCTGCCGCCGGTGTCGCTGCCCAGTGTTGCCAGCGCCATATTCGCCGCCACCGCGGCCGCGCTGCCGCCACTGCTGCCGCCCGGCACATGCGCGAGATTCCAGGGGTTGGCGGTGGGGAAGAAGCCGCTGTTTTCGGTGGACGAGCCCATGGCGAACTCGTCCATATTCAGCTTGCCCAGCATAACCGCGCCAGCTTCATATAGGCGGGCGACGGCGGTCGCGTCAAAGACCGGCGTGTAACCTTTGAGGATTTTCGAGCCGCAGGTGGTTTCAATGCCCTTGGTCGAGAGCACGTCTTTCAGGGCGATCGGGATGCCCAGCAGCGGACGCTCATCGCCGGCCGCGCGCGCTTCATCAGCCGCCTGCGCCTGCCCGCGCGCTTCATCAGCCGCCTGCGCCTGCCCGCGCGCAAGGTCGGCCGTGACGGTAAGGTACGCGCGAATTTGGGGGTCAAGCTGTTCTATCCGCGCCAAATGCGCCTCGGTCAATTCCAGCGCGGAGATTTCGCCAGCGCGCATCAGCGCCAGCGCCTCGGCGATGGTGAGGCTAGTCAATTCCGTCATTCAGATTCCAAGCTCGGTCTGATATGGCATCACAGCGCAGAAGTATAGCACACCAGCAGTCCGAACCAAGCCACTGGTCAAGGTTTACATGTCCGCATCGCGAATCGCTCGACGGGCATCTCGGCGAGCCGCCCCTAGCACTTGCTAATCGCGTCGGGTTCGTGGTGTGGTGTGCGCCGAGTCTTGTCGTCTGAGAAGCGCTGCCGCAAATTGCAGCGGACCCAATCCCCTACTCCGCCCCGGGCTTCGCAGCCGCCCAGACGACGGCAGGGGGCCAATTGCCTTCGAGGGCTTCAGCCGCGCTGAGTTGAAATATCGCTAGCGCTTCGCCTGTCGCGCAGTCGCCCGCGTGGGGCGATTTTCGGGCGTTTCAGCGAAACGCCCCTACAGTTTTCGATTGTTTTGTTGCTGTCTATACTTCCTCAACTTTTTAGCATGACTTACTTGCACATACTTCTGTGTTAAAGCCTTACAATTCAGTATACTTTTGCGCCTTTAGAAGCGTACCGACAAGTAGCGGACAAGCCTTACAGCCAGCGGAGAGCGTTTGGAATCCGCTGCCAAGCCCGCGCCACCTGAGCGCGCGTGTCCGCTTTGTCCCCGTCGTTGCGGATGATGACATCCGCCTGGCGCAGCTTCTCGGCTTGGCTGTTCTGCAGCGCGATGCGCCGCTTTGCCTCGCGCTTGGTCAGGCCGCGCTCTTTTTGCAGGCGTTGAAGCTGGGTTGACGGCGAGGCGTCCACCACCCATACGGCGTCAACCGCGTTCTTCAACTCGCCCTCCAGCAGCTTGATCGCTTCGATGACCACCACGCGCGCATCGGCGTCTTGAATCCCTTGGTCAATGCGGCGGCGGATGGCTGGATGCGTGATGCCTTCAAGCTCTTGCAGGCGGGCCGGGTCCGAGAAGACGATTTCGCCCAGGGTGGCGCGCGCAATTTCACCGTGGTCATCAAGGATGCCGGCGCCGAACGCGGCGATTATGTCGTCGTAGGCCGCTTCTCCCTGGCGGATGACCTGATGGGCGACCTGGTCGGCATCGATAGCGGCAGCGCCAAATCCCGCCAGCATCTCGAGCACGAGGCTCTTGCCGACGGCGATGTTGCCGGTCAAGCCGATCAGGAATTTGTCCGGATAGCGCTCGCTCAAGCCGCCCGCTCCAATTGAGAATGCGCGCGCCAATTATAGCATAGCGGGCTGCCGCGAGGTCTGTTGCTCTCGCGCGCCGCTGGGCGCCGCCAGTCCGCCCTTTTGTGAACAGGCGCCTTAGACAGATTCAATGTCGGCCAAGTCGGTTAAAACCACGAGCGGCGGCTGGGGGCAGGGTAGAAAAACATGCGCTTCATGAGCAAAGCCAATCAAGCCCTTGACCCCTTGAGTCTACGCGTCCTGTAAGGTCGTCCGTCAACTCCATACGATGCCTACACCGCTTTGACCACGGGCCGCTTGAAATCGCGCCAAACGATGCCTTCGTAAAGCAAGAAGGTGATCAGCGCGATAAGCAAGACAAAATGCGGGATTATCTCCAGCCCGGCAGCCTCAGCCAGGATGCCGCCCAGCCAAGGCAGCAGCGCCATGCCCAGACTGGCGCCGGTGAATTGCATCCCCATGGCGTTGGCTGTGTGCGCGCCGCCCACCAGCCCCGGCGTATCCGAAGCCATCAGCGGCGCGAATGGCGCGATCGAAAACCCGATAAGCGCCAAACCGAGCAGGCTGGCCAGCGGGCTCAGATTGAATGCCAGCAGCCCGGCGCCAATCATGATGTTGATGTTGTTCAGGCGCAGAAAACTTACGTTGCTGATTCTTGTGATGATAAAGCCGGAGAAAAAGCGGCTGACCGTCAGGCTCGCCCAATAAAGGCTCACCCAGGTGGCCGCCGCTTTTGGCTCAATCCCGCGCGCGCCAATGAGGAAACTATTCGCGTACTGACCCGCGACCAGCTCATTGCCGGTGGCCATCAGCCAGGCGCCGACCAGCAGCCACATGATGGGCAGGCGCAAAGTCTGCCGCATGCGCGCGTGGGCGCGTTTTCCGCCATTGGCTTTCACCTCGCTGATTCGCCAGCGATGCCGAGTCAGGAAAAACATCAGCAGCATCAAGACGCGCGTGCCGGCGAATAGCCCGTATATCCAGCGCCAGTCGATCGCCAAATCAATCACGATAGCAGTGACGAGAAAAGGACCGATGGTCGAGCCGATGCCGAAGCTGCCATGCAGCCAATTCATGCGGCGCGCGCTGAAGCGCACAGCGGCGAAGGCGTTCAAGCCGACGCCCATCACGCCAGAGCCAAAACCGTGACAGAGGGCGGCGACCATGAACATCGGCCAGGTCGGCGACAGCGCCAAGCCCAGCTGGCTGAATATGCCGATAAACGCGCCGCCCATCATCACCGACGCGATGCCAAAACGGCCGATGATCGGTCCGCTAACCGAGCTGGTAATGGTGCGGCCGATGGTCGCCGCAGTGAGCATGGCGCCGAGCGCGCTCAGCGTGACGCCAAAATCAGCCTCGATATAAATCCAGACGACGCCCAGTACGCCGGCACCCAATCCGCCAACAATGAAGATCACGCATGACAATAGCCAGAGCTCAAAGCTGTCGTCCGACACGTTCCTGCGCATGCGTGAACTCTCCCAATCGCGCACCGGCGCCGCAAAGCCATTCGCGGGAGTTTATCCGCTTTTAGGCGCGAGGGCTATAGCCCAGCCCCGGGAAGTGTATCCATATTCGGTTGAATATAGAAAACATCATCATTCAAGCATCTGTAGGGGCGAGCCTTGGCTCGCCCACTTGATAATCTACGGCGGGCGATTCACAGAAGCGCCCCTACAATTTTCGCTAAAGGATGATGTCGACGCTGAAAGAATATTACGCTTGACGTGAATTCCAACCGACTTCGATACACTACCCAGCCCCGCCACAACGCAAACTGTAAGGCTTGTCCAGTACTATAAGTCTTGTAGGGGCGACTCGGTGAGTCGCCCGCTGTCCCGACCACACGCGCTTCGGGCGTTTCGGCGAAACGCCCCTACAGTTTATTATTGTCGCGGGCTTGTTATTTTTTGTGAGCCCAGTCGTGACCTGCGAGGGACTGTGGCAAAGCCTTACAATTCAGCTTGCTTTCGCGCCTTTGGAAGCGTACCGAAAAGCAGCGGACAAACCTTGCAGGGGCGAGCGCGTGGCTGCCCGCGAAGCCCTAACCCGACAGCCGCTCGCGCAGCAGCTTCAACAGCCAGCTCAACTCCTGAATCTTCAGCAGGCGCGCTGCCAGCAAGAAGACCGCGCCATACAGCAGCGCGCAAACCCCCACAAGCGCCAACTCGCGCAGGAGGCTGGAAGCGCCAATCAACTGCGATAGCGCCGGCAAAGTGAGCAGCGCGAAGCCCGCCATGATCATTGAGGCGAGAGCCGCTTTCACACCCGTGCGCGCAAGCCGCTGTCGACCAAAGCCGCCCAGCCGCCGCCGAAGCAAAACCGCGCTGATGGAGGCATGCGCGAAATGTTTGACGCTGTCGGCGATCATCAGGCTGAACAAACCAAACTGCTCGAAGAGCAGCAGCGCCGCCCCCAGGTAGCAGACGAGGCTGACGATGCCCACCAGCGCCGGGGTCAACGTATCCTTTTGCGCGTAAAAGGCATATACCAGCAGCAGGTCAAGCGCGGCGAAAGGCAAGCCGATCAGATAGAGCCGCAGCGCCCGCGCCGTAATCTCTGTATCAGCGGCAACAAAGGCGCCATTCTCGAAGAGCAGCCCAATGATGGGAACTGCCAGCACGAACAAGCCGGTGGCGGCCGGGAGAATGAGCGTGGTCGCCAGGCGCAGCCCAAGCGCGAGGGTATCCTTGAAGGCTTGCCGCGCCGCTTTGCTCATCTCCGCCGATTGCCGCGCCAAAGTCGGTAGGATGGCGATGCTGATGGCGGTCGCCACCAAGCCCTGCGGGAATTGCACCAGCGTGGTCGCCCAATTCATGATGGCGATGCCGCCTTCAATCGTCTGGCTGGCGAGATTGTAGCTGAAGGGGCGGATGACCAGCGTGTCGATGATCAGTGAAAGCATGACCGGCAGATAGAGCAACCCGATGCTCCGCAGCGCCGGATGTCGCCAATTGACGCTGAGCCGCAAACGCCGCAAGCGCAAGCCCGGCATCTGCAGCAGCATCTGGGCGACCGCGCCGACCAGCCAACCGACCGCCACGGCAATGATGCCGGCTGAGGGCCGCGCCACCTGAAAAGGCGCTTCAAATGATCCGATTGCCGCTTGCGGCATCAGCGCCAGCGATGGCGCCAGCGCCAGCGTTGCCAGTACGATGCCGCCATTGAAGACGACGCCGGCAAAGGCGGGCAGCGTGAAGGAGCGCAAGGCGAAAAGCGCGCCGCTGAAAACGGCGAAGAGGCTCATGAATAGCAGCGCCGGCGCGGTCATGCGCAGCAGATCAACCGCCAGACGCTGCGTCCCGATATCGGCGCCCGGCGCCACCAGCGGCACGATCTGCGGCGCGAACAATTCCAGCAGCAACACCAGCAGCGCCACCAACACGATGACCAGGCTGATCAGCGCGGAGACGACGCGCCACAGCTCGTCCTTGCCCCGCGTGGTGATCACATCGCTGAGCACCGGCACAAAGGCGCCGTTGATATGCCCGCCGATCAGCAGGTCATAAATGGCTTTTGGCACGATGATGGCGACCTGCAAGGCATCAACCGCCCCGCTGGCGCCGAAGAGATAAGTGATCACAATCTCGCGCGCGAGCCCGAGGACGCGGCTGCAGATATTGCCCAGCGCCAGGATGCCGCTGGCGCCGGCCAGGCGGGCGTTGGTGCGCTCTTGCTCACCTTGGGCCGCGGCCTCGGGAAGGGATTCGGGCGAGAATGTTGGAGGTTCGGCCGTCATGCCGTTGCGTTCCGCTCTTGACACGGCCTATCAATATACACGCCGACAGAGGGCTTGCTCAATTGCCAAGTCGCGAAGCTGACAACTAAAAAGCCAGGCGGATCTGGAAGCGGCAGGGTGTAAGGAACCTGGGAGAGAAAAGCGGGCGTCTGGAAAAAGCGCCCGATATGCGCCGTTGGGAAAATGGGCGAAGCGCCCTCGGCTTAGGCGGACGCGACAAAAAAACCGAGCAGCATCATGATCAGCAGCGTCGCTAGCAGGACCAGCAACATGCGATACATGCTCTGTGGCCTCAGGAAGGAAATATCCGAGCTTGACTGTCTTTCATGCTCCATCAGCGCCTCCTTGCGAAGTAAATAAACATATCTCTAATTTCATGGTACAGTAATTTCAAGTTGCAATGCAAGCGCTTGGGAATAAACGACCGGAGTCATGAGCCGGACATGATATGGCAATGAGCGCGGACGAACCATGACGCGACTGTCAACTGAGCAAGTCCGGCGCGTCCGCGCCCGCTGTCAATGCCTGCGCCCAGCGTCGCGCTTAAACAGCCCGGCAGCGGTTGTTGGCAAGCTGTTCGCCATGCAAGCGCAGGAGTGGGCTTCGGCGCAGCTGGCCATCGCCGCCCGCTCTACTGGCATCACGCAGGCTGATGTCATCCATGCCCGCGAAGTCGAGCGTAGTTTTGTCTTGACCTGGGCTTTGCGCGGCACGCTACATTTGGTCCCGGCCGAAGATGTCCACTGGCTGAACGCGCTTTGTGGACCGGGCGCCATCCGCGGGACGCGCCGACGCTATCAGCAGCTGGGCTTGAGCGAAGATATCCGCGAAGAGGCGCTCGGCGAAATCCAAGACATACTCCAAAGCGCGGGCGCTCTCACACGCCCGGAATTGGCGCGGTCGCTGGCGGGGCGCGGCATCCCGGTCGCGGGGCAAGCCATCCACCATCTCGTCCGCTTCGCCGCCCTGCGCGGGCTTATCTGCCTGGGCGCGGAAGTAAACGGCAATTTGACCTACGCCCTGCTCGATGAATGGCTGCCGGCGGAATCGGCGCCGCCTTCCGCTGACCCGCCGGCTGAACTCGCGCGGCGCTATCTGGCAGCCTACGCTCCGGCGACCCAAGCCGACTTCAAGCGCTGGTCGGGCTTAAGCGCGGCCCAGGTGAAAGCGGCTTGGGCGGCGGTCACAGCCGAGAGCGTTCTAGTCGCCCTGCCCGATGGAGAGGCGCTGATGATCAAGGAACAACTGGACTTGCTCGACGCCCCTCCCCCCAAGCCAATTGTCCACCTGCTGCCGCGCTACGACAATTACCTGCTGGGTTACGAGAGCCGCGCTTTCATGGTCGCCGACGCCTACGCCAAGCGGGTGCATCCGGGCGGCGGAATGATCCGCAGCTGCGTCCTAATCGACGGCGAAGCGAAAGCGAACTGGAAGCTGGAAAAGCGGCGCGCCGGCATTCGTGTGCTGGTCGAGCCCTTCAAAGCGCTGGACGATGCCGACTTGCCCCTGCTAGAAGCGGAAGCGGCGTCGCTGGGGCGCTTCCTCAATTCAAGCGCGGAACTGCGCCTCACAAGCAGTGGTTCAAAATAATTCGCCACGCGCCAGCTTGCTTGACAGCCCATTCAAAATTCGCCTACGATGAAAGCAGGTAACCTAACGCTAGGCGGTGTCCCATGATGAGTCGCAAGTTTATCGCAATCGCGCTGATTGCTCTGCTATTCGTATTTTCCGCTTTGCCCAATTTGGCAAGCTCAACCTGCTCGAAGCCCGACAACTTCAAATATGACGGCTACGAAGACCAACTCGACTATTTTACTTGGGATACGGTGAACTGCAGCGGTACCATCAAGATACAGGTCAAAGGCGGCGGCTACCACGGCAACTGGGTTTCTGTGTACTATTCAACCAACTATCTGACGCACAGTTCCGGCACGACCAAGTTGGGCATTACGCCGATGAACAACGTGGCCGGCATCCCGCTGCAATTCCGCGTGAAGGTGGGCAACTCGCCCTACAGCGATGTCATTGAAATTGACTTCCACGCCACATAGCTTCTGCCCGCTGTATGGGCAACACAACCCAACTGTAGGGGCGTTTCGCTGAAACGCCCTGAAAATTATCATGGAAACGCGGGCGTCTCGGCGAGACGCCCCTACGTTTTCTCAATATTTTCTTGGATCGACTTCTGTAGTGAATTAACCAGCGCTCTGTTCGTAAAGAGAATTCGCACTAAATCGCCATTTTCCAAACGACGACTTGTTTGACTTGCAATCTAATTCTCGTTTATGCTGATAGTAAGAGATTTCACAATTGGAGCATCAAGATGAGCATTCGCCCCGTCAGCAGGATTGCCAGCTTCACGATTGCGCTGATATTTTTCTTCGCGCCCACCCTGCCCATTCTGGCGCAAAAGCCTGGCGAAGGCGACAGCAGCGCGCCGGAGGTGGAGAGCTTGAAATTTTTTACCGAAGTTACGGGCAACTGGGTGCTGGCTTGGGATAACAATGCTGAGCTAAGCGTCTACGAGATTTGGTTTAAGGGCGGGAATATCACCACT
>JAJEGA010000060.1 GCA_022820125.1 Anaerolineae bacterium | reverse complement strand
AGTAGAACAAAGTAAGTAATGCGAAAAAGGGCGATGCTAATCTGATTCGAGATCTGTAGGGGCGAGACTTGTCTCGCCCACTATGTCGCCATTGTACATGTGGGCGACTCAAGAGTCGCCCCTACGACGTTCCTTCATTTTGTTGCATTGCTTTGTTGGACTTACTGAGGAAACGAGGCAACACAGAGAGCGCAGAGAGCTGTGCGGCGGAGGCGAAAAATACAATATGGAAAAAGACTTGTAGGGGCGTTTCGCCGCCGCGCGTAGACACAGCGGGTCAGACGCCCACAAACACAAAACAATAGATACCAGGGAGAACATTATGCACGAACGATACATCAAGCACATGGCTTTCGCCGTCAACGACGCGCGCGAGTCGCTGCGGCAATATCAGGAGTTCCTCGGCGTCGGGCACGATGCCGAGATTCATGATTATGAGAAATCGCGCAATGTCACCGCGATCTTCAATGTCGGCAATGTCGAATATCAGCTCTGCCAATCGATGGACGCCGGCGGACGCTACGATGCCTGGATCAAGGAGCGCGGCTACGAAGGCTTGCACCATATCTGCTACGCCGTGCCCAATATCGATGAGGCGCTCGAAGAGGCGCAAGCCAAGGGCGCGACGCTGAAGGAATGCGCCGCCTGCAAGGTCACAGGCACCCACGTGCACCCCGAAGGCTGGGTCGCTTTTCTTGAAGAGGAAGCCGGCGGCGTCGAGCTGGAGTTGATGCAGGTCTACACGCCGGAAGAGCTGGAAGAGTACAAAAACGTCAAAGGCATTTAGATGAATAGCATCGCGCTTTTGCAGCGGCTGGTGCAGATCCCCTCGCCCAACCCGCCGGGCGATACTCGCGCCATCGCCGATTTTGTCGCCGAGCGGATGCGCGCCATCGGCTGCGAGGCGCGGCAGTTGGCCCCGGCTGCGAAGCCCGAGGCGCTGAATACCATCGCCGAGATTGGCGCGGGCGAGCCGCGGATCATGTTGCACGCCCATATCGACACCGTGCCCATTGCCGCGACCGAAGCGGAAAAATGGCGCGTCGACCCCTACGCCGGCGAGCTGCGCGATGGCGCGCTCTATGGCAAAGGCAGCATCGACGACAAGGCCCCGCTCGCATCAATGATGCTGGCGATGATGGATGCGGCGCAGCAGAATTCGCTAGCTGGCACACTCATCCTGGTCGCCGCGGCTGAAGAAGAAGTCGGTGGGCAGCTCGGCACAAAATGGCTGGCTGATTTGGGGCATCTGCCCGCCTGCGATTTCATCATCGTTGGCGAGCAGACCGGCAACAAAGCGGCCACCGCGCATAAGGGCGTGATGCGCGCCACCGTCCGCGCGGCCGGAAGATCCGTCCACGCCACCAACCCCGACCGCGGCGTCAACGCCATCGTGGCGATGTCCAAAGTCATCAGCGCGCTCGACGCCTATCATCGTGAACTGGCGGGGCGTATCCATCCGGTGGTGGGCTCGCCCACCTGCAATATCGGCGTCATAGATGGCGGCAGCACCGCCAACGCCGTGCCCGATTCTTGCGCGATAACTTTGGACCGCCGCATGATCCCGCGTGAAGAGCCGGAGGCGGTCAAAGCGGAACTGCGCGCCATCATCGAATCGGTCGATCTGGCGCCGGCGACAGTGGACATCGGCGAATTCGTCTATTCGCGCTGGTTTGATTCCGCGCTCGAAAGTGATTATTCTCGGATATTCTTATCCTGCATAAGCGAAGTGATCAGCGACGATCCTGGTCCAGTCGGATATTTGCCCGGCAGCGACGCCAAACATCTGATGGATGTGGCGCGCGGCGATATGGTCGTCTTCGGGCCGGGCAGTTACGAGGTCGCGCATGCGGCAGACGAGCATGTGACGCTGGCTGATTATCAGGCGACCACGGATATTTTGCTCAAGTTCCTGCGGCGGACGCTGTATCCCCCTGCAGGTTAAGGCTTTAGTACAGAGGGACGCAAGTCAAGACATGGCTCACACAGAATGACGAACGCGGTCCAATTCGCAAGTTGTAGGGGCGTCTCGCTGAGACGCCCGTCGAATAACAGACCATACGCAAGCGGGCGTTTCCGCGAAACGCCCCTACAGTTATCGCTGTGAGCGGATTCATCAATAAAGAGGAAATGAGGCTACACACGGAAACAGAGCAACCTAAATTTTAGACAACAAAGAGGCTGTAGGGGCTACCCATGGGGTCGCCCAACAGAACGAGATTATCAATCGAAGGGAAAACGAGTGCAGGTTGACACCCTAATCAAGAACGCGCAAGTGGTGCTGGAGACTGATATCGCCGCGCTGGATATCGGCATTCGCGCCGGGCGCATCGTCGCCCTGGTCGCCGATTCGGCTGGCATCAGCGCCGACGAGACGATTGACGCCGCCGGCAAACTTCTGCTGCCCGGCGCCATCGATATTCACTTCCATTGCCGCGCCCCCGCTTATCCGCAGCGCGGCGACTTCGCCACCGAAACGCGCGCCGCCGCCGCCGGCGGTGTCACCACGGTCTTCGAGATGCCCATTTCGAAGCCCTGCTGCGCGACCGGCGAGGTCTTCCGCATGCGCAAGACGCTGGGCGAGCGCGACGCCTATGTCAACTTCGGCTTGTATGGCGCGCCGGGCTTGCTGGATCGGGGCGAAATAGAAAGCATGGTGGACGAAGGCGCGATTGGCTTCAAAATCTTTATGACGGCGGCGCCAAAAGGCAGAGACGACGAGTTTGAAGGTTTGTGTCTGCCCGAGGCGCCAGAGCTTTATCAGGCGCTGCAACTGGTCGCCGAAACCGGCTTGGTCTGCGCGGTGCACGCGGAGAACAACCAACTGCTGGAATGGCATACGGCGCAGCTTATTGCAGCGAATCGCAACGATGTGCCCGCCCATGGCGAATCGCGCCCGCCCCACGTCGAAGCGCTGGCCATCGCCACCTTGCTGACGCTCAACGAGAGCATCGACGCCAATCTGCACATCGCCCACGTCAGCGGCGCCGAAGCGCTGGCGGTCATCCGCCGCTTCCAGGCGACCGGCTCAACCGTGAGCGCCGAGACCTGCCCGCATTACCTCTTATTCACCGAAGCCGACCTGGCGCGCTGCGGTCCCTACGCCAAGATCAATCCGCCGCTGCGCGCGGAAGCCGACCAAGCCGCGCTTTGGCAGGGCTTGATTGATGGCGCGCTGCTGGCGATCACGACCGATCACTCGCCCTTCCTGGTCGAGGAAAAGGAGCGCGCGCGCGAGGACTTATGGGCGGCGCCGCCGGGCGCCCCGGGCGTCGAAGAGCTGCTGCTGGGGGTGATGCACGAAGCGCTCAACGGTCGCATCAGCATCAACAAGGCGATTGATCTGGTGGCCACCAACGGCGCGAAACGCTTCGGTGTCTATCCCGAGCGCGGTGTCATCGCGGTTGGCGCCGCCGCCGACCTCGTCATCTATGACCCGGAAGCCGATACGACAATCCATCGCGATATGCTCTTCACCCAGGCGCGCGACTGCGACAAGCTCTACGATGGCATGACCTTCAAAGGGGCAGTCGAGCGCACCATCGTCAATGGGAAGACGGTCTTCAAAGATGGGAATATCATCGGCTCGCCCGGCGATGGGCAGTTCGTGCGCCCCGATCCAGCGCGCGTCACGCAGGTAATCTGAGATCATAGCGAACTAGAGGAAGATCCCATGCCGGAAGCACCAGCCTGGCGTTTCGAAAAAATCATCAAGCCGATGTTCGATATCCCATCGCCGCATCGCATCCTGAGCAACGCGCGCCTCTTGACTTGCCGCGGCGACGAGGTCATTGAGAATGGCTACATCGAAATCAAAGATGGGGTAATCGAGGCGGTCGCTAACATGAGCGAGCTGGACGAGACTTCCGCCGAAGTCATCGACTGCCGCGGCAAGACGGTTATGCCCGGCTTGATCAACTCCCACGCCCACCTGGCTTGGGATGGCGTGCACGATCTGGCGCGCCAATCGCTGGACGACCCGCCCGAGATCAGCGCCTACAAATGCGCCGGCAACATGCTCAAGAGCCTGCGCGCCGGCATCACCCTGGTGCGCGACCTGGGCATGAACCAGAGCAACTTCTTCGCCAAGCGCGCGGTAGAACAAGGCATCTTTCCTGGTCCGCGTTTGCTCATCGTTGGCGAAGCCATCATCCAAACCGGCGGGCATACCTTCTGGTGCTGCCGCGAAGCCAGCGGCGCGGACGAAATGCGGCGCGCCGTGCGCGATCAAATCAAAGGCGGCGCCGATCTGATCAAGATCATGGGCAGCCACGACACCATCGAATTCACCGATGAAGAACTGCGCGCCGTCATCGACGAAACGCATCGCATGGGCGCCGCCATCACCGCGCACGCCACCTTCGATAGCGTCATCCGCCGCGTCGCCGAGTTCGGCGTCGATGTCATTGAACATGGCGGCGACATGAGCGCTGAGACGATTCAATTGCTGCGGGACAAGGACATTCCCATCGTCTCCACCTTCGCGCCGCTGGTGATGCAGGCGCAGGCGGAGGTCGCCCGCCGGTATGACATTCCCGAATGGAAAATCGCCGAGCGACAGGCGGCGGTGGCAAGCCGCGAACGCTTCACTGGGCTGGTCAAGGCGGCGCAAGCGGGTGTTGCCATCGCCTTCGGCACCGATGCCGGCAGCCCAGTCGTCGGGCATGATGTGGTCGCGCCCGAGTTGAAGTTCATGGTCGAGCTGGGCGTCAAACGCGACAATTACGACGCCCTGCGCAGCGCGACCATTGTGGCGGCACAGGTCAACAATCTTGACGACATGCTGGGCAGCCTGGAAGCGGGCAAAGCAGCCGATGTCATCGTGATCGACGGCGACCCGCTGGCCGATCTGGAGGCGCTGGAGCGGGTTGAAGCCGTTTACATCGCTGGCAAGCAAATGACAGGAGCGTGAAGCGTGGGAAAGATTAGCGGCATCTTCAATATCCTGGCGACGCCCTTCAGCGCCGATTACGCCGTCGACTATGACAGCTTGCGGTGCCTGGCGCGCTTCCAAATGGACATCGGCGCGCAGGGTTTGACCATCCTCGGCGTTTTGGGCGAGGCGGCCAAGCTCAGCGTCGATGAGCGCAAGGCGGTCATGGACACGGTGGTTGAGACGGTCGCCGGCTTAATCCCCATCGTCGTCGGCACGAGCCACAGCGAGCTCTCCACTTGCATCGCGCTTAGCGAAGCGGCATTTGAAGCCGGCGCTGATGGCGTGATGATCGCGCCGCCGCCAATGGAAGACAAATCCGACCGCGCCATCCTCGCTCTCTATGAGGAAATCGCCGAGACAATCAGCGGCCCAATCGTCGTGCAAGACTTCCCGCCGATCAACGATGTGATTATGTCGCCCCAGGTCCTGGCGCAGATCGCAGAGGCGATCCCCAACGCGCGTTATCTCAAGCTGGAAGATCCGCCGCTGATGCAGAAGATCGACGCCATCCGCCATTACAGCGACCAGTTCGAGATCTTCGGCGGGCTGGGCGGCATGTTCTTGCTGGAAGAATTGGGGCGCGGCGCTTCCGGCACCATGACCGGTTTCGCCTTCACCGAGATCTTGGTGGCGGTCTATGAGGCTTTCAAAGACGGTCGCCAGCGCGAGGCGGCCGCCATCTTCGACAAATACCTGCCGCTGATCCGCTTTGAGAATCAACCGGTGATCAATTTAACGATACGAAAAGCGCTGCTCCAGCGCCGCGGGGCGATAGAAAATGCGACGCCGCGCCCGCCCTTCAACCCGATTGACGCCGGCACGCAGGCTGAAATCGACTGGCTGTTGAAACGCGTGGGCATTGACGCCCCGACGCAAAAGGTATGTCTATAGCCGCGCCCTAAAACTGTCGCGACAAGCCGCCGGGTGGCCCGCAGCCGGGCGAATCCCGTAGGGGCGACTCTGTGAGTCGCCCGCAAGAGCGCAATATCGGCGAGTTTGGCGCTAGCCACCATCGTTCATCAACTGAATAGCGGTCTAGTCTTAAACGGCAACTTGCTTGTTCTCGGGCGAGTTGCGCTCCGCTATCGCCCGCATGTATTCGAGCATCACTCCGTCTCCACGCTGTCAAAGAACTCCGGGGGCTTGGAGCCTATGAATGCGAGCACCTTGTCTATGTCGTAACCCACTTGCTCCAGAAAGCCCAAGATGTCGATGAGCACCCAGTTCTCCGCCAGCTTATCCCCCTCGACGCGCCAGAAATCCATATAGCGCAACTTGATTGGTTTTCCGCTGGCGGGAATGCCGAACCAGTCGCCGGTGTGGGTGGCATGCTGATAACCGTGCGCAGCGACGTAGTCCCCTTCAGCGATGCGGATCTCGTCACGCGCCACTTTGTCGGGAATCGCATTGATGGCGGGCTTGCGCAACACCCGCTCGAACTCCTCAATGCCGCGCAGAGTGCCGATGCCCGCTGGACCGTACCAGGCCATGTCCCCGGTCCAAAACTCCTCCATGATCCCGAGCACGCTCTTGTTGAGGGCGACGTACAAACGCTCGATCAATTCCTTGTTTTTTTCTTCCTTGCTTTTTTCATTCGACATAGCTTCATCTCCTCCGGTGTTAGATTGACAAAGTCTATCCTTGTTACTTAGGCCGCTACTGCCTGCCAGATGCCGCCCGCGGTTCTGCTAACTACTTTCACCAGCGCGCGCGGCTTGACCGAGCAAGGTCATTCGAGTATTATGCTAGCAGATAGCTGATAGCTGACAAGTAGCAGGTAATGCCGTGTCCACGACCGACGAGACAGAAGCGCAAAAGGAGGTGAAGGCGATGAATATTGGAAGCGGCTGTGCGGAGCGCCAGATCTATGTTGGCGGGGAATATGTGCCCGAAAACGAGGCGCGGATCTCGGTCTTCGACCATGCCGTGCTCTATGGCGACGCCGTCTACGATACCGCCTGCGCCTGGGGCGGCCAGGTGTTCAAACTGGACGAACACGTGGATCGCCTCTTTGAATCCGCACACGCTTTGAAGATTGAGATCCCGCTCGACAAGGCCGGCGTGCGCGAGGTCGTTCTTGAGATCGTGAGGCGCAACAAGCTTGACAACGCCTATATCAAAATCATTGTAACGCGCGGCGTCGGACGTATGCCTCTGCTGAGCCCCTACCACTGCAAGCCGAATCTCATCGCCTTTGCCATCCCCTACCTCAGCCTCATCGACAGCGACGCGCAGCAGGAGGGCATTCGGGCTGGAATATCATCACTGCGCAGGATTCCTTCAGAATGCCTGGATGCAAAGATAAAGTGCTGCAATTACTTGAATCACATCCTGATGCGCATGGAAGCCAATGAAGCCGGGCTCGACGAAGCCATCGAGCTTGACATTGGCGGCTACGTTGCCGAGGCGCCGGGCTACAATGTATTCATTGCGAAGCATGGCGTCTTGCACACCCCAGGCGAGAACATCCTCGTCGGCGTGACAAGGCAGACCGTTATCGAACTGCGGCGGCGGAGAGAATAAAAACCGTAATTGGCCGATTGACCGCCTTCGACCTTTATAACGCTGACGAGGTCTTCTTGACCAGTACCGCGGGCGGCATCTTTGCCGTCAGGGAGGTGGATGGGCGAACGATCGGCGGCGGCAAGCCAGGTCCGATCACGCAATTGCTGAACCAGAAGTATATGGAGCTTCTCGAAAGCGGCGTACAAAGCACGCCGGTATATCCGTAAGCAAGCGTAAAGGCATAAGCTGGGAACGCAAGGCGTGATGACATTAAGCGATCCCAGCCTTAAGGATAAGCGAGTGTGATAGCAAATTCAAAATCTCTGGCAAGAGCCGGCTTGGTGGATCAGGCGGTGGATGCCATATTGGTCATCATTGCCGAGCAAGGGCTGAAGCCCGGAGACCATCTTCCATCACAGGCAGATCTTATGAGCCAGCTCGGGATTGGGCGCACTTCCCTCCGCGAGGCGATTCAGCGCCTGGTCGCGCTGGGCGCCATCACCGTGACCCCGGGCAAACGGATGGCTGTTGGCCCGATGATTCAGCGCAGCCGACAGGCGACTGCCGCCGAGCTAGAAGCCTCCTTGAGGCATGCGGCGCTTCAGGAACTGGCAGAAGTGCGCGATTTAATCGAACCTGAGGCGGCCGCGCTCGCAGCCCGACGCATTGAAGACGACCTGGTTCTTCGCCTTGAATCCATCGTCGACGAAATGAAAACCACAGAGGACGCGGCAATCGCCTTCCACTTGAACGCGCAGTTTCATGCAACTATCGCTGAGGCAACTATGAACGAAGCGCTGCGTCACATTCTCCAGGTGGTCGCCGACATGCTGTCGCCACTGCAGCGCCACATGTATGAGCGATCGCTTGAGAACTACCGGGCTGATCAAGAACATCTGCCTATTTTGCAGGCGCTTAAAGCTCGCGACGCCGATGCCGCGCGGGAAGCGATGCATGACCACATCGGTATCTTCAGCCGATTTGTCGCCAGCAATTACGCAAAGCCGGCAAAGGGCGAGCGGGCGCCCGCCCAATCTCGCGGGGCGAAAGGGTTGGATGAGACCCTTTAATCTGGCGCTCAAGGTTGGTTGCGTCAACAATCCCGGACAGGATTGCGCATCTTAATTTGGAATGGGGTTCATCATGGGTATGCAAAACTTCGCGCCGAAATTTGAAACGCCGGAGCAGTACATCATCGATATTACCTACATCATTTGGGAAGAAGAGAATGTTGGACGCATCCGCGATTGGTATGCGCCTGTCTGCCCGATAAGGTCCCCGCATGGCGTCATGAACACGGCAGAAGAGATACTCAACGAAACCTTGGAGCAGATGCACGTTTTTGCCAAGCGGCAGCCGCTGGCTGATGATGTCATCATTGGCGACAAGCCCAGCGGTTTCTATTCCTCACATCGCGTGCGTTCAGTAGGAAGGCACATAGGAGACAGCGAGCTGGGGCCCGCAACCGAGCGCGCTTACCAAGGCTTGGGCATTGCCGACTGCCTGTGCCGCGACAACCAAATCGTCGAGGAATGGAAATTGCGCGACCACGCATCATTTGTCCAGCAGCTCGGCATGGATCCGGTGGCTCATGGCCTTTCCCTGGGCAAGCGCAATCCCGAAGCCTATGCCATTGGCAACGACGCAATGCGCCATCGCTGGGTGGACAAAAATGGGCTGACCATCCTGGGTGACAGCGCCATCGCCAACCGCTTTATCGACAACTATGACGCGCTGTGGAACGGGAAGCATCTCAACATTGTCGCTGAACAATATGTGCCGGCGGCGCGGTTTGAAGGCCCAAGCGGTCATCTTAGCTACGGTCGAGAACCCATAAGCAATATGGTTGCTAGCATTACCGCCTCGCTGCCTGACGGACGTTTCGAGCCGCATCATGTCATCGTTCGCCAACAGAATGATCGGGCTGTTCGGGTGGCAATACGCTGGACGTTCTGCGGCACGCACAGTGGGCATGGTCGATATGGAGCGCCAACAAATGCCCCGGTAGCCATCTTGGGGATCTCCCATTTTGAATTGCATGACGGTTTGATCGCAAGCGAGTGGATGGTGGCTGATGAAACAGCCATTCACGCCCAAATTGCCGCGTATCAGGAGACTGGAGTTTAGAAGCTGAAGATTGCTTCCGGCAAATCTCCTGTTCCCAGTTTCCCGAAAAGGACAGCAGCGCAAAGGATTTGAAGTCTTTTACCAGGCTTTGAGGCGGTATGAACTCAGGGCAATCGCTTCAAATGAATTTGCGCTGATAAATAACAATTTCCACTCACATTTCGTAATCTGTAGGGGCGTTTGACCCGCTGTGTCTACGCGCGGCGCTGAAACGCCCGCAAAATTTATGTGATATTCAACGGGCGTATCGGCGATACGCCCCTACATTTTCACAATTTTCGTGGCGAACGGCGCATTATGATTTTGAAGCGATTGCCCTGGGTATGAACTTTCCGCGACTGTGCGGGCAGCAAGTTTGTCCAATACAATCAGGTGAGCATGGCAGGTGGACGTCGACCATCAGGCATCCGCGCGAATGTCCGCTTTTCCCTACTGAACAAATGACGCGCGAGCGATATAATCCCCCTACGTGATGAATTCGACGCAACCGGGGGGCTTCCATGCTTGGCCGACTTCTGGGCAATGCCGGCATGGTCAGCAGCGAAGGAATCCAGCGGGGCTTCGGCCGCCTCCTCGCCGATGATGAGCAAGTCTACGCCGGTTTCAAAGTCATCCGCGACACTTGGATCTTCACCGATCGAAAAGAAGTTCAACAAGAGTGTCTATGTTTACGCGATGCAAGGTTTATTGACGCAATTTGTAAAGTGACGGGAGACTGAGAAACATGGATTTGGGATTACGAGACAAAGTCGCGCTGGTCGCCGCTTCGAGCAAAGGCTTGGGTTACGGCATCGCCAAAGCGCTGGCGGCGGATGGCGTCAAGGTATCGCTCTGCAGCCGCAGCGCCGGTGAAGTCGCCGCCGCCGCTGAGACGCTCGCCAAAGACTGCGGCGTCGAGACGCTCGCCACCGCTTGCGACGTGCGCGTGGGGGGCGATATTCAAGCCTGGGTCGATAAGACCGTCGCCGCCTGGGGCGCGATTGATTGCCTGGTGGTCAACGCCGGCGGCCCCCCAGCCAAGACCATCATGGAAGTCAGCGAAGACGATTTTCAAGCCGCCTTTGAATTAACCCTGTTCAGCAGCTTCCGCATGATCCGCATGACGATTCCGCATATGACCAATGGCGGCTCGATTCTCACGGTCACCTCAGGGTCGATCAAGGAGCCGATCGCTCGCCTGGGCTTGTCCACGATCATGCGCGCTGGCGTCGCCGGCATGGTTAAGACGCTGGCGGATGAGCTGGCGGGCGATGGCATCCGCCTCAACAATCTGATACCCGGGCGCATCGACACCGACCGCGTGGCGCAACTGGATGCCATCACCTCGGAGAAGACCGGGCTCAGCATGGACGAAGTGAAAGCGCGCGCCATCGCCGGCATCCCGCTGGGGCGTTATGGCACGATCGACGACTTCGGCGCGGCCGGCGCCTTCCTGCTCTCGCCCGCCGCCAGCTACATCACCGGCGCCACCTTGCGCGTCGATGGCGGCTCGATGCGGTCGATTTAGCAGACGTTCACCGAAGTGGAAACTGTAGGGACGAGCGCATGACCGCATACGACGACCTGGCGGCGCATATCGCCGAGTATCACGATCTGCTTTGCATACTCAATACCCTGAAATGGGACATGCGCGCGATGATGCCCGCTGCTGGCGCTGCCAGCCGGGGCAATCAACTGGCGACCTTGAGCAAACTGGCCAAGTCGATTTTCATCAGCGACGAAACCGCGGGCCTGCTGGATGCCGCCGAAGCCGAGATCGCGGGCGCTGATGCCGATTCCTATCAGGCGCGCGCCCTGCGGCAAACGCGCGACGCCTACGAAATCCAGCGGCGCATACCAGCCGACCTTGTCGGGCGGATGGCGGCGCTCGGCCCAGAGTCGGAAGCGGTCTGGGCGCAAGCCAAAAACGATAACGACTTCGCGCGCTTCAAGCCCTATCTCAAGCGGATGCTCGCGCTCAACCTTGAACTGGCGGAAGCCATCGGCTACGACGACCATCCATTTGACGCGCTGATCCGGCAATTTGAACCGGGCATGACTGCCGCTCGGCTGCTGGGGATCTTCGCCGAATTGAAAGCCGGCATCCTGCCCCTCCTTGAGCGCGTCGTCGCTGTTGACGCGCCGCTGCCCTTCGACCTGTGGGCGGCCGAATACGACCTGGCGTCGCAGAAAAAGCTGTGCCACGAACTGACGGCGCTCATCGGATTCGACTTTGCGCGCGGACGGCTGGATAGCGCGCCGCATCCTTTCGAGATTTCTTTCACGCGCGATGACGTGCGCATCACCACCCGCTATGACGCCAACTACCTGCCGATGTCGCTTTTCGCCGCCTTGCACGAAGCGGGCCACGGTCTCTATGAGCAGAACATCGCGCCCGGCTTGACCCGCACCGCGCTCACCGCCGATTTCCTCGGGCAATATGCGGTTGGCGGCGCCAGCTTCGGCGCGCACGAATTCTCATCGCGCCTGTGGGAGAATCAGATCGGGCGCAGCCGCGAATTCTGGCGTCTGCATTTCGCTCGTCTAAAAGCGCGCTTTCCGCAGCAGCTGGCGGCGGCTGATGCCGAGCTTTTCTACCGCGCGGTCAATCGCGTCCGTCCCAGCTTGATCCGCGTAGAAGCCGATGAAGTGACCTACAACCTGCACATCATGCTGCGCGCCGAGATCGAGATGGCGCTGCTCGAAGGCGCGATCGCGGTTGATGACCTGCCGGAAATCTGGAACGCCAAAATGCAAGACTACCTTGGGCTGAAGCCGCCGGACGACCGGCGCGGCGTCTTGCAAGATGTGCATTGGTCCTTTGGCGGCTTCGGCAACTTCCCCTGTTACACCATCGGCAATATCATGGCGGCGCAGGCGCTGGCGGCCGCGCAGGCGCAAATGCCAAACCTGGCGGCAATGCTTGCTGAAGGCGATTACCAGCCGCTGCTCGCCTGGCTGACAGAAAACTTCTATCGCCATGGACGGGCGTACAGCACTGATGAATTGCTGACGCGCGTCAGCGGCGAGGGGCTGAATCCGGCGCCGCTGTTGAACTATCTTGAGCGAAAATACAACGACCTCTACGGACTCAGCTGATCATCAAAGGATCTAAAATGTCGGATCACCTGCCCTATCAAGACGCCAGCCGCGCCATCGACGAGCGCGTGCAAGACCTGCTCGGGCGAATGACGATCGAAGAAAAAGCGGGCTTGATGTTTCATACGATGGTGATGGTCTCGCCCGATGGCGCGTTCAATCCCGATGTCGGCGCCTTCGGCTTGGCGAGCATCGGCGAGATGCTGGACAAACACATGACGCATTTCAACCTGGTCGGCGTCGCTGATGCGAAATCAATTGCCGCGTGGGTCAATCAACTGCAAGCGCTGGCGGCAGCCAAACGGCTCTCCATCCCGGTCACCTTGTCGAGCGATCCCCGGCACAGCTTCGCCGAGAATCCCGGCGTGCATATGGCGACCGCCGCCTTCTCGCAATGGCCCGAGGCGCCGGGTTTTGCCGCCATTGGCGATGAGGAGCTGGTCGAAGAATTTGGCGATATCGCCCGCCAGGAATACCTCGCCATCGGCTTGCGCGCGGCGCTGCATCCCATGGCAGACTTGGCGACCGAGCCGCGTTGGGCGCGCGTCAACGGCACCTTCGGCGAAGACAATCAAGTAGCGGCGAAGTTGACAGCCGCCTACATTCGCGGCTTTCAAGGTCTGGCATTGGGCGCCGAGAGCATCGCTTGCATGACCAAACACTTCCCCGGCGGCGGACCGCAGAAGGACGGCGAGGATCCGCATTTCGCCTATGGCCGCGAACAAGTTTATCCCGGCGACCACTTCAATTATCATCTGCCGCCTTTTGAAGCGGCTTTTGAAGCTGGCGCCGCTATGATCATGCCTTATTACGGCATGCCGATAGGAACGGAGCACGAGGAAGTAGGCTTCGCCTTCAACAAGAGCGTCATCACCGGCTTGCTGCGCGAGAAATACGGCTTTGACGGCGTCGTCTGCACCGACTGGGGACCCCTGACCGATGCCGAAATTATGGGCTCGGTCTTCCCCGCGCGCGCCTGGGGCGTCGAAGATCTCAGCGTCGACGAGCGCATGATCAAAGCGCTTGATGCTGGCATTGATCAATTCGGCGGCGAATCTTGCCCCGAGGTCCTGGTAGAGCTATTGCGCAGCGGACGCGTCAGCGAAGAGCGCATCGACTGCAGCGCGCGCCGCCTGCTGCGCGACAAATTCCGCCTCGGTCTTTTCGAAAATCGCTATGTTGACGAAACCGCCGCCGCCAACATCGCTGGCAACCCGGCTTTTCGCGCCGCCGGCGAGCTGGCGCAGCGCAAGTCCCTCGTCCTGCTGAAGAATAACGGGCTGCTGCCCCTTCGCGGTCGGCCGAAACTCTACATCGAGAATATAAAGCCGGAAGTTGCAGCGCTATACGGCGAAGTTGTCGCTGAGCCAAGCGCCGCTGATTGCGCCATCCTGCGCCTGGCTACCCCTTTCGAGCCGCGAAACGACATCTTCCTCGAGAGCTTCTTCCACGCCGGCGACCTCGATTTCAAAGAACCGGAGAAGAGCCGATTGCTGACGATAATGGAAGAGACGCCGACAATCGTTGACATCTATCTCGATCGCCCCGCGGTCATGCCAGAGATCGCCGCCGCTTGCGCCGGCTTGGTCGCAAACTTTGGCGCCAGCGATGCCGCCGCGCTCGATATCATCTTTGGGCGCTTCAAGCCAAGCGCGACCTTGCCCTTTGAACTGCCTTCGTCGATGGAAGCCGTCCGCGCGCAGCATCCCGATGCGCCGCATGATTCAGCCGATCCGCTCTTTCCTTACGGCTTCGGGCTGCGGTATTAGGCGGGCGGCAGGTGGCTAAGTGGAATATGTTGAGAATCATCCAATGTCGAGAACCACACATATTTTCACCACAGTCTCCCGCAAGTCACGACTTGGCTCACACAAAATATCTAGCCCGCACAATAAGAATCTGTAGGGGCGAGCCTTGGCTCGCCCAAGTATACACAAAATATTGTACAGCGGGTGTCTCGGCAAGTCGCCCGCGCGCAAACACCTTAGCGGGCGGCTCGCCCGGTCAAAATACAGCTTCATATCGACGCAAAGGACCATAAAATATGAAAATCACCGATGTCAAAGTTTACTTGGCGAAGGAATGGCGCACCTTCTGCTTCGTGGTGGTAGAGACCGATGAAGGCATCAGCGGCTTGGGCGAAGCCGGCATCACCGGGCGCGAGCTGGCGGTGCAGGGCGCCATTGAGCACTTCAAACCACTGCTCATCGGGCAGGATCCTTTCCGCACAGAGCATCTTTGGCAGCTGCTGTTTCGCGGCGGATTCTTCCTGGCGCAGCGCATCTTGACAGCCGCCATCGCCGCCATCGACATCGCCCTCTGGGATATCAAGGGCAAAGCGCTGGGCGCGCCCGTCTACCAGTTGCTTGGCGGCCGCGCCCGCGACCGTGTGCTGACCTACAATCACAATGTCGGCGACACGGTAGAAGAACTGGTCGATTGCTGCCAGCGCTCTGTGGACGAAGGCTGGCAGGCGCTGCGCTGGGGGCTGGAGCATCCAGCAAGCGGCATCCTCGAGCCGGGGCAGGCGGTGCGCCGCTCCATCAAAGAGATCGAGGCGCTGCGGCTGGCGCTGGGCGACGAAGTCAAGCTGGCGATTGATGTGCATACGCGCCTCAACCCCGCCGACGCGCTCTGGCTCTGCCAGGAGTTTGAGCCGCATCGCCCCTATTTCGTCGAAGACCCGCTGCGGGTGGAGAATTCGCAGTCCTATCGCAGCCTGCGCGCGCGGACGACCGTGCCGCTGGCGGCGGGCGAACAATACAACTCCAAATGGGAGTTCCGCCAGGTGGTCGAAGAAGAACTGATCGATTACGCCCGCGTCGACCTCTGCATCTGCGGCGGATTGACCGAAGCCAAAAAGATCGCCGCCGCCTGCGAAACCCACTACATCGACCTCGCCGTGCATAACCCAATTGGACCGGTCGCCACTTCCGCCTTCCTCCATCTCAGCCTCTCGACACCCAATTTCGCCGTGCAAGAACTGCCGCGCCGCCCCGGTGAAAGCATGCCCGATCTCATTCAGAATCAGCCGGAATGGGAAGCTGGCTATCTGCTGCCGCCGACCGCGCCCGGCTTGGGCATCGAGCTTAATGCCGAAGCGCTAGGCAAGTACCCATTTGAAATGGGCGAACTGCGTCATCTGCGCCGACCTGACGGCTCGGTCACAAACTGGTAGAATACTCGGTGACATTAACGTCCGGAATCGAAGTACTGTAGGGGCGTCTCGGCGAGTCGCCCGAAATGGCCTAGAAATTATTTTGGGCGTTTCAGCGAAACGCCCCTACAAATTGAGAACATTAGCGGGTTCGCTATTTGGGTGAGCCAAGCTGTGGCATGCCAGAGGTAATGGTCAATCAATTGTTGGGGGAAGGCAAAAATGAGCGAAGTGCAACTGGTATGGGAAATCCGCGCCGTTCTGGGCGAAGGACCGCTCTGGGTGGAAGCGGAGAACGCGGTTTATTGGGTCGATATTATGAGCAGCAAGGTCCACCGCTATGCCTTGGCTGACGGCGCCAAAACAACCTGGACCTTTGATAGCCCGGTGACCAGCCTCAATCCACGACAGGACGGCAGCTTCATCGGCACGATTGTAGACGGCTTCGCCGCCATCAACTTTGATGTGCTCTCCACCACGCCGATTCAATTGCCGGAAGCGGACCGACCGGGCAACCGCTTCAACGACGGCAAGGTCGATAACAGCGGGCGCTATTGGGCTGGCACCATGGATATCGAGCAATCAGGCGAGACCGGCTCGCTTTATCGGCTCGACCCCGACTTGAGCGTACAACAGGTCGATAGCGATTACATCATCTGCAACGGGCCCGCTTTTAACATCGACAACACAATCATCTATCATACCGACAGCATCAAGCGCATCATCTACGCGCTGGATATCGGCGCTGACGGCTCGCTCAGCAACAAACGCGTTTTCACGCAATTCACGCGCGATGACGAAGGCGTTCCCGATGGCATGACCGTTGACAGCGAAGACTGCCTATGGGTGGCGCATTTTGGCGGCGCCCGCCTCACGCGCTATTCGCCGGCCGGCGAGATTCTGGAGGTCCTGCCGCTGCCCGCGCTGAACATCACCAGCTGCGCATTCGCCGGCGCCGAGCTCGACACGCTATACATCACCTCAGCCAGCACCGCCATGTCGGATGAGCAGTTGCAGGAGTATCCGCTGGCAGGCAGCCTCTTCAGTTGCCAGCCGGGGGTGAAAGGGGCGCCGACGCCGCTCTTCGCCGGTTGAGCAGGTGCATGATGCCGTAAGCCGCCATGATGGCGAGCAGGGGCGTGATCATGGTGCGGCCGCGTGAATCGACGCATGACGTGCAAGCGAGTAACGTACCCGCAATGAAGTAGAGGCATGGAAGCGCAAGAAACAAGATCGTAGCCCAGCGCTTCTCGCCTGCGATTCTCCAAAGCCCGAAGGCCGCCGCCAAGACCAGCGCAAGGTTCCAGACGATGCCGGGCAATAGCAAAGGACCCGACACTCGAATCAGCATGCGATAAAGTCCGACAGGTACTGTAAGCAAATAATGCAGTGGGTGATCGCGGAATACGTCGATGGCGACTTCGGTCATCGAGCTTTGCAAATCTGGACTGCCGGTATAGTGTTCATGCCGCTTATCGGCAGCGATGTCTTCTATACTATTGCCCAGCCTCGCTTCAACCCGGCGCGCCAATTCCGCTTGCGCCAAATCAATATCTTGGCCCGTTGCCTGATGAAGCACAGAGGCCGCACGATAATATAACATTGTGAAGTTGCCTACAGTGGAGAAAGTTCGGTGACCAAAGGCGGTGGCGTTATGATTTATCCATAGCCATGTACCGCCGAATCCGAAGACAAGCAACGCGAGAGTGGCAAGAAGTTGCCCCCCCCCCCCCGCTACCGTGCGACGCGCAAAACCCGCCCACAGCGCCATCGGAATCCAAAGCAGATAGGCGGCTGGACGCGTTAATGCCGATAATACAATAAGACAGCCTGATATAAAGCCCCACATAAGTGTCATAACAGGCTGGTTGGCTACTTGCAGCTTTATCAAGGTTAGGAAAGAAAGAGCGAGCAACAGATTTGCCAAGGGTTCCGCCACAAGTATGCCAGAATACTTGATGCTCGTCGGGTCCAGGGCGACGATGAAACTTGCCAGCAACGCAAGCCCGTCGGACTTAAACAGCTGGCTCGATAGAAGATAGCTCAGAGGTATTATCGCGGTGGCGAGTACTATGTTCACCGCCATGATCAAGAGCGGTTGCAGGCCAAGCGCCGCCACCAGCAAGGGATAGAGAGGCGGCCGCACAAGAAACAAGTCTCTGCTAAAGGATAGATCGCCCGCCAGGATTATTTCCGCGCCCGCGCGATAAAGTATGAAATCGTCCAGCTTGAATGGCGCCAGCGATGGCTCATAGATCGCCGCTGCGTAGCCGATTCGGAGTGCCAAGCCTAACAAGATAATCGCCGGAAGCGCGAAACGCTGCATATGACTCTACTCAATTCAACGAGCTCAATGCGCTGAATATAGCACATATAAATCGCTAATGCTTCATAGATATCATCTCTTTTCAGCTACCAGCCGGGGGTGAAAGGGACGCCGACGCCGCTCTTCGCCGGTTGAGCAGATGCTTGATGCCGTAAGCCGCCATGATGGCGAGCAGGGGCGTGATCATGGTGCGGGCGCGCGTGTCTATGCAATTGGTGCACACGAGCAGCGCCGCCGCCAGGAAATAGAGGCTAGGAAGCAACAAGAACATCAGGTCCGCCCATCGTCGCCGACGACAGAGATGCCAGAGGCCGATAACCGCGACCAGGAGCAGCGCGGCATTCCAGGCGATGCTGAGCCAATAGAGCGAGCCATAAACCGGCAACAGGACCCAGTAAACGCCCACTGGAATCGTCAACAAGTAATGCAGCGGATTCTCGACGAAGATCTCTAGCGCGAGCGCCGTCAAAGCGCTTTCATCGGCTGACGAGATCCCGCGATAATACACGCGAAGCTCGCTCCAATCGCTTGGCAGGTCTTCTTCCGTCGTGCCGCGGCGCTCGGCAACCCGGCGCGTTAATTCGTCATGTACCGTTTCGATATCCGCCACAGCATTCGCCAGGCGCAGCACGTTAGCCGCCCGGTGATAGAGCAGGTTGAAACTGCCCACGCTGCTGAAATTGCTGTTGTCATAAGTCGCCGCGTTGTGGGCTTTCCAAAGCCCGACGCCGAATAAAGCTGGCGCGACCAACGAAGCAAGCGCCAACAGGCGCAGACGCCTTCGCGCCAGGGCGATCCAAAAGCCCAGCGGTATCCAAAGCAGGTACGCGGACGGGCGCGTTAGAGCGGACAGAGCGATTAAGGCGCCAGCCAGCGCGCACAAGATCACAAGCGCGCGACCATCTTCAGAGCGCTTCGCAAATAGCAGACAAACAAACGCCAATGCCAGCAGGAGGTTTGCCAGAGGTTCGGCCATTAAGATGCCGGCATATTTGATACTGGTTGGATCACAGGCAACGAGGGCGGCCGCGACGAGCGCCAGCCGGTCCGGCAGGCGGCAGCGGCGCGCCAGCACAAAGGTGAGCGGGATTAAAACAAGTGAGAGCAATTGATTGAACATAAGGATCAGCGGCTTGTGACCGCCGAGCGCCGCCATCATGATTGGGAAAAGCGGCGGACGCTCAAGAAATACGCCATCGGCAAATCCCCAATCGCCCGCCAGAATCTGATTTGACGCGTGGCGATAATCCCAATAATCGCTCGGAAAATTCAGATTGAGCTTGGACCCGTATAAGTCGCCTGTATATCCGCTGCGCAGCAGCAGGCCGAGCAGAATAATGACCAGAATCGTCCAGTTCCGGTTGACGCGGCGCGTCATCTGATTTGCCCGATCCAATTCTCAATTCATTTCTGCGCTTGATTAGCGCCTGCGATCCTGCGACCTTCCGTATCCTGCGCCAGACGCCGCCGAAAGCGGACGCCATTTCGTAATCGCCCGCGCCAACCCATAAGCAGCCATAACCGCGAGCAGAGGCGTCGCCATCACGCGCGCCCGTGAATCCATGCAGGTCGTGCAGACGAGCGCCGTGCCGCCTATGAAGTAAGCGCAGGGCAGCAGCAGAAATAGCGCCTCAACCCAGCGCCGCCGGCGCAGAAGCTGCCATAACCCGAGCGCAGCCGCGAGCAGCAGCGCCATATTCCAGATCCCGCCAATAAGCGAGAGCGCGCCCCAAACCTCAACCAGAGACTGATAGACGCCTACTAGCGTCGTCAGCGCGGAGGCGGCCGGGTGGCTGAGCATCACCTCGAGCGCGATGTCTCGCATGGCGGCATCGACCCGTCCTGTATTCGCGCGATGCCGCTCCTTCCAGTCGAGCGAGATCTGATCGGTCTCATTGCCCAGCCGTTCTTCCACGCGGCGCGCCAGGCTCAGATCCACCGCCTCGGCATCGGCTCGTCCCTGCGCCAGATGCAGCGAGGCGGCCGCGCGATAATAGAGCAGATTGTAGGCGCCGATACTGGTGAAATTGCCGTTATCGAAGATGCGCGCATTGTGGCTCTGCCAGGCGCCCATGCCCAGCACAGAAGGCAGCGCGATCGCCAAAGCCGCCCAGCCGCGTTTGCCATTGCCGGAGCGGGCGCCGACTATCCATAACCCCAACGGAATCCAGAGCAGGTAAGCCGCCGGGCGCGTCAAGGCGGCGAGCGCGATCAAAGCGCCAGCGAGCAATCCCCAGGTCACAGTCGCCGTCCGCGTTTCCGTCCGCTTCAGCGCCAGCAGCGCCACGAATGCCGCAGCCAGCAGCAGGTTCGCCAGCGGTTCAGCCAGCAGGATGCCGGAATATTTAATGCTGGTCGGGTCAAGCGCGACGAGCAGCGCCGCCAGCAGGGCGAGCTTGCGCGGCAGGCGCAGTTGGCGCGCCAGCACATGCGTTAGGGGAATGATCATAATCGCAAGCAGTTGGTTCAGCATGATCAGCAGCGGACGATTCACATTCAGCGCGGCGACGATCAGGGGATATACTGGCGGACGCACCAGAAATACAGGATGGGTGAAAGCGGTATCGCCAGCCAATATCTGCTTGGCGGCGATGTGATAATCCCAATAATCGCCCGGGTAATCGAGGTTGAGGGCGGGTCCGTAAATGGAGGCGGTATAGGCGATGCGCAGCGCCAGCCCGAGCAGTATGATCGCTGCAATTGAAAATCGCGCCACGGTTTCCCCTCAAGCTGTTGTTGTGGAGCCCCCGCATTTTAGCATGGATGCCGCGCGGAAGCGGTCTCGTTTTCGTTTGGCTACGCCAGCGCGCGCCCTTCCCCCGTCTCAAGCGACGGCTTATGATGAAGCGCACCGTGCCGACATAGAAGAGACCAGCGCCAATGCTATCCATGGAAGAAAACATCCGCCCGCCCTTCTCGCCCGCCGAAGCGCGCGCCATCGCCCAAGAGCGCTACGGCATCCAGCCCACCGCAATACACTCGCTGCCCTCAGAGCTCGACCGCAACTATCACCTGCGCGAAGACAGCGGCACGGGATACCTGCTCAAGATCGCCCACCACAGCGTCTCCGATGATGCGCTTGACTTGCAAAACAAAACGCTGCGGCGCCTGCGGAAAACGACGGACATTTTCCCGCAGCTGATCCCGGCGGCGACGGGCGAAGACAGCATCCGCGTCAACGCCGGCGACGGGCATAGCTATCGCGCCCGCTTGCTGCGTTATATTGAAGGCAAGCCTCTAAGCGACTTCCGCCCGCATTCGGCTGCCCTGCTTGAAGATATCGGGACGCAACTGGGGCGGTTCAGCCTTGCGATGGAGCGCTTCAATCACCGCGAGAAACGACTGCATTATCGCTGGAATATCCGCAACCTCAGCCAGGTCGCGCGTTATGGGGGCGGCCTGCCGCCAGCGAAGCAATCGCTTCTCGAAAGCTTCCTGCGCCTGTATGAAGACGAAGTTGCCCCGGAATTGCCGCAACTGCGTCACAGCCATACCTACAACGATGCCAACGACAGCAACATCCTCGTCCGCGCGCGGGGACCAGCGCCGCCGCGCGTCGCCGGCATGATCGACTTGGGCGACATGGTCTACGGTCCGACGGTCGCCGATTTGGCGGTTGCCCTCGCCTACATCATGATGAACAGCGACGGACCGCTGGAAAAGGCGGCGCCGGTCATTCGCGCCTATCATCGCCTATTCCCGCTGCGCGAAGACGAGATCCGCCTGCTATTCCCCTTGATCGCCGCGCGCCTCTGCCTCAGCGTTTGCATCTCCTGGCATCAGCAGAAGCGGGAGCCGGACAATCAACACCTGAGCATCAGCGAAGCCGGCGCCTGGGCGCTGCTGGCGACGCTGCGCGATATCCATCCGCGATACGCCCACTACCATTTCCGCGCCGCCTGCGATTTGCCCGCCTGCCCGCAATCCGCCGCCGTCATCAAATGGCTGGACGGGCAATCATTGGCGCCCATCCTCGGCAAGCCCCTGACCGCCGAAAACAGCAAGCCGGTAGACTTCGGCATGACCAGCCGGCTGCTGGCCCGCGTGAGCGACCTGGCTGACCCCGCCGCCTATGCCGAGCCGCTGCGCCGTCATCTCGGCGAGAACACAATCGGCATCGGCTACTACGATGAAATACGCCCGATCTATCTGGCCGACATGTTCGCCATCAACCATCACCAACGCCGCAGCTTGCATCTTGGCGTCGATGTCTTCGCGCCGCCCCAGACGAAGCTCTACGCGCCGCTCGCCGGGACGATCCACAGCCTGGCAAATTACCCGGAAGAGCAAGACTACGGTCCCATTTTGATCCTCAAGCACCAGCCGACGCCGGCGATTCGCTTCTACACGCTTTACGGTCATCTTTCGCTGGAATCGCTCGATCGCTGGGAGGTCGGCCAGCAGGTCGCTGCGGGCGCGCTGTTGGCCGCCATCGGCGATTACCCGCGCAACGGCAATTGGACGCCGCACCTGCACTTTCAGGTCGTCATCGATCTGCTCGATTATGGCGATAATTTCCCTGGCGTCTGCTCGCCCAAGCTGCGCGACCTGTGGAAATCGCTCTCGCCCGACCCCAAGCACATCTTGCGCCTGCCCTATTCGACGCAGCCGCCCGAGAAACCGACCAGCGCCGAACTGCTCAAACGGCGGCGGACGTCGCTGAACCCGGCGCTGAGCCTGTCGTATCAGCAGCCGCTGAACATAACGCGCGGCTTCATGCGCCATCTATACGATGAAGCCGGGCAGCCCTATCTCGATTGCGTCAACAATGTGGCGCAGGTGGGGCACAGCCATCCGCGAATCCTGCGCGCCGCGCGCGACCAGATGGCGCTGCTCAATACCAATACGCGCTATCTGCATGAGACTATTCTCGATTATGCCGAGGCGCTGACAGCAACACTGCCCGAGCCGCTCTCGGTCTGCTTCTTTGTTAATAGCGGCAGCGAAGCCAATGAATTGGCGCTGCGGCTGGCGACCGCCTACACCGGCGGCAGCGATTTCATCGTCATCGATCACGCTTATCACGGGCATACCTCCGCGCTTATTGACATCAGCCCCTACAAATTCAAGGGACCCGGCGGACGAGGTAAACCGGCCCATGTCGAAGTCGCCGATATGCCCGACGGCTTCCGAGGCGAGCGCCGCGGCTACGGGGAGGATGCCGGCGAATTCTACGCCCGCTCGGTCGCCGATAACATCGCAGCGATTCAGGCGCGAGACAAGCGCGTGGCCGCCTTTTTCGCCGAGGGCATCATGGGCTGCGGCGGGCAAATGCCTTTGCCCGATGGCTATCTGAGGCGCGCATACAAGCTGGTGCGAGAAGCCGGCGGCCTCTGCGTCGCTGACGAAGTGCAAACCGGCTTCGGGCGCGTCGGGGCGCGCTTCTGGTCCTTCGAACTGAGCGATGTCGTGCCGGATATCGTCACCCTGGGCAAGCCGATGGGCAGCGGGCATCCGCTCGGCGCTGTCGTCACCTCACCGGAAATCGCCGCCGCGTTCGCTTCCGGCATGGAATACTTCAATACCTTCGGCGGCAATCCGGTCTCTTGCGCCATCGGCTTTGAAGCGCTGTCGATTATCCAAGACGAAGACTTGCAGCGGAACGCCCAAACGACGGGCGCATACTGGCTAAAGCGCCTGCGCGAGCTCGGTGCGCGCTTCCCCATCATTGGGCAGGCGCGCGGATCCGGGCTTTTCCTGGGCATTGAGCTGATCCGCGACCGTGAAACGCTGGAGCCGGCTGACTGGGAGGCGAGCTATATCGCCGAGCGTATGAAAGCGCGTGGCATCCTCGTCAGCACCGAGGGACCGCATCACAATGCGCTCAAGCTCAAGCCGCCGCTCTGCTTCCAGCGGTCGGATGTGGATCTCTTTGTCGAGGCTTTGGCTGAGGTGTTGAGGGATACGGTTCTCACAATAGAGTAGCTGGATAGCTGTTGCGAATAATTCACTTATTGCGTTTATTGCGTTTGTGTGGTAGGATTTATTTGTAATTGGAGGGAGAATGAAAATGCTTGCTCAACTGCACCCAGCGCCGAATGTTCAAGACTCACAGTTCGCGCGAGAGGCCACTGCAAGACTTATGCCTTTCGTTCGAGCGGCCAAGCCACTTCAAGTGCAAATAGTAGAGGCTGAAAACCAAGAGCCTCTTGTTTTGCCTGTGGGAGCAGTAGCATTGCTCAAGGACATATTGGAAGCAATGGCCACCGGACACAGTATAACGATGATTCCCCATCATGCCGAACTTACAACGATGGAAGCAGCTGATATATTGAATGTCTCGCGTCCCTATCTTATCAAGCTCCTAGAAACGGGCGAGATTCCTTTTCGCAAAGTTGGCAGGCACCGGCGCGTTTTGATGGAAGACTTGATGGCCTACAAAGCGAAGTCTGACAGTCAGCGCCGTGCGGCTATGGACGAACTAGTAGCATTGTCAGAAGAGATGGGACTATATGATCTCTAGGAGTCGACATACTGCCTTCCTGGACGCAAACGTCCTTTACTCTCCAGCCATCCGCGATATTTGTATGGAACTCGCGCTGGCTAACATGTACAGAGCGAAGTGGTCAGCCGATGTACACCGCGAATGGGTTGAAGCGGTGTTGAAGAACCGGCCTGAGCTAAGTCGCACAAATCTAGAGAGATCGCGCGACCTCATGGATCGATCGCTTCCAGGCGCAATGGTTAACGGATATGAGCACCTAATTGAAGAGATTCAAATTGAAAGGGATCCTAACGACCGCCACGTTGTTGCTGCGGCAATAGTTGGTAGATGCGATGTAATTGTTACAAATGATTTTTCTCACTTTCCGTGCGATATGTTAGATGCGTTTAACCTTGAGAAGGAGCGTCCGGATGATTTCCTATCAAATCTCTTGGATCTCGAACCAGGTACCTTCTGCTCCGCCATACGAACTGCGCGAGTAGGAAAAAAGAACCCGCCATATACTGTCGAGGAATACCTCTCGAATCTGACTCAACACGGACTGGTTGTTACCGTCGCTGGATTGCGGCAGTATGCTTACCTACTCGCGTAAATTTAATGTCGCAAGACACTTTATCACATAGGATATAGAAATCATGGTTTATCCCAATCTCGCCCCCGGCGTCCAATTAACCGGCGAGATCCTCCCCGACTACGAATCCGTCCTCACACCCGCAGCGGTCGACTTTCTCGCCGGCTTGGCGCGGAAATTCACCGCCCGCCGCGATGAACTGCTAAAGGCGCGCGAAGCGAGGCAAGCAGCCATCGACAGCGGCCAACTGCCGGACTTCTTGCCGGAGACCGCCGCCATCCGCGAGGATCCTTCTTGGCGCGTCGCCCCGGTCCCGCCCGATATGCAAGACCGCCGCGTCGAAATCACCGGGCCCACCGAGCGCAAGATGGTCATCAACGCCCTCAACTGCGGCGCCAAAGTCTTTATGGCCGACTTTGAAGACGCCAACGCGCCAAGCTGGGCGAATATGCTGCAAGGGCAGATCAACCTGCGCGACGCCATTGACGGCTCAATCACCTTCACCAACCCTGATGGCCGCTTCTATCAGCTCAATGAGCAGACCGCCACCCTGCTGGTTCGGCCCCGCGGCTGGCATCTGGATGAACGGCACTTCCTGGTCGATGGCGCGCCGATCCCAGGCGGGTTATTCGATTTCGGCTTGTATTTCTTCCACAATGCGCAGGCTGCGCTCGATCGCGGCAGCGGACCCTATTTCTACCTCCCGAAGCTGGAGAGCCACCTGGAGGCGCGCCTTTGGAACGATGTCTTCGTCCACGCGCAGGATGCGCTGGGCATCGCGCTGGGCACGATCAAAGCGACTGTGCTGATCGAGACGATCACCGCCGCTTTTGAAGCCGAAGAAATCCTTTACGAATTGCGCGAACACTCGGCGGGCCTCAATTGCGGACGCTGGGATTATATCTTCAGCTATATCAAGAAGCTGCGCAAGCATCGCGACTACTTGCTGCCCGATCGCGCTCAGGTGACCATGACCGTGCCCTTCATGCGCAATTACACGCTGCACGTGATCAAGGTCTGCCACCGCCGCGGCGCGCACGCGATGGGCGGGATGGCGGCGCAGATCCCCATCCGCAATGACCCCGAGGCGAATCAAGCGGCGCTGGACAAAGTCTATGCCGACAAGCTGCGCGAGGTGAAAGAGGGGCACGACGGCACCTGGGTGGCGCATCCGGGTCTGGTGGGGATTGCAGCTGATGTCTTCGACGAACACATGCCGACGGCGAACCAAATCGACCGCCAGCGCGAAGATGTGAATGTATCCGCAGCCGACCTGCTGGCGCCCAGCGCCGGCGATATCACTGAAGACGGGCTGCGCCTGAACCTGAAAGTTGGCATCCAATACTTGGAAGCCTGGCTCGGCGGCAACGGCTGCGTCCCGCTTTACAACTTGATGGAAGACGCCGCCACCGCCGAAATCAGCCGGGCGCAGGTTTGGCAATGGCTGCGTCACAAGGCGACCCTGGCCGATGGCCGACCGCTGACCTCCGCGCTCTATGGTCAATTGCTGGAGGAAGAGATGGACGCCATCCGCCGCGAGGTGGGCGATGAGCGCTTTGAGAGCGGTCATTTCCAGCGGGCGATGCAGTTATTTGACGAGATGATACGCGCTGACGAATTCAGCGAGTTCCTAACGCTGCCCGCTTATCAATACATTTCTGAACCCACAGGATAGCACAGTGACTAACAATTTCTTTGATCTGCCCACGGTGCCTATTCTTGGATCTCCAAGCCTTTCTGGCCAGAGTTTGTCTGAGCAGATCAACATATTTGAGAATAGAGTGCAAAAATGGATTCTCGAACCCTGTGAAGCATTGCTAGCAGCTGAAAACCCTGACTGGGACTTCGCTGTTCTAACCATTCTCAACGCAATCCCCGAGATGATTGCGCAGTATCGCGGTTGCAATGGCGATAAGTTAGATCTGTATGGGCAAGGCTTTGAGTATATCTTCGGCAAAGAGCCTGATTTCATTCCCAATCATCTATATGGGAAATTGCGAAGTGCAATCGCCCATACAGCACAAACTGGTGAAGGAATTACGGTGACTCGTGAGCGCCAGAACCTTGCATGGCCCATTGATTACAACCAAGGACTGTATACTGTAGTGATCAATGTGCCCGAATGGTATTCAAAGACAAGTGAAAGACTCGCCGATTATATTGAAGAATTGAGAGACATCGAAGATTCCGATAAGGACGAACTTCGGGTTGCTTTCTCGAAGCGAATAGTTAGACACAACTAATCGTACGATTGGGCTTGGAGTTTCAGTCGAACAAGTCATGAAGCCGCGGTTTCACCGCGCCCGCGCAACATACCAGTACGCGATGAGGGACACGATAACCATGACCACAACGACCAGCAGCCCGCCATCGTAGCTCCCGCTCTCATCGCGCAGCCGCCCCACCAGCCAGGGCCCGAGCGCCGCGCCCAAGCCACCCAGGCCGCCGACCAAGCCGTTGATCAAGCCCAAGCCCTGCCGCTGAAAAACATCGCTCGCCAGCACCGTCGTCTGGCTACTGCGCGCGCCTTCGCCCATCGCGAAGAGCAGCGCATACAAGAGGAGCGCCAATGGTCCATCTACCGAGCGCATCATGACAAGCATGCCCACCGCGCCAAACAAGCCAAGGGCGCCGATGGCGTAAGCGGTGGCGCGCCCGAAGCGATCCGACACCCAGCCTAGACATACGAAGAATCCACTGGTCAAGAGACCGGCCAGACCGACCACATTGGCGGCCGCCGCTCGCTCAACGCCCACCGACTCCATGTAGGCGATCTGATGCACGGTCAAGCTGCGCACCGGACCCATGGTCATCACCGCGGCGATCATCAGCGCCCAGAATGCGGGATTGCGCAGCAGCGCCCGCCATTTCAGCCGCGCTCTGTAGCCATGCGCTTGGCGAGACAGCGCCGCTGGCGCCCTCCGTAAGCCGAGCGCCATCAGGGGCAGAAGCACAAGCAGGCAGACCAGCGAGAGCGCCAGGTAAGCATCGCGCCAGCCGAAGCTGTCGATCAGCAAATTCGCCAACGGCACGAATAGCAGCGAGCCCAAGCCGGTGCCGGCGAAGGCGATGCCCAGCGCGCGACCGCGTTGAGCCGGCGTCGTCCAGCCAGCCACAACTGACGCGACCGGACCCAAACCGGTAATGCCCAAGCCGATGCCTTCGATAACGCCATACGACAGCAGAAGGTCATTCAGCGACGCCGCCCGACTGCTGAGCCACAAGCCGGCCGCCATTGTACAAACGCCGAGGCCGAATACCGGGCGCGGTCCCCAGCGGTCCAGGGCGATGCCGGCGAGCGGCGCCGTCCCGGCGAAGACCAGCATGTTCAGGCTGAAGATGGCGGCGGAGGCTTCGTTGCTCCAGCCTTCGACCAGCACGAATTCGGCAAAGAACACGGAGAAGGACAGACGAATGCCGAAGATGATGAAGACGGACAGAAAGCAGACGATGACGATGCGCGCGGCGCCGGGGAGTGGGTCGTCAGTTTGTGCGGGCATCAATCAGACGGCGAGTTCGGGAAGCGCCTCGTGTCGGGAAGACCAAAGAACAGGATTCATGGCGAGATTTCGCAACGCATCCATCTCGGTCTCAATGCCCTGGCGCTGCGCATCATTCAAGATAGGATAGAGTCGCGCACCACTGGGCCTGCTATCGCGGATGTCCCACCACCGCCAAGCCACTTGCTCGACCGCGCCGCGGCCAGGATTGTTTATGCCGATGAGCACTCGATGTGGCTTATTGCCTGAAGGCGGGATGACATACTTGTAATCCACAGTGTAGCCGCTTTTCCCATTAAATCTCTTGGCGTCAAACCGAATATTGGACGCATCCAGCCAAGTTCCAATGCCCACGTCAAATCGATGTTTGTCCTTGGAAAGGGGCGCGATATAGTGGAGATCATCTACAGCAATCATCGCTTGCAGGAGATTATGCAACTTCAATGCAAAGTCTTTGGCTGTTGCACGCGTCACAAGGTCATTGCCTTCCCGCTTCACTCCAAATCCATTTAGGTTTAACTGCATCAAATTCCTGCAACGTTTACTTTCCACAGTCAAGCCGCAGAACTCTAGGTCTTCGATCGTGTAGCCGTCGTCGGTCAGAACAATCTCGTCGCCAGAAAGCTCTGCGTAGACTTGCATCATGTCATTGTGTCGATCCAAGAATGGGGTAGTGATTTCTACACCATTCCCGATCGTTCGCAGCGTTGTGCTCTCGCTCATCCAATTGTGATACTTTTCGGTCAGCTGTCTGATTCGATCAATCATCAGATTAAGCCTTTCTGTACCCGAATATACGGCGGCCTAACGATATTGCAGAAACGCATGAAATCGTCCAAGGTCACCTGCAAATCATCAAGATCAGAAAACTTGTCAGAGGGCGGCGTGATCGCCCACCTATCGTGAAAACCCTCCCGATACAGATGGAGATGGGGCGGTTGAACTAGTGTGCCGTCATCGTTGCGATGGGGTCTACCTCCCAAGTCCAGCCTCACAAGTCGTATGTCAGTCCGCGCTCGTGTTTGCAGCTTTATCCGAAGCTCTTTGCGGCGCCCTCGTGATAAATCCAGCAGAAAGTTCTCTCGCAAGTCGAGTGATTGAAGATGCAACACTGTCTGCTTTCCAAGCAATGGAAAGGAATTCACTGAATCGTCTACTCGGCGTTTTTCCATAGTCAACAAGTAATCTGCCTCTTCCTGAGTCATCAAAATGTCAGACAATAGGCGTTCCTCCATCAATCTTTGAAGCACGTCATAATCAACAGATTTCCGCATCCAAATCCTAGCATCATCAGTATCTTACTGCAATAATCCCGCCATAGTCGCGTTCGCCGCTGGCATCACCCCAATCCGCGCATCACCCGGCAGCTGCTCAAGCGCCCGGTCGATCGCCGCCTGCAAATCCGGCTGCGGATGCAAAAGCAGCCCCCGCGCGAAGTCGGCGCTTTGTTCGGAGACCAGCATCGTATGAATGCGTCCGGCATCGCGGGAAACCTGAAAGGCTTTGTGCCGCCCGACCTGGAAACCCTCGCGTTCGAAGCGCTCCAAGACCGCCTTGTGCGAGCGCATCGGCGGGTTCATCATCCACCTTTCATACGCGACACTGCCACTGCCTTCCGGGCAAGCGGCGCAGAGGATCATCAAGCCTCCAGTTTGGGTCACTGCGGCGGCCTGCGCCATGCCTTTCTGCGCCTGGTAGAGGTTGATGTCTTTGGGATGCCCGCCGGGCGAGACGATCATCAAATCGAAGGGCGCGTCCACCGCCACTTGATAGAGCATACGCGCTTGCGGGATGCCCGCGCGCATGACCGCGGCCGGATCCCCTGCGAAAGCCTTGACAATCCGCTTCTCATGATTGAGCAGCGCGTTGACGGCGAATTCGATGCCGATCATCTCGCCGATTTCTTCGACATCTTGTCGCGCCGTATTCCGCTCAAATTCGCCCAGCCGCGCGTATTCATCAAGCATCATGGCGTGGTTGTGGTTGATGGTCGCGGCGCCAGCCAAGCCGATAGCGGCGCTCTTGACCCCGCCCGAAAACCCCTGGAATTGATGCGGCTCGATATTGCCTATGACAATGCGGTAATCGGCGGCCAGATAGTCGCTGTTGATATAAACCGGCGTTCCGCGCGCAGTCTCGCCCAAATGCGTCAGGTTCGCCTCGTCGCTCGCATTGTGACAAATGACGCGATACGTATTGAGGACCTCCGGCGGCAGAATATCGCTGTATTCGTCGGGGGGCATGCGCGGATGCGCCCCGGTGGCGATGATGAATAGCACGTCCTCATCGCGCAGGCCGGCCTGGCGCATGCCCTGCAGCACCGGCGGCAAGAGATGCTCATGCGGCACGGGCCGCGTCTTGTCGTTGATGGCAATGGCGACGGTCTGACCCGCGCGCGGCGGCTGAACCTCGCCGAGCGGACTGTAGACGGCGTGGCGGACGAGAGCGGCGGGATCGTCGGCCGGCTTCTGCGTCCGCGGCCTAACGTACTCGACATCGTAGCCCGCCGGCAAGTTGGCCGATATTCGGCTCTTGCCGAATGCCAGTCGGATTATCATGGGCAAGATCCCTTACATTACAAAATGTAGGGGCGTCTCGCTGAGACGCCCATGTATACAAACGGTGTTGCGGGCGTTTCGGCGCCGCGCGTAGACACCGCGGGTCAAACGCCCCTACGCGTATGGATTCTGGCGGTTTCGTTTCGGGCGACCTATTAGGTCGCCCCCACAGTTTCGTGCGTGGCGGGCGAAAGGGCGAGACAAGTCTCGCCCCTACATATTGTGTTGCGGCGGGCAGGAGCTAAATGCTCGGCCCCACCCGATGAATGGCGAAGCTGTTGTTATCGCGCAGCGCCTCGGATTTCGTCAGATAGCCATTGCAGACGCGCTCGACCTCGTCATAGACGATTTGTCCGCCTTCCGCCAGCGTGATATCGCCGGTGAAGACGCCGCTGACATCGACATCGACCGTATCGCGCATCAGCTCAAAGGATTGCCGATTGCCAGTCACCTTGATGGTCGGCATGATGGGGTGGTTTGAGGTGTGCCCGCCGCCGGTGCAAAAGGTCAAGACCTGGCAGCCAGCGGCCGCCATGCTGCTGATGCTCTCGGCGCCCATGCCCGGACCATACATCACGTAATTGCCCGGCTCGGTCTTGCTCGGCGCTTCGGCGATTTCGAGGTATTCGATGATCGGGCTGTCGCCGATCTTCTTGACCGCGCCCATGGACTTCTCTTCGATCGTGGTAAGCCCGCCCGCCATATTGTCGCCGGTGGGCTGGGAGCCGCGGATATCCTCGCCGCTAGCCAAGGCGCGCGCTTCCATGTGCTGGACGCCAGCCAGGATAGCTTCGGCAATCGCCGGGTTGGCCGCCTTGTCCGTCAGCCAATTCTCGCAGCCCATCCACTCGGTGCACTCAGCCATCAGCATGCGCCCGCCCTGGGCGATGAGCAGCTCGCCGGCAAGCCCATTGGCGGGGTTGCTGGCCAAGCCGGAGGTGGTGTCGGAAGTGCCGCATTCGGTGCCGAAGAGGATCTGGCTCATCGGCGCCGCTTCCCGCGCCTGGAGGCTGATCTGGCGGGCGAAGTCTTGGGCGTAGCGGGTCGCTTTGTCGACGGCGCTGATGAAGCCGCCATCGCCGCGGATGTTGACGGTGGCGATCGGCTTGCCGGTGGGCGCGATATCGTCGGCGAGGTCTTCGGCGGTCATGCCTTCTTCTTTGAAATGATCGATGATGACGACGGCGCCAACGTTGGGATTCATCGCCGTGCCCGCGAGGAAGCGCCGCGTCACGCGCAGGTCGGGCGCCACCTGACAGCGTCCGTTGGCATGCGTGATCGGCACAGCGCCGTGGATGGTATCGGCGACGCGCTCGCAGACGCCATTGGCATAAACCGTGCCGGATAGAATCAGCAGGTGATTGCGGATGCCGACATCGCCGTTGGGGCGGCGGAATCCCAGGAACTCGGACATGGTATTCTCCTTGTGAAGGTTGCAGGCGGCTCAGCGAGTCGCCCCTAGATTGTCATTATTCGGCTGTCACTGCGCTGCGTTCGCTGAGGTCGCCGCGCCCGCGATTGCTCTCGACATTATGCGCGTGGACGTGCTCGCCTTCTTTGATGTCGCGCGTTGCCGAGCCGATGCTGAGGCCGTATTTGAGGACGGTGTCGCCTTGGGCGATGTCCATCAGCGCGATCTTGTGCCCATAGGCGATTTCGTCCAGCGCGATGACCTCGAGGTCGCTGCGCTCGCCATTGCAGCCGACGTGGTCGCCAGCGCGGATGGGTTCAAGCACGGCGGTGCCGACGTTGTCGGTGGCGTAGACGACGAATACTTTTTTCATTTGGGAGCCTTTCATTATGCCCTTATCAATCCGTCTCACTATCTCGAAGATCGTAGCTCAGAACATAGAAGTCGCCGTTAAAGGGATGAGTAATGGTAAACGTCTCACCTCTCGACAACTCGGATTGTGATATCGCAATTCGCAAACACCGTTTGACTTCCTCTGTGGCATCAGGTGAATCAGCCGGAGCAACCAAGCTCAAAGTGTTATCCATAATGCGAGGGTACAGTTGCGGATTCAGAATATTGCCTTCGTTTTCCGCTTCGGTCATAACCCTAAACCGCAGTTTTACAGAAGCGTCTTTCACATGACGCGATTTGCTGAAATGCGACTGACTTAGCGTCACATTATCTAGGATGTCACTCACGTCCACGTTATCCAGCGCATTGTTCTCTTCCAGCCCTTCCGATAGCACTTGACCGAAAGACGATGTAATAAGTTTCTCAATAGGCACTGTTTCAAAAAAGCTTCCGTGAACCAAGCATACCTTTATATTGCCCACTCGCTTCCCCCGAACCAAATAATACACATCTCTCTCAGGCAAAGAGTAAATGTCTTCTCCATTCTCTTGCATTCGCTGTCGTACCACATTGGTCTTGCCACTGGTTATGCTCGCTATCAATTTACGCCCTGTAGGGATTGTAGAATTGAATGAGGCGATTCCATACGCTGTTCTGCTATCCTTCAATTCAATCAATTCGCCGCCCGGCGGCTTGCCGCTCGGATTAATTCGGATGGCCATATCGGGAAACGTGTTCTTGTTTTCACAAGACAGCAACTCCTTGTCAAAGGGAAAATCTCCGAGCTTTTCTACGCTCTTGAAACAGCGGCGCTTACGATATAAATCAGCGAAAAAGTGGTAGATCGAGTACACTTTGTTTTCCAAGTTCAACTTCATCGTCCCAAATTTCGTCAAGATTCTCCGTGTACCTGTAGCCGTCGCGGAAGCGCCCAATATCATCCGCCGGGCGGATCGCGCGCAGGCGCTCGCGAATGCACTCGGCGTTCTCAGGGTCGATTTCTACGCCAAGCCCCCGCCGTCCCAATTGCTGCGCCACCACCAAAGTCGTTCCGGTCCCGGCAAATGGATCAAAGACGCAATCACCCGCCTGCGATGAACTCAGAATAATCCGCAACAGCAAAGCAATCGGCGCTTGCTGCTTGTGAAAGCGCAATCCGTCCGCGTCGCGCAGGGCTTCATCTCCCGCGAAATAGCCCGCTGTCAATTCGCGTATGTCATCCCAGATATCGGTCACAAACAGGCCGTTCTCGCGCTTGTAACGATAGTTGGCTGGCAGAGGCGGGTCAATCCGCAGACGGTTAAAGATGCGCGCTCGCCGACCTTTGGTGGCGTAGGCGATGATCTGATACTGCTTGCCATAGCGCCGGCTCATCGGCACTGCCGACGTCAGCTTTTTCCAGATGATGAGGTTTTGCAGCGTCCAGCCCGCTTCCCGCAAGCAAGCCAGCACTTGCTCGCTGTTCTTCTCCCGCTGCATGAAGTAGATTGCGCCACCGTCCGAAGTTTGGTCATAAACGGCGCTGCATACTTGCCGCATCCAATCCCAGTATTCCGCTTCGGGCATGTCGTCATCATGCGAGGCGTAGTCTTTGGCTTGATTAAAGGGCGGGTCGAGGAAGGTCAGGTCAAGCTCGCACTCGGCAAACTCTTCGGACGCCAAGAAATCATTGATATCTTGCTGCACTACGTTGGCGCAAATCATCAATCATCCAAATTCAGGCGCTTGCCACGTCGCGTCGCTAAGCCCGTCTACCGTTCAAGCGAATCATCGTCAGTAGCGCGCCTGCTGTCAATGTCGATAATTCTAGCGTGTGACAGCCTAATTTCAAATTGCCCCTTGCACTCATGCGGCCGCGTGGTAGGCCAGAGACATCGTTTAAGAAGCGTCCAAAAACGCGTTTTAGCAGGAGGATATTATGCCCCGACCAGAACTAAAACAACTGACTTGGAGCAAGAAGGGTGTAGAGCGCATGGAATTTTTCATGGCTGAACAAATTGCGTTCTATATTGTCGAAAAAGTGATGAACGAGTGGAGCGATAACGAAGACAGCCTGATCGAGGAACTGCGCTACGTACGAGGCAAGCATCTCGACGGCAATGAATCTACCGACTACCTGCGCATGTCAATCCCTGTCGCAGGAAACGTCCTGGGCAACATGATGGCGCACGAACTGCTGGAGCTCCTGTTGCCGCCCAATGCTATCGCTGGCCTTGCTGAAGACGCTATCCAGCGAGCCATCAAAGACGAAGAATACGACCGACTGCACAAAATTCCGGAAGAGTACGAAATACCATAACAGCACCAGATGCGTCACATCCACCGCCCGCGCTAGCCGCCTCCCGCCGCCTCCGCCAACCGCGCCTTCACGTTCGCCAGCGCCTCGTCCAGCGTCAACTCGCCGGCGAAGTAGGCGCGCAAGTTCCTGTTCGACGCCTCGTAATAAACCGCCGCCAGCGGATGCTGATCCAGCGCGATCGCCTGATCCTGCAGCTTGGGTACTTCGCGCGCGAAGGCATTCATGGCGGCGCTGATGGTCTCGCTCTCGGTGTCATAATCGATTGGCGAAGCGGCGACCTCGAGCTGCGCCGGGATCGTCAGCGTGCGCGCGGTGAACTCAGCGTAGATTTCCGGCTGCGCCAGGTATTCCAGTACGCTGGCGACCGCTTCCGGCTGATCAGTTGCGGCGAGCGCCACCAGCGCTGTCGCTTTGGCCGCGCCCGTGCCTCCCGCTGGACCGGCCGGATTCGGAACAATCGCCCAGTCGAACTCGCCGCCGACCTGCGCCGCCACTTCTTCGACCTTCCAACTGCCGCAGATGTACATCACCGTTTCGCCGCGGGTGAAGTAATCTTGCGCGGCGCCTGTGCCCAGCAAGGTATCAGCCGGCGCGCGTTCAAGCGTCAGCAACTGCTGGAGAATCTGCAGGAATGCGCGCAAGCCCAGGTCGTCGGCCAAGGTCAGCGCGCCGTCCTCGTCAAAATAGCGCGCCCCCAGGCTCATGGCTGGTCCAACCAAGCGGTGATCTTTGTTATCGACTGCCAGCAAATACTCAACGCCGGTCTTCGCCTTGACCTCCTCCAGCGCAGACAGCCACTTCACCCAGTCGCTGCCAGCCTCGGGTAGAGAAACTCCCGCCTCGTCGAAAAGCGCGACGTTGACGAAAGGCGCGACCATCGCGGCGGTATCGGGGAAGCCGTGTATGCCATCGCCAGCGCCGGCGCGCATCGCTGCCAGGAAGGGCGCTTGAAAGCCCCCGGCGAAAGCCTCGGCATCCCGCAGGAAGAGCCGCAAATCGAGATAGTGCCCGGACTGCGCGTCAAAGTCGGCGATGCGCGCGATATCCGGCGCCGCGCCCGACTTAATTCGCTCGTTCAACTGCGCTTCGATTTCGGCTCCATTGGCTACGTCGACGGCGACCGTGACGCCGGGATTCTCTTGCGAAAAACGCGCCAGCAAGTCCTCATAGACTTCGCATTCATTTCGCTCGTTGAAGCAGAGAAAGCGCAGCTCTATCGCGTCCTGCGTCAGCGTAATTGCGCCGGACAGCAAAACCAGCGCCGGGAGCAGTACATAGCGCAATGACCGTTTCATCTTGGCTTCCATCCGCTTTCTCCAATCCGCCAATAAATGGCGAGTCTCAGCAATGTGATAAGCTCACTTCATGCCCGTAGTGGCGATGCCGGTGGTGATGTACTTCTGCAGGAAGCCAAATACAAAGGTGATTGGCAGCGCGGTCAGCACGGTCATCGCCAGGATGAGATCCCACTGAATCATAAGATCGCCTTGAAAGGTCTCCAGCCCGACCTGCAAGGTGAACATTTCGTTGCTGGTCATCACGATTTTGGGCCAGAGGAAATCATTCCAGCGCCAAATGGTGGAGAAGATCGCCAGCACCGCCAGCGCCGGCGCCGCCAGCGGCAGGATCACCTGCCAGTAAATTCGCCATTCGGTCGCGCCGTCGATCCGCGCTGAATCCAGCAGTTCATCCGGCAGCGTCAGCATGTATTGCCGCAGCAGGAAGACGCCAGTCGGCGTGCCGATTGTCGGGATAATGATGCCAATCAATTGATTGTTCCAGCCCAGCGCGGTTATGAGCAGGAAAGCCGGCACCAGAATCACCGAGAGCGGCACCATCAGCGTGCTGATGATCAGCATGAAGATGAAGCCGCGGCCGCGAAAGCGATATTTGCTCAAGGCGAAGGCGGCCATGCTGTTGACGAACAGGGTCAAGATCGTGGCTGAAGCGGTGACGATGACGCTGTTGGCGAGATAGCGCCAGAATTTGAAACTCTCAACGCCGCGCGTGTAATTGTCGAAGCTGAAGCGGACGCTTTCGATTGGCGTGCGATCACCCAATTTCACCTTTGTTACGCCCGCTTCCGGGTCGGCCGGGTCAATCATCTGCGCTTCGAGGCCGACGCGCCGCACTTGCGCGAGCTGCGCAGTCGCGCCATCCGCGAGCGTGACCTTGTAGAGCGGCAGCGGCTCATCGTAGCCTTCGACCGCCGCCAGCTCCTGATGATATGGCAGGAAGCGGGGCGGGAAGCGTTTGATATCGGCAAAACTCTTGAACGACGACATCACCAGCCAGAGCACGGGACCAAACATAACCACGACGCCGAGCAGCAGATAAGCGTAGGTGAAAAAGGAGCGCCGGCGCGCCGTTCGGAAGAGCCAGCCCAGCAAGGCGCCAACCGCATCCAGGAGTTCCTCTAAAAGCCCAAAGAGCGGATCAAGCGCCCGCTGTTTGAATGCGGACCAAAGCCCGCTGCCTAAAGCCAGGCTCCGCGCTGCCTCGTCCTCATCCTCCTCCAAGCCCGTGCCCTGCACACGAATCTGAATGATCGTCAGCACAATTAATACAGCCGCCATCACCAGCGAGGTCGCCGCCGCCAAGCCGAATTCGCGGAAGGGGCTGGCGAAGCCGTTGTTGTAGATGTAATGCACGATGTAGAGCGTCGCCGAGCCGGGACCGCCGCCGGTGAAGGCGAAGACGACATCGAATATCTGCACTGCTCGAATCGTGGACAAGACGATGACCACCAGCATCGTTGGCGCCAGCAGGGGCAAGGTGATCAAGCGAAAAGCCTGCCAACTGCTCGCGCCGTCAATGGAAGCCGCTTCGTAGAGATCGGCCGGGATCGCCTGCAATCCGGCCAGCAGAATCAGCGTATAGAAGCCCATCAATGACCAAACGCTGACCATCACCACCCAGAAGCGAGCCCAATTGCGGTCGGTGAGAAAGCGCAGTTTCTCCCCGCCCATGCCAACAACAACCGCATTGAACAAGCCGTTCTCTTGCAGCATCCAGCGCCAGATCATCGCCACCACAATTGGCGAGAGCAACACCGGGTAGAAGAAGACGCTGCGGAAGAAGCCGCGCGCCCGTATCCGCCCATTGAGCACGATTGCGGTCAAGAGCGAAACCGCGATCATAACGGCGACCTGCGTGACGACGAAGCCGGCCGTATTGAGCACCGCCGCGGCGAAGAGGTCTTCGTCGCAGGTGGCCGGGCGCAAGAAGTCGCCGCAGTCAAACAGTCGTTCCAGGTTAGCGGCGCCAACGTAGGGGCGCTGATGCAGAAAGAGTTTGTCGCTGCCGGTGAAGGTATAGACGAAATTGAAGAGCATAGGGAATAAGACGAAGACAGAAAAAACAATCATATTTGGCGCGACGAAAACATAAGCCATGCCCGTCACGCCGGTGAATTTCTGGATGCGAGAGAAGAGACCGTCAAGCAGGTTGACGAAGGGGTCCGTTAGTCGATTCAAGCTTCAATTCTCTAGCTCGGCGCCGCGGCGAACCACTCTCACTCGTGCCGTCGCGCTCGCCACAAGCGTCATTCAGGCAAAGGTCCCCCTCCCTCAAGTTTGGGAGGGGGTTTGGTGGTGGAGAGAAGGCTAGCCGGCAGCCAGATTAGCGGCAGCTTCGTCGAGCTGTTCCTGCAAGCGCGCCATCGCCTCATCGAGCGTCAACTCGCCGGCGAAGTATTGCGCCAGCCGCGTGTTCGACGCATCGTAGTAGGCAAAAGCCAAAGGATGTGGGTTGAGAGCGACCGCCTGGGCATGGAATTTCGGGACTTCGTTGGCGAAGCCGGTCAAGGCCGCGGCGACCGCCGGGTTATCGGTCTGGAAATCCACACCCGCTTCAATGACGGCTTGGTGCGCCGGGATGAAGAGAGCCCGCGCCACGTACTCGCCATAGACTTCCGGCTGCAGCAGATATTCCATTACCTTCGCCACCGCTTCCGGATGTTCCGTCTGCGCGTAGCCGACGATAGCAGCGCCACCGGCAACACCGGTGCTGCCGCCTGGCCCGTAGGGGTTGGGAGCGACGACCCAGTCGAAGGCATCGCCGATATCGGCGGCAAAGCGGCCAATCTGCCAACTGCCGCTGAAGTACATGACGGTCTCGACATTGATGAAATAATCCTGCGCGCCGGCGTATTGGCTGGTGCCGAGCCAGGTTTCGGCCGGGGTCTTGCCGGCATCCATCAAATCTTTGAGGATCATGGCGAAGGCGCGGAAGCCCTCATCATCTTCCAGGTCGAAATTGCCGTCTTCGTCAAAGAAGTCAGCGCCGAGGCTCATGGCGGGACCGGCAAAGCGATGGCCCTTGTTGTCGATCGCCATCGAATACTGCAGGCCGGTGGCGCTCGCGACCTCGTCCAGCGCGGCCAACCAGTCCTCCCAAGACGGCTCGTCCATAACATCGCTCGGCATATCGACGCCGGCTTGTTCAAAGAGCGTCGCATTGACGTAGGGACCGGTCACGCTAAGTTGGTCAGCGAAACCGTATAGCCCATCGTCATCGGGACCGGAGCGGAAGGCGCCGACGATGGCTGGATTGAAGTTGTCTTCAAAAAGCGACGGATCTTCCATTAGCGGGCGCACATCCAGATAAAAGCCCGCCATACCAGCGAAGTCGGTGATGCGCGCCATGTCCGGCGCCTGGCCCGCTTCAACCTGTACGCGCAGCTGATCGCGGACGGTCGTATAGGGCACGACATTCACCGCAATGGCGATATCGGGATTCTCTTCGCTGAAGCGATTGAGCAAATCCTCCAAGACCCCGCATTCGCTGCCATCTTGATAGCACATGAAATCGAGCTCGACCATGTCTTGCGCCAGCGCCGCCGCGCCCAGCGACAGTGCCATGCTTACAAGCAATACTGCAATGATTAAGCGTTTCATTTCGCTTTACTCCTTAACTACTGACGAACAGAATAGCGCGGTCAAAATGACCGCAGCCGCTTTCATCGCCTGCGAATCACAGACGTAAAACGGAAAATCCAAGCATCGACGCCAGCGACGCAAGCGCGTCTTGATGATCGCCGTACGCGATGGAGATATGATGTTCCAAGCCCTCGCGCATGATGACGTCCATCACCGCCGCCGCGCCCGAATCGAAACGTATTGTACCACTTGTTCCAGTGAATGCGGGGGGCGCATTCAGCATCTCGCCGCCGCCGATGACCAGCCGGAACTCGCCGGTGGCTTCGCTTAGCCGGGCGAAGGTCACCCGCCCCGGCTTCAGCGGAAACTGCATCAGCAATGGCTTTTGCCGGTTGGAATGGATGGTCGCTTGCGGCTTCACATCGGGATCAGCCATAGACAAAGGCGCCAAGCCGCAGTGCCAGAGGACCGCTTCATCGGCGTCTGCATCAAAGGCGACCAAGTCGCTGCCGAAAGCCGGCTCGCCGCTGATCCACTGCAAGATGAGCTGTGTGATCGTGCCGTTGACATCGGCTTCGCAGCTGCTTGGCGTCAGCGCATCGCTGAGCAGCGACATGGCGCCGCAAGCGGCACAGCCGAGATCGGTGAAGAATTCGGGCCAGCAGCGCACAGCCACGCCGCTTAGCCCTTCCTGGCGCGCCAGTTCATCCAGCGCGACATAAACACCCAGCGCGCCATTCGTCGCTGCCGGCTCCATCGCAGCCAATCCATCGAGCCGCTCGCCCAGGCCGGCGGCGATGGCGCCCACCTGAGCCGGTTCAGCTTCTCGCGCGCGAGCGAAGAACGGGTCCAGTTCAAATTGCGCGACTTCAACGCCAAGCTGGGTCTTTAGGGCGGCGTGATTCACGCGGCAGGTATCAAAGCCGTCTGGATGCTCGCCCAGCCGCCCGATGCGCGCGCCGGCGAGCCGCTTCTTGACGCGTGCGGCAGCGGCGAATTGACGCAATCGTTTGCGCGCAGCCGCATCATCAGGCGCGGCATAAATGTAATCGTAGCGCAAGCCGGCGCGCCGCAAGCCATGCGCCGCCAGGTTGATGCCACAGAATGAATTGATGCGCAGCCGCCCGCCGACCTGCGCTTCCGGCAGCGCCCAGAGCAGCAGAGGCGCGTCAATCTCCCCCGCCAGTTGCAGGATCATCGTGCTATCGGCGAAGGACGCTTGCAGCACCAGGATCATGTCGATGGCGGCGGCTTCAAGCTCGGCGATGCGGGCGTCGATGGCGGCGCCGTCCATGATCAAATCTTGCGCGCCAACCAGGTCGTACCCACTTGCTGATAGCGCGGCATAAACCTGCGCCGTCAACTCCTTCGCCAGGTCGAGGTCGAAGGTCGGGCGGGCGATGGGCGCAAAGCCGATGCGGATGTCGCTTGGGTTCATCTTGATTATGATTTCCTTAGCCAAATTACTTGGCGTCTATTCATCAAGAAACTATGTGGTTGTCCGGGCGACCAGGTGGGTAGCCCTCAACAACGGCGCGCTACTGGCGGGCGACCCGGTGGGTAGCCTCTACAATCGTCAACTGTTAAATCTCAGGCCAAATTCAGCGTCATCAAGCGCAGCTCGGTCATGTCCTCAATCGCGTACTTGATGCCCTCGCGCCCGTAACCGGAGGCTTTGACGCCGCCATAAGGCATGTGGTCGACGCGGAAAGTCGAGACGCTGTTGATATGCAAGCCGCCGACCTCGACGCGATCCCAGGCGTCCATGACGCGCTTGATATCGCTGGTGAAGACACCCGCCTGCAAGCCATAGGGGCTATCGTTGATCAGCGCCACCGCGTCATCCCAACGCTCGTAGGGGCTGAGGGTGACGACGGGCGCAAAAACTTCTTCGCAGTTCACCCGCATATCGGGCGCCGTTTCCGTCATCACTGTCGGCGAGAACATCGTGCCGTCCCGTTCGCCGCCCGCCAGCAGCGACGCGCCCGCCTCCCGCGCCTCGTTCACCCAGGCTTCCGCTCGCTCGGCATCGCGCAGGCTGATCATAGGTCCGATATCCACATCGGGGTCGCGCGGATCGCCCACCTTGAGCGCCCCCACCTGCTCGACGAAGCGATCGGTGAAATCCTCAAAGACATCGCGCTGGATCAGCAGACGCTGCACCGAGATGCAATTCTGCCCGGCATTGGCGAAGGCGCCGGCCGCCGCCTGCCCAGCCGCGTCGTCAAGATCGGCATCCTTATGCACGATGACGCCGGCGTTGCCGCCCAATTCCAGCGTCACCTTTTTCTGGCCCGCTTTGCTCTTCAACATCCAGCCGACGGCGCCGCTGCCGGTGAAGCTGATCATAGCGACTCGCGGGTCGGTCACCATCATTTCGCTATCGGGTCCCCAGGCGTTTAACATGCTGAAAGCGCCCGGCGGGAAGCCCGCTTCCAACACGATCTCCGCCAGGATCACGCTTGAGAGCGGCGTCTTCTCAGCCGGCTTGATGATGATGGGGTTGCCGGCGGCGATTGCGGGACCAATCTTGTGGCAAGCGAGATTGACCGGGTAGTTGAAAGGCGTGATGCCGAGCACCGCGCCCACAGGCTGACGGCGCGTGAAGCCCTGCCGATTCTCGCCGGCTGCCGTCCAGTCGATGCTGAAGACCTCGCCGCCGATGCGCCGCGCTTCTTCAGCTGAAACCTTCAGCGTCTCCAGCGCGCGGGCGGTCTCGCCGATGGCAGTCTTGCGGTTCTTGCCGCCCTCGAGGATCATCGCCTCGACCACTTCCTCAAAGCGCTCGCGCAGCAGAGCCGCCATGTTGCTCAGGATCTCCGAGCGCCTGTGGCTGGGCAGCTTGCGCGTGACTTCAAAGCCGTCTACCGCCGCCGCCATCGCATCATCCATATCGGCCGCGCTCGCCATCGACACGCAGTCCACCAAGCTTCCGTCATAGGGAAAGCGCACTTCCAGCACATCATCGCTGCCGCGCCATTCGCCGCCTATCAGGTTCTTCCGTGTCATGTGACTTCCCTCCTGTTTCCGCCCTCAAAGCGCTGATTAGTATACCTGCTTCGAGGATGATTGTTCAGCGTCTCTTGGGTGCCGTTGGCGGGAGCATACGACGAGAATTGGCTGCCAAGTGGCTTCCAGGTAGGCGGTTAGCTAAAATCTGCTGAGGAAAATGATGGCATCTCGCATACATACGAGTGCCAAAGCATTAGAAGGAGAACACAATGATGACCCGGCGCGCGCTTCTCAATTGTCGTACTCGCATGACATAGGAAAAGGCGTCAACATGACAAAGCATAAGCAAGATCCGAACAAGCGACCAGGTTTCATTTCCTTCGTTACTGGCTGGGCGGCTGCCTATCTTGTTGCATCCGTCGCGATGATGATCATGAATCCAGGAGACTCTCAGTTCTACACCTTGTATTCAGACCTGTGGACCTTGCTTTTCGCCGGCATAATCGCCGGTTTGCAATTCCTTTGGCTGCGGCGGAGCTGGGGGATCACTCTGCGGCTCTGGCTGCCGCTCGCGCTGCTCGGCGTCATAGTCGGGGAGGCCATCTTCGAGTTATTCGCCGCGAATGTTGAGCACCCGTTTCCGCCTAAACTGTGGGCGAATTCACCCAACAGAATGCCCGAACCTGAGCACATCATGCAGCTAAAATACACTTTGTATAACGTATTCCGCTTCTTTCTAATCTGGTCGACTCCGCTGATTTTTCAGTGGTTGACGCTGCGTAAACGATTTGCCGGGCATGGCTTATGGCTTTTGGCGGCGGTTGTCCATGCCCCGCTGTCCTTTTTCATAGCCGAACATGGGGGCATTGCGATTCATGCGCTGAAGTTTTGCGACCAGTTCACGGAGATATCGCTCATCCGCGACGCGCAGCCGCTGGGAAGCCTCTTCTCCTTTTTCGACATGGCGCTGCCTACGGCGATCATGGGGTTCGCGCTTTTTGAGCTGTTCGCTAAAAGTTCCGCAACCGGGCATTTGCGAAGTCCAGTTAAGAATGAACATGCGCGGTTGGCAGCCGCGCGAAGCGAGGAGCATTAACCGCAATGTACATGGTTCCGAACATCTTTACGATCATCACCCCCATCATTTGGGTCCTCAGCATAGCGATGATTCTGCGCAGCCGCTTAGAGCCAATACCCGCGCTGCTGTGGATAATTTGGAGTATACTCTGCCCGATTGCGGGCGGCCTAACCGCGATACTGTACTTCCGCCAGCGACGGAAGTCGGCGGACGTCGGCGGCCGGTCCTAAGAACCCGAGCAGATAGCAGCCCACTCAAAGAGCGCGGCCGGTTTGTCGCGCTCTTTGAATGTCAGGCCGCAATAGCAAGCAAAATGCAAAATCAAGCCTGAAGCCGGGCGCGCATCAATGATAGGCCGGCAGATAATCCCCATGCGCTTCGATCAGCTCGTCCACCATCGACCAGATCTGGCCCAGCGTCAGTTCCGCCGCCGTGTGCGGGTCGAGCATGGCCGCGTGGTAGATATGCTCGCGCTTGCCCGTCAGCGCCGCCTGAACCGTCAGCGATTGCACATTGATGTTGGTTTGCATCAGCGCGGCCAGATGCGGCGGCAGCGCGCCGACGCGCGTCGGCTGAATCCCGTTGGCATCCACCAGGCAGGGCGCCTCCACGCAGCAGCCAGCGGGCAGGTTGTCGATGATGCCGTCATTGGCGACATTGCCGTAGACTGTCCGCGCCTCGCCCGTCTCCATACTATGGATGATCAGCGAGCCGTATTCGACGCTGCGCGCGACCTCGTTCAAGCTGGTGATGCTGCGCACGGTCCACTCCTTGCCATCGGTGTTGACATCGCGCAGCGCGTGAAGAATCTCCTCCCGCGTCGGGATGCGCCCGTCCGCTTCCGCCTTTTCCAACAGCTGCCAACTGATGATGCCGGCTTTGCAGCGCTCAATGTATTCGTCCAGCGGGATATTGAAGTCGCGGATTAAATCGGGCGCGCTATCCTTGATGAACCAGGGCACGTATTCGCTGAAGTGTTCGCTGGACTCGGTGACGAAATAACCGAGCCGCTTAAGCATCTCGTAGCGCACGCGGTTGTGCGGCGGGACGCGACCCGCTTCAACCACCTGATGCAGCAGCGGGTAAAGATCGTCGCCCGTCTCGCGCCGCTCGAACTTGAGATAGAACGCCATGTGATTGATGCCGGCGACCAGATAATTGATCTCTTCGTATGGGACGCCGATATCGCGGGCGAGTTCCTGGGCGGTGCCGGGCACGCTGTGGCAGAGCCCGACCGTGGCGATATCGCTCGCGCGGCTGAGCGCCCACTGGTTCATGCACATCGGATTGGCGTAATTGATCAGCAGCGCATCGGGGCAAATCGCTTCCATATCGCGGGCGATGTCGATGAGGACGGGGATTGTGCGCAAGCCGCGCATGATGCCGCCGATGCCAAGCGTATCGGCGATCGTCTGGCGCAAGCCGTACTTCTTGGGGATTTCAAAGTCGATGACCGTGGCCGGCTCATATCCGCCGACCTGAATCATGCAGATCACGTAATCAGCGCCGCGCAGCGCTTCCCGCCGGTCGGTGGCGACTTCCACCGTCGGGCTGTTGCCCAGCGTCTTGATGATATGTTCAGCCACGTTTTCCGATTGTTTCAGGCGCTTGGGGTCGATATCCATCAGGCAGATGGTCGCATCGGCCAGCTCGGGGTAGCTCCAGATATCGCCCATCAAGTTCTTGGCGAAGACGGTGCTGCCGGCGCCGATGAAAGTCACTTTGGTCATGGTTGCGTCCTTTGCTGTGGCGTCTGAAACCGATTTAACCACAGCCGCTAGCGAGTTACAACTCGGCTCACACAAAATGACGAACCCGCAAAATGGGAATCTGTAGGGGCGAGCCATTGGGTCGCCCGCCTTTCGTAAATGGATTATGTTTCGAGCGACTTAATCTGGCGCCCCTACAATATTCGGCGCAATCGAGGATGGGGTCTGAGGGTTCATCAACAAAGAGGACACAGAAGTAGAACAAAGTAAGTAATGCGAAAAAGGGCGATGCTAATCTGATTCGAGATCTGTAGGGGCGAGACTTGTCTCGCCCACTATGTCGCCATTGTACATGTGGGCGACTCAAGAGTCGCCCCTACGACGTTCCT
>JAJEGA010000102.1 GCA_022820125.1 Anaerolineae bacterium | reverse complement strand
AGGAACGTCGTAGGGGCGACTCTTGAGTCGCCCACATGTACAATGGCGACATAGTGGGCGAGACAAGTCTCGCCCCTACAGATCTCGAATCAGATTAGCATCGCCTTTTTTCGCATTACTTACTTTGTTCTACTTCTGTGTACTCGGTGGTAAAAGAAAATTTGAAGCTATTGCCCTGACTTCTGCGGATATCATCAAGCCGCTTGACATATACGCGAATCTCACTATTATCAATCGCCTAATTAGTCCATGATAAACGATTTACCATTGACCAATGGTTTGTAATCCCTGTTTCAGCGGAGATCATATCGGCGATTCCCGCAGCGCGCCTTGTTATAGCGCGCGCAGAACTCAGCGGAGCAGTCTGCAATGACCGGATTCAACATCGGTCGGGCGGTCGACGCCTTCCTCAGCTTGTTCGAGCTGTTCAATCCTATAATCGAACCCTATCGCCGCTTCCACGAGAAGCTGCCGCCCAAGATGCAGCAGACCGTCACTGCCTTCATGTTCATCCTGCCCTTCGGCATTCTCTACGCCATCTTCACCATCCTGCCCATCTTTCAGACATTCTACATCTCCCTGCACAAATGGGAGATCATGGGCACGAACATCCGTTACATCGGGCTTAAGAACTTCGAGCGCCTGCTGACGCGAGACACGCAGTTTCATCAAGCATTTGAGCAGACGGTGCTTTTTGTCGCCCTCACGATTCCCATCATCTTTGTCGGTCTCTGTTTCGCCTTGATGCTCAATCGCCCGGTCAAGGGCATCGGCGTCTTCCGCACCCTATTCTACCTGCCCAATATCATGGCGGTGACCGTCATCGGATTGATTTGGGCGCGCGTCTTCGCTTCATCGGGTCGTGGTTTGATCAATGCTTTCCTGGAGAATTTCAATGAGGGCCCGATTCCCTTTCTGGACCAAGGGGATCTGGCGACGCTTGTCGTCGCCTTCACCACGCTCTGGTGGACGGTGGGCTTCAGCATGTTGATTTTTCTGGCGGGCTTGCAGGATATACCGGAATCGCTTTATGACGCGGCCGAGGTGGATGGCGCCAACCGCCGACAGCAGTTTCGCCACATCACCATCCCGGGCTTGCGCCGGCCCTTTGCGTTCTTGTGCATCTTGCAGGTGATCGCGTCCTTCCAGATTTTCGGTCAAGTCGATGTCATGACCGGGGGCGGGCCGGCCGGCAACACCCGCACCATTGTCTACAATATCTTTGAGACTTCTTTTCTCTATTTTCAAGTGGGTTATGGCACGGCAATGGCGGTGATTATGTTCGCGGTTTTGCTGGTCATTTCACTTTTTCAACTGGCGCTGTTTCGCGATCAGGGAGTGGGGAGCTAGCGGTGACGGCTGTAGGCGCGGAACAGGCGCGGAAACGACAGCGTATAGAAAACCGGCGCGGCAGCCTGTATGTTTTGGCGGTGGGCTTGTTCGCTTTTATCTGGATGTTGCCAGTGCTTTGGACGCTGGTCACCTCATTCCGGCCCGAAGCCGCTTTGCAGCGTAATCTGGCGAGCTTGATTCCCTATCCCTTCACCACCGAGAACTGGGAATTCATCCTCAAGAGCAGCCAACTTTGGAAGTGGTTGGGCAACAGCGTATTCGTCTCCACCACGCATACGCTGGCGCAGTTGGCCGTCTGTTCGCTGGCGGCTTACGCCTTTGCCCGGCTCGATTTTTACTTCAAGCGCATCCTCTACATCCTGGTTTTGGCTGGCTTAATGGTGCCCTTTGAAGCGACCTTCTTGCCAGTCTACCTGCTGTTCTCCAACCTGAAATTGCATAACACGCTGATCGCCCTGATATTGCCGGGCATCGCTTCTTCCTTTGCCGTCTTCTTGCTGACGCAGTTTTTCCGCGGCATTCCATTGGAATTGGAAGAAGCGGCGATGATGGATGGCGCCGGGCGCTTTCGCATCTTCCTCACGATCATTATTCCGCTCTCGACGCCGGTCATCACCGCCTTGGCGATATTCACCTTCCTGGGCAACTGGAACAGTTATCTTTGGCCCATTATCTCCGCCACGAGCAGCGAAGTCTACACCATCGTCATTGGCTTGCGCAAACTCAATCAGGCATGGGGCGATGTCAATTTTTATGGGCGCGACATGGCGGCGGCGGTCTTCACCGCATTGCCCATCATCATCTTCTTCTTCGTTTTCCAACGCCGCATCATCAGCGGCATCGCTATCAATAGCGGCATCAAGTAGAGAGGACAGCCTATCGAATTGCGCCAAGCCTGACCTTCGTTTTCGTTTCAATTAGCTATCCCGAAAGGATGCAAATCATGACCCGTATGAAAACTCTACTTATCCTGGCTATGCTGCTCGCGCTGGTCGCTGTACCGGTCGCCGCGCAGGATGCGGTCGAAGTAAACTTTATGCGCTTCTTCGGCGAGTGCGCCGACGAATTCGGCGAAACCACCGATTTGTCCGAGGCTTATGGCGAATGCGGCATTATCCAGACGCTGGCCAACTCCTTCAATGCGACGCAAGACGAAATCCACGTCAATACGATTGTTGTTGACTGGCCCGGCGTCACCGAGTTGAACGCCAACCTGGCCGCCGGCACGCCGCCGGACATCATGGTGCTGCACGGCCGCCGCATTCCCAATTACGCCTCGCGCGGTCTGCTGACGCCCTTGAGCGATGTGCTCGCCGGCGCCGGCATCGACGCCGACGACTTGACCGAAAGCGCCCGCGGCTTCGTCGAATTTAATGGCGAACTCTTTGGCATCCCCTTGGACCTGCACGGCCACCTCTGGCACATCAATGTCGATCACTGGGCGGCGGCTGGCTTGGTGAATGACGACGGCAGCCCCGATATTCCTTACGGCATGGATGAATTTATGTCGCATGCCGAGCAGTTCAAAGAAGCCACCGGCATGCCCTTCCTTGGCATGTGGACCAATGGGCTGAGCCGCAACTGGATGGCGCTGGTCTATCAGCAAGAAGGCGGCACTGTGGCAGACGATGACGGCATGCCAGACATCAACACCGAAGCTGGCTTGAACGCGCTGAACTTCCTGATTATGCTGCGCGACGAAGGGCACATCACCGACAACGTCGATTATCCCGCGTCGCAGGAAATCTTCCTGAACGGCGAAAATGGCGGCCATATCAACGGCACCTGGGTGGTCAACTTCTACGACAACCAGGTCGCAGATCCGGAAGCCCCGCTGAAGAATTACTACGTGCATAACTTCCCCACGGTCTACGACCAGCCGGCCGCATGGGCGGGCAGCCACGCCTGGATCATCCCGCAAGGCGGCGACCCAGACCCCGCGAAGCTCGAAGCGACCTTGACCTTCCTGCGTTACCTCAACGACAACAACATCGAATGGGCGCGCACCGGTCACTCGGCGGTCAACACCTCAGTCGTCAACAGCGATGTCTACAATTCGTATCCGCATCGGCAGGAATACGCCGAGTTTGTCCCGAGCGCGGTCATTCCGCCGCGCGAGAATTGGAGCACCGCTTTCGAATCCATCATGGACGAGGAACTATCCGCGGCGATGATCGGCGAGAAGAGTCCCGAGCAGGCGCTGGCTGATGCCCAGACGCGTCTGGAAGACTTCGCGCTGTTTGAGTAGTAGGACCGGATTGATCGAGCCTGCAACTTAGGCTTCTGTAGGGGCGACTCTGTGAGTCGCCCATTTTACAAAACCGCATAGTGGGCGAGCCACGCGCTCGCCCCTACAAATTACGTCATTTGAAAGCGCCTTCTTATTCTTAGTAAACGCAAGTAAGTCATGCGAAAAAGGGCGATGCTAATCTGATTCTAGATCTGTAGGGGCGAGACTTGTCTCGCCCACTATGTCGCCATTGCACATGTGGGCGACTCAAGAGTCGCCCCTACGATGTTCCTTCATTTTGTTGCATTACTTTATTGGACTTACTTTTGTACCTTAGTAGTTAATCCTTATTGTAATTTACTGCCGATCTAAAGCTCGCCCACAAAGGAGATGGTTATGCCCGGTATCCCCCGCAGCGAATATCCCCGCCCGCAATTTGTCCGTGACGATTGGCTTTGCCTCAACGGCGAGTGGGGTTTTGAAATCGACCAGGGCGACAGCGGCATCCACCGCGGTCTGCCTGAGCGCGAACTGAGTGATGCGATCACCGTGCCCTTCTGCCCGGAATCGGAATTGTCGGGCATTGGCAACCACGATTACTACAACGCCGTCTGGTATCGCCGCAGCGCCACCATCCCGGCGGCTTGGGCCGGTCGCCGTGTATTACTGCGCTTCCAGGCGGTCGATTACGACAGCACCGTTTGGGTCAATGGCGAAGAAGTAGGGCGGCATCGCGGCGGCTTCTCCCCTTTCAGTTGCGATATCAGTGAGGTGGCGGGCGCGGGCGACGATATCACCATCGTGCTGCGGGCGCGCGATGACGGACAAAGCCCGCAGCCGCGTGGCAAGCAGGCGACCGATTACGGTCCGCAAGGCGCCATATACGTGCGCACAACCGGCATCTGGCAATCGGTCTGGCTGGAGCCTGTGCCGGAAATCGCGCTGCGCCGTCCGCGCATCACCCCCGATCTGGCGAACCAGACTTTTCGCTTGGAGCAGCCGATCACGGGCAACGCGCCGGGCTTGCGCCTGCGGACGACGCTCTCCGATGCCGATGGCGAGGTCGCAAGCGCCGAAACTTCCGCCGAATTTGACCTGTCGCCGCGCCTCGATCTGCCGATTCCTGACGATCGGCTCAAGCTCTGGCGGGTCGGCGATCCGCATTTGTATGACTTGGAAATCGCGCTTGTTGACGCGGACGGCCTTACGGTCGACAGCGCCAGAAGCTACGCGGGTATGCGCTCAATCTCGATTCAGGGCAAGGCGATCAAGATCAACGGGGAGACAGTCTTCCAGCGTCTCGTGCTCGACCAGGGTTATTACCCCGACGGCATCATGACCGCGCCCAGCGACGCCGCCCTGATTGAAGATATCGAGCTGAGCCTGGCGGCCGGCTTCAACGGCGCGCGCCTGCACCAGAAAGTATTTGAAGAACGCTTCCTCTATCATGCCGACCGCCTGGGTTATATCGTCTGGGGCGAATTCGGCGATTGGGGCTGCGGCCGGCAAGGTCCGCTCGATGGCGAGCATCAAAAGCCGGGAGCCGATTACATCACCCAATGGCTGGAATGCCTCGAGCGTGATTATTCGCATCCAAGCATCATCGGCTGGTGCCCCTTGAATGAGACCTGGCAGTCCATCACTGACAGGATAACGGCGCTGGACGATGTGACGCGGGGCATGTACCTGGCGACGAAAGCGATGGACGGCACGCGCCCGGTGCTCGATACCTCCGGTTATTCGCATCGCGTGCCTGGCGCCGATGTCTACGACAGTCATGATTATACGCAAGACCCCGACATATTCCTCGAGCGGCACAAGGGCTTGGCGCAAAGCCAGCCCTATCTCAACGACGCGACCCAGTGGGGGCTGCCCGAGCGGCTAATGGGCAATGTACGCTGGTCGATTCCCTATCGGGGCCAGCCCTACTTCGTCAGCGAATTTGGCGGCATCTGGTGGAATCCCGATGTCGCGGAAGGCGAGGACTCATGGGGTTATGGCGAGCGCCCGCGCGACCTGGACGAATTCTACGACCGCTTTGAAAGGCTTTGCGCCATCTTGCTTGATGATGTCAACATGTTCGGCTATTGCTACACCCAGCTGACCGATATCTACCAAGAACAGAACGGCATCTACAAGTTTGACCGCGGGATGAAATTCGACCTGGAGCGCATTCGCGCCGCCCAAATCAAGCCAGCCGCAATCGAGCTGGCCGACAAATAAGAATTCGCCGTGCAGGGGCGAGCCTTTGAGTAGCGCGCCCGGGGAGCGTGAAGTAAGAGGATGCAGCAGCGTCTCAAGGCAAATACAGACCTCTGTGTTCTCAGTAATTCCAAGTAAGTCATGCGAAAAAAGGCGATGCTAATCTGATTCGAGATCTGTAGGGGCGAGACTTGTCTCGCCCACTATGTCACCATTGTACATGTGGGCGACTCAAGAGTCGCCCCTACGACGTTCCTTCATTTTGTTGCATTACTTTATTGGACTTACTTCTGTGTTGCCTCTTTTCCTCTTATTTAACAAACCTCCATCCAGGAAGATGTCTGTAGGGGCGACTCGGTGAGTCGCCCGCTGTCCTGACCACATGCGCATCGGGCGTTTCGGCGAAACGCCCCTACAGCTTCTTAATTGCCGCGGACTTGTTATTTTGTGTGAGCCAAGTCGTGACTTGCGGGGGACTGTGGCGAAACTCTGCACCACCCTCGCTTATGGCGGCAACCCGCGAAAATTACTAACCCGCTTCTCCTAATCCTGGCTGGAGTATGCATCAAGATATTGTACAATAGCGCGGTTCAATCAAACAGGCTGATCAAAGACCCTGTCTGCGCCTAAGCGTCAATCAGGGTAACGACGTTGCGAGCGAGGAAAACACTATCGTGCGAGTTGCAATTATTCTGATACTGGGATTGTTCACCCTGACTGCTTGCGCATCGCAAGCGACCTTCGGCGACGCCATCACGCAGGGCGAGCCCACAGCAATACCCACACCCGTCGTGCCAAGCAAACCGGTCTATCAGGTCGAGCGGGGCAAGATAGTCTACGAGCGCCGCTTCTTCGGGCGGATATCGCCATTGATCACCGAAGAAATCGCCTTTGCAATCGATGGCCGTGTTCTCGAGGTCTTCGTGGAAGCCGGCGCCGATGTGACGCAAGGCGATGTGCTTGCGCGGCTGAATACCGCCGGCTGGGAAAACCAACTCCTGGATGCGGAAGAGGAACTGGCGATCGCCACGTCTATTCTGGAAAGCGCTGATAGCAAGGCGCGCTATGACAGCCAGCGAGCCGCGCTTGCCCTAGAGATGGCGCAGTTGAAGCTGGATCACGCCATCGCCCAAGCCAGCGAAAGCCCGACCAGTGATGACGAGCTTGAAATCAATTTGCTGACGCTTGAGCGCGATCTGGCGCAAGTTGCCGTCGATGAACTGACCAGCGGCGTCGATCCGCAATTGCGATTTGATGTCGCGCGGGCGCAGAAGCGCGTCGACGAGATCAAAGCGACAATCGCCAAAGCCGACCTGGTCGCGCCCATGTCGGGCCGCCTGGTTAATTTCGCGCCCGATCCCGGCGAGCCGATCTTGTCCTACGAGCCGGTTGGCTTGGTGGCCGATCTTTCCGTCCTGGAAGTCACCGATGAAATGAACCCCGAAGATCTAACCGAACTGTCCGAGGGCATGCCCCTGCTCATCAAACGGGCGGCGCTGCCCGGCAATGTTTACAGCGGCCTCATCGCCAGCCTGCCCTCTCCCTATGGATTAGCGACCGATGATCTGGTTCACGTCAGCTTTGACGAGCAGCCGCCGCCGGATGAATTCGATGTTGGCGACCGGATGAACTTCACCGTGGTCATCGAAGAGCGCGATGATGTGCTCTGGCTGCCCCAGTCAGCCATCCGCCAGTTCAGCGGCCGCAACTTCATCGTCGTGCAGAACGAAGGCCTGCAGCAGCGGGTTGATGTGCGCCTGGGGCTGGAAGGCGATGGCCGGGTCGAAATCCTCGAAGGCGCTGACGAGGGCCAGACGGTTATCGGCCCATGATGCGTCCCTATTTGCGAACGCGCGCCATCATCCTGGTCGCCATCAAACGCTTGCTGGCGCAGCCCCTGCTTTCCCTAGCGACCATTATCGGCTTGACGGTCGCCGTGGCGCTGGTCTTGACCATTCCCATCTATTCCGAGTCGGTGGCTTTTCGCGTCCTTACCGAGCGCCTCACCGAAGGACCGGACCGCATCAATCGGCCGCCCTTTTCCTACCTGTTTAGTTATATCGGCTCCTGGAACGAGCCCGTCAATTGGGAAGCGACGCTCGACCTCGACAGCTACCTGCGCAAGAAGGGCGGGGCGGAGTTGGGCTTGAATTCTACCCTAGTCGTCCGCCACCTGGAGACGCAGAACTTCCGCCTTTATCCCTCGGGCGAAACCAATTATCGCGACGAAAACCGCTCGCTTGATTACGTCAGTTTCGGCACGACTGAGAATATCTTTGAGCAAGTTGAATTGGTCGAAGGGGTTTATCCGGCGCCGGCCGATCCATCGCCCGAGAGCTATGTAGATGTGATGATTCATGAAGAATTCGCATCCGAGTACGGCATTCAGTTGGGCGAGTATTATCAGGGCTATAATTGGCGGCTGGACGCGGACGATCCGATGCAGATCACGCTGATACGCATCGCCGGCATCTGGCGGCCCCGCGATGAAGACAACGAATACTGGTTCTATCGACCCAATGTCTTCGAAGATATCCTCCTCATCAACGAAGAGACCTATCGCAACCGATTGGCGCCCTATACCGAATCGGAAATCAATCTCGCCGTCTGGTATATCGTCACCGACGGCAGCGGCGTCAACACCTCCCGCGTTGACGAGCTCATCCGCCGTCACAACGACACCGAAAAAATCGCCGATCAGTATCTGCCCGGCACCTATATCCAAGCCTCGCCAGTCGAGGAGCTGCGTCCCTACCAGCGCATTGTCACCGTCCTCACCCTAACGCTGACCATCTTCAGCATTCCCATCGTCATCCTGCTGATCATCTTCCTGGTCATGCTTGTGGGTTTGGTTGTGGATGGGCAGCGCAACGAGACCGCCGTCTTGCGCAGCCGCGGCACATCAGCCTTCCAGGTCGTCGGCTTGACCACGGTCGAAGGCGCCATCATGGGCGTCATCGCGCTTGTTGTCGGCGGCGCCCTCGCGTTCGCCTTCACGCAGCTTATCGGCACCACCCGCAGCTTTATGGATTTCCGCTGGGGGCATCATTTCATCGTCTCCGTGCCGCCGACGATCGGCTCAACCATTGCCCTGGCGATCGTCTTCACCATTCTCATCCGCGTCGTGCCCACCATAGGCGCCGCCCGCCACACGATCATCAGCTACAAGATGGACCAGTCGCGCCTTTTGCGGCGGCCCTGGTGGCAGCGGCTCGGCATCGACATTCTGCTTCTGATAGTAATTGGCTACTTCTATTACCAGGTCATCCAGCAGGGCGGGCTGATTGACGTGGAAGGCGGCGCGCGCAACATTGAAGAGGCTTACAATCAGCCATTTGTCTTCCTGATGCCGCCCTTAACCATCTTCGCCTTGACCCTTTTCTTGCTGCGTTTCCTGCCGCCCATGCTGCGGGCGATGGCTTGGTTCATCCACTGGACCAACAGCGTCGGCTTGCTGATCGTGACGCGGCAGCTTGAGCGCGCGCCCGGCGCCTATTATCTGCCGCTGATACTACTCGTCTCGACTATCAGCCTGGGCATTTACACCGCCTCGTTCGCCCGCACCATCGACCGTTATCTCTACGAGCAGCAGTACTACCGCGTCTCGGCTGATGTGTCGGTGCGCGTCTTTAGTCAGAATCCGAGCGCGTTGCCCGGTGGCGGCGGCGGCAGCGACGCGCCCCCCGCTTATATGCACATCTCCGAGTTCACCTCCATGCCCCATGTGCTTGGCGCCACCCGCATCGGTGAATACGCCGCCAAAGCGCGCTTGACCTCGGGCAGCGTCGAAGGCCGCTTCGTCGGCGTCGACCGCGCCGACCTGGGACCAGTCGTCTTCTGGCGCTCCGATTTCGCCAACATCCGCCTGGGATACCTGACCAACGCGCTGGCGCTGCAGGAAGATTCCGTGCTCGCCACGCGCGAGTTCATGGAGCAGCGCGCCCTCGATATCGGCGACCTGATCGAGCTGGACCTGCGCAGCGGCGGCGAAGTATTCAAGATCAACCTGCAAATCGTCGGCGAGCTCAATTACTTCCCGCGCTGGTACCCGGAGAAGGACGGCGCCTTGTTCGTCGGCAATCTCGATTATCTCTTCGAGCAAGCGCAGATTGAATTGGCGCATCGCGTTATCATGCGCGTCGGTCCGGACTTCAATCAGCGGGAATTCTCCCGCGCCGTCTTCGATCGCGGCGCCGCTGGCGTCTTGGTGGACGAACCCATAACCCGCATCGTCCGCGAGCAATCGCGCCCGGAGCGGCAAGGGCTCTTCGGTCTGCTGTCGATCGGCTTCATCACCTCATCGCTGGCGACCATGATCGGATTCCTGCTATACACCGTCTTTTCTTACCAGCGCCGCTACGTTGAGCTAGGCATCCTGCGCGCCATCGGCTTGTCACAGTCATCGATGATCCTGTCGGTGGCCTGGGAGCTGGGCTTGCTCATCATCATGGGTTTGGCGCTGGGCTTGGGCATCGGCTTGGTGGTCAGCGTGCTCTACATCCCCTATATGCAATTCGTCAGCAGCCTGGAAGGGGTTGTGCCGCCTTATGTCGTGACCATGGCTTGGAGCGAGATCGCGCAGATCGTCGCGCTCTTCCTGGCGACTTTCCTGCTCATCATGTTCATTCTGCTTGTCATCCTGCGCCGCATGCGCATCTTCCAAGCCGTCAAGCTGGGAGAAACGCTCTAATCGGTGTAGGGGCGGCGCTGCAAGTCGTCCGCCAAAGCATAAGTCTGTAGGGGCTACCTATTAGGTCGCCCGCCAAAGCGAAAATCTGTAGGGGCTACCTATTTAGGTCGCCCACCAAAGTGAAAACTGTAGGGGCTACCTATTAGGTCGCCCGCCAAAACGAAACCTGTAGGGGCTACTTATTAGGTCGCCCGCCAAAGCCCATGGGCTGAATTTTCGAGGAGACAGCCTAATGACAGCAAACAACGGCGCCTTTGTCATTTGCGATGACCTCTATAAGATCTTCAAAGTCGCCGAAATTGAAGTGATGGCGCTGCAAGGGCTGGACTTGACGGTCAAGAAAGGCGAGCTGGTCGGCGTGGTCGGCGCCAGCGGCAGCGGCAAAACGACGCTCATGAACGTGCTCGGCGGCTTGGCGCGGCCCTCCGCGGGCCAAGTCATCATTGACGGAAAGAACTTGCTCAAGCTCAGCACGCGCGAGCTAACGGCATATCGACAGATTGAAGTCGGCTTCGTCTGGCAACAGGGCAGCCGCAACCTGATCCCCTACCTCTCCGCCCTGGATAATATCAAGCTGCCGATGACGCTGGCGGGCGCCGCAGGCCGGCATAATGATCAACGCGCGCGCGAACTGATGGACCTGGTCGATCTATCCCATCGCTACGATCACCGGCCGATCCAGCTCTCTGGCGGCGAACAGCAGCGCGTCGCTATCGCCGTCGCGTTGGCCAACGAGCCAAAGCTCCTGCTGGCGGATGAACCCACCGGCGAGCTCGATTCCGCCACTTCTGACCAGGTATATGACCTCTTTAAGCGGCTGAACAGGGACCTGGGCTTAACCATCTGCATCGTCAGCCATGATCCCGATATCAAAGAACATGTCAGCCGCGTAATCGCCATCCGCGATGGCAAACTGGCTAGCGAAACCGTGCGGCGGCAACGCAAAAGCGTCAGCCTGCGCGCGCCGGGGCACGAGCCAGCGCCAGACGACCTATGGGAAGACCATTTTGAGGAACTGATCGTACTAGACTCGGCCGGTCGCCTGCAAATCCCAAAACAATTTCGTGAGGAGCTCGGCTTCGAGAACCGCGTCGAGATGGAAGTTGCCGAAGACAGCATCTTGATCCGACCAGCCAGAAACCTGGACGACACTTCATCGCAAGGCGAAATCCAACTGGAGCGCGAAATCCGCGCTGATGACAATGGGACTCGCGCTAGTCTGCTGAATCGGCTGCGGAGGAAATGATGACAGAAGCTGCAATTGCCGCAAGCGGCGTTGGGCGCGTCTATACTTCCGATTCAGGCGATGTACACGCGTTGCGCGAGGTCTCGTTTGAAGTGGAGCGCGGGCAGTTCGTCGCCTTGCGCGGGCGCTCCGGCAGCGGTAAAACCACGCTGCTGAATTGCCTGGGCGGCTTGGACAGCCCTACCAGCGGCGTCATCTGGATCCAGGGGGTCGATATCGCGTCGATGGAAGAGATCGAGCGCACCCGCTGGCGGCGCGAAAGCATCGGCTTCGTCTTCCAGCAGATGGGCTTGCTGCCCAGCTTCTCAGCCTATGAGAACCTGGATGTGATGGCGCGCCTGGGCAATGTCCCCCGCCGCGACCGCCGCCAACGCATCCTCGATACGCTGGATATGGTCGGCTTGCTGGATTATTCCGACCACCGACCCTATGAGATGTCCGGTGGGCAGCAGCAGCGCATCGCCATCGCCCGCGCCCTGGTCACGGAACCGAATCTGATCCTGGCTGACGAGCCGAGCAGCGAACTCGACAGCGAAACGACCCACGATGTGCTGGCGGTGCTGCAAAACTTTGTGCGGGAAAAAGGTCTGTCCATTCTGCTCTCCAGCCATGATCCTATCGTTGATGACTATGCCGATCGTATTATCCACTTGGTCGATGGGCAGATCGATGAGAAATCCCTCTAAGCTTGCCCGTCAAGCAAATCTCCCGCCGCGGCGGCGCTCCCCCACTCCGATACTATGGGGTGCGGGCTGGGGGGAGAAGTAATCCGGTGAGAGGCTCGCGGATCGCGGCTCTGCTGCTGATCTTTCTATCTGGCGCGCTGTGGGCGCAGGCTTTCGATGACACCATCCTCTTCCGCGATGTCAGCGCGCAGGCTGGCATAACAGCGACTCACAGCGCAATCTGGCGCGAAGATCTGCCCGTCCCTTACGACGGCGGTTACCTGGCGGCTGGTTCCGCTTGGGCTGATTATGACAAGGACGGCTGGGTCGATCTGTTTGTCACCGGCAACCTGGCTCCCAACGCGCTCTATCGCAACAACGGCGATGGCAGCTTTAGCCTCTCTGCATCCTCCGATGCCTTGAGCCTGCCTGATACGCCAAGCGGCGGCGCGGTCTGGGCTGATTATGACAACGATGGCTGGCGCGATCTCTATGTGCTGAATAATGGTCCCAACCGGCTCTTTCGCAATCTGGCGGGCGCCGGCTTCGAAGATGTGACCGTGAGAGCGGGCGTCGGCGATCTTGGCAAAGGCACATCGGCCGCCTGGGGCGATTATGATGAAGACGGCCATCTTGATCTCTACGTCACGAATTGGTCTTGCTATCCCGAGTGCGAATTGTTTGATTTCGCCCGCAGCCGCGATGCGCTCTATCGCAGCAACGGCGATGGCAGCTTCACCGATGTTTCCGGTCTGTTGGGCTTCGAGCCGCTGCTGGGCGCCGGCTTCGCTGTTAGTTGGCTGGATTACGATGACGACCGCGACCTCGATCTCTACGTGGTCAACGACAAGGCCGTCAACGCGGTTGGCAATGTCTTATGGCGGAACGACGGCGCGGGCTGCGCCAGTTGGTGTTTCACTGACGCGTCGGCGCTTGCGGGCGCGGGTACGGTCGTGCATGGCATGGGCTTGGCCTCGGGCGATTATGACAACGATGGCGATTTGGACCTGTATTTCTCCAACATGATCGGCGCCATGGTTCTGCTCGAAAATCTGGGGGATGGCGCCTTCGAAAACAGCACCGAATACGCCGGCGTCGGCTATCGGACCGGCGCGGCCGTCGGCTGGGGCACAGCCTTCTTCGATTATGACAACGATGGCTGGCTGGACCTGTTTCTGGCTTCCACCGGCGCCGCGGCGGTCTCCAGCAAAAGCGGCGACCAACTAGAGAATCCCGACCAGTTATATGGCTTGCCCGCGCAATACGGACCCGGCGGCATGCACTATGTCTATCCGGATATGCTCTATCACAATCAGCGCAACGGCAGTTTTAAGGCAATAGATCGCAGCCGCTTCAGCGACCGCAGCGCGGCGACGATGGGTTTCAGCACCGCCGATTACGATCGCGACGGGCGGGTCGATTTCGCTTTGACCTGGTGGAACGAGGCGCATGGCTTATTTCAAAACACGAGCCACAATGGCAAACGGAACAACTGGATCGCCATCGAGCTCGAAGGCGGCGGGGAAATCGACCGAGACGCCATCGGTACGCGCGTGCGCGTTGTCACCGATGATGGGCTGTCGCAATGGCGCGAGCTGAAGTCGGGCTCTAGCCTGGGCGCCGGCAACGAACTGGCGCTGCATTTCGGCTTGGGCGACGCCGCAATCGCGCGCGTCATCGTCAGCTGGCTCAATGGCGAATTTCACGAATATACCAACGTGCCGCGGAACCAGCGCTGCCGCATCACCCTGGAAGCGATGGCTTGTTCGCCCACCAACTGACGTGTGACGAATGACATGAAAAGAGGCAGACGATGAATGGACCTTTCCGCGCGGCGCTCGCCGTCCTTGGCTTGGCGCTATGTTTGCTGCCGGCTGTGACCTCGGCGCATCAGCCCTTCTGCGAGTTTGCCGATCTTAGGGCGGATGCGCCTTGGCAAGTGCCGGACCCGGCCATCTCTTACGCCTACTTCGGCAACGTCTACCCCGGCTGGGATATCGACTATTTTGCTTTTGACGCCGAAGCCGGGCAATCTATTCTGCTAAGCTTGAGCATACCAGCCAACGACGAAAACGAAGACGACATTTATGCGCCGCTGATGGCGGTCATTGGTCCGGGCTTGCCCGGCGATCGGCCGCCGGAGCTGCCACCGGGCTTGCGCATTCCGGCTGGCGCGGGCTTGCGAATGGTCGCGCTCGGCGCCGACCCCGCTTATTTCTATGAACCCTTCGGGCGCGTCCATTTCTGGAACTACGATGACGACTTTTTCCGCGCCCCGCAGGCTGGCGCCTATACCGTCGCCCTCTGGCACCCCGAACGGCAGATTGGGCGCTACTCCTTCGTCATCGGCCAGCGTGAAGTATGGGGCGGCGATCTTGAATGTTTCATGGCTTACAATATGTATTGGACGCCGATCCTTGAAGGCGCGAATCCCTACCGCGATACGACGCTGGACGAGCTAATGCACGATCCCAGTCGGGTCATCAACCTGGATCCGCTCGCTGCCCCAACACTCGATCTGGAAGTCTACGCGCTCGCCGATGGCAGCTACAATATCCAACTCCAAACCAGCAACTTCACCTTTACGCCGCAAAACATCGATAAGGCGCCCGTGCCTGGCGAGGGACATGCCCACTTGTATGTCGACGGGGTCAAGCTCGCGCGGCTCTATGGAGAGTGGCATCATCTGCCCACGCTGCCCCCCGACGCGGAAGTGCTGACAGTCTCGCTCTACGCCAACAACCATAAGGGCTTCGCCGTCAACGGAGACATCATATCGGCTTCCGTCCGCTTGGCTGATCTGAGTGGAAGCTGATGCCCTACGATGTTATTGTCGCGGGCCATATCGCGCTCGATATTCTGCCGGATATGTCATCGCTGAAGCCGGAACAAGTTGTAGACGCGGGCAAAGTCTTCGAAATTGGGCGCATATCGTATTCGACCGGCGGCGCCGTGTCCAACACCGGGCTGGCGCTGCATCGGCTCGGCGTCAATGTTGGTTTGCAAGCCGCTGTCGGCGATGACTGGGTCGGGCGCGCCATCATCGACTACGTGCGCGGATTCGGGCAGCGCCTCGGAGACCACATCCACGTCGTCTCCGCCGAGGCGAGCCCCTACACCATCGTTATCGAGCCACAGAACCACGACCGCACCCTGCTGACGCACACCGGCGTCTACAACAACTATACGCTGGAGGATATCGACCTGGCGATGACGGCGCGCTGCAAGCTCTTCCATCTGGGTTATCCCACGCTATTGCCGCGCCTCTTTGCTGATGGCGGCGCCGGCTTGGAGGACGTCTTGCGCGCGGTCAAAGCGCTGGGCGTCGTCGCCAGTATTGACATGTCGCTGCCGCCCCCCGATTCCGCGAGCGGACGCGCCGATTGGCAAGCGATCTTGAGGCGCTGCCTGCCCCACATTGACATATTTCTGCCCAGCATAGAAGAGATCATGTTTATGCTGCGGCGCCGCGATCTCGAGCGTTGGGGCGACCGATTATTCGACGCGCTGAATGCCGCATATCTGGCGCGCCTCGCGGACGACCTTTTGGCGCTCGGCGCCGGAATCGCTGGCTTCAAATTGGGCGAGCGCGGTCTTTATCTGCGCTGCGCCCAAGACATTTCGCGCCTGGCTTTCTTGTCCGCCCTTGGGCAAGCGCCGGACGATTGGGTCGGCGCGGAAACCTGGCATCCAGCTTTCCAGGTCAATGTGGCTGGCACAACGGGCGCGGGCGACGCCGCCTACGCCGGTTTCCTGGCGGCGCTGATCCGCGGGCTGGCGCCAGAAGCCTGCGCGCGAATGGCTTGCGCCGTCGCCGCCTGTAATATCGAAGCGCCCGATGCCACAACCGGCGTCCGCAGCTGGCAAGCGACTGAAGCGCGCCTCGCCGCCGGCTGGAAGACGCATTAGTCGTCGCTTCTCCGGCCGCCCGGCCATTCCTTGATGTTCTCAGTAAGTTCAATAAAGTAATGCAACATAATGAAGGAACGTCGTAGGGGCGACTCTTGAGTCGCCCATATTTACAATGGCGACATAGTGGGCGAGACAAGTCTCGCCCCTACAGATCTCGAATCAGATTAGCATCGCCCTTTTTCGCATGACTTGCTTGCGTTTACTTCTGTGTTTCTTCTGATGCCTCTGTGGTGAAGTTGCCGCTTGACCTTTCGCCGTGTTGGCAGTCAACGTTGCCGCCCGTCTCTCGGCAACAGCCAAATAAAAATAATGGAAAGCAAACTGAATCCGGCTGCCAGAATCAGCATCGGATTGTAGGAGCCGAAGAGGTCAAACAGCAAGCCCGCGGCGAAGGGCGATGTGGTGCCCGTCAGCGTCAGGAAAATGACCATCGTGCTGCTGATGCGGCCGTAGAACGCAGCGCCGTAAGTATCGGCGACGATTAACGGGCGCGTCAGCGTATGCGTGCCGATCGCCATGCCAAAGAGCGCGACGAAGAGCGCAATCAGGAAGGGCGCGCTGCCCAAAAGCAATATCGTCAGCGAAATTGTCAGCAGCGCAAAAACGCCAATCGCCATCGTCCGGCTGGAATAGCGCCGTTCTACCGGGGCGAAGATCATACGGCCGACAACCTGCATCACGCCGATGGCGCCGCTCGCCAGCGCCGCGCTCCCCGGCTGTATATTGACGCTGATCAGCAGCGGAATGAAATGGATGCGCACAGCCGAGATGCTCAAGGTCGACAACGAGAATGCCATGGTCAGCAGCCAGAAATAACGAGAGCGCAGCACTGCTCTTAAGTTGACGACTGGGCTTTTACCCGCCGCCCCCGCGCTCGCCTCGCCGTCAGTTTCCAGTCCTAGATCAGCGGGCCTGCGGCGCAGAAAAATCGCATGCAATGGTATCGTGACGGCGCCCAGAATGATCGCCAGCGTCAGAATCGCCCCGCGCCAGCCAACCGCCTCCAGCAGCGCATGCGACAATGGCGTGAATATCGTACTGGCGAAACCGGCGATGAAAGTCACGATCGCCATGGCTGCGCCACGTTTATGCGCGAACCAGGTCGCGATCACCGCAAAGGCGGGCTCGTACAAAATCGCCGCGCCGAAGAATCCCATCAGCGCCATGACCGCGACGAATCCCGCGAAACTGGTCACCTGCGACCACAACAAGACCATGACCGTCGCGCCGATTGACCCAGCCGTCATCAGCAAACGAGCGCCCCGCTTGTCCAGCCAGTAACCGACGGGCAGGGCAACCAAGCCGGTGATGAGCAGCGACAAGGAGAAAGCGCCCGATAACGCCCCGCGCGACCAGCCAAATTCCGCTTCCATCGGCGCGATGAAGACGGGAAAGGCATAAAAGAGCACGCCGTAGGAAACGGTTTCAGTGATCGCCAGCGCCAGCGCGATGATCCAACCGTAATAGAGTGGCTTTCGCCCCAATCGATGTTTCATTCGCTCACATTCAGCGGCTGCAAGCCCATTCGATATGCTGAAGAATATCGCCGACGAAACATATCTCAAGTGCGGGCAGCTTCAACTGCGAGAAATCAGCCGCAAGCCGACGCGCTCGTTCTGTCAAAAACTGCGGGGGCTGCCTTCCGCCCGCCAAAACGCAAACTGTAGGGGCTGCCCATTGGGTCGCCCGCCCGCCCAAACAGCAGACTATGTCGCAGATTCTACGGCGATCGACATTCCTGCTGTAAACTATGCTCATTGCCATTGCAATTGGAGAAAGCGCCAACTCATGCCCACACTTGCCAATTATACGCAGTTTGAAGGACGCTATTGGGATACCGCCGCCATCCGCAACGCCTTGGATTATCAGGGGGCGAAAGCGCCGCATAGCGGGGCGCCATACAGCGAAGCGATGCTGCTCGGCATCAGCGGCGGCGTGACCTTCGGCTACTTCACCTTTCACTACAAGGGCTACGATCCCCAAGTCAACTTGTTGACGCGCAACACATTCGACCCGATGGAGCGCATTTTCGAACGCTTGAAAATCCCGCGAGACCTGCGGCGCAGCACAAGCGCGGACAAAGGACGAAAGAACCTCATTGACGCGCTGGACGAGGGTTACGCCGTCATCGCCAGCCCGGACGGCGCCCTGCTGCCCTATAACGCCTTGCCTTATGACGAAGCCAACTGGTATACGATGCCCTTGGTCATCTACGGCTATGAGCAAGACCAGGGCGAGGCTTATATCTCGGATCGCAGCCGAGTCGGCTTGACCGTCAGCACGGACGATCTGGATGCGGCGAGGGCGCGCGTCAAGAAGGACCGACATGGCTTGATCTTGCTCGGCGCGCCGGACGAGAGCCAGCTCGCTGAGGCAATCCGCCTCGGTCTTGAGGACTGCGTCAAGCTGATGACCGAGAAGCCGCCTAAAGGCTCAGCCAAGAACTTCGGCTTAAGCGCGCTGCAGCACTGGGCGGATATGCTGGCGAAGAAGAGCAAGGGCAGTTGGGCGCGCGAGTATGCGACTGGCCGCCCGCTGCTGGCTGTCCTGATCAGTTCTTACACCTTTCTTGGTCCCGCCTTTGGCAAGACGGTTCAAGCGGAGCGCGATGTTTACGCCGATTTCCTCGATGAGGCGGCGCAGGCGCTAAAAGCGACCGCCTTAAACGATGCGGCGGCAACCTACCGCGAAGCCGGCGACGCCTGGCGGAACCTGCTTAATAGCCTCTTGCCGCCAGAAGCGCCGATGCTGGGGGAAGCCCGCGCTGCGATCGACCGTAAAACCGAGCTGTTCATCGAGAGCGGCGCCGCGCGCTTGGGCGATATCAGCGCTTGCTATGATAAGCTGGAAGCGCTGAAGGCGGAGGCGGAGGCGGATTTCCCCCTCAGCAACGCGGAAGTCGCCGACCTGCGCGCGGACATCCGCGATCGGGTCTTGAGAGTGCATGAGGCGGAAGAAGCGGCGGCGACGGCGCTGAAGTCGGCGCTCGGCTGATGGCGCTCATCCGACGATATTTGCGCGCCGGGCGGGCGGCTGTCAGCCTATACGCAACAGTAGGCGAATGCCGCCGTCTGCGGTAAAATCGGGGCGCAGCGTTAGATTCCGCAAACTCACATAGCTTAACAGAGGGAGAAAGGTCTCATGGCTGGAAAACTATCACGGCGCGATTTTCTGCGGATTGCAGCCGCGTCGAGTACGGTGGCAAGCGTCGCGCTAATCGGCGTGCGGCCGATTGCCGCGCAGGCGGACGCGGGCCAGTTCTCGCTGGCGATGGTGGACTGGAGCGATCCGGTGCAGACCGCCTTTGAAGAAACGATCATCCCCCGCTTCATGGAAGAGAATCCCGGCGCCAGCGTCACCGTCAATTGGACGAACTGGGGCCGCTATAACGAAGAGATGACGACCGCCTTCGCCTCGGGCGTCACGCCAGATGTCTTCCAGGGTGGCGCGGTTTGGGCGCCGCAGATGGCGCGCCGCAATTGGGCGGTGCCGCTCAATGACTTCATCAATGCGGACGAAGAATGGGATTGGGACGATTTCCCCGCCGGGCTGCAAGCCGATGTGACCATTCGCGGCAATATCGTCGCCGTGCCCTACCGTCAAGATCTGCGCACGCTCTGGTACAACAAAGAGATGCTGGCGGAAGCCGGCTTCGACGATCCGCCGACCACCTGGGACGAATTCCTCGCGGTGGCGCAGGCGACCACAGTGCGCGACGGCGATGCCTTTGATGTCGAGGGCTATCACTTCTCCGACGCCAGCGGCAACTGGCAGCGCGATTGGCAGCCCTTCCTGATGTGGGTGCACATGGCTGATGGCCAGTTCCTCAGCGATGATCTGACTGCCTGCGCGCTCGACCAGCCGAAAGCGCTTGAGGCGCTGGAATTCCTGGTGGCGCTGGTGCAAGAGCACGAAGTGACCTCGTATCCGGGCTTAGACCCGCAAGGCGACCTCAATGTCCTCGCCGGGCGCAACGCGGCAATGCAGCTTTCCAGCGCGGATATGGAGCGCGTGATCAATCTGTACGCGCCCGATGAGCAAGAGACGATCTACCCAACCCTTCCGCTGACCGGCAATGTGCAGGCGACGCACTCCTGGGTGAACAAATTCTTCGTCTCATCGCAGACGAGCGACGCAGCCGCCTCTTGGGGTTTGCTCCGCTTCATGACGCGGCAGGACATGCTCGAAGTGTATTCAGCATCAAACAACAACACGCCGCCGCGGCTGTCGCTGCTGGACGCCGAGTACATGTCCGAGAAGCACAAAATCGTCCTGGAGTCGGCGGTCTACGCGCGCACCTTCCCGCAGCATCATAACCTGATTGCGCTCTTCCGCCCGATCGCCGCCGAACTGGAGCAGGCGCTCAGCGGCATTAAGGCGCCGGCTGATGCCTTGGCGGACGCAACCAGCGCCATCAACGAAATACTCGCCGACGAATAACGCGCCCAGCGCGCAAACTGTAGGTGCGTCTCGCTGAGACGCCCGCCGGCCGCAGCGCAATTTGCACGGGCGACTGACCCGCTGTGTCTACCCCCCTCAATCCCCGACGGTCAGTGTCTACGCGACCCAATGCATTGGGGGGAGGCTGGAATTGAAGCGAATTGGCTCCTAATTGTCGATCAAGCTATTGGTATAGAATCGCCCGAATATAGCCTTGCCGCTTGACTAACATTGATCGGCTGAGAAACGAATGAGCGTAGCGCTAAAGAGATCGCCGCTGACCGATTCAGCGCCCGTCGATTGGCGGCAGCGCATTTACCAGGTGATGAATAGCCAGGCATTTGTCGCCTTGCTCTTTCTGCTGCTGCCGGTGGCGCTGCTGGCGGCGCTGAAAATTTGGCCAGTTTTCTACAATCTATACTTGAGCTTCACCCGCTATGAGCTCTTTGAGCCGCCGCGCTTTTACGGGCTCAAAAACTACAGCTACGTTTTCACCAATTCGACCGTGCGCCAGTCGATCTTCAACACGCTGCTCTTTACCATCGAGGCGGTTCCGATCGGCACGGCGCTCGCGCTGGTCATCGCCAAGCTGCTCAACCAGTCCATCCGCGGGCGCGTGTTCCTTCGCACCCTCTATTACCTGCCCGTGGTCAGCTCGGTGGTTGTCTCGGCGATGATCTGGCGCTGGATTTACAGCCCGCAGCACGGCTTGCTGAATCACTTGCTGGGCACAGTCGGCATCCCGCCGCAGAACTGGCTGAACGACCCCAACCTGGCGCTGATCAGCCTGGTAATCGTGACGATCTGGGGCAGCATCGGCAGCAACATGGTCATCTTCCTCGCCGGCTTGCAAGACATCCCGCGCGATATCATTGAAGCGGCTCGCGTCGATGGCGCCAACGCGCTGCAAAACTTCCTGCTCATCACCGTGCCGCTGCTGCGCCCGGTTATCTTGTTTGTCGTTGTCACCTTCACCATCAGCATCTTCCGCAATTTCGGTCTCATCTTCATGCTGACGCAGGGCGGTCCCTTCAATCGCACGAATACGATGGTCTGGGAAGTTTATCAAAACGTCTTTGGCTACCTGCGTTTTGGGCGCGGCGCCGCCATCTCGGTGGTGATGCTGCTGATCGTGCTCGTGCTCACGATGATCAGCTTCCGCGTCTTGCGCGACCGGCAAGGGGCCTAATCATGGCGGCGGGCTTATCAACGCAGAGCAGTCGGCATGAAACCTTCACCATGCGAGAAGCGCGCTTGCCGCTGCTGCTGACCTATATCTTTCTCGCCATTGGCGCGGTCGTGATGATCATGCCCTTCGTCTGGATGGTATCGACTTCAGTCAAGCCGGATCGCGAGATCTTCGGCGATACGATTCGCTGGATTCCGCAGGAACTGGACTTGCAGAATTACACCGACGCCTTCGAACAAACCAATATGCCGCGGATTTTCGCCAATACCGTTCTGGTGACGGCGGTGGCGGTGGCCTCGCAGGTGCTGCTTGGCTCGATGGCGGGTTATGTCTTCGCCCGTCTGCGCTTCCGCGGCAAGACCGTAATCTTCTTCGCGCTTTTGACCACGATGATGGTGCCCTTCGAAGTGCTGATCATTCCGGTCTTCCTGCTGATCCGCGCCTTTCCGCTGGCGGGCGGCAACAATATCCTGGGGCAGGGCGGCACCGGTCTCATCAATACGCTGGGCGGCGTCATGTTTCCCAACTTTGTTTCCGTCTTCGGCGTCTTCCTTTTCCGTCAGTTTTACCTGAGCTTCCCCAAAGAGATTGAGGAGGCGGCGATCGTCGACGGCTGCTCGCGGATTGGCGTTTACTGGCGCATCCTGATTCCCAATTCCAAACCAGTTATGGGCACCATGGCGCTCTTCGCCTTTTTGTGGTCCTGGAACGATTTCCTCTGGCCCCTCGTTGTGGTGAAGGAAGACAGCCTGAAAACGATTCAACTGGGCTTAAGTGTCTTTGATCAAGAGCAGGGCACAGCCTGGGCTGAATTGATGGCGGCGTCGGTGATGGCGGTCGTGCCCGTCATCATCTTGTATATTTTCCTGCAGCGCTTTCTGGTCAGCGGCGGCTTGACCAGCGGCTTGAAGGGCTGACGGCGTGGCGAGGCGCAATCAAGGGACGTCTGCTTCTTCTTGCGCGGGGGGACTTACGATGGCGAAGAAACGATCATCTAGGCGCTGGATATCGGCGCTTAACTCCGAGCGTACGCTTTCGATGTCCGCTTTGAGCTCCGTGCGCACTGTGTCAATGTCCGCTTTCAGTTCCGAGCGCACGCTTTCAATGTCCGCTTTCAGTTCCGTGCGCACTGTGTCAATGTCCGCTTTCAGTTCCGAGCGTACTGTGTCTATTTCGACTTGAAGTCGGTCGATGTCTGATTTTAGCTCCGTGCGTACGGTGTCGATCTTGGTGTCCAAACGAAAGTGTAAATTGGTATTGAAATAAATGATCGCGAGCAATAACAGAACGGCGCCGACAATGGTTACCAAGCCGTCCATTGAAATGATGGGCATTTTCTGCTGGTTTGGAATCGCCGCCATGCTACCTTCCCTCGCTTCCATCACGATTTATCATATCAAAACTGCGCGGCAATTGCCAGCCAAGCGCTATCCAGGGCTATTCTTCTTTAGCCGAGAATGCAGGAGCTAGATATTATGAAAGCAATCATGGTCATGTTCGATTCGCTGAATCGCCGGCTGATGGAACCCTACGGTTGCGACTGGGTGCATACGCCAAACTTCGCCCGCCTGGCGGAGCGCAGCGCCACCTTCGAGAACGCATTCATCGGCAGCATGCCCTGTATGCCAGCGCGGCGCGAGCTGCACACAGGGCGCTACAACTTCCTCCATCGCAGTTGGGGTCCGCTTGAGCCCTTTGACGACTCCATGCCCCAGATACTCGATGAGAATGGCGTTCACAGCCACAAGGTCACCGACCATCAGCATTATTGGGAAGACGGCGGCGCCACCTACCACACGCGTTTTACCACGCACGAATTCAGCCGCGGTCAAGAAGGCGATCCCTGGAAAGGCGTGGTCGACGCCGGCGTCGCCAGCAAAGACGCCGATCGGCGCTTCCGCACCCGCTTGCAAGACGAAGTCAATCGCACCTACTTAACCGAAGAGAGCCAGATGCCGCAGGCGAAGACATTCGCCAAGGGTTTGGAGTTCATCCGCGCCAACGCCGCAACCGACAACTGGTATCTGCAGCTGGAGACCTTCGACCCGCATGAGCCCTTCTTCACCCAGCCGGGCTGGAAAGAACTCTACCCGCACGAGTACGATGGGCCGCTCTTCGATTGGCCGCCCTACACGCGCATCACCGAGCCGCCGGAGCAGGTCCAGCATATGCGCTACGAATACGCCGCCCTGATGAGCATGTGCGATCATTACCTCGGCTCAGTGCTGGATGTGATGGACGAGCTGAACCTCTGGGACGACACCCTGCTGATCGTCACGACCGATCACGGCTTTCATCTGGGCGAGCACGACTGGTGGGGCAAAATGCGGATGCCCTGGTACAACGAGCTGGCGAATATCCCCTTCTTCGTCTGGGACCCGCGCGCCAAGGTCGCGGGAGAGCGCCGGACGAGCCTGGTGCAGAATATTGATGTGCCGGCGACGCTGCTGGAATTCTTTGACATCGAGCGTCCCTCCGATATGCAAGGCAAGCCGCTGCTCAGCGCGGTCGCCGATGATGCGCCCCTGCGCGAGGCGGCCCTCTATGGCGCGCACGGCGGCCACGTCAACGTCACTGACGGGAGGCACGTTTATATGCGCGCCTCAGCGAACGAAGACAACCTGCCGCTTTACAATTACACCCTGATGACGACGCACATGCGCCATCGCTTCCAGGTGGAAGAATTGCAGGATATCGAATTGGCGGCGCCCTTTCCCTTCACTAAAGGCTGCCGAACGATGAAGATCCCGGCAGCGCGCGCGCCGCTGTGGATCCCCTTCTTCGAGACCCTTCTCTTCAATACCGAAGCGGATCCCGGTCAGTTGTCGCCGATTAAGGACGCGGCGGTCGAAGCCGAAATGATCGACAAACTGGTAGATTTGATGCGGGCCAACGACGCCCCGCCGGAGCAGTACGAGCGGTTGGGTTTGTCGGTTCTATAAAGAATAGCCGTGTTTCACGATGCGCCGCTGCGGGCTATGTCGCTTTAGAGTTAGCGATCGCAATCCCCTCGGGTTTCGGCGAAAGCGCCGCTGATCCAGCCTTCCTGTTCCCATAGGCGGACTTTGAAATAGCCGTGGCTCTTCTCGCTGGCGGGCAGCCAATCCCGAATAGATGTCACCCCGATGACCTGCCCGTCAGGCGGGCTCTGGCGGAAGTTCAGATCGGCAAAGGGCTTCACCTGGCAGTTTTGCAGCGGCTGCTGGCTGATTAATTCTGGCGGGGGCGGGGCGGGGCCGGGCAAGAGGACGACAGTACCGGCGCGGTCGATCTCGGCACAGGTATGGCCGTCGCGGTGGTAGGCGGGCAAGTCGCTGAGCTGGCGCGGCGCATAAGCCGCATCCAGGAAGACGATGCGTCCATGTTGCGCGAAGCAGACTTCGACGCCCGGCGTGACATTGCTCCAGATGTCGACGGCGTCCAGGATACCCTGGGCGATGAGATCGGCGCGGCCGACGCCCCTGGGACCGACGCGCCGCCCCTGCGCGCCCTCGACCCAGTTCTTGACTTGAATCTCCGGCGGCAGATAATTGAGCGTGTCCGGTATGTTCGTGGGCTTGGGCGTGGGCGTCATGTTGGGCCCGCCAGAACCGGAGCGAGAGCCAGATGAAGAGCCGGATCTAGACGGCGCATAGCAGGCTGGCAGCCTGTCGCCGCCAAAAAATTGTACCGTTAAGTATGATTTCGCACTGCCATCCACCAATAGGATTAAAGAGCCATATACGCGCTCGCCAGTCGCGACAGCGCCGACAGTGACTTCTCGACTTGTATTGGGTATGGTGCCGTGGCTAAACACTGCTCTTTCTCTTCTAGTGTTTTGCCCAATATACAAATTGATGAAGAGCTCAAAGCGATTGCCTGCATTGCCAGAGCTGTTCAAGCCGATCAAGAGCAGCTTGTTGACGCCGCCATCGCTGCAAAATCGGGCGTTGTAGTCGATGGCGCGGCTGAGCGTGGTGTCGGTTACGCTGACAGGCGCGCTGGTATTGCCGCCGGCGCTGGCGCGGAAGGACAGGGTATATTCGGTGTCGGGCTGCAAGCCGGTGGCAGTGTAAAGCCAGGATCGGCCAGCTTGCCAGACGCGGCTGGTCACATCCCGCCAGGCGCCAGTGCTGCCCAGGCGCGCCTCATAGGTGTCAGGAGTGGCGCCTGTATGCGAAAAACTTATACCCAGCGTTGTCGCGCGAAGGTTTGCGGCAGCCACATTTACAAGGGTTGGCGCCTGGGCTTGGGCGATCGGGGCGAGGCTAAGCAGAAGGGCGAGCAGCGGCAGCAGAATTAGAACAAATTTTCGGGGGGGGGGGTAATATCTAGTAAGGTTCTAAACGAAGCAATTCGCAAGAGTTTCGCGCCATGAATGGTCATTTTCAGTATCTCCAGCTTACGTTCCGTTAGCGCAACCCTACCCGCGTTCACTATAGTCGCTTTTCCCCTAAGCTGCAAGTACCAATCCCCAAGGAGTGGCTAATGGAGTGGATGTCGTTTCCTTTGGACCAAATATCTCTGTACCTCTTATTTAACAAACCCCCATCCAGGAAGACGTCTGTAGGGGGGACTCGGTGCCCCGCGTAGACACAGCGGGTCAGTCGCCCGCTGTCCCGACTACATGCTTCGGGCGTTTTGGCGAAACGCCCCTACAGCTTCTTATTGTCGCGGGCTTGTTATTTTGCGTGAGCCAAGTCGTGACTTGCGAGGGACTGTGGTTAATTAAACAGCGCCAAGTTCGGCGCCTAACTCCAGAATGGCTCAATCCAATCTTCCGCAATGCCCATACCGAAGCCCGGCTCATCCGAAATCTCCAGCCAGCCATCGACGGCGTAAGCCATGCCGGGCAGCGCTGTCGCTTCGCTCAAGGGGATGCCGGGAGGCGCGCCCATGAAGTATTCAATCCAGGGCACAGCCGCCATGGCGAAGGAGAAGTGCTGCCCGTAAGCGGTGCGGGCGCCGGTGTGCAAGATGACTTTCTTGCCGGCCGCTTCGGCCGCGTGGGCGATCTTGACGCAGGTCGTCAATCCGCCGACCCACTCAATGTCGGGCTGCAAAATATCCACCAAGTTGTGCTTGAGCGCGTACTGGAACGGGACGTGACTGTACCAGTGTTCGCCGGTGGTGAGCGTTTGCCAGGGCAGCCGCGCCCGCAGCTCGGCATGGGCGTCAAAGTCTTCGGGGATCAGACATTCTTCTATCCACTTCACGCGATAGGGGCGCAGCGCTTCCGCCAACTGCACCGCGTAATCGACATCCAGCGACATCCAGCAATCCAGCATGATCTCGCAGTCATCGCCCACTTGATCGCGCGTCTTCGCAATCAGGTCGATATTCTTGCTTAAGCCCTCCAGCCCATCAGCCGGTCCATAGGGGCAGGCGAGCTTGTGCGCGGTGAAGCCCAGTTCTTGATACCAGTCGATATCGTTGCCGGTCGAATAACAGTAGATGCGGTCTTTGAGCTTGCCGCCGATGAGGCTGTAAACCGGCAAACCGAGCGCCTTGCCCTTGGCGTCCCAGAGCGCCAGATCGACCGCGCTGATGGCGTAGGAAGCCAAGCCCCCGGTGCCGTAGAGCTTCGTCAGGCGGAACATCATGTCAGCCAGGCGCTCAATGGCGAAGCCGTCTTGCCCCACGAGTTGCGGCGCCAGGTGGTCTTCAATGATGGCGGCGACGGGCCGGCTGTAGGTGGACGAGCCCAGCCCCCAAGTGCCGTCTTCCAGCGTGACCTTGACCCATACCGGCCCCCAGCCCATCTCTGTCCACTTGCTGCGGTGGCGCTTGACGTGGGGATACCAGGACATGGGGTTGCCGACTTCGTCTGTATCGTTCCAACTCTTTCGCCGCGGCTTCGCGCTGTGTTCGCGTGGCGGTATATTGAGGTCTACCACTTCAATGCTCTTGATCTTCATGCGGAATCCTCGTCTTGCGCAGTGGATTGAAATAGCCCGCCGAGTATAATGCAGGCGCGCGAAGCAAGGCAAATCTGCATGAGGGCGGAGATTGTGGGCAAGCCACTGACGGGCGAGCCAAGACTCGCCCCTACATGGTTGGTATTTGGCGGGAGATAGGCTAGGTTGCGCGGGCGCTGGCGGGGCTTGCAGTACGCTGAACAGAGGAAGGGGAGACAACCCGATGAAAGCATTGGTATGGGAAGCGGCGCGGACGATGACCTTGCGCGAAGAGCCAGCGCCGGCAGCGGCTGCGGACGAGATCGTCCTGCGCGTGGCATACGCGGGCATCTGCGGCTCGGAGCTCAGCGGCTACCTGGGCCACAACGCCCTGCGCCAGCCGCCGCTGATTATGGGTCATGAATTCGCTGGCGAGATCGTCGAGCTTGGCGCGCTTGTTCCTGAGTTCAAGCCCAATCTGACGACGGGTTCGCTGGTGACGGTGAACCCGCTGTGGTATTGCGGCGACTGCGAATTCTGCGCCGCTGGCTTGAACCAGCTCTGCGGCAATCGGCGTCTGATTGGCGCCAATCGTCCCGGCGCCTTCGCGGAATATGTGTGCGCGCCAGCGAAATTGGCGCTGCCGCTGCCGGATGGCATGGACGCGCGAATCGGCGCGTTGACCGAGCCGGTGGGCTGCGCCGTGCGCATCGGCGAGCTGGCGGGCGATGTCGCCGATGCCGACTGTCTTATCATCGGCGCTGGTCCGATTGGCTTGCTCTCGCTGCAAATGCTCCAATATCAAGGCGCGGCTCGCGTCTTCATCGCCGAGATCGACGCGGCGCGGCTGGCGATGGGCGAAGCGCTGGGCGGCATCCCAATCCAAGCGAGCGCGCTGGACACGGTTGAGATGGTGCGCGAGGCAACCGATGGCGCCGGCGTCGCGGTTTCGCTGGATGCGGTCGGCAGCGCTTTGACGCGCGAGCAATGCGTCGCCGCCACCAAAGCCAGCGGGCGTCTGATCCTCAGCGGCTTGCATGAGGAGAGCAGCGCAATGCCGGTCGCGGCGATGATCCGCAGCGAGATTACGGCGGTTGGCTCATTCGCATATACGCCGGCGAATTTCGCGCGCGCGCTTGAGCTGCTGGCTGCGGGGGCGATACGCCTGGATCCCTGGGTTCATGAGGCGCCGCTGGACGAAGGCGGAACATGGTTCGAGCGCTTGATTGAAGCGCCCGGCGATGTGTCGAAGGTGCTGCTGAGGCCAACCCCCCTCTAAATCTCCCCCATTGCGCTGGGCGGGCGACCCGATGGGTAGCCCCTACAAATGTTGCGCTTCGGCGGGCGACCCACTGGGTAGCCCCTACAAATGCTGCGCGTCGGCGGGATGATTCGGACCGATCCAAATCGTCTCCGATGTTTCAACCGGCTCAATATCGAGGTTGACGACGATCGCTTCCTGGTCGCTGCGGACGAGGATGCAGACGAGCGGCTCGTTGGGGTCGGCGTTGATCTCCTGGTGCGGCACGAAGGGCGGGACGTAGATGAAATCGCCGGCTTCGGCTTCGGCGACATATTCCAGCTCGTCGCCCCAGCGCATGCGGGCGCGTCCGCTGAGCACATAGATGACGCTTTCCAGTTCGCCATGGTGATGCGCGCCGGTTTTGGCATCGGGCTGGATGTTGACCGTGCCCGCCCAGAGTTTCTCGGCGCCGGCTTTGGCGTAGTTGATGGCGGCGGCGCGCGTCATGCCCGGGGTTTGGGGCGTGTTGCTATCGAGCTCGCCGCTGCGGACGATGCGGACGCCGTTCTCGCGCCAGTTCGAGGAGGTGGTCATGGGGCTGGCTCCTTTTTCGCTGATACGCGCACTTCCTCAAATTTCCGGACAAGCCCTACAGATTTGGGCGGGGATTGCGCAAATGCCGCACACCATCGACGCCCGCCACCACCACATCCCGCGTCATCCCAATAAACAGCCCGTGCTCGATGATGCCGGCGCGCGCTTCAAGCTGACGCGCTAGGGCGGCGGGCTCGGCGATGCGCCCGAAGTCGGCATCAAGGATGAGGTTGCCTTGGTCGGTTTGGAAAGGGACACCGCCGTCTATCCGCAGTTCCGGCTTCGCGCCGAGGGACGCCAGGTAAGCCGCTTGCGCGCGCCAGCCGAATGGCAGGACCTCGATCGGCGCCGCCCAAGTTGCGCCTAGCTGATCGACAAGTTTGGATTCATCGACAACGATGACCAGGCGCTCGCTGGCTTGGGCGACGATCTTCTCGCGCAAGTGAGCGCCGCCGCCGCCTTTGATCAGGTTGAAGTCGGGGTCGACTTCATCGGCGCCATCAATGGTGATATCGATGCGCGTGCCCTCGGCGAGGGTAGTCAGCGGGATGCCGAGCTCGATGGCGGCTGCTTCGGTGGCGCGCGAGCTGGGAACACCGGCGATGTCGGTCAGCGCGCCGCTGCCGATGCGCTCCGCGATGCGGCGGGTGGCGTAGATGGCGGTGCTGCCGCTGCCGAGCCCGACCATCATGCCCGATTTAACGAAGTCGGCGGCGTATTCTCCCGCCTGCTTCTTCAACGAGTCGATGTTCATAGTTGGGATTGTACGACATCCGGCGCTTTTTTTCACGACAGAGGAAAAGAGGCAACACAGAAGCAAGTGCAAGCTAGTCATTCAAAAAAAGGACGGTGTTTCTCCTTTTGGAATCTGTAGGGGCGAGCCTTGGCTCGCCCGTAATATTGAGATTTTGTGTCCGGGCGTCTCAAGAGTCGCCTTTACACTATTCTTCTGATTGTTGTATTACTTACTTTCACATACTGAGGGTCGCATAGGTCGAGTAGGTCGCGAAGACACTGACCGTCGACACAGCAGGTGCTGTAAAGGCTTCCGGAATGGGTTATAGTTTGCGGGGTGAATGAGGAACTGAGCGAATACATTGAAGAAGGGGAGCACAGATGTACAAGACATTGAGCCCGGGCGCGCTTGGGATACGAGGATTATCGCTGGGCGAGAGCCTCAAGCTGGCGAAGGAAACCGGCTTTGAGGGGCTGGATTTCAGCATCGCGGAAGCGGCGGCGCTGGCAGACGAGCGCGGCGCCGATTACGTGTGGGCGCTGTTCGACGACGCCGGCATCAAGTATGGCGCCTGGGGCATGACCGTGCGCTGGCAGCATGAGGACTGGCGCGAAGATTTGGCGGCGCTGCCGAAGTATGCGGCGCTGGGCGCGGAGCTGGGCGCGCTGCGCTCTTCGACCTGGTGCCCGCCCTCATCGACCGAGCGTGAATTCGATGAGAACTTCGCCTGGCATCTCGAGCGCTTCAAGGCGATCGCGGAGGTATGCAAGGATCACGGCATCCGCTTCGGCATCGAATTCATCGGTCCGCAGACGCTGCGCCCGGCGGATCAGCATGATTTCATCTACAACATGGAAGGCATGCTGGAGCTGGCGGCCGCCTGCGGCACGGGCAATGTCGGCTTGTTGCTGGATGCCTGGCATCTGTATACCTCGGGCGGCTCGGTGGATGATTTGGACAAGATCAGCAATGCGGACATCGTCAATGTCCACGTCAACGATGCGCCGCTCGGGCTGACGATGGCGACCTATGACGATCATGATCGGCGGCTGCCGACCGAGACCGGCGTCTTGCCGCTGGAGGGCTTCATGAAGAAGCTGGCGGCGCTGGGTTATGATGGTCCGGTGACGCCCGAGCCATTCAGCAAGCGGATTAACGCGTTGGAGGATCCGCGCGCGGCGGCAGCGGAGACGGCGACATACATGGCGCGTCTGTGGGAGCTCGGCGGATTGGCTTAGGAGTCCTTATGTGCTGTACGGGCTTGCGTGCCATCAGCGACAAAAGCCCCTCCCTCCTTGTGGGGAGGGGTTGGGGTGGGGGGTGAACTGCCCATGACCGCCCCCAACTTCGCCAGCGGCACGGTCTGGACGGGCGACAACCTGCCCGTCATGCGCGGCATCAACAGCGCCTGCATCGACCTCATCTACCTCGACCCGCCCTTCAACTCCAACGAAGATTATGCCGCGCCCATCGGCAGCCGCGCGGCCGGCGCCGCTTTCAAAGACACCTGGACGCTCTCCGATGTCGATGTCTACGAACATGGCGAGCTGGCGGAGTGCAGCCCAGACGCCTATGCCGTGATTGACACCGCGCGCCAGACGCATGGCAAGTCCATGATGAGCTATCTGATTATGATGGCCGTGCGCCTGATGGAGATGCGGCGCATCTTGAAAGACACCGGCAGCATCTACCTGCATTGCGACGATACCGCCAGCCATTATCTCAAGCTGCTGATGGATGCGGTGTTTGGAGTACAGAATTTGCGCGCGCAAATTATTTGGCGTCGATATGGCTCACACAACGATTCAAAAAAGTTCGGTAGAGTTTATGATGTTATCCTCTACTATGCCAAAGACGGCAGAGGCATTTGGAACACAAAATATGTCCCACTTGACCCTGAATATGTCAGGAAAACGTATCGCTTAGAAGACAAGCGCGGCAGGTTTAGAACAGCCCCGTTACATACAGGTGGACTTTCTGGTGGCGGATATACATATGACTTTCGAGGGTTTCTTCGAACTTGGCGTTACTCTGAACAACGTATGAAAGAGCTCGAACAAGATGATAGAATCCGCCAAGCTAAAGAAGGTACTGGAATCCCGGAACGCAAAGTTTATTTGCACGAGTCCAAAGGTGTCCCAGCATCCAATCTTTGGGCAGATATAAAAGCATTAACTGGTAACAATAGAGAACGCACCGGCTACCCCACGCAGAAGCCCGTCGCCTTGCTCGACCGCATCATCAGCGCCTCCAGCAACGAAGGCGACCTGGTCTTCGACCCCTTCTGCGGCTGCGCCACGACGCTGGTCGCCGCCGACCGGCTGAACCGGCAATGGGCCGGCATCGACCTGTCGCCGCTGGCCGTGAAGCTGGTCGATCAGCGCATCCGCGACGACCGCGGCGCGCTCTGGGGCGGCGCTATCGTGCGTGACGACCCGCCTCTGCGCACGGATATGGGGAAGCTGCCCAACTATCGCACCCACCGCCATCGGCTCTATGGCGAGCAGGAAGGCGTCTGCGTTGGCTGCGATGTGCATTTCCCTTTCAAAGTGATGGAAGTGGACCACATCCTGCCGCGCAGCAAAGGCGGCACTGACCATCTTGAGAATTTGCAACTGCTTTGCACCCATTGCAACAAGAGCAAAGGCGATAGAACCATGGCCGAATGGCGCGCCAAGGGTAGATCGTAGCAGCGACACCCGCCACTTGACAATTCGCCGCTAAGAATATCTAATCAGCATTCAATTTAACGCGAGGCAAATCATGTCTTTGAAGATTGCCATGATCGGCGCTGGCTCGGTGGGTTTCACCCGCCGGCTGATGACCGATTTGCTCACGGTGCCGGAATTCGGCGACACGCATTTCGCGCTGATGGATATCTCGGCGCGCAATCTGAGCATGGTGGCGCAATTATGCGAGCGCGATATCAAGGCGAATGGCTTGCCGGCGACAGTCGCATCGACGCTGGAACGGCGGGAAGCGATCGCCGATGCCGATTATGTCATTTGCATGATTCGGCAGGGCGGGCTGGATGCCTTCGCCCTGGATATCGACATCCCGCTGAAGTACGGCGTCGACCAATGCGTGGGCGATACGATCTGCGCTGGCGGCATCATGTATGGCCAGCGGACGATCCCGGCGCTGCTTGGCATCTGCCGTGATATCCGCGATGTGGCCAAGCCGGGCGCGCTCTTCCTCAATTATTCCAATCCGATGGCGATGAACACCTGGGCCTGCAATAAATACGGCGGCGTGCGCACCATCGGCTTGTGCCATGGCGTGCAGCATGGGCATTCTCAAATCGCCGAGTGCATCGAGCTTTGGGCGCGGCGCGAGAGGCTGATTGCGGAAGACGAGCAAGTGACGCGCGCTGACGTCGATATTATCTGCGCCGGCATCAATCATCAGACCTGGTACGTGCAGGTGCGCTGGCGAGGCATGGATATGACCCCGCGCCTGCTGGAACTCTTCGAGGCGCATCCGCAATTCCGCGAGGAAGAGAAAGTCCGCATTGATGTGCTGCGGCGCTTCGGTTATTACTCGACCGAATCGAATGGGCATTTGAGCGAGTATGTGCCTTGGTATCGCAAGCGCCCCGCCGAGATCACGGACTGGATCAGCTTGAATCGCTGGATTCTGGGCGAGACCGGTGGTTATCTGCGCGTTTGCACTGAGGGGCGCAATTGGTTCGAGACTGATTTCCCCAATTGGCTCGAGGAAGAGCCGCCGATGATCAGCGCCGCCGACCGCAGCCTGGAGCATGGCTCCTACATTATTGAAGGACTGGAAACCGGGCGGGTTTATCGCGGGCATTTTAATGTGCCGAATCGCGGTTATATCACGAATTTGCCGGATGGCTGCGTGGTGGAGATCCCCGGTTATGTCGACAAGAATGGCATCAATATGCCGGTGGTTGGCGATTTGCCTATGGCTTGCGCCGCGACCTGCTCCGCCAGTGTGCGCGTCCAGGAAATGGCGATGGAAGCGGCAGTGCGCGGCGATGTGACGCTGCTGAAGCAGGCGATGCTGCATGATCCGCTGGTGGGCGCGGTTTGCAATCCGGAAGAAGTGTGGCAGATGACCGACGAGCTGCTGGTCTCGCAGGCGGAGTGGCTGCCGAATTACACGGCTGAGGAGATTGAATCGGCGCGGGCGCGTTTGGCGGCGCACGAAGCGAATGGCAGTCGCGTGATGCTAAGCGCATCGGCCGGCGCAGCCCGCCTGCATACGCGCGGCATCGAGGAGTTGGCGGCGGAGAGACGCGCTTAGCAGACAGCCAGGTCGGGCGATAAGCGGTATGACAACAGAATCCCATGTGTGTAGGGGCTATCCACCGGATCGCCCGCAGGAATCGACAATCTGGAGACAATTGTAGGGGCGACCCTTGGGTCGCCCACAAGAAAGAATGATCGTGAACAGCACTGCCGGCGCTGAGCCGATTCTGGAAGTTAAGAACTTAAAGACGCATTTCTTCACCGAGCGCGGCGTGGTGCAGGCGGTGAAGGGCGTCAGCTTTGAGTTGGCGAATAAACAGACGCTGGGCATCGTCGGCGAGAGCGGCTGCGGCAAAAGCGTGACCGCGAGTTCAATCATGCAATTGATCAAGTCGCCGCCGGGGGAGATCGTCGATGGCGAGATCATCTTCCGCCGCCAGAAACGGCGCGCCGAGACGATCGATATCGTGAAGCTCGACCCCAAAGGCATCGAAATGCGCAGCATCCGCGGCGGCGAGATTTCGATGATCTTTCAAGAGCCGATGACTTCGCTCAATCCCTTGCATACCGTTGGTCGGCAGATCGCCGAAGTGGTGGAATTGCATCAAGGGCTCAGCCGCAAAGAGTCGATCAAAGTGGCGATTGACATGCTGGATCGCGTTCGCATTGCCGACCCGGAAGAGCGGGTGAAGCAGTATCCGCATCAGTTGAGCGGCGGCATGCGGCAGCGCGTGATGATTGCGCTCGCGCTGTCTTGCAATCCGTCGATCTTGATCGCCGATGAGCCGACGACGGCGCTTGATGTGACGATACAGGCGCAGATCATTGATTTGATGGAGAAGCTGCAGGAAGATTTTGGCTCGTCAATCATCATCATCACGCACAATTTGGGCGTCGTTTCGCAGATGGCTGACTATGTGGCTGTGATGTATTTCGGTCGCATCGTCGAATACGGCTCGGTGACTGATATCTTCCGCAATCCGCAGCATCCCTATACGGTGGGCTTGTTGGAATCAATACCGGTCCTCGGGCGGCGCAAGGAGATCCTGGTGCCGATTGAAGGCATCGTGCCCAATGCGACGGCGGAGATCGCCGGCTGCGCCTTTGCCGACCGCTGCCCGCATGTAATGGCGAAATGCCGGAGGCATTTGCCGCCGCCGACCCGGGTAGACGGCGAGCATCATGTGGCTTGCTGGCTGCATGAACCGGCGGCGCAAGCGGAACAAGCCTCCGCTGTGGCGCATTAAGACCCAAAGGTTGATTATCCTGCTGGCGTTGCCGGCGGGTTAATTTTTGTCAATCTAATTTGGAGGAATTGCCATGAGGCGTTCACGATTTTTTTCTCTGCTGCTTTTGCTAGCGGCAATATTTGCTGTGGGGGGGGGCAGCTTCGCGCAGATGGACGAAGTGGCTGATCCAGTCCCCTATCCCGAGGGCGTGCAGTTGGGCGATAACCCGATTGTGACCTTCTCCTTGGACGAGATGCTGGTTTACAAGGCGCTTGATTCTTACAGCGAGCCAGCCTATGTGACAGCTATGGTAGAAGCGGGCGATCTGCCGCCGGTCGAGGAACGCCTGCCCGAGAATCCGCAGGTGATTTTGGAATCCGGCATGTCGGCGGGCTTGGGCGTCTATGGCGGCGTCTGGCGCGACTTCTCGGCTGTGCCGACGGCTGGCTGGAATCTCTGCGCGCGTCAAACGCAGGGCTGGTTCGGCATCAACTACATCTATGGCGAATCGCTGGTCAAGTCCGGTCCCATGTTCTTGCGCCACGACAACCTCGAGCCCCTGCCCAACCTGGCGACGGATTGGGAATGGAGCGAGGACGGCACGCAATTGGTGATGAACATCATCAAGGGCGCGAAATGGTCTGATGGGCATCCTTTCGGCGTTCATGACATCATGTTCACCTGGAACCACATCATCCTGGACGAGAATGTCAATTCCTGGACGAACCGCAGCACTTGGCAGGTTGACGGCGAAGACATCATGCTGGAGCAGACCGGCGACGACCAGATTACCTGGACATTCCCCGTAGCCTACCCCGCCCAGTTGCTGTTCAAGATGGACTTCCTGGACTTCAACATCTGCGCCGAGCACGCCTACTCGCCGATGCATCCGGCGATCAACGCTGAATCCGATTATGACACCTTCGAGACCTTCCAGGTACAGGACGACTTGCCCGTCCCGACGATGGGTCCCTGGGTCGCTGTCGATTACCAGATCGACGAATTCATGGTGCACCGCCGGAATCCCTATTACTGGAAGGTTGACGAGGCGGGCAACCAACTGCCCTACCTTGAAGAAGTCACTTTCGAGAAGGGGCCCAGCGGCATTGGCCGTACGCTAGGCACGTTGGCTGGCTCGATTGACCACACCAACCTGGAGAACCCGAGCACCTATGTAGAGGCGATTACGCGCTCGCAGGAAGACGACGCTCACTTCTACATTGAGTGGGGTCCCGAGACGCTCGCATTCAATATCGAGTTCAACCTGTCGGCGACCTTGGGTGTTGCGGACGAGCGCGACCAGGCGCTGCGCGATCTCTTCCGCGATCTCCATTTCCGGCGCGCGGTCCAACATGCGATTGATGGCGATGGCATCGGCCAAGCGGTTATCCGCGGTCCCTTCATGCGCGCCTTCGCTGGCGGCGTCACGCCCGGCTCGCCCTACTTCGATATCGACAGCGTGGTCTACTATCCCTATTCGCCGGAATCGGCGCGCGCGCTGCTGGCGGAGCTGGGCTTTGAAGATACCGATGGCGACGGCATCCTCAACTGGACTGACGGCGCGCTGGCGGGCGACAACCTGGTCATCGTGCTGGATACCAGCGTCGCCGCCGAAGCGACCGGACAGATCGGCGACGCCTTTGTTCTGCTGATGCGGGACGTGGGCATTCAGGTCAATTTGCGCCCGCTGCAGGGTCCCGCCGCTGGCGATGCGATCACCACCGGCACCTGGGAAGCGCGCGTCGACCGCGCCGGGCAGGAATACACAACCTCCTTCACCCGCTGTCAGGATCTAGGTCCCGTCACCGATCTCACGCCGGACTTCCACCGCGCCGACGCCGGTGAACGCGAATTGCTGGACTTCGAGGAAGAACTGATTGACATCGTCAACGACTTCTGCCTGGAGCCGGACTTTGACGCGCGCAAGGATTTGATGGCGCGTTACATCAATCTCTTCACTGGCAACGTCTACCATGTCGGCGGCATCATCGGCCGCTATGGCTTGGGCTTGGCGAAGCGCTTCAACAACATCCCGGTTGGCGCGCCTCCCTATTTCTATCAGTGGACCTGGGGCAATGTGATTCCGGAAGCCGTTTGGGTGACCCCGGATGAGCAGATCGCCGAGATCTTCCCCGGCACCCTGCCCGACTATGGCATGGACGACATGTAGTTCGCTAAGTTAAGGGTGGGCTTCGGCTCATCCTTAACATCCATCAGCATTACAAGAGTAGCGCCAAGTTAACAAGAGCGGGCGGGCCACTGGTTCGCCCCTATAAACTGCCGATAACCCTTGATGTGCAAGGGGCGTAAGCAGGCGCGGTAGTGTATCGAAGTCGGTTGGAATTCACGTCAAGCGTAATATTCTTTCAGCGTCGACATCATCCTTTAGCGAAAATTGTAGGGGCGATTCTGTGAATCGCCCGCCGGAGATTATCAAGCGGACGAGCCACGTGCTCGCCCCTACAG
>JAJEGA010000020.1 GCA_022820125.1 Anaerolineae bacterium | reverse complement strand
GTCGTAGGGGCGACTCTTGAGTCGCCCACATGTACAATGGCGACATAGTGGGCGAGACAAGTCTCGCCCCTACAGATCTCGAATCAGATTAGCATCGCCCTTTTTCGCATTACTTACTTTGTTCTACTTCTGTGTACTCGGCGGTAAAAGAAAATTTGAAGCGATTGCCCTGCGTCAAATGCGGCGCGCTAGCCGCCACTGTAAAGCGCGTCCATGATGCTGGCGGTTGTGTCAAGGTAGTCGAGATAGGCGTAATGCCCGGCGCCCGGATGGACGATTAGCGCGGCATCAGGCATGGCGGCTTCGAGCTTTTTGCCCATCCAGAGCGGCGTCTCCTGGTCTTCGTCGCCCCAGATCAGGATGGTGGGGACGGAGACGCGCTTCGCCTGATCCAGCAGATCCTGGTTGACAATGTTGACCAGTGTGCGGCGCATGACCGGCGAGGCGTTATGGTAGTCGTCAGAACCAAATCGCCGAGCGTAAGATTGACGCAGTTTGCCTGCCGCCGACTTCGCCCCGATGCGATCCAAGCCGCGCCGCAGGGATTGGTAGGCGCTTAATCTGACTCGGCTATGCAGCGCCGCCTGAGGCTTGATGCCGGCGCTGTTGGATAGCGCGAGCTTGCGAATGCGGTTGCTGTGTTCGGCGCCGAGGATCAGACCGATGCGCCCGCCGAGCGAATGCCCGAAGTAGCAGACTTCGCGCATTTGGCGCTGATCCAGGTAGGCGAGGCAGAATGCCGCGTAGTCAAATATGCTGAATGGCTGCGGCGGTTCATCGCTTTCGCCGAATCCCGGCAGGTCGAAAAGGCGGCACTGATAACCGCGACGACTTATACGCGAGGCCAGCGGTTCCAAGAGCTCAATGCTGGCGCCCCAGCCGTGAACCATCAGAATTGGCGCGCCATCGCCTAGGATGGCTTCTCTGATTTTGATTCCGTTGACGACAATTGCGCTGGTCTTGAGCACAGGCTGTCAGCCGATGGCGCTTAGGGGAATGGCGGCTTGGCGGGCGCGCTTTCGTTCGCTGATTGGCGTCACCGGCGGGCATTCCCAAGCCATGTCCTCGGTGGTGGAGCGTTCTTTGGCGAACTTGGGCAGGATGCCGCAGGCGAAGCATTTGTCACGGCAATCGACCCGCGTCTCGCGCTTGATGCTCATCAGGTAGTCCTCGCGCAGGAACTTCTTGTGTATGCCGACATCAATGTGATCCCAGGGGAAGACTTCGTCCAGATCGCGCTCGCGGAAGTTGTAGAAATCGGGGTCGATGCCGAAATCGGCGAAAGCCCGCAGCCAAAGGTTGTGCTTGTGCTGATCACCCCAGGCATCGAATTTGCAGCCGAGCTCCCAGGCGCGCCGAATGACGCGACCGAGCCGGCGATCGCCGCGGCTGAGCCAGCCTTCAAATTCGCTGTCTTCGTAGTTGTTCCAGCGCAGGTGCATGCCGCCGCGGCGCATCTGCCGCTTCAGCAGGCGCTGCTTGCGGTCTACGCTTTGGCGCGTATCTTGCGGCGCCCATTGGAAAGGCGTATGCGGCTTGGGGATGAAGGTGCTGACGCCGACGTTCAGCGTCGCTTTCTTGCCTAGGATGCGCGTGCCTTCATTCAGCGTCATGACGCACAAGTCGATGATCGCCTGGACGTCATCAATGGTCTCCTCCGGGTGGCCGATCATGAAATAAAACTTGATGGTGCGCCAGCCGCGGGAATAGACATCGCGAGCGGTTTGCAGCACTTGCTCATCGGGGACGTATTTGTTGATCAGATCGCGCATTTTTTCGGTTGCGGCTTCGGGCGCGAAGGTGAAGCCGCTGCGGCGGGTGCCGCCGATCTTTTCCAGCAGGTCGGCGCTGGCGCTTTCGATGCGGAGGCTCGGCAGGCTGAGGCTCAAGCCGGCGTCTTTGTAAACGCGGTTCACTTCTTCCGCCAACTCTTCCACCCAGACATAATCCGATGACGACAGGCTGAGCAGGCTGATCTCTTCAAAGCCGGTGTGTTCGACGATTTCGGCGATTGCCGACATGATTTCTTGCACTGGTCGCTCGCGCACCGGGCGGGTCACCATCCCCGCATGGCAGAAGCGGCAGCCGCGGGTGCAGCCGCGCATGATTTCAATCGGCGCGCGATTATGCACGGTATCGATATTGGGCACGATGAACTTGGTGAAGGGCTTGGGCAGGGTGATAACGATGCGTTTCAGCACGCGAGCGGGGATGCCGGGCTCGTTGGGCGCAATCGAGCTGACCGTGCCATCAACGTTGTATTCCACGTCATAGAAGCGCGGCACATAGATGCCCTGAATCCGGGCGATGGCGCGCAGCTGTTCGTAGCGGGACCTCCCTCGCAGCTCCCGCAGCGCGCGGGCGATGTCGATGATGATTTCCTCGCCCTCGCCGATGACAAAGGCATCGATGAAGTCGGCCATGGGTTCGGGGTTGAAGCAGGCGTGGCCGCCGGCGATGACAAGAGGATGGCGCTCGTCTCGGTCTCGGCTCAGGACGGGCAGCCCCGCCAGGTCAAGCAGGTTGAGGGCGTTGGTATAGAGTTGCTCGTAGGGCAGGCTGATGCCGAGCAGGTCGAAATCGCGCAGGGGCTGCTTGCTTTCCAGCGAATAGAGCGGAATCTCTTGCCCCCGCATCAGCGCTTCCATATCCAGCCAGGGCGAGAAGACGCGCTCAGCCAGCATATCCGGCTGCTGGTTCAGTTGATCGTAGAGGTTCATGATGCCCAGGTTGGACATGCCCAGGTCGTAGATATCGGGGAAAGCCAAGGCGACCTTGACGGCGGCGCCACCCCAGTCTTTGACGACGCTGTTGTATTCGCCGCCGACGTAACGGCCTGGTTTTTCCACTTGCAGCAGGTGGCGTTCCAATTTACGCTGGATCAACTGCGGTTGCATAACGGTAGCTCCGCATTGTCAAACCGGTGCGAGACAATACGATTATAGCTTATGCGCAAGCGCCTGTATAGCGAGTCCCCTGTGGGTAGTGTATTGAAGTCGGTTGGAATTCATGTCAAGCGTAATATTCTTTCAGCGTCGACATCATCCTTTAGCGAAAATTGTAGGGGCGATTCTGTGAATCGCCCGTCGGAGATTATCAAGTGGGCGAGCCACGTGCTCGCCCCTACAGATGCTTGAATGATGATGATTTCTAAATTCAACCGAAATAGATACACTCCCCTGGATTATCTCGTGGTCTTTTCGCCGTCGGCGGGCGGCTGTGTTAGAATTGTTCTTGTGTATTCCTCAAGCGACGCATAGGCAAGCGCTATGGCTTTGGCGATAACGCGGATCATATTGGTCACGCGAAATGTGCAGTTTGCTATTGATGTCAAGCGGACGCTGGAGGCGCTGGGCGAGTATAGCGTGACGACCGTCGCCGATGTCCGCAACGCGATCGAGCATATCCGCGAGCATCCGCAACACCTGATGCTGTTGGATACAGCCAAGCTTTCAATCGCTCCTGCGATGATGATTGACGTAGTGCGAGCGCGCCAAGAAGGGATCGCCATCGTTCTGGCGCCGGACAAACCCGAAACGCATGAGCTCGCCCGCCAGTCTCGAGTGCAAGGCCTGATTGATATTCCGGTGATGGCGCGCGACTTGATACCGGTGCTGAATGCCGCTTTGCAGGATTCCGCGAAGGCGCTGCCCGTGATGCCGGAAACGCCGACCATCGATGTTGGCGAGGACACGATCTTCATCGAATCGCTGGTTGATGATCTGCTGGAAGAAGACCTGGCGCTCAATTACACGCGCAGGCGGCTGCAAGCCTCGTATGAGCTGCTGAACCCGAGCAGCGCAAGCGCGGCGGAGAGCGCGTCGCAGAGCGCCTTCGAGGTGCTTGTCGAGCCTGACGCCGAGGGCGACACGGTCCGCTATCGGGTGGTCACGGTCGAAGACGAAGAGATTTCTTCCGCCCCGCCACTGGCTGACGCGGAGATTGACGAGACGCCGATTGCGCCGGGCGCGCGGGGCGAGACCGTGGGCGACCTGGCGCATTCGATCGCCGGCACAACGCGCGAGGTCGTGGCGCCGCCGGCAGCGGCGGTTGGGGAGATGGCTCCTGAACTTGAAGACAGCGCGTCATTTGAAGCAATGCTCAACGCAGTCCTTGATGAAAGCACGCAGTTGGAAAACCTGAAGCTCGAATCGCTATTTGATACAACGCGCGAGTTGCCGGGCGCGCTTGGCGCCGGCGTCGTGCCCGCTTGGCTTCGCGAGACCCAGAAATTCATCCGCGAACCGGGCTTCCTTTCCGCTATGATGGACAACTTGCCTTCTGTGGATGCGCCAGATGAAGCGGGCGAGACGACCATCCAGGCAGAGAGGAGCGAGCCAACTGCCGAAGTCGCGGTCGACGAGCCCGACGCCCCGCTTGAAGCTGAGACTGAAGAGAGCGGCATGCCGCCCGTTTCAGCGGAAGCCGAGCCGCTGCGCTCCCGCGTTGACGAAGCGGCGCGCTCGCCGCTCTGGAGCCGCAGCGACGACCCCGCCCTGGCGCAGTTGGCGCTTTCGATGACGCAGATGATGACGGACCTGACTGCTGACGCGACGGTCTTGACGCGCGATAATCAGATCGTCGCTTTTTCCGGCGATATGCCGCTGGAGAATTTCCGCGCGCTCCGCCAAACAGTCGGCGACGATTGGACGGCGGAGAGCAGCCAATCTCGCATTCGCTTCGTCAAGCTGCCGGAGAGCGGCTTGGATTTCATGCTCTATTCGCGCGCGTCGGTCGCTGAGTATACGCTGACATTGGTCTTCGCCGGCGGCAAGCCTTTGCGAGAGATCCGGCGGCAGGGCGATCGCATGCTTCAAGCGCTGGACTCGGCGCCGGGCAGCGACAAGCCGGCGGGGGCGAGCGAGGAATCGCCCACGATCGTGGCGGCGAACGCGCGGCAGCCTTTTTCCTTCGTCTGGCTGGTGGATGATCCGGCGCGGCTGTTGCGGAAGCCAGTGGCGGAGCAACTGGTGTTCTGGCTGGAGGTTCAGCTTAACAGCCTGAACTGGCGGATACATCGACTCGATGTGCATCATGACTTCATCTACCTGCGCGCCGATGTGCCGGGGCGCGCCTCTCCCGACAGCCTGGTGCGCGCAGTGATGGACCGCGCGCGCCAGATCGCCTGTTCGGAAGATGCGGCTCTGCCTCGCGATCTCTGGGCGGACGCCTATCTGGTGCTGCAGCCGGGGCGCGATATGAGCGAACGGGAGTTGCAGCGCTTCCTGCAATTCGCCCGCGTTTAGATGGCTTGCGCTTGGGTGGGCGACCCGGTGGGCAGCCCCTACAATTTCGCGCTTTGGCGGGCTACTTACAGGGGCGCGTAGACACCCTCCAGACCGGCGACGTATAGGCGGCGAGCCTTAAAGCCTGGCATAAAGCAAGATTGTCTGTCAGTTTACTGCGCCATCGGCTATACTCGCCTCACGGAAAACTCAATAATTCGACGCAGAGCTTTTGCTTATGGAAAATCGCCCTGTCCTGTATCTGATTGACGGTCACGCGCTCGCTTATCGCAGTTATTTCGCCCTGCAGCATGGGGGTTTCACGACATCAAGCGGCGAGAGCACGAGCGCTGTCTATGGCTTCAGCCGAACGCTGCTGGATGTCTACGAGCATTATCAGCCCAAGTACCTTGCGGTCGCATTTGACGAAGGCTTGAGCGCGCGCGAGGAGATTTACCCCGAGTACAAGGCGACGCGCGAGAAAATGCCCAACGACCTGCGAAGCCAGTTCGATCGCATTCGTGAACTTGTCCAGGCCTTTAACATCCCGCAATTGACCATGCCCAATATGGAGGCGGACGATGTGCTGGGCACGATAAGCCGGCAGGCGGTCGACATGGGTTTGGATGTGCATATCGCGACCGGCGACCGCGATATCTTGCAGCTGCTTGGTCCCCATGTTCGGGTGCAACTGCCGCAGCGAGGCGATGACGACAAGGTCTGGGATGTGCCGGCTTTCCGCGAAAAATGGGGGCTTGAGCCAAGCCAGTTGGTGGATCTCAAAGCGATGATGGGCGACAGCTCGGACAATATACCGGGCGTCCCCGGCGTCGGCGAAAAATCGGCGACCAAACTGCTGCGCGAGTATGGCGACCTCGACGCCATCTATGAGCATCTGGCCGACATCAGCACACGGGCGCGCAATCGGCTGACCGAGGGGCGCGACTTGGCTTACCTGAGTCGTGAATTGGCGACCATCATGCGCGACCTTGATATCGAGCTGGATCTCGAGTCTTGCATCGGGCAGGACTTCGAGTTGAAGCCGGTGGACGATGTCTTCTCCGCGCTTGAATTCAGAACGCTGCGGGATCGACTGCACAAGGTCTACGGCGGGCTGCATGGCGAGATCGTCGAAACCGGCATCGTTCAGGCGCAAGAGGTCGTCGAGACGATTATCGTGCGCGATGAAGCGCAGCTGGCGGCGCTGGTCGCCGAGTTGAACGGCGCCGAGTTGATCGCCTTCGATACTGAAACGACGAGCATCGATCAAATGTCGGCGCAACTGGTCGGCATATCCTTGGCGGTGGACGGCGGGCGCGGCTTCTACGTGCCGGTGGGTCATCGCGTCGCGGGCGAGGGCGGACAATCCGATATGTTCGCCCAGCCGGTATCGGCGCTCGATCAGCTGCCGTTGGAAATGGTGATTGACGCCTTGCGCGCGCCGCTGGAAAATGCGGACATACCCAAGACGGCGCATAACGCGGTATACGATCTGATGATTCTGCGGCGCTACGGGATTAATGTGGCGCCCATCGCCTTTGATACGATGATCGCGGAATGGGTGAGCAATCCGATCAGCAAGTTCCTCGGCTTGAAAGCCTTGGTGGCGAAGACGCTGGATGTGCGGATGACGGAGATTTCGGACTTGCTGGGCAAGGGCAAGAATCAGAAGTCGATGGCGGAGGTCGAGATTGAAGAAGCGGCGCCTTATGCGGCGGCTGACGCGGCGATGACCCTGCGCCTGGTCGAGCCGCAAAAGGGCGAACTGGCGGAGGCTGGTCTCGACTCGCTCTATACCGCGCTGGAATTGCCGCTTATCCCGATCATCGGCGGCATGCAATACAAAGGCGTCGCGCTTGATGTTGACTATCTGCGCGCGATGAGCAGCCGATTGCAATCCGAGATCGCTTCGCTGGAAGCGTCAATCACCGAAGCCGGGGGCATCGGCAAGTTCAATATCGGCAGCCCCAAGCAGTTGAACGAGGTTCTCTTTAAGCAGCTTGAGCTGCCGACCGACGGCTTGAAGAAGACCAAGCTCGGCTTTTCGACTGACGCGGCGACGCTGGACGCGCTGAAGGACGCGCACCCAATTGTGGACATGATCGTCAACTACCGTGAATTGTCCAAGCTCAAAAGCACCTATGTCGACGCTTTGCCAACGCTGGTTAATGCGAGCAGCGGGCGCCTCCACACGAGTTACAATCAGGCGGGCTCGGCGACCGGTCGCTTCAGCAGCAATAATCCCAATTTGCAGAATATACCGGTTCGTACCGAACAAGGGCGAGAAGTGCGGCGAGCGTTCGTGGCGCCGGCTGGCTACGTCTTGCTGGCGGTTGATTACAGCCAGATCGAGCTGCGCGTGATGGCGCATATCAGCGAGGACGAAACCTTGATTGCCGCCTTCCACCGCGATCTGGATATTCATCAGGCGACCGCGGCGACCGTCAACGGGATTGAACCGGAAGCGGTCACCTACGAGCAGCGCAACTTTGCCAAGCGCGTGAATTTCGGCTTGATGTATGGCATGGGCGCCTTCCGCCTGGCGCGCGAAAGCGAACTGACGCAGGCGGAAGCGGCAGCCTTCATCGAGACTTATTTCGCGCGCATGCCGGGGGTCAAAAATTACATCGATCGCACCAAAGCCTTCGTCTGGGAACATGGCTATACCGAGACGCTCTATGGGCGGCGGCGGATTTATCCGGCGATCAAAGCGAAGGGCAACCGTCGCAGCACAGCGGCCGAAGAACGCGCCGCCATCAACATGCCGATCCAGGGCACAGCTGCCGACATCCTCAAGCAGTCAATGATCAATCTCGACGGACGATTGCGGCAGACGAAATATGACGCGGCGATGATCTTGCAGGTGCATGACGAGCTCGTGTTGGAAGTGAATGAAGACCAGCTCGAAGCGGTAACGGCGCTGGTGGTGGAGACGATGGAAGCGGCTTTGCCAGACGGCTTGCCCTTGCGCGTTCCTTTGAAAGCCAACGCCAGCTTCGGCTCCAACTGGCGCGATATGGACGACATCATTTAATTCGACGGCTGGCATGTGTTATACTTGCAGTCCCTATCGGCATAAGAGTATTTCCCTGAAAGATTCGGTAACTGGATGAAGCATTTTCTGGAACTTGCGAGTATCCCCTCAGACGAGCTGCGCGAGCTGCTCTTTCTGGCGCTGCGCCTCAAGGCGGAATGGAAGGCGGGCGGGAACAAGCCCCGGCTGCAAGGCAAGACGCTCGGCATGATCTTTCAGAAGCCGTCGCTGCGAACGCGCGTGTCCTTCGAAATGGCGATGAAGCATCTGGGCGGCGGCGCCATCATGCTGGGTCCGCAGGAGATCGGCTTGGGCGTGCGCGAGAGCATACCGGATGTGGCGCGCGTGCTCTCCGGCTATGTCGATGGCATCATGGCGCGGGTATTCGACCACGCCGATGTCGCGCAATTGGCGGAGTACGCCAGCGTCCCAGTGATAAACGGGCTGAGCGATGGCTACCATCCCTGCCAGGCGCTGGGCGACATGCTGACGATTCATGAACACTTTGGCGCGCTGGATGGTTTGCGCCTGGCTTTTGTTGGCGATGGCAACAATGTCGCGGCGTCGGTGGCTTTGGCTTGCGCCCACTTTGGCGTCAGCTTCAGCATAGCGACGCCGGAGGGTTACGAGATGCAGCGCCCGGTGCGCGAACAAGCGTATGACATCGCCGGGCGCAACGGTTCCGCCCTGGAAATGTGCACGCGCCCGCAACTCGCGGTGGCTGACGCCGATGTGGTCTACACCGATACCTGGGTCAGCATGGGGCAGGAGGCGGAAGCGGCCGAGCGCTCCGGCGAGTTTGGCGCCTATCAAGTTAATCAAGAGTTGCTTCGCCACGCCAATTCAAAGGCAATTGTCATGCACTGTCTGCCGGCGCATCGCGGCGACGAGATCACCGATGCGGTGATGGACGGCGCGCAATCGAGAGTCTTCCAGCAGGCGGAAAACCGTATGCACGCCCAAAAGGCGATCCTGGCGCGTCTGCTGGCCTAAGTAATACGGATACCCCTACATTCGCGCTCCGGCGGGCGACCCAAGGGTCGCCCCTACGATTCGTGTTTCGGCGGGCGACCTGATAGGTCGCCCCTACAATTCGTGTTTGGGCGGTTGCTGCCTCAGCGGTTCTTCGCCGGGAATTCATCGGCGCTTAAGTGTACATAGTGATAGACTGTGGTAACTAGGCGCATATCAATGGGTTAATACAAGTTACTAAACTATCGGACGCGCGCCCGCTGCATGCCGATGGCTGACTGTTGGAAGGTCCGCTGTGGAACAGATCCTCTTAATTCTGGAAAGCGTCGAATTTCGCGATCTTGTTGATATCGCCATCGTAACGACCCTGTTTTACAGTATTTCCTTCATGTTTCGCGGCACACAGGCGGTGGCGCTCTTCCGCGGCATCGCGCTGGTGGTGATCGGCTTGATCTCGGTCGCGGCGCTGTTTCGGCTGGAAGCCTTGAGTTGGCTGCTGGCCAACAGCTTGACGGCGCTGGTCATCGCCATCCCGGTGATCTTTCAGCCCGAGATACGGCGGGTGCTGGAAAGGCTGGGGCGCGGCGCTTTTTTGGGAATGCGCCTGGCGCCGCAAGCCCTGCGCGTTTCGGTGATTGACGAGATCTGCGCCGCGTCGGAAAAGCTGTCCGATCGGCGTCATGGCGCGCTGATCGTGCTTCAGCGCAACAGCAGTTTGCAGGAATATATCCGCACCGGCATCCAATTGGACAGCGTGGTTACGGCGGATTTGCTGGCGACGCTCTTTTGGCCGCGCACCGAATTGCACGATGGCGCGGCAATCATCGACAATACCGGGCGCATCGCCTCAGCCTCAAGCGTATTGCCGATAACAGCCAGCCGCAATCTGCCGAACCCGAACCTGGGCACGCGCCATCGGGCGGCTGTGGGCATCAGCGAGGTCGGCGATGCCCTTTGCGTGATCGTGTCGGAAGAGACCGGCAAAATCTCGGTGACCAATGGCGGGCGCATGATCCTCGATTTGGACGCGCAGCGGCTGCGGCTGATCCTAAGCGCCTACTATGGGCCCGCGGAAGAAACGGTCTTGTCGCTGCGGAGCCGTATGCGCGAGCTGGCTGATGACCTGCGGCTTCGGGTGCAGACGCGCAGCAGACGGCAGGCGCAGTCATGATAGAGCGGTTCGCAAAATCGGACATGGCGGGCAATTTGCTCTGGCTGGCTGTCTCGCTGCTCTTGGCTTCCGGCGTGTGGTATATCGCGGTGACATCGGCTGACCCGATTGCGAAGCGAAGCTTCCGCAGCATCCCGATTCAGATCGTGCCCAGCCAGACCGCGGAGATGACGAACAGCCGCCTGCGCGCGGCATCGGTTACGATTCAAGGCTTGCAGACGACGATTTCGGCGCGCCGGGCGGAAGACATTGTGGTCCGCGCCGATCTGTCTCGATTGGGGCCCGGCACGCACACCGTCCCGCTGGAAGTGAGAGTGACGCAGCCGGAAGCGGATTCTATTCGCCGGCTTGTTTCTATCGTGCAGCCGTCGCAAATCATCGTTGAATTGGAGCCGCTCGAATCACACGACAAAAAAATCGTCATCGACCTGCTGGAAGCGCCGCCAATTGGATTCCGGCATGACGAGCCGGCGCCAAGCATTACGGAAGTGCTCGTGAGCGGCGCAGCCAGCCGCGTTGGGCAAGTGGTTGCGGTGCGCGGTTCCTTGGATCTTTCCGCCAGCCGCAATCCGATTGAAGTGGACCTTCGGCTCTACGCGATTGATGCCGATGGCAATCGCATTGACGATGTGGAGTTGGATCCGCAGACGGCTGCCGTATCGGTGAATATCGCCCGGCGCGATGATATCCGCCAGATCGCCGTTCGCCCCAATGTTTTGCTTGATACGCTGCCGGCTGGGTTCACCTTGAAGAACCAGAGTTATGATCCCGAGTCCATCTTTGTCAGCGGCGCGCCCGAACAGCTGGCGACGATTTCCGATACCCTGTTCACCGAGCCAATTAGTCTCATAGATCGCCAGGAGGGCTTTGTCACAACCGTGCCCGTGCGCTTGCCAGGCGATGATCTCTTCGTGATGAGCGGCGACAACAATGTGACCGTGTCGATAGAGATCATACCGATCATCGATTCGCGCCAGATTGACAATATCCTCGTGGCTCATATCGGGCTGGACAGCGAGTATTCGGTATCTATCGTGCCGAAGGCGGTTTCGGCGATAGTCACTGGACCGGTGGTAACCGTGGACGCTTTGACCGTTGAGAACATCCAGGTGGTTGTGGATTTAGAGGGCTTGGCGCCGGGCGTGTACGATCAGGAACCATCCATATCCATCAATCAGGGTGAATTGAGTGAAGAAAATGTTTCACTCTTGCCCGATGTGGTAAACGTAGAAATCGCGTCGCCGCAGGGCGCCGCGGAAGATGCCGCCGCGCCTTCGGGGTCATAGCAGGGCAGCGCCTTATCCCTACCTAAAGCGCAATCAGCGAACTACAATGCTCCGGCAACCTGCTGATTCGAGACAAGGTAAATCACAAAGATGTCGCGCAAAGCAATTGTCGCGCTGGTGGGGCGCCCAAACGTTGGCAAGAGCACCTTGTTCAATCGACTGATTGGCGAGCGCGTCGCAGTCACGCACGATATTCCAGGCACAACGCGGGACCGCCTGCACGGCGAGTCTTTCTGGAATGGCGTCGCCTTTCAGGTCGTTGATACGGGCGGGATCGAAGTTTACCAGCCCTCGGGCTTTCGCGACGAATCGCCATTGGCCGAGGGGAGCAAAGACTTCGTAAAGGAAATCATCGATCAAGCGATGATCGCGATCGCCGACGCCGATGTCATAATCTTGGTGGTTGACGCGCAGTATGGCGTTACCGCGGCCGATGAAGCCATCGCCGAAATCCTGCGGCGGTCCGACAAGCCGGTTCTGGTGGCTGCTAACAAAATTGACGACAGACGGCAGGCGGATGAAGCCTTCGACTTCTACAGCCTTGGCTTGGATATCGTAGTCGGCATCAGCGCCATTCACGGCTTGGGGGTCGGCGACCTGCTGGATGAATTAGCAAGAAGCTTTGGCGCGCTGGATGCCTCAATGTGGGATGACGATGAAGACGAGCATTTGAAGATCGCGATAGTCGGGCGCCCGAACGCGGGCAAGAGCACGCTGCTGAACAAATTGATTGGCGAAGACCGGGCGATCGTCAGCGCTGTCGCCGGCACGACGCGCGACGCGATTGACACCGACATCAGCTATTTCGGTGAGCGGATCAGCTTGATTGATACCGCTGGCATCCGGCGCCGGGGCCGCATTGAAGCGGGCGTGGAGCGATTCAGCGTCATTAGGGCGATGAAGGCGATTGGACGCGCCGATGTGGCGCTGCTTGTTGTAGATGCGGCAGTGGGCGTGACTGAACAGGACGAACATATCGCTGGTTATATCGTTGACGAGTACAAGAGCCTGGTCATCGTGGTCAACAAATGGGACGCGGTCGAGAAGGACGCCCACACGATCAACGCCTTCACCGAGAAGATCCGCGATCGGCTGCATTTCGTGCGATACGCGCCTATCATTTTCATCAGCGCATTGGACGGGCGGCGCATCCACCAAGTTCTGGAAGTCGCTCACCGCGTTTGGGAAGCGCGTTTTCTGCGAATGGCGACATCCGATGTCAACAGACTCATGCGCGAGGCGATTGAAAAACATCCGCCGCAGGTCAAAGGCACAAAACGGCTCAAATTCTTGTACGCTTCGCAGGTGCGCACCGATCCGCCGCTGATCCTGTTTCATGTCAACGATCCGTCGCAGGTGCATTTTACCTATAAGCGCTACCTGGAAAACCAGATTCGCCAGGCATTCGAATTTGAAGGCACGCCGATACGACTGAGCTTCCGCGCGCGAGACGGCCGGCGTGCCCCCCGCGCTGCGGAGAAAACAGCGATTGAGTGAACGCGCGATTGTCCGCAGACGGCGACGGTCGACGCTTTAACGCGACAATCTCTATTGCGATGGCTTTCGCTCAAACTTATAATCGGGCGCGAGTTGCTTGAACGCAATGCTGACGCTGCGCCTGCGATTGCGCCGCCGAAGGAGCGAGGATGTTTGGCCGCCACACCGGTGAACTGCCGCGCCCAAAACTGAAGACGCCGGGCTTGCTGCTTGAGTTGGTCAGCACAGTTGTCTTTATCGTTGCCGTAACGGCGCTCTTCGACCTGGCGATACCGCGTTCGCTGGTTGACGGGCACAGCATGGAGCCGACCTTTTATGGCGATGATCGACTGGTCGTCAGCCGGGTGCATTACCTGCTGGGATCGCCACAGCGCGGGGACATCCTCGTATTCAATTCGGTGAACCCGACCGAGCGGGCGCGGGGCGTCATGCTGATCAAACGCGTCATCGGCTTGCCCGGCGAAACAGTGGAAATCCGCGACCAGAAAATCCATATCAATGGCGAAGCGCTGGATGAGCCATACATCAAAGAGGAGGTCTGTCGCCGGCGCTGTCAAGATCAGACATGGGAATTGGGGGAGAACGAGTATTTTATGATGGGCGATAATCGCAACAACAGCAATGATTCTCGTTCCTTCAGAAGACCCGTTGCCTTGCCGGACATTGTCGGCAGAGTCATCTTTCGCTATTTCCCGCCGAACTCGATCGGTATCATTCCGAGCTAGGGCGGCAATATGAGCGAGGCTAAATCGAAGGGCTACGCTTGCCCGCGCTGCACCGTGGGGCGCTGCACGCCACAGAAGACGACCTTTGCCGAGGTGTATCACGGTCAATTGTTAAGCGTTCCCAATGTAAACGCATTTGTCTGTGATGTCTGCCACTTCGCCGAATTCGAGCAAGATACGCTGGACGCGCTCTGGGAAAAACTCTATGGCGACGGCCCGCTCGAAGACCGCCAGTCAATCACGGCGCAGAAACGCAGCTCGACTTATGGCAAATGAGTACGCGCGGTCTTTGACTGCCGCGCGGAACCAATTGCAACAGAGTCATGCAAATCGGTTCTTTTGGGTCGATTCGCCGAAACGCCCAAGGAAATGTGGCTGGAAAAGTGGGCGTCTCAGCGAGACGCCCCTACGAGTTCCCTGCTTTTCATTCCTTGTTTAGCGCTACTGAAAGTCAAAACTAATGCCGACTGAAACCGAACTTCGAGAGCAGATCTGCCGCGTCGGGCGGCTGATGTACCAGCAGGGCTATGTCGATGGGACGGGCGGCAATATCAGCGCGCGCCTGGATGCTGAGCGCGTTCTGGTGAGCCCGAGTGGACTGGCGACCGGATTCCTCGAGCCGGAACAGCTCATCATCGTCAATCTGGCGGGCGAGCGGGTTGATGAACCCTCGGCGGCGAACGCGGCGCTGCGCCCGACATCGGAGAGCTCGATGCACCTCGAATGCTATCGGCAGCGGGCTGATGTCATGGGCGTTGTACACGCTCATCCGCCGACCGCGGTGGCGCTGACCCTGGTCGGCTTTGATTTTCAGCAGTGTTTGATACCGGAGATGGTGGTGCTGCTCGGCATGGCGCCGACCGCGCCTTATTCGACGCCATCGAGCAAGGAAAACCGCGATGCCATTGCCAATCTGATCCGCGAGCACGACGCCATCATGCTCTCCAACCACGGCTCCCTCACCGTCGCCAAATCGCTGTGGGCTGCCTATCTGCTGCTGGAATCGCTGGAGCATAATGCCGGGATCATCCATCGGGCGCTGCAATTGAGCAGCGAACTGAAGCCGATCCCTGCCGACAAAATTGAGCAACTCTTGGCATACCGCGAGCAGTTCGGCTTGCTTCGCCCGGGCGACCGCGAGCGCTTTGCCGCTTATCTTGCGCGCAGGGGAAACATATCTTGACTTTAACCGCCATCGGATGTATCCTGCGCGAGTTGAGGGGCCCCTTCGTCTAGCGGCCTAGGATGCCACCCTTTCAAGGTGGAGACACGGGTTCGAGTCCCGTAGGGGCTACAAAAGTGCAGTTTCTGAATGTGCCCTTCACCATGCCTGTGGAGGGTTTTTGCATTGAAGCGAGCCTTGCGCTACCATTTAATCGACCGCTCGCCCGTTCCCAAAAGGAGGCGCCATCGGCAATATAATCGTTCATTCCGCAGCAAAGTCTTGTCAAAGGCGATGAATTGATAGAGAGGTGAAAAATGCTCAAGAAACGTCTGATATTACTTGCCACGCTAGTGTTGCTCGCAGCGCTTGCGGCGGGCGCGGCCACGGCGCAGGAAACCGTTACTGTGTGGGCGGCTGACGACGAAACGGGCAGCTGCTGGGCGCGGCTGCTGGTGGATACATTCCCGCGCGATGACATCGAGATTGAGGTGGTGCTGCAGCCGGGCAGCAGCCTGGTTGACGCGCAGCGGACTGCGCTGCAAGGCGGCGCCGGTCCAGACATCACCTTCTCGCACGGTCCCTCGTTTATGCTTGAATTGGCGAACGCGGGCTTGCTGCTCTCGCTGGATCATTACGCTGACGAATACGGCTGGAACGATCGCTTCGCCCCCTGGGCGCTGGACCTCGGCCGCGTCGAAGGCTCGTTGTACAGCTTGTCGGAAGAACTTGAAACCGTGATTCTGTATTACAACAGAACCGTTTTCGAGGAAAATGGCTGGGGAATCCCCAAGACGATGGACGAGCTCTACGCCTTGGCCGACGCCATTCGCGAGGCGGGCTTGGTGGTTATGGGACCGGCATTTGGCGAATGCGCGCCCTGTTACGAATGGGCGGTGAGCGTCTTCCTCAGCCACCACGCGGGGCCGGACAAGGTGTATGAAGCGCTGACCGGTCAGCGGCCCTGGACCGACCCCGCCTTTGTCGAGGCGATAACGGCGCTGAAGGACATCGTGCAAGATGGCTGGTATATGGGCGGCCTCGATCTCTTCTTCTCCGATACCTTCCAGCAGGCGCATTCTCTGTTTGGCGCCGGCGAGATCGCGATGAGCTTTGAAGGCACCTGGATGCTGGATAATTACCAACGCGATTACTTCGGCGAGCCGGGCGGCAATATGAACGAATGGGATTGGTTCGCCTTCCCGACGGCTTTCTCGGATGAGCCGCACTTCATCATCGGCGTTGGCTCCAGCTGGGGCATCAGCCAATCGGCGCAAAACCCGGATGCGGCGGCGGCCGTGCTCGATCACTATTACAGCACCGGCTATCAAGCCGAGTCGCACGGCGTCTGTGGCAATGCTCCGGCGCCCTTGATTTACGAAGGCGATGTCTTCGCCAATGCCGATCCACGCGAGGCGCGCTTGTATCAGGAATTCGGACAGGCTTCGGCCGCTGGCAACTACGGTTATACCAGCTGGAGCTTCTGGCCCGCGCGCACCAACGTCTGGCTCTGGGAGCAGATCACCCGCGTCTATGATGACCAACTTTCGGTAGAGGATTACCTCGCTGGCATGCAGAAAGAATTCGAAGAAGAATTCGCCGAGGGTCTGATCCCGCCGATTCCCGCGCGATAAAGTTGTTTGCTGCCGGTGTTCCAGCATAAGCTCGGTTGGGGCGCCGGCTAGCCTCGCCAAGGAGACGACGGCGGTTACATTGAAAGCGACAACTTCTTCAATTGAGTTGCCAGCCCCGATAATCTGAGGTCTAGCTGTATGGCAGCGGAAACCGCGACGCCATTTAAAAGTCGGCCCGTCCAGGCGCCGTATCCGCCGGGCAGCAAGCCCAAGCGGAAGCGGACTTGGACGCGCTATCGCCTCATGCGCTACTACGTCGTGCCTTGGCTGTTCATGATCCCGATACTCGGCTTGCATGCCTTTGTGGTGGTGATTCCCGCTTTGCAGGGCGTCTATTATTCATTCACCGATTGGTCGGGCATTGGCGAAGCCGAGTTCATTGGTTTGCGCAATTTCGAAGAGTTGTTCTTTGAAGATCAGAGTTATATCGACGCGCTGTCTAGGAATGTCCAGTGGATGATCTTTCGCGTAACCATTCCTTTTGCCTTCGCTCTCTTTGGCGCAAGCCTGCTGGCTCGGGTCAAGCGCGGGGCGATGTTCTATCGAACGGCGCTCTTCATGCCTTTCATTTTGCCAAGTATCGTGACAGCGACCATCTGGCGTTATTTGTACAATCCCCGCTATGGCTTGCCCACGCTGGTTGGTTATGACAAAGCGCTGCTTGGCCAGTCGGATACGGCGCTTTGGGCGATCGCCTTCGCTGACAATTGGCAATTTTGGGGCTTCTTGATGGTGCTCTTCCTCACCGCCATGCAAGGCATTGATCCAGTGCTCTATGACGCGGCCAAGGTTGATGGCGCCAACCGCTGGCAGGAGTTTTGGAATGTGACCTTGCCGGGCATTCGACCGGTGGTGCTGTTCATGATGATGATGGTGATGATCTGGGCATTCCTCGTCTTTGATTACGTCTTTATTCTGACGGGGGGCGGTCCTGCAGGCGCTACCGAGGTCATCTCGATAGACATCTACAAGAACGCCTTCCAGCGATTTGAAGCCGGTTACGCCGCCGCGCAAGGCATGACAATCTGCCTCTTCGCTGGCCTGGTCGTCAGCGCCTTCGCTTTTCTGCGTAAGAGAGGATGGGATATATGATCGCAAGGCGCGAGTTTTTCCTTTTCCGCAAGCAACGCGAAAATACCGCCTTCAATCATATTTTCTTGTCCATTTTGGTGGTGTTCTCACTGGGTCCGGTGGTTTTGTTGGCAGTCAACTCGTTCAAGTCCAATGCGGAAATGGGCTTAAATCCGCTGGGCTTGCCGCAGGAGTGGCGTTTGGAAAACTTCGGCCGCGCCTGGGAACAGGGCGAATTTGAGCGCACGTTTAAGAACAGCGTCATTTATGTTGTTGGCACAGTCTCTCTGGCGCTCGTATTGTGTGGCTTGGCCGCCTACAGCCTGGCGCGCAAGAACCCGCCCGGCGCCAATTTTGTCATGTTGTATTTGCTGGTGGCTTCCACAGTACCAGTCTGGTTGTACCTCGTGCCCTTATTCTTTTTGTGGCGGCAGCTTGAATTCCTTAATACCTACCACGGGCTCATTCTCATCTATACGGCTTTCAACGCGCCTTTCTCAATTTTCCTCCTGCGTTCCTTTCTAATCGGTCTGCCTGTTGAACTGGAAGATGCCGCGCGTGTGGACGGCGCCAATGAGTTGCAGGTGCTGCTGCGGGTGATTGTGCCCTTGGCCTGGCCCGGCTTCCTGACGGTTGGTCTGGTTGTGGGAATAGGCGTCTGGAGCGAGTTTCAAGTGGCGGTGATCTTCACCCACAAGCCCGATATGTTCCCGGTCACGACGAGTTACTTCAAGTTCACCGACCGCTTTGGGCGAGACTGGGCGCTGACCAACGCCGGCGCCTTCATGATGGTGGCGCCGGTGCTAATTCTTTTCCTGGCGTTGCAGCGCCGCTTTGTCGAAGGCTTGACGCAGGGCGGCGTCAAGTTTTAGCTGCGCAGCAATTTAGTAGAATCAACTCACCATGCGAAGCGAAATTAAAATCCGATATCCAAAGTGGGCGAGCCGCCGGCCCGCCCGCACACACGCTTCGGGGCGACAGTTAGCTGCGCAAATCGACTGCGAATTTGATTAACTCGTTGGGATCTTCCAGGATGTGCTGGAAGACGCCGGTCGCATCGTCCAGCCCTTCGTACACGCGGTTGATCACGCCGCGAGCTTGGAGCCGTTCCTGCCGCATCATGGACAAGATGGTATCGCCGACGCGACGGTTGTTCCAATGCGGATAACCGCGCGTTTCGTGCCAGCCGCCGCAGCCATTTGGCACGATCATCGTCAGATTGTTCATATGCCATTCGCGGCCCAAGAAAAGGGAGTGCGCCTCGCCTTGATAGAAGCCGGCCGAGCATATCGTCCCGTTGAATCGCACGCTGGAGATGGCGGCGCTCAAGCCCGGGTAGACGCCGGTCAACTCAATGCAGACATCGACGCCCAAGTTGTCGGTTAGATCGCGAATGGCCAAAGCGACATCGCCATCGTTGGGGTCGAGCGTGTGGTCTGCCCCAAATTCTTCAGCCAGCGCCCGCCGTTTGGGCAGGAAATCGACGGCGATCAGATTCTCCGCGCCGGCTGCTTTGGCGATGCTCACCGCCAGCAGCCCCAGCGCGCCCAGCCCGATGACGGCGACGCGATCGCCATAACGAATCTTGGAATCGCGGACGCAGTGAATGGACACTTGCGCCGGCTCCATGCACAACGCAATCATAGGGTCGAGCTCGCCGGGGTCCCATAGCCGGTCTTCATGCACAACATTTGTTTCGCGGATATCCATCAGCCCAACCACGGTATCACCGACTGAGAACCGCGTCACGCCCGCGCCAACCGCTTCGACCACGCCATAACCGCTGGTGCCTGTGCCCCAAGGGGTCTCGGGGCTGGGCTTTTGCCCCCAGCTATCGTCATCGGAGTCGATGAAGAGCCGGCGCTCGCTGTCATAGCGCTTGCCTTCGAAATTGCGGCCATCAAACATGGCGAAGGTGGTGCCGTGTTTGCCGGAGGCGATCTCCGTTCGCACCAGCACATCATGTTCGCCCAACGCGCCATCCTCGTATTCAAGAACGCTCGCCTCGTGCATTCCAGTTACTGCCAGCCGTCTTGGCATTTTGCCTTTTCCTTTCTCTGGGCTCGCGCCCAAAACAAGTCTCAATCCCGCCGGGCGCCCATCGCCGCTGCGGACGCCAATTCAGGATTATAGATTTTGAAATCGAAAAAACCAAACGGCTCAGCCCAAGTCGGCAAATTCGATATGCGTCCGCCTGACCGCCGCTGCAAGAGCGCGTGACTGACCAAGCATCCGCCGCCGCGGGATCTCAGTTTTTGTAATTCAACAGCCTGCAAGTTATATTTACGACTGCATAATTTCGCTGCGCTGATTTGCCCGGCGCCAGGTTGCCGCGCGCGATAATTTGGAAGCCGGGCAAGGAACTGCGCCGCCAATACATGTCGGCGCATGAGGAGGCTGTACATGGTTGCGCACCCTGTCCATCGACATCGCCCGATTCCCATGAGCCAAGTGGATATCAGCCGTGGATTCTGGGGAGAAAGGCAAGGCGTCAACCGCGAGGTGACGATACCGGCGATTTACCAGAAGCTGGAAGAGACCGGGCGCGTCGCTTCTTGGGCGATGGAGGGACCGGCTGATCCCCCGCCGTCTCATGAGCGGATCGGCGTGCGCGTTTTCTGGGATTCGGATTCGGGCAAGTGGTTGGAATCGGCCGCCTACAGCCTCGCCACCCATCCGGACGCTGAGCTGGAGGCGACCGCCGATGCGCTCATTGATGCCATCGAGAGCGCCCAATTCGATGACGGCTATCTCAACACGTATTTCCCGGTGCATTTCCCTGAAGGGCAGTGGGCCAATCTGCGCGATAATCACGAAATGTACAACGCCGGGCACCTGATGGAAGCGGCTGTCGCATACCATCAGGCGACTGGCAAGCGCAAGCTGCTTGATGTGCTCGCGCGTTTTTCCGATCATATCGCGGCGACATTCGGGACGGAAGAGGGCAAACGGCGCGGTTACCCGGGCCACCCGGAGATCGAGCTGGCGCTGGTCAAGATGTACCGTGAAACCGGCGAGAAGCGCTTTCTGGATTTGGCGTCGTACTTGGTCGACGAACGCGGACAAGCGCCGCATTATTACGATCAAGAGGCCTATGATCGTGGCGAGAACCCGGAAGACTATTGGGCGCGGACTTATCGCTATTGTCAGGCGCATTTGCCCTTGCGCGAGCATACAGAGGCGAACGGTCACTCAGTGCGCGCCTGCTATCTCTACGCTGGCATCGCCGATGTCGCGCTGGAAACCGGCGATGAAGACCTGCTGCGCCTGTCTCGCGCGCTCTGGGACGACCTGACGCGGCATCAGATGTATGTGCATGGCGGGGTGGGTCCGTCGCATCATAACGAAGGTTTCACTTTCGCTTATGATATGCCCACCGAGACCGCTTACTGCGAGACTTGCGCCGCCATCGCGCTGGCTTTTTGGGCGCATCGCATGTTCCATCTCGATCCGGACAGCCGCTACATTGATATCATGGAGCTCGCCATTTACAACTCGTCACTGAGCGGGCTTTCCCATTCGGGCGATGAGTTCTTTTACGCCAATCCGCTGACGGCTTACCCCGGCGTCAACCCGCAGGGCCGCTGGCACGAAAACATGGAGGATGGGCATCATCGCCGAACGCCCTGGTTTCACTGCCCCTGCTGCCCGCCGAATATCTCGCGCTTGATCGCCAGCATCGGCGAATACGCTTGTTCGCAAGCGGGCGACCGCGTCTACGTGCAGATGTATCAGGACAACGCGGTGTCACTGGATGTCGGCGGCGGCAAGGTTCGGCTTGTTCAAGAGACGCAATATCCTTGGGACGGTGCGGTGCGGATTACTGCAAATACGGCGCGGAACACGGCTTTTGAATTAGCGCTGCGCATCCCCGACTGGTGCTACGATTATAAGCTGTCGGTCAACGGCGAGGCGCAGACGGCGGCGGCTGAGCGCGGTTACGTGATTCTGTCGCGCGAGTGGTCTGATGGCGACACGGTGGAGTTGACGCTGGCCATGCCGGTCGAGCGCGTCATGCCGCATCCGAGCATCCGGCAGACGGCCGGGCAGATCGCGCTGCAGCGGGGACCCCTCGTATACTGCCTGGAGGAAGTTGATAACGGACCGCGCCTGGCGAACGTTTGCATCCCGGAGAATTCTGCGCTGGATGCGTCTTTCGACAGCGAGCTGTTTGGCGGCGTTTCAGTCATTAACGGTCAGGCGCTTCGGATTGAGCCAGCCGAGGATAGTGCCGCGCTATATCGTCACCACAGCCAGACAGGCTATAATGAGACGGCATTCACTTTCAAGGCGATTCCCTATTTCTTGTGGGCCAATCGTGATCTGGGTGAGATGCGCGTCTGGATTCGCTCAAGCTAGATTGGTGTAGCCCGGGTCTCGCAGCCCGGATGGTGATTCAATTATTGGCGAGTGTTCTATAAGGAGCAGAAACATGAGTATTTCACGCAGAGAGTTCTTGAAGTTGACCGGCGGTTCAGCAACGGCGGCGGCTATGCTGGCGCAGCTTGGCTATCTGCCGCCGGCGCTGGCGCAAGATGTCACCAACATCACCTTCGGCGGTTGGGGCGGCGTCGCTGAAGACGAGGGCGTTAAGGCAGCGATTGAGGTCTTCGAGGCGGAAAACGAAGACATTGATGTCGAATGGCTGCATACGCCCAGCGCTGGCGATTACGGGCGCGTTTTGCTTTCGAGCATTGCCGCCGGCACCGCGCCCGATACCGGCTTCATTCTGTCCGACAACTACGAGACCCTGGCGGTCGGCGGCGCCTTGATGGATATCACCGATCTCGTGAAGAATGATCCGCTGCTGGGTCAGCCGGGATACTTCCTCGAACCGCAAGAAGCCAACCGCTGCGAGGTCAATGGACGCTGGTACGGCATCGGCTCAACCTGGGTCGCCCATCACTTCTATTACAATGCCGAGATGTTTGAAGCGGAAGGCATTACGCCGCCCGGTTTCCAGGACGACGAAATCTGGGAGTGGGACGAATTCCTTGAAGTTTGCCGCGCCTTCACCAAAGACAGCGCGGGCCGTCATCCGGGTGATGCCGGTTTTGACAGCGAAGACATCGTGCAATGGGGCGTCGACTGGCCCTTCTGGTGGATGCCGCTTGGTTTGGCGGCTCATGCCAATGGCGGCGAGTTCCTCACCGAAGACGGCTTGATCGGCCTTGATTCTCCCGAAGCGATGGCAGGCTTGCAAAACATTACCGATCTGGTGTACAAGCATCATGTGGCGCCTCGGGGCGCGGCTTTGGCCAGCCTGGGCATGAACAACACGCAGATGGTCGACAGCGGTCGCCTGGCCATGGCGGTGGACGGCTCTTGGGCGCTTTCCTGGATGAATCCGTCGCTGATGAGTGTGGCGATGGGCGCCGGCGCGCTGCCCAAGATGCAGAAGCCGGCCAGCATAATGCAGGCGCACTTCCATTCCGTGCTCGCGGGCACCGAACATCCGGAAGAAGCCTGGCGCTGGGTGCGCTTCCTGGCGACGCCCTTCTATCAGGAGCATTTCTGCAAGATCGGTTTGTGGATCCCCAATCAGCAAGCCATGCTGACGGAAGAGGGCTTGAAGGGTTGGATCCGCGAAGGCATCCATCCGTCGAATTACTCGCAGTTCGCGACCGATTATCTGCCCAAGCATGGCGTCGCCGTGGCGATTCCGCCGGGTTACATCGAGGCAGCCAATGACTATATCAACCCGGCTTTCGAAGGGCTGGCTAATGGCGAACGGGCTGAGGACATCATGCCCGATGCCGTGCGCGCGGCGAACGAAGTCTTGACGGCGGCAAAGGAAGATATGTAGCTGTCGAAGACTGGGACGCGGGAACCGCGCAAAACAAAGTGAAAACTCGTGAGCGGGAGAGTTGTAACGTTCTCCCGCTCTACACGCCAATAGCGCAGGGAAATGATTAACTTGATATGAGCTTGGCGACCGAGCCTAAAGCGGCCGAGCAAGGCTTCTGGCTCACGCGGCAATACAACCGCTTGACCCTGCGGCAGCGGCGTACGCTGATGGGTTATATTTTCATCGCGCCCTTCATTTTGGGCTTTCTGTTTTGGTGGCTGGGTCCGGCGGCGGTTGCGGGTTATCTGACGTTTCACAAATGGAACTTCTTGGCGGCGCCGAAGTTCGTGGGCATGGCCAACTTCAGCAAGATGCTCGGCGACCCGATTCTGGCGCAGAGCCTGAAGGTCACGATTATCTTCTCTGCGATTTCAGTGCCGCTTGGCTTGGTTTTCGCCTTCTTCCTCGCCAATCTGATCAACGCCAAATTCCGCTTTATCGCGATTTTCCGTACGATCTATTTTCTGCCTAGCATCGTTCCGGCGGTGGCAAACGCGATTCTTTGGGCTTGGCTTTTTAATACTGAGTTCGGACTGATCAATTATGTCATTCGCGCCTTTGGCGGTCCCAAGATCGGCTGGCTGCAAGACCCTAACTGGGTGATGCTGGCTTTTGTCATTCTGACCGTCTGGGGCGTCGGCGGCTCGATGATCATCTTCCTGGCTGGTTTGCAAGGCATCCCGCAGATCTTTTACGAGGCGGCGGAAATCGATGGGGCTGGACGCTGGCAGCGCTTGCTGTATGTGACCTTACCGATGATGTCGCCGATAATTTTCTTCAATCTGGTCATTGGTTTCATCAGTTCGTTTCAGGTATTTGTCAGCGCGCTATTGATTACAAATGGCGGACCGCAGCGGGCGACGCTGTTCCTCGTGCTGCACATCTGGCGCACTGCTTTCAGCAGTCAAAAGATGGGTTACGCCGCGGTGCTTTCCTGGCTGCTCTTCCTCATCCTGATGGTGCTTTCGTTTATCGTTTTCCGTTATATCGGTTCGCGCGTCTATTATGAGAATCCGGGCGATTAGGAGCGAAAGTCGTGGGCTTTAGCGAGAAACGGGCTGATTACATCGAATCACGACGCGCGCCTACGTCCTACGGCGATAAATTCTTTCACTGGCTGACGGTTTTTCTGTTGGTGTTTTTCGCTGTCGTCATGGTCACGCCCTTCATCTGGCTGCTGTCCAGCTCGCTGAAAACGCAAATCAACATCTTCCAATATCCGCCGCAATTGATACCCGACCCCATCATGCCGGAGAATTATGTTTACGCGCTGACCTACAAACCCTTCGGCACTTACTTTCGCAATACTATTCTTGTTGCGGGCCTAAACGTTATCGCTGTCGTATTTACTTCATCATTTTGCGCCTATGGGTTCGCGCGGATGCGATTCCCCGGGCGCGACTTCTGGTTTGGCATTGTGATGGCGACGCTCTTCTTGCCCTACGCCGTGCTGCTGGTGCCGAGCTTCATCGTGTTTTCGCGCTTGGGCTGGGTCGATACATTCCTGCCGCTGGTCGTCCCGCCATTCTTCGGCGGCGGCGCCTTCAATATATTTCTGATGCGGCAGTTCTTCCGCACGATACCGGAGGAGATCGCCGATGCCGCGCGCATCGACGGCTGCAGTGAATTCGGCGTCTACTTGCGCGTCATGCTGCCCTTGTCCAAGCCCGCCTTAATCACCATCGGCATCTTCACCTTCCTCTTCGCCTGGAACGATCTTATCGGTCCGATAACCTATCTGCGGTCGCCGGATAATTTCACGATTGCGGTTGGTTTAGCGTCGTTCCGCAGCCAGACGGACATCAGCTGGGATTTGCAACTGGCGGCATCCACAGCCGTGACCCTGCCGGTGATCCTGCTCTTCTTCCTGGCGCAGCGTTATTTCATTCAGGGTGTGGTTATGACCGGGCTGAAGGGTTAGGGGACGAACGCGATCTCAAGCCCAGAAGGCTTTTTCCAGGTCGGTGAACTCGGAAGGCGGACCCTCAAACTTGTTACGCCCCAGTTCCAGCACATAGACGTAATCGGCGATCTTGAGGGCTTCGCGGATTTCTTGATCGACCAACAAGATGGTCAAGCCCTCTTCGTCGCGCAAATCGACCAACATGCGGTAGACTTCTTCGCTCAGCAGCTTCGCCAAGCCCGCCGTCGGTTCATCCACCAGGATCACTTCGGGATCCGTCATCAAGGTGCGGCCGATCTCCACCATGCGCTGCTGCCCGCCGGAGAGGCTGCCGGCGTGGTCATGCTGCTTTTCGCGCAGGATAGGAAAGCGATTGAAGTTGTCTTCAATCTTGCTCTCGATTCGTTGCTTGTCCTTTTGAAAAGTCCAGGCGCCCAGCATCAGATTTTCGCGCACACTCATGTGCTTGAAGACGCCAGGCTGCTGCGGAATATAACTGATGCCAAGATCAATCAAGCGGTGCGTCGGCGTGCCGGTGACATCGTCGCCATTCAGCAAAACGTTGCCGCTATGCGGTTTCAGGAAGCCGTATACCGCTTTGAGCAGCGTGGATTTGCCGACCCCGTTGGCGCCGAGGATAGTTGTCAACTTTCCCGTTTCCGCCTTCAGGCTCAGCCCGCGCAGGATGTGCAAGTCTTCATAATAGCCGACGTAGAGGTCTTTGATTTCCAGCATCTAGTTTTCCTCGTCGTGGCCCAGGTAGGCGTCAATCACAGCCGGGTCGTTCCTGACGGCGCCCGGCTCGCCATCGGCGATCACCGCGCCATGATGCAGCACGATCAAGCGCTCGCTCAACTCGAAGACGGCGCCCATATTGTGGCTTATAAACATAATCGCCTTGCCGTTATCGTGGACGCGATAGATGTAGTTGGTGATCGTGTCTTGCAGGCGCGGGTGCACGCCTGCGAAGGGCTCGTCCAAGATGATGACGGCGGGGTCGAGCATCAGCAGGCGACCCAATTCCAGGAGCTTGCGCTGGCCGCCGCTCAGCGCGCGGCTCAATTCGTGGGTGAGATGGTCGATGGTTAGCAAAGCCAGAATCTCGTGCGCGCGCGCTTCCAAATCCTTGCGGCTGGCGCGGGGATTATGCGCCAAGCCCGGCACCATCATATTCTCCATGACCGTCATGCGGCCGAGCGCGCGCGTAATCTGAAAGGTGCGCCCCAAGCCCGCGCGCGTTACATCGTAAGGCGGGTGACCGTCGATGCGCCGGCCGTTTAGGTAGATCGTGCCGCTGCTTGGTTTGAGTGTGCCGCTCATCAGGTTGGTCAGTGTGGTTTTGCCCGCGCCATTGGGTCCGATCATGCCGATGAGCTCCGGCTTGGTCACGCTGAAGGACACGTGATCTACCGCTTGCAAGCCGCCGAAGCGCTTGGAGACCTTATTTAATTCCAGCTGAATTTCACTCATCGTCCGCCTCAATTCGCGCGGCGTGCTCGTCATCGCTTTCGCGCTTGGAAACCGTCTCCTTCATCGCGATGTCGCGCCCGCTGAACCAGGTGATGATCGGATAGAGCAAGCCGTTGCGCATATAACGCAGGGTGAAGACCATCACGACGCCGAAGAGCGCAAAGCGCCAGTAACCGGTATCCCAGACGAAGGCGTCCGAGCCATCGGCGGTCGTCAAGCCGAAGGGCAGGCTGATCACCACTTGCCGCATCGCTTCGAGCAGGTAACGCGAGATGAATGCGCCGGCGGCCGCCCCGATCAGGCTCTCCATGCCGCCGATGACGGCATAGGCGATGATCAGCGACATTTGCAGGATCTCCAACTGCTCGGGGATGATCCGCTCGGAGCCGACATCGCTGTAAAAGACGGCGCCGGCGAAGCCAACGATCATGCTGGTGAAGACGAAGACCAGGATCTTGTAACGCACGACATTGACGCCAAGCGCGGAGGCGGCGTCTTCATCTTCGCGCATCGCCCGCAAGAACAAGCCGATTGGCGAGTTCGCCACCCAATACAGCGCCAGCAGACAGACAATCAGCAAACCGAACATCAAGTAGTATTCGACCTGGCGCGCGGCATCGACATCGGCGATCTGAAGCAGCGGACGCAGCGACAGCCCGTTGGAGCCGCCCGTGTAGTCATATTCGGTCAACATCATAATGCGGAATAATTCCGAGAAGGCGATGGTGAACAGCGCCAGGTAGGCCTCCCGCAGTCGCAGCAGCAGCCAGCCGATAACCAGCCCAACCGCGCCGGCGGCAACGGTGCCGATGATGATCGCGCCGACAGCGGAGATGGATTCGGGACTGATGTTGACGCCCAGCATCGCGAAGATAAAGCCATCGCGCGCGATCAATCCGGCGACGTACGCGCCGATGCCCATAAAAGCCATGTGCCCAAACGAGAATTGCCCGGCGATGCCCGCCAGCAGCGCCCAACTGGACGACATGATGGCGTAAAAGAAACCGCTGATGAAGACGGTCTTGGCGTAATTGGACTGCGATGTATCGTTGGGAAACCAAAGGAAAAAGGCGATGATGAGGGCGATGACCAGATAACCTAGTTTGCGGCGGCCGATGCCGTTGTCAATGGCGGCTTCGAAACGTCTGAAGTCTATCATGATTAATGCTGCTCCCGCCCGAAGAGCCCGGTCGGCTTGAGCAGCAAGACGAGGGCGAAGATCACAAGGGCGAATGCTTCTTTATAAGCGGCGCCGCGGCTGGGGTCGGGGTGGCAGCCCGCGCCCAGCGCTTCCACAATGCCAACGATGATGCCGCCGGCGAGCGCGCCCGGGACCGAGCCCAATCCGCCGAGCACCACGATGACATAGGAGCGGCCCACCATTTCCGCGCCAACCCAAGGCACCCAATTGAATATCGGAATTAATGCCGCGCCGGACATCGCCGCCAGCATGGAGCCCATCGCAAAGGACAGCGTATTCATATTCGTCGGATTGATGCCGGTGACGGCGGCCGCCTGCCGGTCCTGGCTGGTGGCGCGAAGGGCGCGCCCGGTCCAAGAACGCTGCAAGAAATACAGCAGCGCGAAAATGAGCGCGATGCCAACAACCATGGCGAAGGCGCGGTCGCCTATGATATTGATGGGTCCGAAGAAAACATCGTCGGAAAAATGGAATCGATCCAGCGTAAATCGGCGAATCTCGATGAAGCGGTCCGTCTTTTGCGGGAAGGGACCGGCGATCGCCAGCGTGGTGTATTCAAGGAAGAAGCCGAAGCCGAAGGTAATCAAGATGGCGTATTCAGAGACGCGCTCGATGAGACCTTCGTGCATCGGCTTGAGAAAGACGCGCTCGAATACGGCGCCCATGATAAAGACGATGATAGCGGCGACCGGGATGCCCCAGATCGGGTTGACGCTGACCTCGGCGCCGGTAATTTCACTGAGGATATTGCCGGCAAGTTGCAGGAAATAAAAGGAAAAATAGCCGCCGACCATATATAGCTGGCCATGCGCAAAGCTGACGACGCCCTGCACGGAATAGATTAACGTCAAGCCCACCGCCATCAGCGAATAAATGCAGCCAATGACGACGCCGTTCGCCGTCTGCTGCGTCAGGTAGGTGGCGGCGAAGGGGAACGCGACGCAGGGGTTTGTGGGGTTCTGAATGGCGAAGAGCGCATAGATTTGCCAGGCGCCCAAAGCGCCAAGGGTGATCATCCAGTCGCGGTTTATCTTCGGCGTCGATTTCCACAGCAAGCCAAAAATGAGCGGACCAATAGCGAAGCCACCCAGAGCTGCCACGGTGAGCACATTTTGATCATCCGCCTCAAGATCGCGGTAATGGCGCGGGATGAAACGCCCCGCGAGCGCCGCCCATAATGGACCCGCCAGCAGCAGCCAGAGGGCTGAGGGAAAGTTCGGATCAACGACCCGCACCAGCACTTGAGACGATACAAATACGGTAAGCACGACGCCGAACATCAATGAAGTGCGCCGAATGAGCGCCGGCTCGAAATAGAACAGCCCCAAGCCAACGGGACCAAGAGCGAAACCGCCGATCAGCCCGGCGATCTTGAGAGTCGTGGTTGGAATCTGATCGGCTTCCGCCCGCCCCTGGTTGACGCCGGGCAGCACAAAGAGACCGACGGTCGCCCACAGCGGACCGGCGACCATCAGCCAAAGGACAAATAAAGTGTCTTCAATGACCATTCAGAGCCGCCCCTTCAATTAAGGGAAGAGGGTGGGCAACGGCGCCCACCCAACTTGCTGGATATCTTGAACCGGCGTAAAAAGCCGATCGAGATTGTTGACCGCTTAGGGCGACGTGCCCGGCGCGATATAACCCGAACCATGCGTCTGATAGACTTCCGGGAATATCACGGCGGCGTCAAGCGAGCTTTGACCTTGCTCGAAGTATTGCATCATGGTGACGACCGGATCTGGCCATTGATGCCACATGAATGCCGGCGTGCCTTCGGGCAAATCAGGATTGTGATTGCCGAACTCGAAATAGTAACGACCTTGAGACAAATCGAGATCGGTAGTCTCAATCGCGGCGACGATTGCCTCGCCATCACTGGCGCTGCCGGCGCGCGCCATGCCGTCGGCGATGATCCACACGGCATCGTAGGACGCCATCGCGTAGCTGGGCACGATATCCTCAAACTCTTCGAAATAGGCGGCGTTTAATTCTACCGCCGTATCGCTGAAGAGACTCGGGATAATGCCGACGCGGTTGAAGGCGCAGTAGTTTCCATCGGGCACGTTTTGCCAGTATTGCTCGGATTGGAAAGCCACCTGGTTGGTGACGCAGATGGTATCGTCCGAGGGCGCGATGCCCAGCTCCGCCATTTGCTGCGTGAGATTGAAGGACGTTTCGCCCGTCACCAATACGCGGACGACATCCGGCGTCTCGGCGCTCGCCTGGATGCGGCTGAGGATGGGGACAAAGTCTTCCGTACCCAGTTCGACGTTGATCTGCGTTACCGTGGCGCCAGCCGCTTCAAAGCGCGCCAACTCATCGGCGGCAGCCGGTTGACCGTAATCGGTGTTCTCGGCGATGATCACGACATTGCCGACGCCCAGGTTGAGCAGCCAATCGACGACAACGCCGCCTACCATGGAGCTTGCGGGCGAAACCCGGAAGACGTGGTCGACGCCATCGGCGTTCCGCGGCGGTTTGCCGTCATATTCCATGATGCCGTTGGCGCTGACGTTGTCGTTCCACGGCTCGGAGAAGACAGTGGGAATGCCGTTCTCATCCAACATGCCCATGGTCGCCAAGCCGACAGCGCTGTGATAGACGCCGGTGACGGCATGGACCTCATCTTCTAGGATGAAGCGCTCGACAACCGCTTGACCGCGTTCCGGGCTGCCTTCCGAATCGCCAATGACGATTTCTACCTGGTGATTGACGCCGTCAATCTCAACGCCGCAAGCCGCGTTGATGTCGTCAGCCGCGCGATTTATCGCCCAGGACATGGCGACCCCGCCAGCCACCGCGCCCGGCGCAGACAGCGGCACGAGCCCGCCGATCTTGATTGTGTCTTCGGCGAATTCGCAGTGCCCGTCAGCGTTCACCGCGCCAAGGGGCAGCAGGGCTGTCATCGCCAACAAAGCCACGATGCTAACCAGCGTTGATATGCGTTTCATGACATTCTCCTTTGAATTGATAATCAGACGCATCATTGCGGATCTTACCCGCGGACTGATACCGCGTAATAGTCGCAGCGCAACCCGCTCGCGCAACAGTTGTGGCTGGCACAGCTGGCTGCGCGTCCACGATGCCCTTCCTTAGGGCTAAAAGCGCCAGCGCCCTTTGAGTGCCTGCGCGGAGGATACTTCGGTCAATCGCGCATGACAGACGCCAGATAAGCTTAACTTGCGCGCAACTATGTGTCAAGCCAGCGCTTTCTTGGGGAGTGGCTAATTCTGTGGACTGGAAAACTCCGCCAAGCATAGAAAAAAATCTCTGCGCCCTCAGTAAGTCCAATAAAGTAATGCAACAAAATGAAGGAACGTCGTAGGGGCGACTCTTGAGTCGCCCACATGTACAA
>JAJEGA010000104.1 GCA_022820125.1 Anaerolineae bacterium | reverse complement strand
GCGGGTGATGTGGACGCGGTGGTGATTGACGATGTGGCGGGGCAAGGTTATGTCGGCATCAACGCGGAGGATATCAAGCTGCTGCCGGACATTCTAATCACGCAGGAGCTGGGTTTCATCTACCCGCTGGATTCTGAGATTGCGGGTCCGTTTGACGCGGCGCTGGCGAGCATGATGGCGGATGGCAGTCTGGCAGCCATCAACGCCGAGTGGTTCCCGCCGACGGATGCCGAAGCCGATATGGCCGATCTGCCGGATCTCGGCGGGCGGATGGTTGTTGTGGCGACGGAAAACGCTTACCCGCCCTTCAACTTCATTGATGAAGCGACCGGCGACGCGCTCGGTTGGGATTTTGACACGCTGGGCGAAATCTGCGCGCGGCTGAATTGCGAACTGGAATACATCGAGACCGGCTGGGAAGGCATGATTGTCGCCGTCTCGAATGGCGAGTACGACATGGCGGCCGGCGGCATCACCATCACCGATGAGCGGAAGGAGATTGTCGCCTTCTCCATGGGCTACATCGATGTCAATCAGCGCATGATGGCGCGCATCGGCGAAGATCGTTTCGCCGATGCCGAAGAATTTGTCGCTGGCGATTTCAGGATCGGCGTGCAGGTGGCGACGACGAATTACATTGCGGCGGAAGGATTGGTGGGCGAGAGCCGTCTGGTGGCTTACGATTCCTTTGGATTCGCGGTTCAGGCGCTTATCGCGGGTGATGTGGACGCGGTGGTGATTGACGATGTGGCGGGGCAAGGTTATGTCGGCATCAACGCGGAGGATATCAAGCTGCTGCCGGACATTCTAATCACGCAGGAGCTGGGTTTCATCTACCCGCTGGATTCTGAGATAGCGAGCCCCTTTGACGCGGCGCTTGCGAGCATGATGGCGGATGGCAGTCTGGCAGCCATCAACGCCGAGTGGTTCCCGCCGAACGAATAGGCGCTTGTCCGCTTCCTGACAATTCAATTGCGCGGCTGTGTGTGGGGCAGGGTACTTCGCCCTGTCCCGTTTGCTGTGCTGAATCGCGCTTTGTCGCCAAATGAGGATTGAGATGTCAGCATTGCCATCCGGCGGAGAACAGCAGCCGGATTTAGAAGCCGCCATCGCCGAATCGCGTGGCCGAGCCATGCGCTTCGCCCGCTTTTACACCTTTCCATACTGGTTGATTTTGCTGATCATTGTTGGCATTCTGCTGGCAATCAGCATCCTCACCGACCGGATTTACGCCCGCATTTTCGATCAGCTGAAGGAGGGCGTCGTCATGACGCTCTTTGTCAGCGTCGTGGCTTATGCCTTGGCTCTGCTGCTGGCGATCATCGTCGGGATCATCCGCTCCAACCTGCCGGCGCCGCCGCAAACGCCGGAATCGCTTTGGCGCTCAATGACGCGCGCGCTGCGCATTGCAGTCTACAATCTCTGCACCACCTACGTCTCGGTGATGCGCGGCATTCCAGTGCTGGTTGTGCTGCTGGTCACCGCCTTCATCGTCGTGCCGGCTTTGCGCGATCTCATCAACGATACGGTTGTGGTCGCCCTGCGCGGCTTGATCGGTGATCCCGATATCCCGGATCTGATCTGGCGTGGCAGTTCGGCGCCTTCCGCCATTATGGCTCTGGGCGTCACCTACGGCGCTTACATGTCGGAGACTGTGCGAGCCGGCATTCAATCGATCCCCAAGGGGCAATTTGAGGCGGCCTATTCGGTTGGCATGAATTACTGGCAGACGATGCGCTTGATCATCTTGCCGCAGGCTTTCCGCAACGTGCTGCCGCCGCTGGGCAACGACTTCGTGGCGATGATAAAAGACACGGCGCTGCTGGCGTTCCTCGGCGTGCGCGATATCACGCAGATCGCCAAGACATCATCCGGCAGTTCGTTTCGCTACGTCGAGACCTACGCTGTAGTCGCCTATATGTACCTGACGCTGGTGATCTTGGCGACGACCCTGGTCAACCTGCTGGAGGACACAATCAATATCGAGCGCGAGACGCCGCGCCTGGTGCGGCGGCTGCAATCCCTGGCGCCCGGCAAGAAGAAACGCGAGCCAAAAATTGTCGAGTCATTCGAGTAGGCGCTACTCGCCCGAGTAGAAGCCGACTTTGTTGCCTTCGGTATCCCTCACCCAAGCGACGAATCCGCCGCCGGCATTTTCGCCGAGAGCCGTCTTCGGCAGCAGCACTTCGCCGCCAGCATCGGGCACGCGCGCCAAGGCGCCGTTCATATCGCCCTTTATCGTGAAATAGACCATCGTGCCTTCGGTCGAGGGCCTATAGCCGTATTGCGGATTGTGCACCAGGCAACCGCCGACCGCGCCGTCGTGGGGAAAGACGCCAAGCAAGCTGCCCATCGTCTCGCGCGTGTCGTTGATGAAGAGCTTCGTGCCGATCACTGTCTCGTAAAACTTGCAGGCGCGCTCAAAGTCGGCGACTGGAACCTCGAACCAATTGATAACGGACATGATTCACTCCTGGATTAACGTATTATTTGCAAGGCGACTTGCGTTGGGGCGCAACGACATTTGGAAACCGGCGGGAATACAAACGCCAAGGTCATAAGGGGTTTGAACGCGCGGCGCTATCGCTGTCTCTGCGCCAAGTGTCGATCCTCGTCCGCGCGCGCGGCCAAGTCGGCGCCAGAGTCTTCGCCTTCGGTCGACAGTCTTTGCCGCGTCATCCGTTCGGCGCGGTCAAGGCTTTCATCATTGTCGATTTCTTCATCAATGGCGCTCAATAAGTCGCCATTGAACTGCTGGCTGTAGAACTGGACCTCATCCATCGCGTCGATGGTGTCCTGGAGTTTGTCGATCTCGTCCTTGATTTCGATGCTCAGGCGTTGTCCTCGGGTGCTGCCGGTGTCTTTGGTGCCGAGCAGCGACATCTGGGCATACACCGTGCCCAAGGCGGACAAGGTGCTCTCAAGATGAATCTCGGCGCGCTTGATGGTGCGGGCGCTCGCCTCCAGGCTCATCAGCTGCTTTTGCAGCAGTTCAAGCTGCTGCATTCGATCGCGGCGAGTCTGCTCGTTCTTGTCGTTCATGATCAGCCGTTTGACTTCGGCGATTTTGCGCGGCACCTGCTGCAGGTCGCGCGCGGCCAAGTCGTTGTCTTCGAAGTAATCGATCCGGTTCGCCAGGTTGTACATATGGGCGATCCAGTCGTTAATGTCGCTTATGAGGGTCCGTTTCCGCGTGCGCATGGCGCCGCGCGCGGCGTCAGCCAGCTTGAGCATATTGCGCCGATACTCAAAGGCGTCGCGCAGACGCTCGCGCGATATTCGATTGCGGATATTTCTCAGGTCGTATTCGCGCTCAAAGTCCTCAGCCAGTGCTTGTTCGGCCGCTTCGGGGTCGGCCAGCGTAGTGGCAACCAGCACCGCTTCCGCCAAGCCGCCCAGGGCCAGCCAGAACCAGGGCTGCCACTCGATGAAGGGCAGGCTGACATCACCAACGAAGAGAAACAGAATAAGCGTCACCATAAGCGTGACAAGCGTTTCCCAACGCAGCAGGGCATTCGCCAGCAGCGTGCCGTAAACCTTCTGCCGCGCTTCGCTGTTTACTGTCATGGGGGTGAGAGTCCTTTGGGTCGCATCAAGCTGAAAATCGACCGCGCGATTCTAACACGTCAATCGCCGACTGCCGGCAAGCCGACATGGCCAACGCGCGCTCCGATTTATGAATTTCACTCCGCGCCCAGCAACCGCTGGCGGCGCTCCTCCAATTGCAATTCCACTTGCCCAATGCCGACGGTATCTTCGATCTGGTCGGACAGTTTGCGGCTGGCCAGCTCGGCGCGCGCGTCTTCCTGATCAATCTGCGAATAGATCGAATCGAGCAGGCTATCGATCTCTTGATCGCCTGAGGTATCGATTTTGTCCATGCTCTTCAGGGTCTTGGTCATCACCTTCTTGGTTTCCGCCAATTCCAGCAGCGAGCGCATCTTTTCCCGTTCTTGCTTGATCGTCGTCAAGCGTCCTTCAAGCTTGAGGCGCATATTCAACATGCTTTGATATTGCTCTTCCTGCGACTGCCACTGCTCGAAGTACTCCTGCGCCAGTTCTTGTTTGGTGTTGAGTTCCGCTTGCGCCGCCGCCGCCAGATCGTCTTTGCCACGCAGGATCAGCGTGTCGATATCGCGATCAAGCTTGTCCGCCTGGTTGGAGAATTCATCATATTTGCGTTTCAGGGTGCGCACCGAGCCGCCGACGGTCGCCGCCGAATCTTCCAGCGCGTCCAGGTTGCGCTCAACCTGCCTGATGTATTCATCCATGACTTTAAGCGAATTGGTCTCGAGCGCACGATCAATCATGCCGTGCAAGTTGGCGCTAAAGAGTGTTTGGACCTTCTGCAAAATGGATGGCATATTGGGATTTTCCCCTCATTGAGCTTGACATCGCGCGCTGCGGATTGCAGCCAGTATAGCACAGGTGAAAACGGATTTTCAAAAGTCTATCGCTCTTGCATATCAATGTTTACGGATGATTTACAGGCGGGTTGCGCCCTGCTGTCAAGCCTGGCCAGTCACCCGGTTTATCGCCAGGAGGTCAGCGAGAATGGCGCAGCCGGTTTCCAGCTTGCCGGCGCCCGCCCCGATCAAAGTGATATCGCCCAAGAGATCGGTTTCAAATGTGATGGCGTTGGTCGAACCGCCGACGCTCGCCAAGGGATCGGCGAGTGGCAGGCGGGTCGCTTTCACCGCGCCGCCGTCCGGCGTTGCGCTGGCGATCAGCTTATATCGTTCGCCGGCCGCTTTAGCCTCGGCGATATCGGCTTCGCTTATCGCCGTAATGCCGCTTACGTCCAGGTCGGCCATTGCCAGCGGGACCCCAAGTATCGCGTTGGCGAGGATCAACACTTTGCCCGCGGCGTCCCAGCCTTCGACATCGCCCGATGGGTCGGCCTCGGCATAGCCCAGTTGCTGCGCCTGCGCCAGCGCCGCCTCGTAGGACATGCCGTTTTCCATCCGCGTCAATATGTAATTGGTTGTGCCGTTGAGGATGCCGCGCGCCGAACGAATTTTACAGCCGGCCAGCGCCTCTTCCGCCAGGCGCATCGTCGGCGTGCCCGCCATCACGGTCGCTTCGTATCGCCATTGCAAACCCTTGGCGCGCGCCTTGCTTTTCAAGCTGGCATAAGCCAGGGCGACTGGTCCCTTGTTGGCGAGCGCCAGATGCATGCCCGCGTCAAGCGCTTGGAGGCAGTAATCGAGCGCTGGCTGCGCCGTTTCCAAATCCGTCGGGCTCACTTCGACCAGGACATCAGCCTCGCCGGCGGCGATCATTTCGCCCGCCGTCTTGGCGCGCTTCAAACCGGGCTCGTCTGGGTAATCGGCGAAGCTGCCGCGGTCCGCCGCCTCAAGCAGCGCGGGTATGTTCAGCCCGTCGGCGCGATACAGAGCGCCCTTGTTGGCTGTCGCAACCCCGATGATCTCAGCGCTGAAGTTGAATTTGCGCTGAAGTTCCGCCGACTTGTCGCGCAGGATCTGGGCGAAACCCTGACCGACGACGCCGAATCCAACCAGTAAAAGTTTCATCGTCCGTTCCAAGTCCATTTCGTCAAATGACATGCCGTATCATACATCGGGCGCCCGCAATCAGAATAGACCTGGCCGCCGCTGCAATTTTCGCATGTGACGCGCTGGCGGGAGACCCAATGGCTCGCCCCTACAGTTTCGCTTGTAGCGGGCATCCGCGATTTAGCCGGCCTGGCTCAGGCTTTTGACAGTAGCCAGCGCCTTGTCGACGCTTTCCCGCGGGCGGACGCCAATCTGCTGGTCGACCAGAATGCCCCGCTCGTCGATGACCCAGTAAGAGCGCGTCGCCGAGATCGGCAGTTTGATGACAAATAGCTTGAAGCCCCAGGCGTCCCAGGCATCCAGCATCTTGTGATCGGGGTCGGAAAGCAAATCGTATGGCAGCTTCTGGCGCTGCTTCCAGCCGGCGAGGACGTCGACGCTGTCCGAACTGACGCCGAGCACGGCTGTGTTATGCGATTCGATCCGCGGGAAGACATCGCGGAATGAACAGGCTTGGTTGTTGCAGCCCATCGTATTGGCTTTGGGGAAGGCGAAGATGATCACGCGCGTGCCGCGAAAATCGCTGAGACGCACCGGTAAGCCGTCTTGATTCAGGAGTTCGAAATCGGGCGCCGCTTCTCCTACGGTGGGCATGTCTTCTGCTCCGAGCGCTAGATCCGCCTATGTCTTCAGTATAGCATTTTGTCGAGCGGGCCTAAGCGGGGACGTCAATCCGCCGTTTGGATGGCTCAATGGCTGACTATACCGTGCTCCGCGTCTTCATCGCGGGCGACTCGCTGACCTGCGGCAATATCGACGCGGCTGAGCAGATAGCCCCCCAGCAGGAAGAGCAGGATTAGGCTTAATATCGCGGGCCGGCTGCTGCCCAAGACGATGCCGGCGAATGCGAAGATCAGCGGGCCCGCTATCGATGAGAATTTTTCCATGATGGCGTAGAAGCCAAAGAATTCGCCGCTCTTGGCTGAGGGGCACAAGCTGGCATAGAGGCTGCGGCTCAGCGCCTGACTGCCGCCTTGCACCATCGCCACCATCAGCGCGAGCATCCAGAACTCGACGGTGGCGTTGAGGACGAACCCCCAGCAGGCGACAATGCAATAGACGAAGAGGGAAAGCAAGATGCTGCGGCGGGTATCCAGCCAATTCGACAAGCCAACAAAGCGCGAACGCAGCAGCCGCGCGACAATAAGCGCCACCAACTCAAAGGCGATAATGATCAGGGCAATGGTCGGCAGGCTGCTTTGGCGCGCCGGCGGCAGCACTTCAAGCTGCGAGAAAGCGATGACATTCCCGCTTGCGCCGTCGCTCTCGTTTGAGACGTTGATGACCTCGAGCCGGTGCTGACCCGCTTCCTTGAAGACAATCGTCTCCGTCTCGCCATAGCGAAGGGTTTCACTGTAGCTGTTCAGCGTCAGCGGCTGGCCCTCATCCGTCATCAGCCGCTGGCCATCCAGGTTAAAGCCGATCAAGCCGCCGTCGGGCGCCAGGCGATAGGCCAGCTTGATCTGTTGACCGTTGAAGGCGAAAGATAAGACGCCCTCGGTATCCTCAGACTGAATAACCATGAGATCATCAGGTCGCCCGGTGAAGAAGGCGCTCAGAACCCCCATGAAGCCTTCGCCGATCAGATCGCCGCCGGGGACGATGGTCGCGCTCCAGGCGCCGGAAACACCGAAGCCGTCGCCGTCGATTTCATAAGTACCTTCGCCCATGAATTCGCCATCGGTGAGGTAGGGTTCGGGCTCTGCGCCGCTGACATCGGCTGGCAAAGCTCTCGCTAGCGCCAGACCGAGAATCGGCAGCGCGATAGCATTGATGAGGATAAATGCCAGGTAGAAGGGCGCGCGGCTGTCGTTGCGCGCGGGAAGGCGGCCGAAAATAATGCTGAAGGGGATGCCGGCGAATTGCACCATCAGTATCGCCAGCACCAGCTCTTCCAAGCCGAAACCGAGCTCGGCGCCATAGATTGCCGCCACGGCGATGATCGTGCCGATGGCATCATTGTAAATGAGAAATGCGACCAGGTACTTGAATAGTTCGCGATACCGTCTGATGTTGCCGAAGGTCTCCCGCAGCCGCCTGATGCTGACGCCGAGCACGGTCTCGCCGCGTTTCAGCGCTGCTGTGACCGATGGCGGCTCCGGCACATGGCGCAGGATCGGCAGCGAGAAGACCAGCCACCAAATGGCGACGCTCAAGAAGGAGAGGCGAATGCCGGCGTTCTCGAAGACGCTATCGGGGATGAAGAAAAACATCGCCACATTGATCGCCAGCAAGATGCCGCCGCCCAGATAACCCAGGGCATAGCCACGGGTCGAGACCCAGTCCCGGTCTTCCGCCCGGGCGACATGGGGCAGCAGGGCGTCATAGAAGATGATCGAGCCGCCGAATCCAATGCGCCCGAGCACGAAGCAAAGCGACGCCAGCAGCCAATCGCCCGTGCTTACGAAAATCAGCAAGCCCGCGCCCAAGACGCCGCCGCCGATGAAGAGCGCCAGGAAACGTTTCTTGCTGCGCATGACATCGGAAATCACGCCCAGAATCGGCGACAATATGGCGAGGACGAAGAGCGAGAAACTGATTGTCAGCGACCAGTAGGCGGTGGCTGTCGCTTCGCTGGGCAGGGCGCTCCCCGCGACTGTGCTGTAATAAATGGGCAGCAGGCTGGCCAGGATTGTTGTCGCGAAGGCGGAATTCGCCCAATCGTACATCGCCCAGGCGTTAATGCGCCGTTTGTATGTCGCTTCGTCTCTTCCGCGCTCGCTCATGGCGAGGTCTTTCGCTGGATTACCGGGCGCCGCAATAGTACAGGGACTTCAAATTTACCACCGAATTCAAGGAGAGGAAAGAGAACACGGCGCAAGGCACAGGGCAATCGCACCAAAATCATAATGCGTCGTTCGCCACGAAATTATGAAAATGTAGGGGCGTATCGCCGATACGCCCGTTGAATATGACATAAATTTTGCGGGCGTTTCAGCGACACGCCCCTACAGATTACGAAATGTGAGGGGAAATTGTTATTTATCAGCGCAATTTCATTTGATGCGGTTGCCCCGGCGCAAGGCATGGGCTTTTCTATGCAGCAGCGACAGAGAGGTCTGCCTATGGCGCGCAATTCGACGCGGGAGCATAATGAGAATGCCTCGGCGAACTCGACTTGCCCGGTGGAGAAACTGCCTTGTCATTCCTAAAACTTAAGGGCTGCGCGCTTAAGCGGTTTGCTGACCCCGGGCTGCTGCTCATCATCATCTTGACATTCGTCGTCGCCGAGCCGATTTGGACGAGTGACGGGTTGTCGAGCCCAGCGGGAGATGAGGGACATCATCTTCGTCGAATCGTGATAATGCGCAGCAGCTGGCTGGAGGGCGAGTTCTTCCCGTCTTGGGCGGAGGCCACTTACTGGGGTTATGGCTCGCCAGTATTCCACTTCTATGCCAGCTTGACTTACCACATCGCAAGCGCCATCCAGCTTGCATTCAACCTCGGCCTGATTCAGGCGGCGCGCTGGCTGCTGCTGCTGTCATTTATGATGGCGGGCCTTGGCATGTACTTATTCTGTCGCCGGCGCAGCGGCGCGCTTGGCGCGCTAATTGGCGCGCTAATTTATGTAAGCAGCCCCTATTTTCTGGTCATCGAGGTTGATGCGCGCGGCGCTTACCCGGCGCTGTTCGCCCAGGCGCTCTTTCCGCTCTTGCTTTGGCGCGTGGACAGCCTGCGAGACGCCCCCAGCGGGCGCGATTTTCTGCTGGTCATTTTGATCGAAGCCGCGCTCATAAACACGCATAACCTGCAAGCGGTCCTGTTCACTGGGCTCGCCTTCGCCTGGCTGGCATGGGAAGGGCTGATTCAGCGCGTCAACAGTGAAGCCAGCCGGCTGGATGCCCGCGGCGATTTGTGGGCGGCGTTGGCGCTGCTGCTCGGCATATTGGCCGCCGCCAGCTTTTGGCTGCCCATTTTGCTGGAAGGGCATACGGTCAAGAATGAAGCTCTCAACAAAAATTGGAGCATCTCGCTTTGGCCGAGCTTGGGCGATCTGTTGAAGATACCGGATCAATTCTATACATGGGATCGACCGACCTTCACGGAATCCCTTCACATCGGCATCGCGCAATGGACCTACGCTCTTGTTGGCGCTGGCGGCGCGCTGGCGCTGTACGTCCGCGGCTATCGCACCCGTCATCCAGGCGTCTTCCTCGCGGCTTTATTCTTCTTCTTGCTTTCTCTTGCGCTAGTCTTGCTGATGCTGCCCTGGTCGCATCCGCTTTGGCATTCTTTTGTTCCGTTTCGTTACTTACAATTCCCGATACGTTTCTTCGGTCCCATTGTATTGTGCTGCGGCTATCTGGCGAGCTTGAACGGGCTTTGGCTGCGGCGGCTTCCGGGAAACGTTGGGCTGCTTGCGATCGCGCTGGCCGTCGCTGCGGTGATCGTCGCTGGCTTTGCCATTTCACGCACGATGAGCTGGGATCGCCAGAATATTGATGTTTCAACGCTGCGGCTGATGACCACCAGCAAACCTGGCACGTCCGCCACCTTTGATTTCTTTCCAAGCACAGCCAGTAGAGATGTGGATAAAACGCGCCTGCTGGAAGATTACGTCGACGGCTACCCAATCGACAAATTCGATCGCGACAGTCTGCCGCCCGGCGCCGAGGCGACGCTGCTGCGGAACGCGCCAGAATTCCATGCCTGGCGCGTGCTTTCACCGGCGCCATTTGACGCGATTATCTTGAATTACTGGTGGCCCGGCTGGGCGGCGACGGTCGATGGCAGCGCAGTGCCGATCGCCCCCTCCCCAGGCTTGGGTTTGATTCGCGCGTCCTTGCCCGCTGGCGAATATACGCTGCGCGTCTACCTCGGGTCGACGCCGGCGCGCGACGCTGGCGCGCTGATATCCGCTCTGGCGCTTATCGGCGGCGTGGCGCTGGCTTGGCGCTTGCGGCGTCTGGGCATCTCGCCACGTCCCTACGCAAGCGCGCTGCCCATGACGCCCGGCGAAATCCTCGCGGTGGCGCTGGGCGGCGCCATCATCGCGGTTTGCTTTCTCATCATCTTTTTCTAGGGGGATTACATACTTATGCACACTAGCTGCCGGCTTACTTCTTGCGGTATCGCCATTCACCGGTCTTTTTCGGTGGCATACGCAGCGCCATCTCCGCGATCTCTTCCGGTGAAGCATTGATGCGATCAGGGTAGGGCTTCTCGACAGGTCGGCCTCGGGGGTGCTTGGTCTTGGGGGAGTCGTCCAGAGGATCGGGAGGATTGGTCTTGGGGATTTTATTCATGACTATGATACTACATATAACCTTCGCGTTTTAGAATATTCTCAACCCTCTTGATTGACTTCTGGTTGAAATCCTTCCGCTTTATGATCATAAGTAAAAGAACCAAACTCGACGTATGATAGTAGACGACCCGCAGTTTCAGAGACTTGATATTAACTTCGCATCGCTTGACAGCCGCCCCTTTTATAGTTGTGTATGGGGAACCGGGATTCTCTCCATCCTGCAATTGATCCAGTAAACTACCGATCTTATCTTCGAGTGGCGAGTGCCTTTTCAGAAGTTTTTCGTACTGTTTGTCAAACTCCTTTGACCATCGAATATCTCTAGGCATGGACACGGCTCAATTCTTTAAGCCGTGCTCTAGCATCATAAGTCTCTCCTTGTTTATGTTGACGCAGCGCTCGTTCAAAGCTCTCGACCATAGCATCCTGTTCCGAATAGCGAAAGGCGCTGTTTTCATGATATTCAGGAAACAAATAGTAAATTGCTCCCAGAAGCTCATCAAATGACATTTCTATCACCCATGCTACAGTTTCCCTAATGTATTCTATTAGGTCGTTGCGCAAGTTGAAGTCTTCGAGTCTAAGTTGATGCATAACAAAATACGTCTTCTGTTTTCCCTCTTCGCCTTGGATAAATCCATACTCTTGGAGCATGTTAAGGTCGCCATAGATGGCTTGGCAAAACGGGCCGTAGTGATATTTTCGAAACGTGTATAATCCCGCCAACTCTTGACCGAATTTCTCTGAGACCAAGAAGGCCACCTTTTGCAGGTGAACAAGATCGATTTTCTTGCTGCCTGCGGCTGCTACAATAGCAAATAGTACGTCATTTGCTTGGATGTATTGAGTTTCTAACTGCTTCTCTACAATCTCCATGAGGCATACTCCCAGTGGACTTTGACAACATCGCGAGTATATCTATAATCAATCTTAGCAGATCTGTCAAGAAAATGGTACAAACTACCCGTCCGCCTCCGCTTTTTTGATCTGCTCCGCCATCCGCACAAGTTCAGACACCTCTATCTGTAACGCTGCTGCCAACCGCTCTAGCACACGAAACGTTGGCGAGTTCAGCCCATTCTCAATCTGACTGATGTACGTCCAATGCACCGTTGACCTCTCGCTGAGCGTTTCCTGAGAGAGTTTAAGCTCCCTGCGCCGTCTCCGGATCGCACAACCAAGTGACTTGCCAAGCTGTCCCATAGGACAGATTTTGCGTCGCTAATAGAATGAAAACCTTAGAAGATTTGCTAAGAGTCGCAATGCGGTGGTATTGTACGGGGCAAGGTTCCCCAGGGTGGCATACGAGTTGGCCACTCACCGCCCCAGGGAACTGACATGCGGAGAGCGGTGTGTTTCCTATTCGAAGCGCGCCACCCTCTCGCGCGCATTTTATACACAAGGTTGAAATTCGATTCAAGGACGAATTTAACGGAGGTTTGATTATGTCAAAGACTGAGCACATTCACGCGGTTGTTGAGGTCAAGCATGACATTAGCTTCGGCACAGCTGCGAGATGGGGGTTCGGTTTCGCTATTGGTGTTGCCTTAGCCGGGCCTGTGTTGGCTCTATTGGCGTTGTTGGTTACGGGTATGTTAGGTCACGCCATCTTCTAAGCTGTACCTACTTGGGAATCGCCAATGCATGGATAGATGTGTCTTAGGACGAAAGGAGATTCTATATGAGTACAGACGAATCTACACAACCGATGAAGCGGAAGAAAACGGAATCGTGGTGGAAAGAGTGGGCATTTGGCCTTGTCGTCTTGGTAACAATCGTTTTTGTTGTCACGGAGTACAGTGCCGGGCGTCTCTTGATCTCAACAGGGGTTATTGATCCGCTTGCTGTTGTGAAGAATGACATCGAAAAATACGCTAATGTGACCGTGTTTAGCGTGAAGATGCCTAAAGACTATGTGATCATCGAGTACGAACTGATATCGAAGTTCATGTGGCCCAACGAGATAATCCACGATGAGAATGTGCTAGAGATGATCTGCGCATTACGCCGGCGTGGTCCGATAGAACACCCCCTCAGCTTCAGAGGGATGGGACGCTTCAGAGACGACTATGGCAAGCTGGTTCACCGACTCAGTATATTCTCTACCATGCGAGTCTCTACGATGAACAGAATAGGTTGTGATGTCGGGCGAGATGCTCTCGATACAGACTGGAAGCAGCTATCTACCAACTACCGTTCACACCCCATCCCAGCAGGCTTGAAAATGGATACTTAGCGTAAGACACAATCGTTAAGGGAGATGTATTTCGGCAGGTCAAACGGTCACTCAGAAATCAGATCTTCGTATCGTAGCAGTTTGCCATTGGCACCACGTACTAGGCCTGCCATCTGATCCTCGGTATCTAATGGGCGGGCATTATGCCGGCCCTCAAACTCATCAATGTACCGGTGGAGATGCTTAGGGCTCATCTGGTGGTAGGTCCCAGTGAAACCGCGCTTGAGCATGGACCAGAAGGACTCCATGCCGTTCGTGTGCGCTTGCTGCCGGACGTATTCACCCACGCTGTGCTTCACTGGCGCATGGCGCCGTGGCAGCCCGCTATACGCTCTGGCTTCGTCTGTGTAGATGATCGTATCCTCTGTCGTGTTATCCACCACGAAGCCTTGCAGGGTTTCTTTGTTTGTCACCTGTACGACTTGCGCGCGGACTTTATTCGTGTCGCGCTCTTTCATGCCCGCCACGGCAGTTTTGCCAACTGTGCCACGACCAGCGCGCAGCTTGTCCTTGGCATGCTTGTTGCCTTCTTTACCGCCGACATAAGTTTCGTCCACTTCGACTTCACCGGCAAACTTTTCAGTCGCGTCTTCCCATGTCTCCCGAATGCGATGGGCCAAGTGCCAAGCTGATTTCTGCGTAATGCCCAGATCGCGGTGAAGCTTCATGCTGGACACGCCCTTTAAGTTCGTGCTAAACAGGTAGAATGCCATCGCCCACTTGCTCAGCGGCAAGCGCGAATCGTGCATAATCGTGCCAGTCTTGACTGTGAAGTCCTTCTTGCAGTCGTTACAATGATAGACTGATGTTTTGCGTTTTGGATTTGCCTTGCGCGTGTGGATACGCATTGAGTCACATTGTACACACCGGATGCCGTCGGGCCAGCGACGCTCAACAAACCAAGCCTCTGCCGCAGCATCGTCACCGAACTTTTGGACGGCTTCTATGAGTGTGATACCCTTGCGATAATGCTTGCCTGGGGCGTTATTTGCCATCGTAACTCTTTCCTATTTATGTGCTTAGTGTACACTGAAAAGAGGTAATATGTCAAGAGGAAATGTGCATAGGTATGTAATCCCCTTTTCTAGCTTTTATGCCGCCGCTAATATCCGCCGCTGGGATCGGGGTAGGCGTGGCCGCCACCGTAGCTGAAAAAGGCGACCGACGGCGTAGGGTTGGCTCGCAGTGGCAAAGGCACATTGTAGTCTATAGGTAAAGAGCTGATCACCGCCTTGGTCGTGAGGGTGAATAGCGCCATCCAGCCAATATCGCCATTTGCGTCTACTTTTACCCAAGGGCTGTATGGACTGCGCGCGAGAAGATTGACTTCTTCGCCGAAGGGGAGGCCGCGCCTGATGCGGAAGGCGGTGTCCGGCGCTTCCCGAAGATTGCCGCCCGCCGGCACATTGACCGTTGCCAGGTCGGCGTAGGCGCCCAATCGCTGCGGCGGCGCCGGCGTCAGATCGTAGACCGGTCCATTCTGGCCCAGATTGCGCGCCAGCAGTTCCGCGCTCATCCAGCCGGTTTCGCCATTGCCCAAGCGAATATGCAGCCACTGGCGATCCACGCTGGCGCCGAGCACGCTCATCGTTTCGCCAGCCGGCACTTGGAACAGCAAGCGCGACTCGATATTGGGAGCGGCCCGCATATTCACGCCGCCTTGCGTCCGCGCGTATCCGGGCTGCGGAATCGGCAGGGGCCGCTCGAACAAAGCTATCGGCAGATGCTCAATCAAGTCGTAATCCAGCAGGACAGGGCTGCCCGGCAATTGCACCGGTCTTGTCCAATCGCCGTCGCCATAACGCAGATTTAGCTGCTGACCAACGTAGAGATCGACGGATTGCCCGAATGCGGTCAAGCGGCTCCGCCCTTCAATCGCAATGAAGCGGGTGGCGCTCCCTTGCGTAATGACGATTAGCGTCCCGTTGATTTCGGCGGCGACGCCATTGATGGTCAACTGGGCGCTTTCTCCGTAGACACTTTGCAATATCAGGGCGCCGCGCTTGGGCGCAAGGTCACAGTCAGAGGGCATGTCGCCGCTCTCCACGGTCAAGGAGCGCCACTTTGGAATCGTGCTGTTGGCGGGTGCCCGATTTCGGATTTGCAGGTCGCCGATGAAGACTGCATGCACCTGAAGGCTGTCTTCCAGCCGCAGCCAGACCAAGCCGCCGCCCCGCGCCAAGCCTACGGGCGGGCTATGCAAGCTGTCTACGCGCGCTGCGTCGACGATGGCGCCGGGCGCGCCCAAGGCGCCGATATCGGGTTCAACAATTGGGGGCAGCCCGCCGCTGCAGAAGTTGCCGTCTGGGCCCGCCAGGCAATGGTCGCTTGCGGCTGCGTATTGCGCTGTCAGTACGCGTTCGCAGGTGGCCGGCTCAAGCGACGACGGTTCCGCTTCGGCGGGATCGACGCTTGTCGCTGTCGGGCTGTAACGCGCGACGGTTGGCACGAAAGTGGGCGCGGCTGTGGGCGTCATGTAAAGAATCGCAGCGGTCGGAGGACGGGCTTCCTCTGAGCGGAGCGCCGCTTCTTTCGCGGAGCAGGCAACCAGCGCGATGGCGCAAAGCAGCGCGCCAAAAACAAGCGTCTTCATCTGACGCTGCCGGGCGTGGCGGTTATCGTGGATTTAATTCTCTTCGCGAACACGACACAGGTTTTTCCACCACAGAGAACACAGAAGTAAGTCCAATAAAGTAATGCAACAAAATGAAGGAACGTCGTAGGGGCGACTCTTGAGTCGCCCACATGTACAATGGCGACATAGTGGGCGAGACAAGTCTCGCCCCTACAGATCTCGAATCAGATTA
>JAJEGA010000076.1 GCA_022820125.1 Anaerolineae bacterium | reverse complement strand
TAATCTGATTCGAGATCTGTAGGGGCGAGACTTGTCTCGCCCACTATGTCGCCATTGTACATGTGGGCGACTCAAGAGTCGCCCCTACGACGTTCCTTCATTTTGTTGCATTACTTTATTGGACTTACTTCTGTGTTCTCTTTGGTTAAAAAAAACTGGAGCGAGTGCGGCTGAGACTGGGCTCGGCATTCGCGCCATGCCTTAATCGCCTGCTGCATTCTCACTGCTTGAAATCGCGGCAGTCGATCATCAATTTGCCTTTGATGCGGTTGCATTCCGCGCAGAGCAATTGCAGGTTGTCGAAAACGGACTTCCCGCCTTTGGCAATGGGAATCACGTGATCGAGCACTAGCTTTTCGTTGGCGCCGCAATTGGCGCAGCGTTCGCCAGCAGCGGCGACCAACTGCCGCTGCCATTCGCGACGGTGGCGCTGCAGCGTCGCCCGCTCGCGCCGTTTGATTTGCGGCGGCGCCCCCCATCTGGGCGCGCTATAGATCCGCTTCGGGCTGTAGACGCGGTCGCCGCGAGCCAGAAACCGACGGACATCGCTGTCCTGTTCGCCACATTTGCAGCGGCGGCTCAACAGTCCACAGTAGCCGCAGCGCATTTGTCCCAGGTCTGATAAACAAGCTCGCCCCCGATGAAAGTAGCTTGCGTTCCCTGATGCTCGTCCCAAAGGACGACATCAGCATCGGCGCCGATCGCCAGCGAGCCTTTCCGCGGATACAAGCCTATTGAACGCGCTGGAACGCGGGTCAGCATCGGCAGAGCCTCCGCCAGCGACAAATCGCAGAAGCGCATCATGTTTCGCAGCGCCTGCGCCATTGTCAACGTGCTGCCAGCCAATCCGCCGGCGGACGTCCGCGCTTGACCATTCCGAACTTCGACGGCGACATCGCCGAGCATGTAATCGTCATCGCCCAGCCCGGCCGCCAGCATCGCATCAGTGATCACTGCTACGCGTTCCGCGCCGGCCAGCCGCAGCAGCATTCTCACCACAGCTGGATGAACATGAACGCCATCGGGAATGATTTGAAAGGTCACATCGGGGAACTCCAGGGCGGCGACGAAGATGCCGGGCTGCCGATGATGAATGGGCGCCATGCCATTAAAGGTATGCGTGACCTGGCTCGCGCCCGCGCCGAAATAACGTCTCGCCGCGTCATAACCGGCGCCGCTGTGCCCAATGGATACGGCCGCGCCATGCGCCAGCGCGTCTCGCAGCAAGCCCTCGCCGCCTGCAATCTCCGGCGCTATGGTGATTAGCTTGACTAGCCCGGTCTCCAACCAGGGCATGTATTCGTCGCGCCTCGGCTCGCGCAGGTGCATTTCCGCTTGCGAGCCGCGATAGTCGGCGTTGAGGAAAGGACCCTCGATATGCGCGCCGAGCAACGGCCCCCCTGTTGAATCAGCAAAGCTCGACATCGCCGCCAGCGCCGCCTTGATTCGCGCAGCCGAGTCTGTCATGGTTGTTCCGAGGAAGCCGGTCACGCCGCCGCGAACGAGAACATCGCATAAGCCTTCTAATGCGCTCGCCGTCCCATCCATCACATCAAAGCCCATACTGCCATGCAGGTGCAGATCGATGAAACCGGGCAGGGCAAAAGCGCCGTTTCCATCTATCCGCAGGTCGCCGGGCTGAGGCGCTATGTCCGCTGCCGGCAGCAGGCCTTCTATCACGCCGTCTCTGAGGACAAGCGCGCGCCCGCAGACGAACCCATCCTCCTGCCAAACGCGGCTGTTTTCGATGAGCGTCCGGCGCATGCGCTAATCTACTCTATTGCTCGCAATATGAATTGGCATATTATACTTGCCCAAACTTCGCCTCTGAATGCTCCGCGAATTTTAACGCAATTTTCGGCGAGGATGCATAGCGGCTAAGACAAGAATGTTCAGGGGAATACATTGTTTCGGCGAAAGAGCGCAACTCAATCAATGAGCCTGCTGGAGTATCTGGCAAGCGCGCAAAATGAGCAGCAACTGAAGAACAAACATGTGATTGCGCAGACGGCTGCAGCCGGTGTGAATAATGCCGATCTGGCAACTGCGATACACAAAATAGAAAATCTCCTGAAGGACGCTCTCGATCAAGATACCTACATTGACCTGGACGCCCTGCAAAAGACGCCTCGCATTCCCGCTTTCAATAGGGCAAAACCAGAGTTGCGCAGCTATTTGCCAAAGCCGCCTTCCAGTTTTGCGCTGCTCATGCCATGGAAGAAAAAGGCTTACAACCGGCAATACGAATCAGCCGAGACGAGCTACCGAAATGACCGCGATGACTATTACGAAGCCCTAAACGATCACCAATTTCAGATTGATCAGGAACGGGAAGAGGTAGACGAACATAACCATAAAATCGAGCGGTACAAGCAGGATTTTGCTGCCGGAAAGCCAAAAGCGATAGAAGAGTATTTTGCGCTGGTCTTGGAAAAAAGCGCTTATCCGGCGAGCTTCCCGAAATCAGCGAAAATCACCTATGCGGCAGAAGCAAAAAGACTGCGCATTGAAATCGCTTTGCCCGCCATTGATGTCATACCGGCGGTGAAGTCTTGGACGTATGACAAGATCCGCGACGAAATAACAGCGATTGCCATGGCGCGGAAGCGGCGCAGGCTGCTTTACGCATCGGTGCTGGCGCAGATTGGCCTGCGTACTATTCATGAAGTCTTCACGGCAGACCGGTCAAAGAAAATCGACAGCATAGTTTTTGACGGCTACGCCGACGGGATAAACCCAAGCAGCGGGCAGCCCGGCCGATTTAGCCTGGTCGCCCTCGCCATCACACGGCAGCAGTTCAACTGCCTGGACTTAAGCCAAGTTGAGCCGCGCGCTTGCCTCAAAGGGCTGAATGGCCGCCTTTCAAGCAAGCCCGATCAATTATTGGCTGTGCCGTCGATGACAGAAGATGATATCCAGGAGGCGACGGTCGCGAACGAGAGCGACATCCTTGATTTCAAGCGGCAAATCAGCGAGTTGGAAAGCGAGCTTGCCAAGCGCAGCGATAAGAATGGCGAGCTTGCCTCAAGCCTGCGACAGAAAGAAACCATCATCGCCGAGTTGGAGCGCAGGCTTGAAGAACAAAGAGACCGCCTTGCCGAGCTCGCGCCCAACCTGCGGGAAGCACAAGAGCGTAACGCCGAATTAAATGCCGAAATTCAAGCGCAAAAGGATTATATCGCCGAACTGGAAAGCAGGGTGGAAGCGCAAAAGGACGCCTCCGCCGAGCAAATAGACCTGCCAACTGAAACGCCGGACGATACACAGCCCATAGAAAACATCGCGGAAATAACGTCGGACAGCGACTTTGCTGCGGCGGGGATATTCGCGCCGATCGCTAGCGGGACGCCGGCAACTGGCGCCGGCGGCCTGCGCATTCCGCCGCGCGAGCCTGAACGGCAAGCCAGCATTGAAGCGGCGCGGACACCCAACCCTCTTGAGGTCATGTCTGTCTTCGCCAAAGCTCAAGGCAGGCATGTCGATTACATCGCCGAAGGCCTTCCCAAGGAGCAGATCAATCGCTTGGTTCGGGAAGGCAAATTGGAGCGCCATAGATTCCACACCTATAAACTGCGCGCAACCCTTGCCGGGCGCCAATGGTATCGAGAGCGATCAAACCTTCAAGCCCCGCCTGAACCAGAACCCGCGAGTCCCTCCATTGAAGTCAAGCATGAGGCGGAAAAAAAGACTATAACGCTTGGAGAATTGCTTAGTGGCGAAGTGGCTTCCTCAGTCGCTGCCGATATCAAGCGGAATGCCCCGGCGCATAGGGACAACAAAGCAGCCGAATTATTACAGCGACCGGCAGGCACGCCTGATGATTTGTTGACCGACCTGGATGAGCTTGTTACCATCATGGGCGAATACGGTAGCGAGACTTCGCGACTAATTAAGATAATGGCGGAAAACAACTGGGCATGCGATCACGATGCGCTTGAAGCGATCTTCAAGCAGGATGAGCATGTCACCTTCGTTAATAACATAATTGACAAAATCAACGACCGCGCCAATGAAAAGGTTGAACATCCCTTAATCATCGAGGAAAACGAACAGTGGATCATTGACGAAGAGTTTCGAGATGAGATCGAACACATCCTCAAGCATCCCGAGTATTTTAGCAATTCCTAAAACGACGGAGGGCTTATATGGCGAAACGATTAATCAAACGCGCTTCGCGATCGATTTTGCAGTCGCTGGCAGCCGGTGTCGTGCCGCGAACTGGCACAGAGCATATTGTGGTTGGGCGAGAAGATGAATTGAAAGCCATCAAAAATGACTTTGATGAGATTAGCGCCGATGGCGGCGCCACCTTCCGCTTAATTGTCGGGCGCTATGGATCAGGCAAAAGCTTTATGTTGCAAATGCTGCGCAACGAGGCAATGGCTAACAGATTTGTTGTCGCCGATGCCGACCTTAGCCCGCAGCGTCGCCTCACCGGCTCCAAAGGCGAGGGGCTGGCGCTATACCGCCAATTATTAAACAATATGGCGACCCGCAACCGTCCCAATGGCAACGCTTTCGCTGGGCTGCTGGAAAAGTGGATTGACGAGATTCAATCTCAGATCAGAAAAGCCGGCATCGAGGCTTCTTCCGGCAGTTTTGATGCAATTGTTGAATCGAGAATTGGCGACACCGTCGACGAAATGCAAGGCATGGTCCACGGCTTTGACTTTGCGGAGGTCATCAAGGCTTATATGCGCGGGCATCAGAGCGGCGATGATCATTTGCAAAGCGCCGCCCTGCGCTGGCTGCGTGGCGAATTCAGCACCAAAACCGAAGCGCGGCGGGCGCTGGGTGTTCGTGTGATAATTGATGACTCCTCCTGGTATGATTACATTAAGCTGCTTGCTTTTTTCGTCCGTCATATCGGCTACAGAGGCTTGGTGATATTTGTTGATGAAGCGGTCTATCTGTCGCGAATATCCAACAGAACCGCGCGCAACAACAACTACGAACGACTGCTGAACATTTATAACGACACGCTCCAGGGAGGCGCCGAGTATTTAGGAGTGCTGCTTGGCGCGACGCCGCAGATGATCGAAGATAATCGCCGCGGTCTATTCAGCTATGAGGCGCTGCAAACCCGCCTGCAATCAAGCCGCTTCACCCGGCAGAGGCTGCGGGATATGTCCGGCCCGCTCATTCAACTTGACCCATTGGACAATGACGAGGTATTCACTCTGTTACGTCGTGTTCTCGAGATGCACGCTTGGCATCATAAATACGAGTCTCACATCAATCAAAAACAGTTGCAGGCTTTCATAGCCGAAATGCAGAATCGCATAGGCGCCGATAGCCTGCTCACCCCGCGCGAAGTCCTGCGCGACTTCGTCACCATACTCAACCTCTTGCATCAGCATCCCAGAGAGACATTTGAATCCATTCTTGGTGAGGTCGACTTCTCCACCGGCGACTCCGCCGACCCCGAAATGGCAGATTCCCCCTACGCCAGCTTCGAAATCTAATGCGCGCCAATCCATTCAACCGGCTCGCGCCCTTCATTCAGGAATACATCTACCGTAATCAATGGGAGCGCCTCCGCGATATTCAGGGGGAGGCGATTCGTGCTGTTCTCGATAGCGCAGACCACATCCTGATTTCCAGCGGCACGGCCACTGGCAAGACCGAAGCGGCGCTGCTGCCCATCATCACCGACTTGCACAGTAATCCGCCAGCCTCGATTGGCGTTCTGTATATCGGTCCCCTCAAGGCGCTCATCAACGACCAGTTCGAGCGGCTCGCCGACTTGCTGGAAGATACCGATATTCCGGTGCAAAGCTGGCATGGCGATGTCGCGCAATCGAAGAAAACGCGCTTTTTGCGGCGGGCGCGCGGCATTCTGCAGATCACGCCAGAATCGCTGGAAGCCATGCTGATCAACCGGCAAGGTGAACTCAAGCGGCTTTTCCACGACACCCGCTATGTCATCATTGACGAGATTCACGCCTTTATGAATTCAGACCGGGGCCGGCAAGTGATATGCCAGTTGGAACGGCTGGCGCGCTACCAACAGATTCCCTCTCGCAGAATCGGACTTTCGGCAACCATCGGCGAGCCGCAATTGGCGATGAATTTCTTGCGGGGAAATACCAATGCGGCTGTGCAGTTGATCAGCAGCAATAGGACTTCAGCGGTGGAAATTGGGCTGGCCTATTTCCTGCTGCCGGCAGACAGTGAAAAAGCGAAAAGTGAAGCTGACCAAGATGAAATCCTGGATGAAGCGGGAAAGAAGAAGAAGAGGAAAATACAACCAAAACTCAAGCCAACTGACGAAAAGGGATATTATGAACATTTTCACAAAATGACGCAGCGTGTGCCGAAGACGCTCATCTTCGCAAACGCTCGCGCGGATACCGAAGAAATCATCGTCAAGATGCGGCGCCTATCCGAGCGAAAGCGGCAGCCCAGCTTCTACCATGTGCATCATGGCAGCATCTCGGCGCCATTGCGAGAAGCGGCCGAAGCCGCGATGAAAGACAAGGGGCAACCAGCCTGCGCCGCTGCAACCATAACGCTGGAACTGGGCATTGATCTGGGCTTGTTGGATCAGGTCATCCAGGTCAATTCGACGCATTCTGTATCCAGTTTTTTGCAGCGGCTGGGGCGCTCCGGCCGGCGCGGCGGTCCCTCTCGGATATTCTTTTATTCGACAGAGCAAGCCGGAAACAAGCGACACTTGGGCGAAGAACTGCCTTGGAACCTGCTGCAAACCATCGCCATCATTCAGCTATATGCCGAAGAAAAGTGGATTGAACCGCCTGAAGCGCCGAAGATGCCTTTGAGCCTGCTCTATCACCAGACGATGAGCATCATCAAGTCGCAAGGTGAATTATCCCCGCCTCAACTCGCCCAGCGCGTGCTCACGCTGTCGCCTTTCAAAGCGATTACTCAGGATCATTTTCGCGCGCTGCTGCGTCACCTGCTGGAAATTGACCATCTCGAACAGACGGAAAGCGGCGACTTGATCATTGGCCTGGAAGCCGAGAGAATTGTCAACAATTATCGCTTTTATGCTGTCTTTGAAGATAATACCGAATATCGGGTGCGGGATAAATCACGCGAAATCGGCACAATTTCCGGCCCGCCGAATCTGGAAGACACGATACGCTTGGCGGGTTATATCTGGCGGGTTCTCAGGATTTATGAAGAACAGAAAGTCATAGAAGTGCAAAGAGTGAGCGGCCAATCGGCAATTTTCTGGACCGGCGTGAATCACATAGCAATCCACACGCGCATATTGCAGAAAATCCGCGAGGCGCTTTTGTCTCAGGAAAGTTATGCCTACTTGCAAGACAGCGCCAGGAAACGCCTGCAAAGCGCTCGCCAGGCTGCGTTATCCAGCGGCTTGCGCGACTCATCCATCCTGCCACTGGCGCCAAATCGCTTTCTCATATTCCCTTGGTGCGGCTCACGGGAATTCGAGGCGCAACTCGCCCTGCTCGAGCATGCGGGCTTTAAGACAAAGCGGAGCTGCGCGCCGTATTATTATGAACTGGAGCGCAAAGCGCAAACTGTGGCGGCGCTCAAGCAAGAACTGGCGGCGATTTGCCGAGACGCGCCGACAGCAATGGACTTGTCCGAGCGGATCAGCGCTGTGAGTTTTCCGCAGAAATATGATCGCTATATTTCAACAGACCTTCTGCGCGAGGCAATCGCGAATGATTATATCAACATCCCCGGCGCAATCGAAAGCATAAAAGGGCTATGACAAGCGGGCAATTCACGCGAGCGGAAATCATGAGCCAGCCCGATGTGTGGGTTGACGCGCTTGCCGCCTTTGATCCTCACAGGCGCCCACTGCAATCCATGCTGGAGTCCCGCGCATTCGACCAAATTATCGTGACCGGCTGCGGCTCAACCTATTATCTGGCGCTGACCGCCGCCCGCCTCCTGCGCCAGGCCGGGCGTCATGCGCTCGCCTGCCCCGCCTCCGAGCTGCTGCTGCATTTGAACTCCATCTGCATTCCGGGCGCTCGCTACTTGCTGCTGAGCGTATCGCGCTCGGGCTTCACCAGCGAAACCGCGCGCGCGCAGCAGCGCTTCAAAGCGAAAGTTGGCGGCCCGGCGCTCACCGTCACCTGCGACAGCCGCAGCCCGCTGGCTAAAGCCGCCGATCTCGCCATCGCCATTGATGCCGCGCAGGAGAAAAGCGTGGCCCAAACGCGTTCCTTCAGCAGCATGGCGGTCGTCCTGCAGCAACTGGCCGCCCATTTAGCCGGCGCCAACCAGGCTGATGGCCGCGCGCTCCCGGACTACTGCCGCCACCTGCTAGAGCGCTACGGCGACCTAGCGCAGTCGCTGGGAGAAAACGCCGCCATCAGGAAATTCTTCTTTCTGGGGTCCGATGCGCTTTATGGCATCGCCTGTGAAGCGATGCTCAAGATGAAAGAAATGTCGCTCGCCACCAGTGAAGCCTATCACACGCTCGAGTTCCGCCACGGACCGATGTCGATGGTGGGCGCAGACAGCTTGGTCATCGGCTTGATTTCGCCCGAAGGCGCCAAGCAGGAAATCCGCGTGCTGGACGAAATGGCGGCGATGGGCGCCAGAGTATTGGCAATCGGACAAACTCGCATCGAGAATCATCAGAACGTCATGCTGCCGGCGGACCTGCCCGCCTGGCGCGCGCCGGTCTTATACTTGCCAGTTCTGCAGTTGCTCGCTTATCATCGCGCGATCTTCAACGGCTGCGATCCCGACAAACCGCAGAACCTCAGCGCCGTAATCTCGCTTGAGGACGATTGAGGGCTCGAGCCCAAGACTGGATGAATGTTATATGTCCGCGATAACGCTCTTCCCGCAACCGCAGCAACTGGAGCGCGAGCCCGGCGCCTTCACAATCAATGCGCGCACACGCGTCTTCGCCGCTGACGCCGCCCTTGGCGAATGGCTCGCGGATTATCTGCGCCCAGCCACCGGCTTCAGCCTGCCCGTCCATGCGCTGGACGATGACATTCTCGCCGATGCGACGAACGCGATCTTGCTGGTTCCATCGGCAGAGCATCAGGCGGCCGAGGCTTACGCGCTTGATGTTGCGCCCGCGCGGGTTATGCTGCGCGCCGGCGGATCCTGTGGCTTTCTGCATGCGATGCAGACGCTGCGGCAGCTCTTGCCCCCGCAGATCCTGGTTGATGAGCCACAAGCCGATGTCGCCTGGTCGATACCCTGCCTGCGCATCAAGGACGCGCCGGCATTCGGCTGGCGCGGCTTGCTTCTTGATGTCGCCCGGCACATGTTCCCCGTCGATTTTATCAAATCCTTCATCGACGCGATGGCTTTCTATAAACTCAACCGGCTGCATTTGCATCTCACAGACGATCAGGGCTGGCGGCTCGAAATCAAGAAGTATCCGCGCTTGACCGAGATCGGCTCTCAGCGGGCGGAAACACCTATTCCAGCCGATCCAAAACAGGGGGATGGAAAACCTTACGGCGGCTTCTACACGCAAGACGAGGCGCGCGACATCGTCGCTTACGCCGCCAAACGCGGCATCACCGTCATGCCCGAGATTGAGCTGCCCGGGCACAGCCTGGCTGCGCTCACCGCTTATCCACGGCTCGGCTGTCTGGGTGAAGGCTATCAAGTGCGCAGGACCTGGGGCATCGACAGCAATATCTATTGCGCTGGCAATGATGAGGTCTTCACATTCTTGGGCGACGTGCTGGAAGAAACGCTGGCGATCTTTCCCTCCGAGTACATCCACATAGGCGGAGACGAGGCGCCCAAGGAACGCTGGCGCAACTGCCCGAAATGCCAGGCGCGCATCAAAGCCGAGGGGCTGGCGGATGAAGATGAATTGCAGAGCTGGTTCATCCGGCGGATTGAAAGCTGGCTGAACCAACGCGGACGCAGGCTGGTCGGCTGGGACGAAATCCTGGAAGGCGGCTTGGCGCCAAACGCGACGGTCATGAGTTGGCGCGGCAGTGATGGCGGCATCGCCGCCGCCAACGCCGGGCATGATGTCATCATGACGCCAAATACGTATTGCTATCTGGATTATTACCAGCACGAAGACTGGACGCGTGAGCCAGCGGCAATCTCAAGCACGCTGACCTTGCCGCAGGTCTGGCAATTTGCCGTCATCCCGGAAGCGATCTCCCCCGACAAGAAGCATCACATCCTGGGCGGGCAAGGCAATATCTGGACGGAATACATCCCCAAGGCGGAGCATTTGGAATACATGGCTTTCCCGCGCGCCATCGCCATCAGCGACATCCTGTGGAATCATCCGGGTGAACGCAGCTGCGACGACTTGACCGCGCGGCTGAAAGCGCATCTGCCCCGCCTGGACGCGCTGGGCATAAATTATCGGCGCTTGGACGAGTGAACTGCCGGAGGCGCGCCCGTGAGACCCATCCTGGAACAGGAAATCAAGGAACAGCCGACCGTCATTGAACGGCTGCTAAGCAATGGCGAAGCCTTGACTGGAACGGTCGCCGCCGCGATCCGCGACTTCAACCCGGTATTTGTTTGCATTGCCGCGCGCGGCACTTCGGATAACGCCGCTCATTATGCCCAATATATGTTCGGCGGAATGCTGCGCACACCGGTGATGCTGGCCACCCCATCGCTGCACACGGTATACGGGACGCCTCCAGACCTGTCCAAGGCGCTGGTTATCGGCATCTCGCAGTCAGGGCAGGCGGAGGATGTGCGGGCGGTTTTGAGCGATGCGAAGCAGCGAGGCGCCCTCACCCTGGCGATCACGAATTTTGACGACTCGCCACTGGCGCAGATCGCAAAATATCATCTGCCCCTGCTCGCCGAGCGGGAACTAAGCGTGGCTGCCACCAAGACCTATACCGCGCAGCTGACAGTCATCGCCATGCTGACAAGCGCGCTGGCGGGCGGCGACGCGATGCTGAAAGATCTGAGCAGCCTGCCCCGGCTCGCGGCGCAAGCGCTGCGCCTCAGCGAAGATATTGCTGGCTGGGCGCAGCGATATCGTTACATAAATCGACTGGTCACTTTGGGTCGGGGTTTCAATTACGCCACCGCCTGCGAGATCAGCCTCAAGGTCAAGGAATTGAGTTATATCGCCAGCGAAGGCTATAGCGAAGCCAACTTCCGCCATGGGCCCATCGCCGCGATTGACCGCGGGCATCCGGTCATCCTGGTGTCGCCACACGGCAAGAACTTCGCGGGGATGGTGGATATGTGCCAGCGGCTTAATGAATTGGGCGCCGAGACCTTGGTCATCAGCAATAATAGCGACCTGCTCGGTCATGGCACACAAGCCATGACGATACCGTCGGCGCCGGAATGGCTCAGCCCCATCCTGGCGGTGATGCCTGGTCAGCTCTTCGCCCTGCAGCAGGCGCTCGTCCGCGGCTACGATGTCGACAAACCGCGGGGGCTGTCGAAAGTGACTATCACGGAGTGAGGCCAGGCGAGAGAATTGCGATCAGGTCGGTCAATGCCGTGATTCTGTAGCGCGCGTATGGCAACTCGGCGCTCGCGCAGTGACCCGGGCAATAATGGCAAAAGTCGATGACGCTTTCCCGCTCTCAGGCATCGCAACCTACAGTAACGGAGGAAGCGGTACACACAATATGGCGCGAGATAGCCGGGGCAATTGCAACAAAATCATAATGCGCCGTTCGCCACGAAAATTGTGAAAATGTAGGGGCGTATCGCCGATACGCCCGTTGAATATGACATAAATTTTGCGGGCGTTTCAGCGAAACGCCCCTACAGATTACGAAATGTAGGGGGACATTGT
>JAJEGA010000080.1 GCA_022820125.1 Anaerolineae bacterium | reverse complement strand
CGTTCGCCACGAAAATTGTGAAAATGTAGGGGCGTATCGCCGATACGCCCGTTGAATATGACATAAATTTTGCGGGCGTTTCAGCGAAACGCCCCTACAGATTACGAAATGTGAGGGAAAATTGTTATTTATCAGCGCAATTCCATTTGAAGCGATTGCCCTATCGGGTCGCCCGCAACAAGTTTTCAATATCATTTGAACTGTGTTACACTCTCGCGAAACTTCATTGTAGCAACGCATTGCGCTCAACAACTCAGTTCGTTTCTCTAGTAAGGAGAGATCTCTCAATGTACTTGACCCGCAAGAATCTATGTTTATTGACACTCGTCCTGTTCCTGGCGCTGCCCTTCGCCGCCGTCAGCGCCCAGGACATCATGGATCCAGCCACCTTCGGCTTGGATGCCAGCAAACCCTATGACGGCACGCATCTTGACTTCCTGATCTGCTGCGCCGCGGCGCCACAGTTTGCCTCCGCTGCGGTCAAGGGCGCCGAGGAATTCACCGCCATGACCGGAATCAGCGTCAGCTTTGGCGATGTTCCCTTTGGTTCGTTCCAGGAACAGCTTTACCTGGAAGCTTCCAACCCCAACACCGAATACGACATTGTCGCCTATGTTGACGCCTGGGGCACCAACATCTACGACTATCTGCATCCGCTTAATGACTTTGTCATGGACGCCGGCATTGATTGGGACGACTACGGTCCCGCTTATCAAAGCGCATCGACCGGCAATAGCGATACCATTTACGGCTTGCCATTCCGCGGTCATCCGTTGCTGCTCCATTATCGCGCCGATGTCCTGGAAGCTGTCGGCGCCGATGTGCCCACGACCTGGCAGGAACTCTCTGAGGTCTCTCAAGCCATCGCGGACAGCGGCATGGATATTGCGCCCGTCTCCATGTACTACGGTTTGAATGTCGATCAGAATCTATTCAACTGGTACAGCCATCTCTGGGGAGCGGGTACCGATATTTTCGATGAAAATTGGGAACCGATCTTCAACAATGAAGTCGGCGTGGCCGCTACTGAACAGTACGCAAGTTATGTGCGTGATGGCTTTTCACCCGCCGCGTCGGTCGCCTGGAACGAGCAGGAAGCCAATCAAGAACTGATTCAGGGGCGCGCCGCCATGTTTGTTGGCTGGTGGTGGATGGCTTCCCGCATGCTCGATGCCGAGTTGCCGGAAGTCTCGGACAATGCCGCTTTCGCGCCCGCGCCGGGTTGGGCTGGCGGGGACATCGCATCCTACGGCTACTTGTGGCCAGTAGGCATCCTGGCGCAATCAGACGCGCTCGAAGCTTCGCTTGAATATCTGAAGTGGCTGACCCACCCGCTCACCGAGCGCCGCATCGTCCTCGATGAAACATCGGGCTTGAATACCAACGTGGCGGTCAGGCTCTCGATTCTGGCTGATGAAGAAGTCAACGAAGCCCATGGCGGCTTGCAAGGCATCGCTTCGGAGGTGCTGTCAACCGCGCGCACCATCCCGCTGATTCCGCAATATACCGAAATCGTTCCGATTCTGGCGGAATCCATCAACGAGATCGCCATTGATCCCAACGCCGATATTCAGACGCTGCTCGATATCGCCGCCGATGATGTCCGCTTTGTCATGATGTCCGCGGGCTATTACGACGGCTAGGCCGGGGGCGCTCGCCCCCACCCCAAACCCCTCCCCGACCGCCAGTGCCTGCTCGACGCGTCAATAGGGAGGGGCTGGGGAATAGGGGCTGGTTTCAAGATGCGCAAGAAACGCTGGGTTCCGTGGGTATTGGTCGGTCCCGCTTTGGTGGTCGTGTTTGCGACCACGGTATATCCCTTGCTCGCGGCGCTCTATTACAGCTTCCACAAGTACGACCTGCGCAAGGTCCCCCAATTCGCCGTGCAGTTTGCCAGCCAACCCGGCGATCCACTCGTATCGATCGACTGGAGCTTGCTCTCGCTCCGCAACTATACCCTGGCGTTCAGCGATTCACGCTTCATCAACAGCCTGAACGTCACCTTCTGGTTCACCGTCTTCTCCGTCGCCTTGTCGGTGATCATCGGGCTGTGCATCGCGGTCGTCGTCCAGAAAAACGGCCGGCTGCAAAGCCTGACCAAAGTGCTGCTCATTTTTCCCTTCGCCGTCAGCCCCGCCCTTAAGGGCTACAGTTGGCGCTATATGCTAAACGATCAATACGGCATCTACGACTTGCTCGCCGTCGAATTGATTATCAAACCCATCAACCTCATAATCGAGTTGCTCAATAATCTTCCGCTTGTCGACATCACGCCAATCAACGAGACCGTGGTCTGGTTGGCTGATCAATTCTGGGCGCTCTTCATGCTGGCGATGAGCGAGACCTGGGGCTGGGCGCCACTGATCGCCTTGATGTTCGTCGGCGCGCTCGGCTCCATCGACGAGCAGATCTTTGAAGCGGCGCGCATCGACGGCGCCAATACTCTGCAGATCTTCTGGAGAGTCACGCTGCCTCTGCTGCGCCCGGTCATTTTGATCGTGACGATGTTGAAGACCATCTTCTCGTTAAAGATGTTCGATCAGGTTGTGACGATGACCGGAGGCGGTCCGGTGCGGGCAACGCAAACCATCAATTACTACATTCACCAGGTTGGGTTCGTGCGCAACCTTGATATCGGCTATGCGTCGGCGCTCTCGTATATCCTGGTTGTGATCCTGACGATATTCGCAGTTCTGTATGTGTCCAAAGTGTTGAACCGCGACTGAGCGCGAGAAAAGGCGATCGATGGCGGTAAATGTAGCCATGGCAGGCAGCAAGCGTTCAACTTCAGACATCATTCGCCAGCTGCTGGAAACGCTTGCGCTGCTGCTGATCATCGTGTTTATCATGCTGCCCATTTATTGGCTGGCGATGACCTCCTTCAAGCCCGCGGAGAAAACGTATACCACGGACATCATTTTTACCCCGACGCTGAAGAACTACGAAATCATCTTTTCGGACGGCACTGTGCTAGTGAACCAGGGTACAGAACGAGAACGCGGAGAAGTCGGGCGCAACATGGTACCCAGCGTGGTAAACAGCGTGCTGGTTTCTTGCGCGACGGTGTTGATCGCCATACCGCTGGCGACCATCGCCGCCTACGCCTTCAGCCGCTATAACTTCTTTGGCAATCGCGCCATGTTGATCTGGATCTTGACCACGCAGTTCATTCCGGCAATCGTAGTCGCAATTCCCTTCTTCACGCTGTTTCGTTCGGTTCAGGTCTTTGGCGAACCGCTTCTGGGAACGCGCTGGGGCCTGATCATCGTTAACATGTCTATCGTGCTGCCCTACGCAATCTGGATGATCAAGGGCTTCGTCGACGCTTTGCCCGGGGAAATCGAAGAAGCCGCCTATGTCGACGGGGCCAATGACTTTCAGGTCCTCTTTTTCGTTTCGCTGCCGCTCGTTCGGCCCGGCATCCTGGTGGCATCGGTTTTCGCTTTTATCATGTCCTGGAATGAATTCCTCTTCGCTTTGATCATCGGGCGTGAGATGCGCACCATGCAAGTCGCCTTGATGACAACCAGCGCCATGCGCGGCGTCATGTGGGAACAGATGGCAGCCGCCGGTATGATTGTCATGGTGCCGATCTTCTTCCTCGCGATGTTCATCCGCAAGAACGTCGTCGACGGCTTAACCATGGGCGCGGTGAAATAACTTTCACAAAGCGCTCCCCCTAATACCATCTGTATTTCTCAGAGGCTTTAGGGGCGACCCTGGGGTCGCCCGCGCCTACGCAAGATCGGGATCAGCCAGCCAACTCTCCGGTATCGCCACCGGCTTTTCCTGCCCCGCCGCCGCCGCGTACCAGCGCAGCATATTTACCGCGCGCTCCGTCATCGTTCGCGCATTAGCCGGCGCACCCAGCCGCGCGTCAACCAACAACCCGCCACGGCCGCCCGACAATGTCAGGCGCAGGCGCCGCTTCCCGCCGATGGATAGGCCTCGCCGCGCCTGAATGCTTAAATCGACCGTCCGCGCCGTCGCTATCGGCAAATGCCAAACATCACCAGCGCTGACGTCACGCTCGATCACGTCGCCCTTATCGCGCGTCGCCTTCACCTGAACGGCGCTCGCGCCCGCCTCTGCCCGCCCAGACACGCGGACCAATGTCCCCAAGTCCTCCAACACCTTGCCGTTCACCAACTGGACGACCGCGGTAGGCTCAACCGAAGCCAATGTCCCCAGCGCCGGCAGCGCGCCCAGCGGATCGGCTTTCACCTGAACCGCGCCCTCGAGCTCCAGCGCATCCGCCAACAGCAGCATATCGAGCGCCCCCGGCCCCGCCCCGCTCAAGGTCGCGCCAGCAGCGATGACCAGCCGCAGCCGCGAAGGATCCAGCTGACCCAGGTCGCCCGAAACTAAGCGGATGCCGGCGCGCAGCAACGCATACTCGATATAGCGCTCGCGCATATCCAGCGGCGCGCTTGCCGGGCGCAGTCCTTTGTTCCGGCAGTATTCCGCCAGCTCGCCCTTGCGCGGATGGAAGGGCAGCCAACGCGCGATCTCGTTTTCCCCGATCAACTCCAGCGCGGACCCGGCGCTATGACCCAAGCCAATATCATTGCGAATCGCGCTATGCACCGTCCCCTTCCGCCCCAACGACAGCATTGAGCGCGCGCTGCCGATATCGATCGTCAGCACGTCTCCGCCCAGCGCGCGCGCCATGAAAGCCGTCATCGTTTCGACGCCGCGCGCTGTCGGCTTAATGCCGGAATCGGTCATCGCCGCCGTCCGCTGAAAGCCTTTGCTGCGCCGTCTGAGACCGTCGAAGGCGCTCGCCAGCACGGCTTGGGCTGGCGCCAGCGTTTCGACGCCATCCTGCCGCATGTTCGGCGCGATAAAGACCTCGACCCGCTGGCTCAGCATCTCGCGGACGGAAGCGGCGAGGCTGCTGTTGCCAGCGTAAAAGACCGCCGCTTTGCTGCCCTGCGGCATCAAGGACAGCGCCTCTCGCACCAAGGTGAGCATCTCAAGCAATACCGTGCCCGCTCCGCCATCGGCGCCGCCTGTGACGACAATCAGCTGCGGCCGGCTGTGCACGATTCTGTTCAGCCGGCCCCGGGCGCCCAAGCCATCCTCAAGATGAACCTCGGCGACAACATCGATATAGAATGGCGCGATGGCGCGGCGCGCCGCCGCAATGCTAAGCTGCGGATACAGACCAACCAACACCGCTCGCATCGCCTGACCCGCGCTCGTAGTCGTGAGGAAATAGTCAACGCCGATCCCATCCCCTTGCTCCGGAGTGATGACGCGCCCGGCTTCGTCGACCAGCCGCCGCCCAGTTAACTCGCTCATCTCCTCGAGTATCGAATCCAAGCCCGCCTGCGCATCGTCCCGGGGCGCGCCCAAGGACGTCCTTCCCGCGCCTTTCCCGACCATTCGATAAGCGCCATCGACGCGATCAAACAGCAAGGCGCGTGTATGGACGCTGCCGAAGTCCGCAGCCAGGATTGAATTGACGCGCCGCTCGCTCATGCGACGCCAAACTGGAATAGAAAGCTGATGCGCTCGCTGAGAATCGTCAGGCTGGTTAGCAGTGTCGAGGCGTAAATCGCGCCCAATGCCGTAACGATGAATACCTTGCCTGCGTGGCGGAAACCGCGCGCCAGCCGGCTCTGCCCGCCGCCAGCTGCGCCGGTTGCCCGAACCTGATAATGAAAGTAAAACAGCGCGGTCATGACGCCGACGAAGATAATCAGCGCATCCAACAGCGCGCCGAAGTCTGCGACGAGGTTCGCCGGGATGCTCACCGTATGGTGGAGCAGCGGAAACAGCGTGCCGCTCAGCGCGCCGACCACCGCCACCGCGGCGCCGACCACGATCACCACCGCATAAACGCTGTTGGTCAGCCAAGCCAGAGAGCGAACCGGCTTGAGCAGCAAGAGCAATCCAAATAGCAGCGCCGTGAAGAAAATGTAAATGTCCGCCGAATTGCCCAGCGCCGTCCAGCTCGTCTCCGTGTTCTGAATATCCTGCAAATAAGGCAAAATCAGGCCTTCGTAACTGACGACCAGGGTGAAGGCAGCCGCCATGCCGACGAAGATATAGACCGCGACGCGATACAAGACCCCAATCAAGGGCAAATCGCCCAAGACATAGCTAAATACCATGAGCGTCAAAATAAAACTGACCAGCGCAATCGTATGCTCTGCCATCATCCCAGCCGCATCACTCGATATCTGCTTCGCGCCGGCGCCGGCGCAGCGCGCCAAGGGCATACAAAACATTTCCGCCGGCGATTATCACGACAGCGCCCAGCGTCCCGAGCGTCATCGCTTCCAAGCGCGGGACTTCCGCCGAACGATCGCGCAACAGCACATATTCTGGAATATCGCCGCCTATCGGTCCTCTGGCTTGATAGTAGCGCGGCCGATTCTTGCCCAGGCTCGCGATGATCTCGCGCCGCAAGTAGACGCGCTCGCCCGGATTACGCGCTGATGCCTCCCCGCCGCCAGCGAGGAATTCCGCCACCGTCAGTGTTTTCTCTTCCACCAGAAACGCGGCGATCCACCCTTCCAGACCATCCGACAGCGCAATGTTGTACCAACTGCCATCGCCATTTGTGCCGATTACCGCGAAGAGATCGCCCGCCAACGCCAATCGCAGAATGTCATCCGCTCTTGTTGGCCCGCGCCGAATCCGCACTTGCTCCGGGGATATCACTTCCACCACCCGGATGCTCTCCTCTGTGGCGGTCGCGGTCGGCAACGCAGTCGCTGTCGGCGAGGCTGTGTTCGTCGGTCGCGGCGTCGTCGTGGGCAATGGCGCAACGGTGGGTGGCGGCGGCTCGGTTGGCGGCGACGGCTCAACCATCGCTCCTGCGCCTTCCGCCTGAGACTCCGCCCCGCCCAACGCCCTATTGGGAGATACCGGCTCATTCACCGGCGCGTCAGACGCTGGCAGCAGCGCGCCAAAATCATCATCCAGCTTCTGCCCGTAGGTGTAAGCATCGCGATAGCCAACCAGCAAGCCCACGATCTCATCCATGCTGTTGGCATAGATCTGCGCCAAAGGCGAAGCCGCATAAGCGCTGGCTGCCAGCAGCCGCGTCCTCTCGACCTGCGTCACAACCTGCTCTGCCCAATGGCGCATGTCTTCTGCGCGTTCAGCAATCAGCACGATGTGGGTCATATCGTCCAGCGACTCGAATTCCAAGCCGGTCAACTCGCCCTTGTAGGACACGCGCGCGACATCAGCGAAGTTCTCGCTCAACTCGCGCAACCCCAATGATCCGCCGGGCAGGTAACGCAGAATGGCGTAATCCCGCAGATGAACCAATTCATTGCCGCTGAACGCGACCGAGCGATTGATGCCGCCGATGATATTCCGCGCGCGCGCGATGGCGATTGCATTGCTGCTGACGATCAGCGGCTTGGCGCCCTGCGCAACGATATGCCGCAAAAACAGCTCAGCGATGCTATCCAGTTCTCCCGCCGCCGCGGGACCGTATTCAAAGGCGACCAATACATAATCATCCGTCGTCAGATTATCCAGCAGGTTGTATAGCGTCGTGGCGCCATGTCTATCCTCCTGAAACTCAGCTGGCGGCAGCCCGCCCTCGCTGAAATCGGACGACGCAAAGGGCAAAGACACCAGCAGCAGCAATACCGCCGTGCCGACAATCCGCGGGATCGCGCTCAGTGAAAAGGCGGGCGCGCCCAGCCGAATACGGCCTCCGCTCACCTCATTCGCTTGCGCCGCGCCGCCGCCAACGATGTCCTTCAGCAGTTCAACTTGCTGCTGCTGCGCCTTGGAAAGCGCCGCCGCGCTGATAACGCCGCCCGGCTTGTCTAAGATCTCGGGCGCGGTCAAGACCTCGTCAACATCATAGAGCGCCTGCCGCGATTCCGCCTCGCTCCGCAAACTCGCAGCCGAACGCTCGCGCAGCATTTGCAGGCGATCATCCAGCTCTTCCAGCGGGCGCTCGTCCTGTGTGCCCAGCAGATCAGCCGCCGATGACTGCTTTGGCGCTGGCTGAGCGCCCCGCCGCAAGCGAGGCAGCCTGGGCAGGCGCAGCAACCCCGGCAGACGCGGCCGAAAAGACAATCGAAGGGTGCGGAAGATGCGAGGGCGACGGGGCAAGCGCGGCAGAAATCGGCTTAAGCCACGGCGCGGGCTCGGCGCGGGAGCGCTCTCTTCCGGCTCAGCGTATTCCAGCCAGTTGAATTCTTCGCTCATCCATCATCCATTGTCGCTAGCCGCGATAAGCGCGATCCTGCCCCAGCAGCGCCCGCACGCCGGCGACCGCCGCGCCCAGCGCAATGCCTAGCAAGATCGCGCGCGCGCCAGCGTTGACCGGCACCGCCATCAGCCAGTCGCTGAAGGCTTGGACCGGCGCCAACTCCGCCAGTGGCAGGCTTCCGAGCAGCACAATCAGCACAACCGCCACAAAGAGCAAACCCCAAACATCGGCGCGCTTTTGCATCACCCGCGCGCCACCCAGCGCCAGCGACGGAAACAGCAGCGCCGCCAATGCCGATTCAATCGGGACCTGCACCGCTTCCAAAAGGGACGCATCGCCCTTGTTCAAAACCGTCCAGGCGATCGTAACCGCGAAACTCGCCAGCAGAACAGCGCTGTAGAACTTCCCGCGCGCCAGCCGGCCGATGTGTACATAGAGCAAATTGACGATGCCAATGACGACGCTCAGCGCGATGACGATAACGACCAGCCGCAGCAGCACATCGCCGGGCAAAGTCAAGCGCCGCGCCAACTCCTCGCTGCCCGCCCCAGCGCCGAAGAGCGCCGGATTATCGCCCAGGAGCAAGCTGACAATGGCAATGGCGCCGACGATAAAGGCGACGAACACCGACAAGCCCCCGCGCCCCATGCCTTAGCGCCTCCGGCTGAAGATGAGGCCCAGCGCAATCAAGACCGCCGCCGCGCCAAGCGCCAGCTGCCAGCTGAGCAGCGGCAGTTGCTTGCTGAACTCCAGCAGCAGCAAAACCGCCGCGCCCAGGATGATCAGCCCGCGCCAGACATCGAGCGCCGCCGCATCCGCGCGCCCGCCCTCATCTGTCGAAATCGCGCTCGGCGCCGCGAAAAGCTCCTCGCCGATGAGCGCGTGATCCGCCAGCGCATAAGCCACCGCCCCCCCATCCAGCCGATCGCTGACCGCCAGGCTCGGCTGCCCGCGCCGGTCCGCGCTATCCAGCATCAGCGCCAATTCCGCGCCGAAGCTCCCCGCCATGATATGCGCCGCCGGCTCATCATCCGCCACTGAAGCGGACACCGCGCCCGCATAAGCCAGGTCCGGCGGAGTCCATTGCGCGCGCGACAGCGTATTGCCCTTGCGCCAGGCGCGCCGCAAAGCACCTTGCCCCAGCGGCAAAGTCGCCGGCGCCGACATCGTCACCAGCGGCGGCATATCGCTGGCATCGGCGTTTTGAATAACATGATGAAAGAACTCGGCTGCCGCCAGCGCCGCCGGTGTATTGTCTCCACCGACGCCCGCGCCGCCAAAAGCCAGATGAAGCGGCTTGCCTGTTTCAATGCTCTGCATAAGCCACTGCGGAATCTGATCCATGCCAGCCAACTGCCGCTGCATCCGCCGCCCGCGCCGCGCCTGAAAGTAGCGCGCCGTAACCACCAGCACCACGGTGATGGCGATAAAGAGGACGCTGTAAACCTGAACCGTGGTGTCGTCCAATCCGCTCACTCCGCGCCGTCATCCGCCAGCAGCGTCCGCAATTCGCTTAAGCCCGCCGGCGCTTCCAGCATCTCAGCCAGCTCGCCCAGGGCATCGCCGCCGCGCCACAGATACGCCAGCGGCTGCGCCACCAGCAATCCCTGCGCCAGCGCCGGCGCCAGCGGCTCAAAGGCATCCAGCAGGGTCAGCAAAAAGGGCGCCCCCCCGCGTGCTTTGACGCGCTCAATCCAGCCCGCAATCTCGCTCTGATTGTTCATAAGTGGCAGTATAGCATCGTTCAGATTTGCCGATTGCGCGGGCGGGGATGTATTTGCGAACGGGCGAAAGTTGTAGGGGCGACATATTATGTCGCCCGAAATTGAGCGCGGGACAGCGGGCGACCTAGTAGGTCGCCCCTACAGATTGCATGGATTGGCGGGAGGGCGACTCACAGAGGCGCCCCTACAGCGACCACTGCGTAAGTGAAAGCGACAATGGTAGAATGCGGAGGGATCATAGGACTTCTGATGCAGCCAATTGAATTCGTCAACAAATGGGCAAACACCGCCCTCGGCGAACTGCAGAGCGGGCAAGCGCATTTTCTTGATGTCTGCCGCTTGCTCGGAATCGAGATGCCCGGCGGCGATGGCAAAACCGAAGCGGGCGAAACCTTCGTCTTCGAGCAGCCGCTGCAAAAAGCCAGCGGTCACGGGCGCGCCGATGTCTACTACGAAAATCACTTCGCCATCGAATACAAAGGCGCGGACAAATACCCCGATCTCAACGCCGCCTATCAACAGCTGCTGCAATACCGCGAATACCTGAACAACCCGCCGCTGCTGGTCGTCACCGATATCAACCATTGGGAAATCCACACCAACTTCCCCAATACCCAGAAGCGCGTCTACGCCTTCCAGCACCGCCAAATCGCCAGCGATGCCAATGCCAGAGCCTGGCTGGACGCGATGTTCCGCGATCCCATGCGTCTGCATCCCGGGCGCAATACCGAGCAGGTCACCCAGGAAGCGGCGCAGGCGTTCCAGCTCATCGCCGAGAATATGCGCGAATGGGCGACCGAGCCGCAGCGCATCGCCTTCTTCCTCACCAAGCTGGTCTTCTGTCTCTTCGCCGAAGATATCGGCTTGCTGCCCAGCGCCGCCGACAGCCCCGATGGCATTTTCACCTTCATCATCAAGCAATCGCGCCGCAAGCCCGATACCTTCAAGCGCTATGTGCAAAACCTCTTCGTCGCCATGAACAGCGGCGGCGACTTCCTCTTTCGCGAAATCCCCTATTTCAACGGCACGCTCTTTAATGTCGTCACCGTCGAAGACCTGTCGCTGGAAGCCATCGACGCCCTGGCGGACGCCGCGGCGCTCAATTGGGAATCCATCGAGCCATCCATCTTCGGCACCCTCTTTGAACGCAGCCTCGATCCCAAAAAGCGCAGCCAGCTCGGCTCGCATTACACCTCGCGCGATGACATCCTGCTCATCATCGAACCGGTGCTGATGCAGCCGCTGCGATACGAGTGGGATACCGTGAAGCTGAAAGCCGAGCCCATCCGCGAACGGCTGGACCAAGCCCGCAGCGGCCGCGCCCGAAACAACGCCCGCCGCCAACTGCTGGAGCTGCGCGAAGGCATCCTCAAGCGCATCCGCAGCACAACCGTGCTCGACCCCGCCTGCGGCAGCGGCAATTTCCTCTACGTCTCCCTGCAAATGCTGATGGACCTGGAGAAAGAAGTCATCCAGCATCCGCTCTGGGCGGGCTTGCAAATGGCTTCGCGCGAAGTCCACCCGCGCCAGATGTACGGCATCGAAAAAGACCCCATCGCCCAAGCCCTCGCCAGCATCGTCGTCTGGATCGGCTATATCCAGTGGCGCATCAACAACGGCTACGGGCGCGAATTCGGCGAGCCCATCCTGGAAGAACTGGAAGACAATATCGTCTGCAAAGACGCCATCCTGCCGCCGCCCGTCGAAACCCGTAGGGGCGACACTTGTGTCGCCCACAACCCGCAATCCGATACCGTCAACTGGCCCCCCGTCGATGTCATCGTCGGCAACCCGCCTTTCTTGGGCGGCAGCAAAATGCGCGGCGAACTTGGCGACGATTACTACGAACGGCTCATAGAATTCTATGAAGGTCGGCTACCTGGATTCGCCGATTTGGTCTGCTACTGGTTCGAGAAAGCGCGCGAACAAATCGAGAATGGAAATGCCAAACGCGCCGGACTCTTGGCGACCAATTCAATTCGCGGAGGCGCCAATCGTGAAGTATTGAAGCGAATCAAAGAAACCGGCGACATTTTCATGGCTTGGTCAAATCGGCCGTGGGTTCTTGAAGGTGCAGCTGTCCGCGTTTCAATGGTTGGTTTTGACAAGTCATTGCAAGAAAACAAAGTATTGGACGGATTACCGGTTCAAAATGTCAATCCTGACTTAACCGCGAGTGTAGATATTACACAGGCGAAACGATTGCCGTCGAATAGCGGCTTTTGCATGTGGCCGGACAAGAAGGGCGGTCCTTTTGATATTCCCGGCGAGCTTGCTAGAGAAATGATAAACGCAACAAACCACAGCGGACTTTCAAACAAAGATGTCCTGTATTTGAGCGTCAATGGAATAGACATTACTCGACGGCCACGAGACGTTTGGATTATTGATTTTGGAGTAAACCCGACGATTGAAGAAGCGCAACGCTACGAATCGCCATTTCAATTCGTCGAGAATAATGTCAAACCAGCGAGAGCTAACAATCGGATCGATAGACTGCGTGAACTCTGGTGGATTCACCGCGAGCCCGGCGCTGAAATGCGAAAGGCGATACGCAAGAACACACGATTTATTGCCACTGTTAATACCGCCAAACATCGGCTCTTTGTTTGGCTACCTTTGTCCGTATTGCCTAGCAATAGTCTTTATGTATTTCCAAGAGACGACGACTACTTCTTCGGCGTCCTCCACTCCAAGCTGCACGAAACCTGGTCCCTGCGCATGGGCACATCACTCGAAGACCGCCCCCGCTACACGCCCACCACCACCTTCGAGACCTTCCCCTTCCCCTGGCCGCCCGGCGCCGAAGACCAGTCCTGCCCCGCCCATGCCGCCATCAGCGCCGCCGCCAGGCAACTGCACGAAGAGCGCCAGGCATGGCTGAATCCGCCCGCCCTCAGTGAGAAGGAACTCAAAGACCGCACGCTGACGAATCTGTATAACGCGCTGCAAGTCTGGCGCGGCCGCGACAGCATCAAGACCAAAGAAGCGGCTCGCGAGTTCGCGCCGCGTTTGGATGCATTGCACCGGGCGCTGGACGAGGCGGTCTGCGATGCTTATGGGTGGGGGTATGGCGCGCTGGATGATGAGGAAGAGATTTTGCGGAGGCTGCTGGCGCTGAATTTGGAACGGGCGGGGTGAGCGAAAATGACTGCGCGTGATGGGCGCGGCTGATGAGCAGCTGCTTCGTGCTATAATTGCTATAGGTTAATGCAACTCATGTGGGGCGGAAAATGAAACCGCTGGAAAAAGAATACCGATATTTCATTGAGATTATGCCTGATCTCGCTGCAAAGCACGGGGCTGGGAACTATGTTGCAATAAAGGGTCATGATGTTCTCGGCGTGTACGCTTCCTATGAGGATGCCGCTAAGTCTCTCTACCAAGAGCATGAACAAGGAACGATCCTGCTGCAGAGGATTGAGGAAAGTATCGATGCGATGACAGTGCATCTGCATACGCCAAAAACTGTCGCTTCTTCATGACTTCAACACCTCGCGTATGGACGCGGAAGTGGGATTCTCTGCAAAACCAGCTCATAAGCCCGTGTTCAATTTCAGATCTGGTTTCCTTCATTGAGTCGGCATCGAAACCTGATCTTATAGACGGATTGCATAAATTCTCGGCTTTATGGGATACGGGGGCTACACACAGCGTAATAAGCAAGCGGGTTGTTGACACGCTTGGCATAAAGCACGAGGGTTTCATTCCGATAGCGCACGCCAATGGTATAGACGAAGTGCCCATATATCATGTCGGCTTTGTGCTGCCAAATGGAATCGCGTTTCCCATGCCGAATGTAGCGCAAACTGGTTTAACAGGCATTGATGTTTTGATTGGCATGGACATCATTAATCGGGGCGACTTCGCAGTTACAAATAGAAATGGCAAAACGATGTTCTCATTTCGCATACCGTCAATGACTGATATTGACTTCCAGTCGGAACTAGAGTGATGCGACTAGAATCTGTGGATTGAATACACAACCCTCATCTTGACCGACGCCTGCCGCTAAACGCCTGTGGCATAAACCCTCTGCGAACTCTGCGTCATCTGTAGTTCAACAAAATCCCTCCGCGCCATCTGTGTTCCCTCCCTACCTATGTGGTGAAAAAACGCGGTGAAGAAATCGCCCCCTGCTAAAATGAAACCATCCACTAGCCACGGAGAACTGCCATGTTCCAGGGACTCAGAAACAGCGCCCACGGCGTCGCCGAAGAATTCAAGAAATTCGTCATGCGCGGCAATGTCGTCGACCTCGCCGTCGGCATCATCATCGGCACCGCCTTCAAAGGCATCACCACCTCGCTGGTCAAAGATGTCGTCACGCCGCCCATCGGGCAGCTCACCGGCGGGCTCGATTTTTCGCACTGGGTCATCCCGCTCGATCTGCTCAACTTCGGGCGCGAAGTCGAAACAGCCGCGGCGACCATCAATATCGGCAACTTCGTCAATGTCATCATCGACTTCCTCATCACCGCCATCGCCATCTTCTTCCTCGTCAAAGTCGTCAACAAGCTCGATGAAGCGGTCGATGATATCGGCGATCGGCTGGATGGCGAGGAAGAAGAAGTCGCGCCCGAGCCGGAACCAGAACCCGAACCGGAGCCAGAACCCGAACCGGAGCCAGAACCAACCACCGACGAAAAAATCCTCGCCGTGCTGGAACGCATCTCCGCCCAACTGGACAATGCCGATCAATCTTCCAAACCGTAGGGACTGCCAAACTGCAGTGTCTACGCGCAGCATCGGGTCGCCCGCCGCATCAGTCGAAAGCAGTAGGCTCTGTCGCCCGCCGAACAAACCATGACAGCCCCGCCCAATTGCGTTATAGTGAATCCGTAATCCGTGACTCACCAGGAGAAACCAAACATGTCCGATGACAAAATTAAAGACGCGCTGCGCATGATGCCCTATGGCTTCTACGCCTTCACCACCAAAGATGGCGACGATGTCAATGCCATGGTCGTCAACTGGGTCTCGCAGATGTCCTACGCCCCGCGCCTGCTCGCGGTCGGCATCCAAAAGTCCTGCTACTCGCGCGGCTTGCTCGCGGTCGGCGGCGGCTTCGGCTTGAATCTCTTCCTGCAAGCCGATTCCGATGCCATCATGGGCATCACCAGCGGCCGCGCCAAGAAACCGGAAAAGATGGACGCCGCCGACTACACAGCCGCGCCCGAGACTGGCGTGCCGGTGCTCGCGAATTCGGCCGCCTACATCGAGTGCAAAGTGACGCAAATCGTCGATGTCGGCGGCGACCATGACATCATCGTCGGCGAAGCGATCAATGCCGATGTCATGAAAGAGGCCGCGCCGCCCGATGTCCTCTCGCTGACCGAGCTCGGCTGGTCCTACGCCGGCTAGGTTCGTCAATTCAGCGGCAATTCGCCCGTCCGCAGCACCGCCAGCAGCCTCGCGCTCAGCTGGTCCAGGCTGTGCTCGCGCAGCACGCTTTCCCGCAGCGCCCAGCCAATCGCGGCGCGTTCGTCATCAGATAGCGCCAATAGCCGCGTGATCCGCCGCCGCAAGCCAGCAACGTCGTCTGGCCCCGCCGTCAGCAGCAGCTCGGCGTAATCGCCCAGCAGCGGGGCAAACGCGCTATTGCAGACGACTGTCGGTACGCCGCAAGCCATGCTCTCCAGCGCCGCCTTGTCAAACAGCCCAACCGGACTCATATTGACCGCGACCGCCGCCCGCCGATACCATTCGCGCACTTCGGCCGCCGGCACATCGCCGATGAATTGGCAGCGCTCCGCCAGCCCCAGCGCGCGCGCCATCTCCACGAGCCCCCGCTCATAATCTCTGCTGGCGCCCGCTTGCGCGCCGCCGATCAGCGCCAGCCGCGCCTCCGTGTCAGCGACTGCTTCGATTGTGGTCGCCTGATGCTTTATCGGGGCCAAGCGCCCCACCTGCACCACCAGCGGCCGCGCATCCCAGTCGGCCGCGTGGCGACCACCGGGCGCGTAAAATCCGGTATCTATCCCGTGCCCGATGACGCGCAGCTTGTCCGTCCGATAGGGAAAGCTCGTGGCATCCGCGCTGACGACCCGCCAGGACATCGCCAAGCCCAGCCGCAGTTGCGCGCTCCGCTGCCGATGCGTATACCAAAGCGCCGTGCGAATCCCGCGCGCCGTGAGCAGGGGGCCAGCCAAGCCGGCGAATAGCGGCATCATATGCGCGAAGCAGGCGTCGTAGGGATGCGCCGCCAACAGCCGCAGCAAATGGCGATAAAAGTTGGCGACCCGCGCCGCCTTGCTCAATCCGCGCTCCCGCCCGACGGAGAACACGCGGACGTTCCCCGGCAGGTCATAGACGCCGCGGTACATCGTCAGCACATCAATAGACTCGCACTGCGCCGCCAACCGGCGAATCCAACCGACCGCGAATCCCAGGACTGGATCGCTCTCATCGGTCATCAAGTTAAAAAGCAGAAGGCGCAAGATGATCGCTATTTCGGATAACCCAGCCCGTCAATCGCTTCCGCCGCCGCCAAGTCCTTCGCCATGATCTTGCTGCCGGCATCATGCGTCGTGAAGGACACGCTCACCCGCCGCCAGCCGATTATTAGATCCGGGTGATGGTTCAAGCCCTCGGCGATGACGCCCACGCTCGAAGCAAAAGCCAAGCCCGCCAGATAATTATCAAATTGAAATTGCTTCACCAATTCATCGCCATCCCGCGCCCAGCCATTCAGCTTGGCAAGCCCCGCATTGATTTCCGCATCGCTCAGCGCATCAGCCATGATTGTCCACTCCCAATAATTTACGCGTCTCGCCTATTATAGCAGCGTCGGGCGCGAGCTTGTCAGGCGGGCTTCGCGCGGTTATGCTAGGGCGCTACCGAGACGAATGGGCAGCGGCAGGTGATGGCGGCAGACAGCTTCTTCATCGTAATTGAAGGCTTGGACGGCGCCGGGAAATCCAGCCTCGCCCGCCAATTGCGCGATTCTTTAGCGCCCGCGCACGGCAACCGCATCCAGCTCACCTACGAGCCGCATAATCCATCGGCCGCCGGCAAGCACATCCGCGAGGTGCTCGCCCAGCGAATCAAGTCCAGTCCGCGGGCTTTGGCGCTTGCCTTCGCCTTGAATCGCATCGACCATCTCGATACCGTCATCAATCCCTTTCTATGCGCCGGGGGCAAGCGCGTGGTCATCTGCGATAGATACGTGCTATCGTCGCTGGTGTATCAATCGACAGACGGCTTGGGAATGGAAGCGGTCTACCAACTGAATCGCTGGGCGAGGCGGCCTGATCTGACCCTGTATCTCAGCGTCAGCACGCGCAATTGTTACAGCCGCTTGCGCAATCGCCCCAGCGACCGCGAGCTCTTCGAGCGAAACCTAAATGAACGCGCAGAGAAATACGGGGCCGCTATTGCCCTGCTGCGCGGCAAAGGCGAACAAATCGTCGAGCTGGACGGGAACCCGCCTTTTCCTGAGGTCTTTGCCAATGCGAATCAAGCGCTGCAAGATCAGGGTCCGGCATGGCTCCACATCATTCAGCCGCCGCTGCTGTAACCGCCGCTGCCCACCGTTGGGCTTGCGTCCCGCGCAGGCTGGCTTCCCCTAAAGCAAATTTTCCCTGACGGCGAAACAGCAAGTGAGGAAAATGGGAAATTGCCCAATTCGCGCTTGACAATAGAATAAATGTTCTATAACATGAGCGCATGGCTAGAAAAACGGTCTTCCAAACCTTAAGCAAGCTCTCGCAGATGGGCGATGTCACCCTGCACGAACCCGCAGGCGACAGTCCCCAATCCGAACGCAAGCGCCGCTCGCGCAAACAAGAGTTCAACCTCAACGATTGCATCGCCCACCTCAGCACCCCTCGCGGTCCCAAAGCCGTGATGAAATCGATGATGACCACTGCCTGCGAGCGCAACTGCAATTATTGCGTCTTCCGCGCCGGGCGGGCGAAAACCAAGCGCGTCACCTTTTCGCCCGATGAAATGGCGTCGGCTTTCCAAACACTGGAGGGCAGCGGCAAAGTCGACGGGCTATTTCTGTCTTCCGGCATCATCAAGGGCTCGGTCACCACACAGGACAAGCTCATCGATACCGCCGACATCATCCGCAACAAACAGCGCTACCCCGGTTATATCCACCTCAAAATCATGCCCGGGATTGAATACGACCAGCTCTACCGCTCAATGCAGCTTGCCGATCGCGTCTCAGTCAACCTGGAAGCGCCGACCAGCGAACGCCTGGCTGCATTGGCGCCCAAGAAGATCTTCATTGAAGAACTGCTGCGGATGCTGCAATGGGCGGAGCAGATTCGCCGAGATCATCAAAACGAAAAGCTGGCCAGCAGCGTCACCCAATTTGTCGTCGGCGCCGTCGGCGACACCGATCTTGAACTGCTCTCCATGAGCGACAAACTTTACAGCCAGGCGAATTTGGCGCGCGTCTATTACTCTGCCTTCGGTCCCGTGCCGGGCACGCCTTTTGAGCATTTGCCGGCGACCGAAGCCATCCGCGAGTTCCGCCTTTACCAATCCAGCTTTCTCCTGCGCGACTATCGCTGGGATGTGGAGGAATTGCCTTTCCTGCGCTCGGGCAACCTGCGCACCGATGTCGATCCCAAACAAGCCTGGGCGGACGAGCACCTGCTGCATCAGCCGATTGAAGTGATGACCGCGGAACGCGAGCAGCTCCTGCGCATACCCGGAGTCGGTCCAGTCGGCGCCGATGCCATCATCCGTTCACGGCGCCGCGGCGCGCTCACCGAGCTGATCCACCTCAGGCGGATTGGCATCCGCACGCCCCACAGGCTGGCAAAGTATGTGCTGCTCGATGGCAAACAGCCCGTGCGCCAACTCAAGCTCTTCTGATCCATTCAGCAGATGCGGCGAACGCCGTAATATTGAAATCCACATTGCATTTCGTTAGAATCTACGCTTGAAGATAGCCATGAGGCTATCTAATCGGCCACAAATTCTTAAGGAGACCTATTCATGAATCGCGCAATATACCTGCTAATAGCGCTAACTATTTTCGGCGCGCTTGGCGTCGGCATTTCCGCCCAAGGCGACTACGCCGACGGCACCGAAATCAGCCTGCTGCAGTGGAGCCATTTTGTGCCCCGTTACGACGAATGGTTTGATGCTTACGCCGCTGAATGGGGCGAAGCAAACGGCGTCGGCGTCTCAGTTGACCATGTGAATTTCACCGAGTTGTTCTCGACGCTCGCCGCAGAGATTGACGCTGGCGACGGGCATACCATCGTTGAGGTGCTCTTCTCGCCCGCCTCATTCATTGACGGCTTGCACGACCTCGGCGATATCAACGCCGCCGCAGCGGAAGCGCATGGCGAGCGCGCCAGCACCTGCCAGGCTGCCTCCTACCTGCCGGTGGTCGATACCTACTACGCCTACACCCATGGCTACGTGCCCGATCCCGGTGACTACGACATCGCCCTCTGGACCGAAGCCGGCTATCCAGAAGGCCCCAAGACCTGGGATGATCTGCTCAAAGGCGGACGCGCCATCTATGAATCAAGCGGCATCCCGGTGGGCATCGGCATGAGCCCCGAGCTTGACAGCCGCATGGCCAACCGCGCCGCCATCTGGAGCTTCGGCGGCAGCGTCCAGGACGAAAACGAAAACGTCGTGCTCAATAGCGAAGAGACCATCGCCGCCGTCAAATACCTGGCGCAGCTGCAAAACGAAGCCATGACCGACGAGGTCTTCGGCTGGACGGCTGCCAGCAACAATCAGGGCTTGATCGCGGGCGAGCTCAGCTACATCCTCAATTCCAATTCCGCTTATCGCAGCCTGCAGAAGATCGACGAAGCGGCCGCAGCCAATATCGGCTTCACCAGCGCGCTCGCTGGTCCCGCTGGCGCCTGGGCTTCATCCCATGTCTGGCAAATCTACGTGATCCCCAAATATGTCGAAGGCGATGAGCTGGCAGCCGCCAAGCAGTTCATCCTCGATCACACCGCCAACTACAGCGACGCCACCTATTACAGCGAGCTCTACAACTTCCCCTGCTATGCCAGCGCGGTACCCGAGCTCGATGGCTGGCTGGAAGAAGATCCCTGGGGTTCAATGCCGCCAAACAAGTTTGAAGTGCTCAAGACCGTCAACGACTGGTCGGTTCACCTCGGCTTCCCGGGCGTCACCAACCCGGCCATCAGCCAGGTCTTCGCTGAAAGCATCATTCCCAATATGACGGCGAAGGTCGCCCTGGGCGAGTTGAGCGCCGAAGAAGCGGTCGCGCAAGCCCACGAACGCGTCGAAGAAATCTTCAACGAATGGCGCGCCCGCGGCATGGTCGGCGGCGGTGATATGTAGCCACTATAGCGAGCCTGTAGGGGCGACCATCGGGTCGCCCGCAAGCACGAAACGTTCTGTAGGGGCGGCTCTGTGAGTCGCCCGCTCGCACTGTCACGGTTGCCCATGTCCATCGTCCAAATCAGCGGACTAAAAAAATACTTTGATGCCGTCCACGCGGTTGATGGCGTCGATCTCGCCATCAATCAAGGCGAGTTTCTCGTTATCTTGGGACCATCCGGCTGCGGCAAGACCACGCTGATGCGCATGATCGCCGGCTTGGAAAAACCCACCGCCGGCACAATCGAAATAGGCGGCGAAGACGTCACCAAGCTCCCCCCGCGAAAACGCGGTGTCTCGATGGTCTTCCAAAGCTATGCCCTCTACCCCCACATGAACGTCTTCAACAACATCGCCTTCCCCCTGCGGGCGCAGCGCCGCGAGCTGAAATTCGACAAGCGCGCCATCCGCGAAAAAGTCGTGAGCACCGCCAAGCTGCTGGAGATCGATATGCTGCTGGACCGGCGCCCGCGCCAGCTCTCCGGCGGGCAGCGCCAGCGCGTCGCCATCGCCCGCGCCATGGTCACCAAGCCAGCCGTCCTGCTGCTTGATGAGCCGCTCTCGAATCTCGATGCCAAGCTGCGCGCCAACGCCCGCGACGAACTCAAAGATTTCCAGCGCTCGTCTGATATCACCGCTGTTTTTGTGACCCACGATCAGATCGAAGCGATGGGTCTCGGCGACCGCATTGTCGTCATGTCCGAAGGCAAGATCCAGCAGATCGGCACACCCCAAAGCATCTACGACGACCCCGCCAACGAATTCGTCGCGACCTTTCTTGGATCGCCCAGCATGAACATCCTCAGCGGCAATGGCTTTCGCTTCGGCTTCCGCCCCGAGCACTTCCTGCCCAAGACCCTGCACGACAATCCGGAAAACTCGCGCCTGTTCCACTACTACGTCAAACGCGTCGAATACCTCGGTTCCGACCGCCTCGTCTATGGCTACCTGCGCGGGAGCGAGGACGAACTGACCCTCGCCAAAGTGCCCTCCAATGTGCGCGTCTCGCTTGATATCGAATCCGACTACGAATTCGCCGTCCACAACAGCGACATCAAGTTCTTTGATAAAGCCACCGGCGGACGAATAGCACAGCAGAATCTGGCGCAGGCGCACACATGACTCGCCTCGCGCTGCCGGCATTCCCGCTCGATAACCGCCGCTTCGTCGGCTTGCTGTTCCTGGCGCCGGCGCTGCTCTACATCCTGCTGCTGGTGGGCTTTCCGTTTTTGCTGGCAATCGCCTTCGGTTTCTCCGATGTCACCGTAGGCAACACCGACCTCAACTTTGTCGGGCTGCAAAATTACCTGGCAGTGTGGGAAAACGATATCTTCCGCCAGGTCTTTGAAACCACCATCCGCTTCACCCTGATTTCTCAAATCTTCATCCTGATCTTCGCCAACATTCTCGCCATCATCTTCACGCAGGATTTCACCGGCAAATGGTTCGCCCGCTTCATCTTCATTCTGCCTTGGGCGACGCCGGTCTCCCTGGCGATGATCGGCTGGCTCTGGATGCTCGATACCAAATACAGCCCGATAGACTACCTCCTGCTGCAAACCGGCTTTCTTGGTCCTAACGGCATCCTCAGCAACAACCGCAATCTCTTCTGGCTGGCGACCCCCGATCTATCGCAGATTAGCGTCATCTTTGTGCAAGTCTGGCGCATGACCCCGCTGGCGACGGTGATTCTGATGGCGGGCCTGTCTTCCATACCCACAGACATCCTCGACCAAGCCGAGGTCGATGGCTCGCGCTTCATGCGCACGCTGCTGCAAATCAAGCTGCCGCTGATCCTGCCCATCATGGTCATCGCCCTGCTCTTCAGCATGATCACCATGTTCGGCGATATGACCGTCGTCTACGTGCTTACGCGCGGCGGACCGGTGGATTATACGCGTGTTCTAGGTCTGTACTCATTTCAAGTTGGAATCGAAGGCGGCAACCTGGCGCAAGGCGCGGCCATCTCGCTTTTCGCCTTCCCCCTGCTGCTGGCGATGGCCATCTTCATGCTGCGCACCGCCAGCCGCGCCGAGGTCCAATGATGGCTCTGCTCGCTTGGATTCTGCACAACTTCTGGGCGCTGCTAGTCATTCTGTTGCTCGCCCTGGTCGGGTTGCGCATCGCCTGGCGCTTCCACAAATACGGCGCCACCCGCGCCGAACTTTCGTATATCTTGCGGCGCAGTCCCTTTTATCTCGTCGTATTGACCTTCTGTTTCTTCGCCGCCGCGCCTTTCTTGATCATGTTCATGCACACCTTCAAAACCGATGGCGATCTCTACCGCCGTCCACAGCCCTTCATCTTCCGCCAAGAGCCAACGATCGAACACCTGGACGCTCTCTTCAACAACACCGCTTATCTCGACTTCATCCGCAACTCGGTTGTCGTCGGCATCGCCGTCGTCGTCATCACCCTGGCGCTTTCCCTGCCGGCCGCCTATGCCCTCGCCCGCTTGACGGGCCCCTGGGGCGAACGCGCCGGCATGCTCATGTTCCTGGTCTATCTGGTGCCGCCCACCCTGCTCTTCATCCCCATGTTCCGCATCGTCGTCCTGCTGGGCTTGAAGGACAATCCCATGGCATTGGTTGTCGTCTACCCCTCATTCACCGTGCCCTTCAGCATGTGGCTGCTCAGCGGCTTCTTCAAAGCGGTGCCGCCGGAGTTGGAGGAAGCCGCCCTGGTTGACGGCTACAACCGCGTCGAAGCTTTCTTGCGCGTCGTCCTGCCTTTGTCGCTGCCCGGCATCATATCCACCATCGTCTTCACCTTCACCCTCACCTTGCACGAGTTCATCTACGGTCTGGTTTTCATCGCCGATACCTCCCAGCGCACGCTTAGCGTCGGCGTGCCCACCGAACTGATCTTGGGCGATGTCTATTTCTGGCAGCCGCTGCTCGCCGCCGCCCTCATCATCGCCATCCCGGTCGGCTTAGCCTACAACCTCTTCCTTGACAGCCTCGTGCAAGGCTTTACCATGGGCGCGGTAAAGGGTTAATGCAATTAGCCAGCCTGATGCGAATCTGTAGGGGCGTCGCGCCGAGACGCCCGCCCAATTCCAAACTGTAGGGGCGACCCTCGGCTCGCCCGCCCAAAGAAAAGGAGCCCCCATGCCCACAATCAGCGTAAACCTCAACCAAATCAACGAAGCCACCACCGCCGCCCAAATCCGCAATCACGCCATCGATATCGACCGGCCCGAAGCCAAGGGCGGCCGCGACAAAGGCGCCATGGGCGGCGAATTGCTGTTGGCTTCCCTCGGCGGCTGCTTCAACAGCAATCTACTCGCCGCGATCCGCGCCCGCGATCTGAACATCGACGACATTTCCATCGAGGTCACCGGTGAACTGGCGGAAGCGCCCGCCCGTTTCGCATCCATCGACATGGTGGTGAACTCCGCCTACGAAGACCGCGCTGAACTCGAGAAGCTGGTGCTCATGTCGGAGCGCGCTTGCATCGTCGCCAACACACTCAAGAGCGCGGTCGATCTCACAGTCTCCGTCGGTTAATGCCGATATCGGAATACATCAAGCATATCCGCGCCAAGATCGGCAATGACTTGATGCTCTTGCCCGGCGTGACCGCCGTCGTCCTCAACCACCGCGACGAAGTCCTGCTGCAACTCCGCCGAGACACCGACACGTGGGCGCCGCCAAGCGGTGGCGTCGAACCGGGTGAGACCATTGCCGGATGCGCCATCCGCGAAGTCCTCGAAGAGGCCGGCATCAAGGTCCGGCCCGAAGCCATCATCGCCGTGCTTTCCGGTGAAGAATATAATGTGACTTACCCCAACGGCGACCAACTGGCGACCGTAACGGCAGTCTTTCGCTGCCGCCCGTTGGATGACAAGACGCCGAGCGTCAACGACGACGAGTCGCAAGACATCCGCTATTTCAATTGCGAATCTTTGCCGGAGAATATGCTGCCGCGCCACCGCTGGATGATCCGCCTCGCGCTGGAAAATAACGCTAGCCCCTACTTCAACCCGCCGTCGGCTTGATGCGCGTTGCCGCTCAATTGCCGCTTCAAGCGCGGTACGCTTACTGCCCAGTTGATTGGATAGCCTCAAGCCGGGGCGATGGCTTCGCTCGCCATAAACAACCATTGCCAGACCATCGCTTTCAGCGCATGATAGCGCCCAATGAGCAGAGAAGATGACAAGGCAAATCATGAGCAAAAACAGTGGTCAAGCGCCGCCGGACAAGCTTGAACTATACAAACAGCTGCTCGGCTTGCATCCGGAAATAGAACTCAAGGGCGGGCTGAAGCTGCCATACACCTCGTATCAAGGCAATATGTTCAGCCAATTGACCAAAGCCGGGGTGCTGGGCTTGCGCCTGGGAAAAGCCGAGCGCGAAGCCTTCCTCGCCGAATACGAGGGCGGGCTGCTAGAGACCTACGGCGCCGTGATGAAGGAATACGTCGCCGTGCCCGATCAACTGCTCGAAGACGCCCAACGGTTGCTGCCCTATCTCGAGCAGAGTTATGCTTATGCCAAGACGCTCAAGCCGCAGCCGCGCAAGCGCAAGCAATAAGGACTGACGATGCCCGCCATAGAACTTGATAAACACGATCTTCGCTTGCAAGACATCTTCGACGAGAATGCCGAATTGGAGACGGTGTCCTCTGGCCACAGATTCCTCGAAGGTCCGGCTTGGCGCCCCGATGAAATGCACCTGCGCTTCAGCGACATCTTGGGCAACGCCACCCTTCAATGGTCGGATGCTTCAGGTCTCAGCATTTACCGCGCCAACAGCCACATGGCCAACGGCAACACCTACGACCGCCGGGGACGCCTGCTCAGCTGTCACCACGCCAGCAGCCGCGTCACCCGCATGGATGACAACGAGACGATGACCGTGCTCGCATCCCACTATCAGGGGAAAGAACTGAACAGCCCCAACGACATCGTGGTCAAGAGCGATGGCGCGATCTATTTCACCGACCCGCCCTACGGCCGCGAAGCCAAGGTCGGCATCCCGCGCCAACCCCAGCTGGGTTTCAACGGCGTCTACCGGCTGGAGCCCGAGGGCGGTGGCTTGACCTTGCTCTCAAGAGATTTCAACCGCCCCAACGGCTTGTGCTTTTCTCCCGACGAGTCGCTTCTTTACATCAACGACACACCCGAGAGCCGCATTCGCGTCTTTGACGTCTCAGCCGACGGGTTGCTGAGCAATGGACGTCTCTTCGCCCAAACCGGCGGCGACGGTCCCGGCGGACCGGACGGCATGAAAACAGACAGCGAAGGAAATCTCTACTGCTGCGCCGCCGGCGGTTTGCATGTATTCGCCGCTGATGGCGCCTTCCTCGGGCGCCTGCGCACGCCAATGCAGATCACCAACTTCACCTTCGGCGATGAAGACCTGCGCGGCATCTACCTAACCGGCATCACAACGCTATATCGCGTACGAGCGCGCATCGCCGGCATCCCGCTCTTTTAATCCGCCACAAGCGAAAATGTAGGGGCGGGCCATTGGGCCGCCCACCATGGCGAAAATTGTAGGGGCGAGCCATTGGGTCGCCCGCCAAGCCCCAATCTCTAACGTATATCAAATCGCCCGAAGCCCAATACCTGCGCGCGGCAGCCAATAATACATCCGCCCATGCGCCAGGTCGCAGCTCTCCATGATCCAGCGTTGCAGCCCCTCGTCCGCCTCATAGTTGCCGATATGAACCACGCGCTCGCCCCGCAATGCCCGCAAAGCCATGTGGCGCTCCGCTTCGTCCGCCGAACGCGCGAAAGTTTCCAGAATTGATTTCACTCTCGGCGCCAATTCAAGCCGAATTAATCCAAACAGAATGGCAAATCGGAACTCCGCATCCGCTATGAGTCGCCCAAGCGCCGCCGCGGCCGCCGCCGTCAAGTCACCATTTAAGCGTCCCTCATGCCCGGCGAGCATGCTCAAGGCGCGCCGGCGAAGTTTGCGCTTCAGCTCCGTATCCCGCGCGATCGCTTCCAGGCGCGCGACGATTTCGTCGAAGTCCAGATAGTTGGGGCAGGCTTGAATCGCGACCGCGCAAACCCGCCGTTTCTCATCATTTAGCCCAGCCAGTACGCCGCTCATCGCCATTTCACCGCGGTGATGCGCAAGCACACGCAGCGCCAATACGCGATGGTTGCGTTCCGAAGAGGACATCTGCTTAACGGCAGACGCGACTACAGCTTCTTCTGAAGGATTGCCAATCTGGCGAAGCGCATCGGCAAGCGACGCCTCGCTGTACACGCTGTAAGCCTCGCGCAGCTTCTCAAGATCACCGATGCCAAGCATGTCTCGCGCCTCGCGATTACAGACGGCGGGCGGTCTGTTATCGGCTCGACACATTTCAGAATCTTTAGCAATGATCCCCCGCCGAATGCCAACGGTAACATAACTCGCCGGCGTCAAGCAAGCCGCCAACGGTTGTCTCGGCGTGACTTGGGTATTGACCAGGTTGGGCGCGCCGTTATGCTTGACGCGCGATTCAACATCGGAGTTGGAACTCAAAACAGGAGAATGCGTTGTGCCACAATTTGGATTAATTTACGTCGGAGAACCTCGATTCAGCAGCCAAGAAGAGGGGCAATCCAATTCCCAGCGGTATATGGAATGGCTGAACGGGCTTGGCGACGCCATCGTCAAGCGGGGCATCCCCATGGGACCGCCAACACGCGTAACCGCCGATGGCGTATCCAGCGAAGAACGAGCCGACCGACTGACTGGCTTGACAATCGTCGAAGCCGATGACATGGACGCCGCCATTGAGATCGCCAAGAACTGCCCCTATATCGAGGTGGCTGCGCTTGATGTCGTGCAAATCTTTGAAATGAATATGTAGTCCTCTCTCGCGCCTGCTCAATCTGATGCGGCGGGCAGGCGCCAATCCCCGCTTCGCCAGGCCTTCGCCTCTCGGCAACTCGGACCCATATTTGTAGAGCAGTTCAATTAAAGATAAACTTTTCTCTAGTCGCCGCTAGTCCATTTGCCGGTCATGTCCCTTACTCTGCGCTATATGCAGTTGCCCGATATCAAGCAGGTCGCGGCAATTGATCATTCCAGTTTCCAACCCCCCTGGTCGCCTGATTCATACGCATTCGAGATTAAAGAGTCCAGCGTCAGCCACATGGTTGTGCTCGATCGCCAGACGAATCCGCCGCCCCCGACCAAGGCGCGCCAAAATGGCTGGCTGTCAAATCTCGGCGACAAGCTGCGCGGCAACGCGCAGGTCCGCAACGGGCGCGGCGCAATCGTCGGTTATGGCGGCTTGTGGAAAATCGAAGGCGAAGCGCATATCAGCACCATCGCCACCCACCCGCGGCAGCGCGGCAACGGTTTTGGCGAGATCCTGCTCGCGGGCATGGTCGGCAAAGCCTTGCGCCTCAACGCCGAATTCATCGTGCTGGAAGTGCGCGTCAGCAACGCCATCGCCCAAAGCCTCTATCAGAAATATGGTTTCCGCCGCTATGGACGCCGGCGCAACTATTACCGCAGCGACAACGAAGACGCCTGGGATATGCGCATAACCATGGATAGAGAGACGCGCCGCCGCTTCTCACGGCTGTATCAAGAATTGCAGGACAAACACGTCTTCCGCGATATCTACAGCTGGCAAGCGCGCCCGCGGCGGTGAGGATATGCCTCTCAATGGTCAACCAGCTATCTGCTCTTGAATGGCATATCTAAAGCCGTTACGATCCGCTTGGGGCTAGTTTAGAGGTTGAGTAGTGGACAATCTAAAGAGCGTCGCTGGCACTCCATTTGATTACTACGAAAGTATAGAAGAGCGTTTGGCGAATTTGCACCAGCGTGTCCTAGAGATGCGGCGGGTTGGCAGACTTAGCCAGAGCACTCTAGAACACATTCATGACTTCTTCAAAACCAAGGGGATTTACCACTCCAATGCTATTGAGGGCAATGCGCTCACCATTGGAGAAACACAGTTGGTTGTCGAGATGGGAATAACCATTACGGGAAAGTCATTGCGCGATCAAGCGGAAGCGAAGAATCTGTCCGATGCATTGGATTATATGAAAGATTTAGCCCTAAATCGAGAGCGTCCAATTACTGTGAGTGATGTCAGGCAAATCCACAAATTGATTCTCACTGACATCGACGATGAACATGCAGGCAAGTATCGAGTAAACAGAGTAAAGATATCCGGCTCAGATTATGAGCCACCGGACTCACAAGTAGTCCCTCAGCAGATGGATGACTTGGGCAGATATATCATCAACGTGACAGATCCTGAAAATGAAATTCAGAATTTCCCAATTGTATGCGCTGCGGCGGCTCATGCCAGGCTTGCGCAAATTCACCCATTTGTCGATGGCAATGGGAGGACAGCCCGCATTCTGATGAATCTGATACTGATGCGCTTGGACTACACAATTTGCATTATTACTCGTGAAGACAGGCTGCGCTATTATGACGCCCTTGAAGATTCTCAAGCAGGTGATTTGACCCCGCTAATCTTATTGATGTACGAAAACGTGGAAGAAAGCCTAACCGAATGGGAGAAGGCCGCGGAAGAGGAGCGAAAAAGACAGAGGCTAATCGAGACTGTTAGACGTAGTTTGGAGGGTCCTGAGCTTAACCGAGTAACAAACGAATATACGGTATGGCTTAGTGCTATGGAGCTATTTAAGAATTACTTTAAGCAGATCGTAGATAGCCTGAACGAACAGATAACATTCAAAAGTGTAAAAGTACATTTCAAGGAATATGATTCTCTAGACTTGGAGAAATATCGTAGTCTTAGTAACGAAATGCCAGCAAAAAGGACATGGTTTTTTCGCATAATCTTCGAAAGAGGCAACAGAAGTGTTCGGTATTTGTTCTTCTTTGGATTTCCCAATTACCGATTACGACAACGTACCCCGGTAGTTCTCATCCTTGCAAAAGGAATCGATTACGATTGGGAGTACATCCCCCTGGAAGACATCACCCAATCCAACATCCCGGACATGTACCAAGTCGGTTACGACATGACAGATGAGAAATTCGTCGCGTTGACAGTGGGTGGTGTTGAAGAAGGCAAAGTCGAATTTCTTGCGACGAAATTTTTCAATCAAGTTATCCAACGCGACTTCACCACCTAACCTAATCCCGCAACGCTCGCATCCCGTTCAGCGTCACCGCCAGCGACATGCCCATATCAGCGAACACCGCCGCCAGCATCGTCGCGTTGCCCGTGGCCGCCAGCAGCAAGAAAACCGCCTTCAAGCCAATTGACAGCGCGATATTCTCGCGGATCAGATTCCGAGCGAAACGCGCCCGCCGGATCGTCCGCGGCAGCTGACGCAGCCCCTGCGCCAACAATACAATATCAGCCGCCTCCATCGCCTGCGCGCTGGCCGCGCCCCCCATGGCGATGCCCACCGATGCCCGCGCCAAAGCCGGACTGTCATTGATGCCATCGCCGACCATCGCCACCTGACCGTGCTTCGTCGCCAGCTTCTCCACCGCGTCCACCTTGTCCTCCGGCAGCAGCTCGCCATAGAAGCGGTCGACGCCCACCTGCGCGGCAATCGACGCCGCCACATGCTGGTTGTCGCCGCTGAGCATGACCGACTCGATCCCCATCTCCCCCAGCGCCGACACCACTTCGGCGCTTTCTTCGCGCGCGCTGTCAGCCAGGGCGATCACACCGCGCACCGCATCGCCATCGTGCACCATCACTGCGCTTTTGCCCGTCTCTTCGATCGCGGCCGCCACGTCGCAGAGTTCTGATGTATGCGCGAATTGCTCATCAAAGTAGCGGTGACTGCCAACGGTAATGCGCCTGCCATTGACATCTCCGCGAACGCCATGACCGCTGAGCGCTTCCACGCTTGTCGCGCCCGCGTACGAAAGGCCGCGTTCCGCCGCCATGCTCAAGATCGCGCCGGCGAAGGGATGCGTGCTCTGCGCCTCCACCGCCGCCGCCAGCGAAATCAATTCAGCGCAGGGTTCGCAATCGGGTCCTTCATCGCAGTTGTCGGTGTAAGTCGCCTCGACACTGAGGGCGCCGCGCGTCAATGTGCCGGTTTTATCGAAGGCGAAGACCTTGCAGCCCGCCAGCGTCTCCAAAGCCGCGCCGCCTTTGATTAACACGCCGCGCCGAGCCGCCGCCGTTATCGCGCTGATCACTGTCACCGGCGTGCTGATCACCAAGGCGCAGGGGCAAGCAATGACCAGCATCGACAGCGCCCGGTACAGCCAGCCGGTTCCCGCGGCGCTATTCCAAAGGCTTCCGCCAAAAAACAATGGCGGTATTACGGCAAGCGCCAAAGCCGCCAGCGCCACCGCCGGCGTATAATAGTGGGCGAATCGATCGACCAGCCGTTGACTGGGCGCGCGCCGGGATTGCGCCTGCTGCAGCAGCTCAATGATGCGGCTTAATGTATTGTCTTCCGCGCTGCGGCTGACGCGCAACTCCAGCGCCGCCGCGCCATTGATCGACCCGGCGAAGACCGCTTGACCCGGCGCCTTTTGCAGCGGCAGGCTTTCGCCAGTGATATGCGCTTGATCGACCGCGCTCCGCCCGGCGGTCACGAGGCCATCCATCGGGATCCCTTCGCCCGGCAGCACACGAATCAGATCCCCGACTTTTAATGCCTCAACCGGAATGATCTCAATTGCATCGCCCGCGATCCGATGCGCCGTCGGCGGCTTCAGCGCGATCAGCGAGCGCAAACTGTCCCGCGCGCGATCAGCCGTATAGCCCTCCAGCGCCTCGCCGATGGCGAAGAGAAAGATCACCGTCGCCGCCTCCAGAAATTCTCCCAGAAAGAGCGCGCCGGCAGCGGCGATCGTCATCAGCATATTGATACTGAATTCGCGGTTGATCCGCAGCGCCATAATGCCGCTCTTGGCGATTGGCTTGATCGCCACCAGCATCGCCAGCGCATATAACAGATTGCCCGCATCGACTGGCAGCAGCCGCAATACATCGGCCGTAATGGCGACAAGCAGCAGCGCCCCGCCCGCAATCGCCAGGCGGCTGGCGGGCTTCAGGCGCAGATAATCCCAGAATCCCAGGATACCCGACCTTGGCGCCCCGCCCGACAGCTGGTCCGCCGCCGCATCGCCATCCGAAATCGTCTTGCCCACCGCCTCAACCTGCGTCCGCAGCCGCTCAAACTCCACATCGCCGACCAATTGCAGCGTACTGCTGAGGAAGTCCACCCGGGCGAAATGCACACCCTCAAGCTTGCCCACCGCGCTTTCCACTTCGCGCGCGCAGCCGGCGCAGTCCATATTGCCGATTTTGAATTGACGCGCTTCCATCAGGGCTTCCTGCTATTGATATCTCGTATCATTAGCGACGCGCTTACATAGGTCAAAATGATTCTACGCAGCCGCCGCCCAACTGTCAAGAAAGTGTCTTTCCACTTTGTCCTCAGAAAATGCAAGCAAGTCATTAAAAAGGACGGAGATTCTCATTTTACGCTTTATGTGAAATAGATTTGCCAGAAATGGGCTGATCGCCAAAATGGAGTAGCACACAACCATGATGGAGAGCCAGCCCAATGACCAGTATAGACCTTACGACTTTGTTTACCATCCTTTTTGTTATCGTTGACGAT
>JAJEGA010000091.1 GCA_022820125.1 Anaerolineae bacterium | reverse complement strand
TTTCCCCTCACATTTCGTAATCTGTAGGGGCGTTTCGCTGAAACGCCCGCAAAATTTATGTCATATTCAACGGGCGTATCGGCGATACGCCCCTACATTTTCACAATTTTCGTGGCGAACGGCGCATTATGATTTTGGTGCAATTGCCCTGCTGCGAGCGGCAGACGACTGTTGCAATTGTCGCTTTCTGCGTTAGTATCATAAGCTTGGAAATTCTCATGCAGGCGTTAAAGAGGCTGATAGAATCAGGTTGGGGCGGGCTGGCGCCGGCAGCTTGGGCGGCGCCCATATTGGCATGGATTTCAAATTGACCAGACGGACTTCACGGGGGAGCTGAGACGGATTATGGACATGAATACGGCGGTCACAGTCGCGGTGGCGGCCAGCGTCCTTGGATTGCTATTTGCGCTGTACCAGCGCAGCTTTGTGCTGTCGCAAGACGAAGGCTCCGAACGAATGAAGCAGATCGCGGCGGCGATTCAACGAGGGGCGCAGGCTTTTCTCAGCCGCGAGTATCGGGCGGTAGCGATTCTGGTATTGATTGTGACGGTTGCGCTCGTGGGCTTGAGCCAGGCGCCGGGCTCCGGCATGTCGATATTGACGGCGGCGGCTTTTGTTGTAGGCGCGCTGGCATCGGGTTTGGCAGGGTATATCGGCATGTACATCGCGGTGCGCGCCAATGTGCGAACGGCGCAGGCGGCTTCGCAGAGCCTCAACATGGGCTTGCGTGTGGCATTCGCCAGCGGCACGGTGATGAGCACGATGGTGGTTTCGCTCGCTTTGCTGGGCATCAGCCTCTTGTTCATTCTCTTCGTCAATCAACTGGGCGATGCGGCGCAGGCGGCTTCGGCGCTGGCTGGTTTCGGCTTTGGCGGCACCTCCATTGCCATCTTCGCCCGCGTCGGCGGCGGCATATACACCAAGGCGGCTGATGTCGGCGCCGATCTGGTGGGCAAGACGGAGGCGGGCATCCCGGAAGATGATCCGCGTAACCCAGCCACAATCGCCGACAACGTGGGCGACAACGTTGGCGATGTCGCCGGCATGGGGTCCGATCTCTTTGAAAGCTACGCCAGTTCGATTATTGCCGCGATATCGCTGGCTACCACCGCTGGCATCTTCGTTGATGACGGCTCATTAGTGGCGGCGCAGACCTTTCCGATCTTGGTGGCGACGGCGGGGCTGATCATCAGCATCATCGCCAGTTTCCTGGTCAAGACCGAAGAAGGCGCGGATCAAGAGCGCTTGCTCGGCAGCATCCGCACCGGCATCTACAGCGCCTCAGCCATGATTGCCGTTGTAATTATTTTGCTTGGATTGAGCTTGCCTTTCGGCGACAAAAGCATGGGCGTCATCATCGCCACCTTGAGCGGCTTGGCGGGCGGCGTGCTGATCGGCTATTTCACCGAATACTTCACCGCTGATACCTACGGACCCACGAAGGCGCTATCGGCATCGGCCGAGGGCGGCGCTGGCATCGTGGTGATTCGCGGCTTGGCGCTGGGCATGATGAGCACGCTGGCGCCGGTCATCATCGTGGTGGTGGTGACGCTGCTGGCGACATCGCAAGCCGGTTTGTATGGCGTGGCGGTGGCGGCGGTGGGCATGCTTTCCACCCTGGGCATCACACTGGCGACCGACGCTTACGGTCCTGTCGCGGATAATGCCGGCGGCATCGCCGAAATGTCGGACTTGCCGGAAGATGTGCGCGACCGGACTGACGCGCTGGACAGCCTGGGCAATACGACAGCGGCGACCGGCAAAGGCTTCGCCATCGGCTCGGCGGCGATGACGGCGCTGGCGCTGACGGCCGCCTTCATCACCGCGCTGACGGCTGGCGGCAGCTCGGCATTAGGATCAGCCGTGAATCCGGCGGACTTGCTGCTGAATCCGCAGTTCGTTACCGGTCTCTTCATTGGCGGCTTGCTGCCCTTTGTCTTCAGCGCTTTAACGATGGTCGCGGTGGGCGATGCGGCGCAGCAGATCGTGGAAGAGGTGCGGCGGCAATTCCGCGAGATCAAAGGCATTATGGAAGGCGAAGCCGAGCCGGATTATGAGCGCTGCGTCGCCATCAGCACCGACAGCGCGATCAAGCAAATGCTGCTGCCGGGTGTTATCGCCGTAGGTGTGCCGGTCGGCATGGCGCTGCTGGCGGTGGTGGGCAAGGGCAATGTCCTGGGCGAATTCATCGCGCCGATTTCCCTGGTTGGCGTCTTGCTCGGCTCGCTGGTTTCCGCCTTTATGCTGGCGGTGATGATGGCGAACGCTGGCGGCGCCTGGGATAACGCCAAGAAGCATATTGAAGCTGGCAACCTGGGCGGCAAGGGCTCGGATGCCCACAAGGCGGCTGTGGTCGGCGATACCGTTGGCGATCCCTTCAAAGACACGTCTGGACCATCGTTAAACATTCTGTTGAAGCTGCTGGCGATTGTGTCGCTGGTGATCGCGCCTCTGATCGGCAACGCCTTTCCGCCAGTGTAGGGGCTGCCTATCAGGTCGCCCGCCGCACAAAAAATGTAGGGGCGAGCTATCAGATCGCCCGCATCCGCCGCCTAAAATATGGATTGCCGATGACTATGGAGCAGGATGGACCGCGCGGGCTCTACTTTGAAGAATTCAAGCTTGGCGCGACGATGCGCACCCGCGGCCGGACGATCACTGAAGCTGATCTGGTTCAGTTCGCCGCCTTGACTGGCGATTACAATCCGATGCACACCGATGCCGAATACGCCCGGGTCTCGTTCATGGGGCAACGGGTGGCGCATGGCATGCTGACGCTTAGCTACGCGGTCGGGCAGGCTTACCAACTGGGAATCATGGAGCGCACCGTGCTGGGCTTCCGCGGATTAGAAATGAAATTCAGCAGCCCGGTTTACATCGGCGATACGATCCACGTCGAGTTGAAAGTCGCCGAGATCAAAGCGGCGCGTCGGCTGGGCGGCGGAACCGTTGTGCTGGATACGCGCATTGTCAAGCAGGATGGCACGGTTGCGCAAAAGGGGAGTTTGTCTCTGCTGATGATGTCGAGACCCCAGCGAGGGTTATCGTAGGTCCCGACGCAGCATCGACGCAACCGCCTTGGCCGACAGAATCGCGTGGGGCAAGCCGCCGCCAGGCAGGACTGCGCCGCCGACCTGATAAAGATGCTGCGCGTGCGGGCTGCGTATTTGTGGACGCGCCAGCGCCGCGCGCCGACCCCGCGGCAATTCCCCGTGCATGGCGCCGCGCCAGGCGCCCGAGAGCTGCGCCAGGTCTGCCGGCGTCACATGCTTCTCGACGCGAATACGGTCGCGTAATTCCAGACCGTGACGCCTTTCCAGGATTGTCACGATGCGGTCGCGCAGGGCGGCGCTCTCGTTCGCCCAGTTGATTTTCTCCGATAGCGGTGGCGCGCTGACCGCAATCAGCCAATTCTCCTGATGGAAGGGCGCGTTGGTCGGGTCCGTTTTGCAGCTAATGCTCAGCGTGATCGTGGGATCATCGGGCATAACGGCGCGCCGGAAGATTTGATTGGATTCCGCTCGATCGTCATCAGAAAAGAAGACGTTATAATGCGCGAGCTGGGGGAAGGTCCCGCGAATGCCGAGCAGCAGTATAAAGGCTGAGTTGGACATCGGCGTTTGAGCCAGGCGGCGGCGCCTGGGCGCGGAAAGCGCATCCTCCGGCAGCAAGTTGCGGGCGGTCGATATTGGATCAAGGTTGGAGACGACCGCATCGGCGCTGAGGAACTCGCCGCCCGCTTCCAGCGTCACGCCGATCGCCTTATTGCGCTTGATCTCGATTCGCTTGACCGGACAGGCGAGGCGAATGGAGACATCGTATTCGCCAGCCAGTTTCGCCAGCGCCGCCGGGACGGCAGTTGCGCCGCCGCGCGGATGCCACGAGCCGTCATTTAAGAATGTATGCGCCAATTCGCTGACTGTCGAAGGGAGAGTGAAGGGGCTGCCGCCGCTCTGAAGCGCGCAGTGGGCGAGCGCGCGGACGAGTTTCTCCGAGCGGAAAAATCGGCTGCTGACGCCGTATGCGCTGCCTAAAGGACCGGCGCTCAGCCAGCTTCCAAGCAAGGAGCCGATCGCGGTCTCGCGCTTGCCGAAGCCAAAGCGCCTCATGTCATGGATGCGCGCGGCGTAAGCCAGAAAACGCAAGTAGCCGGCTACATCGCGCGGCTCTATCCCTGCGATCTCGCCCGCTGTCCGGGTCCAATCCCGATAGAGATTAAAGACATCGCCGTCGGGATAGAAATAACGCGCCTGCGGATCGATTGGAAGCCAGCTATAGTAGTCGTCGGGGTTGCGTCCAAGATCTTGGAAGAGCGCGTCCAGCTGGGCCCGAGCGGGAAACAGCGGCGGCGCCAAACCCCAACTGAAGCCACGAGCCTGATAATCGCGGGCGAGCCCGCCGACCTGCGTCTTATCCGCCAAAACGGTGACATCGTAGCCGGCTTGCGCCAGCCGGATTGACGCCGCCAAGCCGCCAATGCCCGCGCCGATGACAATGATGGACTTAGGCATGATCCCCGCTATCACAGCGTCTATGCGCAAGAAGGCGGCGCGACGCGCTAAGAGCCGCTAATTTGCAACCGAGGCTGGCAACCATGGCATTTGATAGACTCGCCAAAAGGCTTGATGAAATTAAGATACAGCAACAGCTTCAGCTTGGCAAATTGGGCTGCGCCCCGCCGACTGATTGCAGCGCTCGCCGTGTGCGCCAGTGACGATAGGCGAAGAGCAAGCGCAGCGACGGACCGGCGAAAATGAGGCGGGTGAGCGTCCCGGTAAATCCGCCGCGATGAGCCAATGTGATGCGGTCGGTCAATTCTACACCGCCGGCGACCGCGGCAAAGATATGTTCGTGGCGCCAATACTTGAGCGGTCCCTGCACTTGCAGGTCGGCGAAGGAATCGGGCGAGGGACCGGCTTCGTGACGCGCGATCCAGCGTATGAGAATTGGACCGAAAGCAAGCGTGAATTCGATTTCGCCTTCGGTCAGCGAGCGGCGCTCATCGCGGTGGACGGTCATTCGGATCGGGGGCGGCGTCAAGCTGGCTAATGCCTGCGGCGACTCGTGAAACCGTTTGATATCCAGGAGCGTGGTCTCGATGAGGCTTGACTTCTGAATTACGCGGGTGTTTGGCGGCGGGTCAAGCATCGGCTGATTGTTGTGTTTGGCTGCTCTATTCATTCGGGTCCTGCAACAGTAGCCCGCCAATAGCGCGGCAAGCGGAGGAAACTCGCGCCGGCGAGCCATTCGCGGATTAGCGACGACGGTTAATCGCGTCGCGCAGGCTGGCGGCTGCTTCGGCTGGATCATCGGCGAAGATGATGCCGCGCGAAGAATTGATGATCAATCCGCGGCCGGCGCGATTTAATCCGGAGTCGATTGCCGATTTCAGGTCGCCCCCTTGCGCGCCGATGCCCGGGACGAGCAGCGTCAGCTCACCGACGATAGCGCGGATCTGCGCCATTTCCGCTGGATTCGTCCCCGATGCGACCAGCATGCAATTGCCCTTGGCATTCCACTTGCGAGCGGCAAGCCCGGCGACGACCTGCCACAGAGTGCGGCCGTCCACGCGCAGATTCTGGATTTCAGCTGCGCCGGGGTTGGATGTGCGGCAGAGGATAATGCAGGCTTTGTCGGCGTAATCGAGGAAGGGCTGCAGCGCATCGCGACCGAGATAAGGGTTGAGCGTCACGGCGTCGAAGCCGAGTTCGTCGAAGATTGCGCGGGCGTAGGCGGCGCTGGTGTTGCCGATATCGGCGCGCTTGGCATCGCTGATGCTCAAGATATCGGGGTGACGCTGGCGCAGGTATTTCAGCGTTTGCGCCAACTGCCGCCAGCCGTGGGCGCCGGTCGCCTCGTAGAAAGCCATATTGAATTTGAAAGCGGCCGCATATTCGGCGGTGGCGTCGATGATGTGGCGGTTGAACGCCAACTGGGGCGCGTCGTTGTTGCGGTAGGCAGGCGGCAACTTGTTGACATCGCTGTCGAGCCCAATGCAAAGGAGAGAGCCGACAGCGTCGACGCGGGCATTGTATTTGTCGACGGCTTTCATAAGTCTTGCGCCGCCCAGGCGTATGGATCTTCGAACCAGCGGCGAATCAGCCGTACTTGTTCAGCATTCATCGTTTGGCGTTCAAGCGCCAGTTGAAGCAGGGTCTCGAAATCGGTCAGTGTATGCAGGGCGATGTCGGCGCGCTCGAAGGCGGAGCGAGCCTCGCTGAAGCCGTAGCTGATGATTGCCAGCGCATCGCTGACATCCGCGCCGGACTCGCGCAGGGCGCCCACTGCCGAGAGGCTGCTGCCGCCAGTGGTTACAAGGTCTTCCACCAGCAGCACGCGGCGGCCAGCAACAGAGCCGCCTTCTATGCGCTTGCCGGCGCCGTGCCCCTTGGCCTGTTTGCGAATAAATACAGCGGGCTTTTTCATGATATAGGCGAGCGCGGAGCTATGCGGCACGCCGCCGACCGCGACGCCGGCGATGAGATCGTATTGCAGTTTTCTGGATTCAATCAGCGATTTGAAGCCCTCGATGATGACATGCCAGGCGGCTGGCTGATAAATCAACTGACGATTATCGACATAGACGGGCGACAGAATGCCCGATTTGAAGGTGATGGGCGCTGCTGGCGAGAAGCCGATGGCGCCGATATCAAGCAAGGCTTTCGCGCTGGACCGCTTCGTATTCGTAATCATGGTTTGCCAATTCGTTTTCGATAATGGCTGCGGCGAAGGGACCGCGATAAACAAGCGCCGACCAATATTGCCCGGCTTTGACGCCCAGCCGCTCGTATTGGCGAAGCCCCGCGCCATCGAGGATGCCGCCGCAGGCGATCACGTCAACCGCGTAGTCTTTGCGATTCTTCTCTGCGAGCAATTGGCGGACGGCGTCAATGGCTGCGGGGAAGAGGTCGCCGCCGCCAACTCCTGCCAGCTGATTGTCGCCGGCCGGGCTTGGCTTTGCCAGTGTGTTGGTGGCGATGACGGCTTTGACGCCGACCTGGTGAAATACGCGCATCAGCTTGCGGTATTGGTCGGCTGCCAGCCCCGGACTGATTTTTACCCAGAGGGGAATTTCCACCTGGCTATCGTCCAGACGCGCGATGAAGGCGCCGCAAAGCTGCCTCGTCTCGGCTTCCAACTGATAGCCCTGTGGGTCGTCTTCGGTGTTTGGGCAGCTCAGGTTGAGCGTGAACCAGGTCGGCTGGACATCCGCGTCGAGAAAAAATTCGAGCGATTCGAGCACTTCGCGCGTCTGTTGATTGATGTCCTCAACACCCGGTGACAGGGCGATATTGATTCCGAACTCAGCTGGCAGTGATGCGCGACGGGCGCCCAGGAATCGAGCAGCCGCCATTGCGCCGGGGTTGCGCAAGCCCACGTAATTCTGCGTCGATCGCGTATCTTCATGCCGCCAGACAACCTCGCCCGGGTTGCCGAGGCGGGGGTGGCGGGTAAAAGAGCCGAATTCGACTGGTCCCACCAAGGCGGGGACAATACGCCAGCCGGGCATGATATTGCGGCCAGGTTCCGAAGCCGCCCGCACCGCTTCCGCTTCATCAGCGAAGCCATCTCCCTTGACCAATCCCGCCGCCAGGATCAGACGTTGCGACAGCCACAGGCCGCCGACGTCAGTTGCTTTCTCGTTGAACGTCAAATGGCGAAGCGCGGATGCAATCGGCGTAGAAAGCGGCATGCCATCAAGCATGCGCAGCAAACGAAGGACTTTATCATGCGATTCCTGCGCGGTCTGGCGAAAAAGGACCCACTGATTTAGCGCCTGGCTGATGGCTGTAGCAGCCCGCAGCAGCTGGCTTTTGACGCCCGCGCTCACGCGACAAATCCGAAAAGATTGCGACCGAAGCCCGGCTCGCTCAAAACTGTTTCGCCGGCATAAACTTGGTGGCCGCGTATCCACACCTCGATGACTTTGCCGCAGACGCGCATGCCCTCGAAGGGCGACCAGGCACATAAGGTTTTGAGCTGCCGCCCTTCGATGACGTAGCTTTGATCGGTATCGACCACGGTATATGTCTTTGGAAGCGGGGTAATGCGCCAGATGCGCTGCACATTAAGCGAGACCATATCGCAGGCTTTTTGCAGGGGCAAGCGGCCGTCTTTCACCGCCTGCATCATCAGAGGCAATGTTGTTTCCAACCCAGGCACGCCAAAAGGAGGTTGCTTCGACTCCTTTTCAGCGATTGTATGCGGCGCGTGATCGGACTCGATGATGTCAACCACGCCCAACCTGATGGCGCGCCACAGCGCACGCTGGTCCGATTTGCGCTTGAGTTCCGGCTTCATCATGCCATAGGCGCCAAGAGCGGGCAAGTCATCTTCAGACAGGAACAGGTGGTGCGGGCAGACGCCGATGGTGATCGGCAAGCCGTCTTGCTTCGCTTCGGTTAAGAGGCTGATCTCGTATTCGCTGCTGATATGCAAGAAGTGAGTCGGCTGGCGGTATTTGCGCACGAGGTCGATGATATTGGCGACGGTTTCGCCTTCCGCGTGCACGGCGATGAGGCGATTGGTGGTCCAGGCGCGGTAGTGCCGTTCGCGCATGGCGCTGGATTCGATGAATAGATCGCCGGTTGTGGCATTGTTGTAGATCTTCAGCCCGCAAACGCGCGAGGCGATGCGCTCGTATTCGGCGCTGTTGTCAGCCTGCGAGGCGCCAAAGTAGAGCCCCCAGTCACAGTGCGCGCTGCTGTTGATGCGCGCCAGCTTGTTGGAGAGACGGGCGTTGTCGATTGTCGAGGGCGCGGTATTGGGCATGTCGAATACTGCCCAATAGCCGCCGGCGATCGCCGCTTTGGTTTCTGATGCGAAGGTGGCTTTGTGCGACCAATCGAGATCGCGCAGGTGCGTATGCGGGTCGATCATGCCGTGGATCCTGATCTGCGGCATCAGACATAAACTCCGCGCAGCACCTTGACCAGCAGCGCCATGCGCACAAACATCCCGTTCTCCATCTGCTCGAAGTAGATTGAGCGCCGGTCGCTATCGAGGATATCGTGATCTTCGCGCGTGCCCATTTCGTGTTTGCGCGGCAGAGGGTGCATCAGGATCGCATCGGCGCGCGCCCAAGACAGCAGATCGGGCGTCATGATGAAGCGGTCTTTGATGCGCTCGTATTCGCCGGCTTTTTCAAAGCGTTCTTCTTGTATGCGCGTCCAATAGATGACGTCAGTCTCGGCGATGACATCGAGCAGATTGTCCGTTTGGCGCAGGGCAATGCCGTGCTCGCGGATCAATTCGGTGATTTCGCTTGGCATGGCGAGGCTCTCTGGCGAGACCAGGCAAAGCCGCACATTGGCTGCGTCGTAGTAGGCGATCAGTTTCGCCAGCGAGTGCACGGTGCGCCCGTGTTTGAGATCGCCAACCAGCGTGATTGTCAAGCCGTCCAGCGATGTCTTTTGATCGTAGATGGTAAAGATATCGAGCAGCGCCTGTGTCGGGTGTTCGCCGATGCCATCGCCGCCGCTGATGGCGACGGTCGGGTTGTCGATGCGTCCGTTTAGCAGGTCGAGGTAATAGCCGGCTTCATAAGACGAGCCTATTTCCGGGTGGCGCAGCACAATCACGTCTGAATAGCAGCCGGTGGCGCGGATGGTATCGGACAGATTCTCGCCTTTGTACATTGATGAAAAGCGGACGCCGTTGCTGACGGCGATCACATCGCCGCCAAGGCGCCGCATCGCCGCTTGAAACGACATATCGGTGCGGGTGCTGGCTTCGAAGAAGAGCGATGCCATCACTTTGCCGGCGCAGAGTTCAGTCAAGCCGCGGTCGTTGGCGCCTATCCGTTTGCGGATGGAGGTCGCGGCGTCAAAGAGGATGTCGAGGTCGGGCCGCTGGAATTGATCGACGGAGATTATATGCTTGCCCAGAAAATCGCCATGGATCGCCGGGGGCTGATAATTGAAGGCGTGGCGGCTAATTGAAGATTCGATCTTCGATTCGCTTGCCAATGAACCCTCCTGTCCCGTTGGTATTGTAGGGGCGATTCTGTGAATCGCCCGATGTTGACATCATGAATTTTCGGGCGACTCGCCGAGTCGCCCCTATAAGGCTCTACTATTTTGGAAATTACCTTTGTCAGTCAGTCATTCTCAAATTCTGCTTGCAGTCGCTTAGAACAAGCCGACGACCTTGCCCTCGTCGTCGATATCGACATTCATCGCCGCCGGCTGCCGCCCCAAGCCGGGCATCGTGCGCACATCGCCGCAGAGCGGATAAATGAAACCGGCGCCGGCCGACGCGCGAATATCGGTGATGGTGATGCGGAAGCCATCAGGCGCGCCCTTGAGTTTGGGGTTGTCGCTGAGGCTGAGGTGCGTCTTTGCCATGCAAATCGGCAGCGCGCGCAGCCCTTGTTCTTCGTATTGACGAATCTTGCGCCCCGCGGTCGGCGCATAGTCGACGCCGTCGGCGCGGTAAATCTCGGTCGCGATGGTTTCGATCTTGTCTTTGATTGACATATCATCGGGATAGAGCAGGCGGAATTCATTTGGCAGCTCGCAGGCGGAGACGATCATCTCGGCGAGATCGGCGGCGCCGGCGCCCCCTTCCGCCCAGTGCCGGGCCACGGCGACGCCAGTCGCGCCATTGGCAAGCGCAATTTCGCGCACAGCCTCGATTTCCGCCGCCGTGTCATCGGCGAAGACGTTGATGGCAACAACCGGATTGACGCCGAACTTCTTGAGATTCTCCAGGTGGCGCACCATGTTGACCGCGCCCGCCTCGACATCGGCTATATTTTCATCTTTTAGCGCTGGGTCAATCCGCCTGCCGGGGATGATGCTGTATTTGCCGGTATGCGCCTTGAGCGCGCGGATGGTGACGACCAGGACGACGGCATTGGGTTTCAGCCCGCTGATGCGCGATTTGATGTTGAAGAATTTCTCCGCGCCGATATCCGCGCCGAAGCCGGATTCGGTGACCACATAGTCGCCGCATTTCATCGCGATCATATCGGCGATGATGGAGGAATTGCCGTGCGCGATATTAGCGAAGGGGCCGGCATGGACCAGCGCCGGCGTGTTCTCCAAAGTCTGCATCAGGTTGGGCTTGATCGCGTCTTTCATCAGCACGGCAGCGGCGCCGGCCGCTTGGATGTCCTCGGCTGTAACCGGCTGCTTGTCGCGGTCGTAGGCGACGACCATTCTGCCGATGCGCTGGCGCATATCCGGCAGCGATGTGGTCAGCGCCAGAATCGCCATAATCTCGGAAGCGACGGTAATATCAAAGCCGGATTGGCGCGGCACGCCGTCAAAGCGTTTGCCCAAGCCGACGATGATATTGCGCAGGGCGCGGTCGTTCAGGTCGAGGACGCGGCGCCAGGGGATGTTGTGGATGTCCACATTAAGCGCGTTGCCGTGATAGATATGGGCATCCAGCATGGCGGCGATCAGATTATGCGCGGCGCTGATGGCATGGATGTCGCCGGTCAAGTGCAGGTTGAAGTTCTCCATCGGCACGATCTGGCTGTAGCCGCCGCCGGCCGCGCCGCCCTTGATGCCAAAGGTTGGACCTTGCGAGGGCTGGCGGACGGTGATGATCGCGTTCTTGCCGATGTGCTTCATCGCTTGGCCAATGCCGACGGTGGTGGTGGATTTGCCTTCACCCAGCGGCGTCGGCGTGATGGCGGTCACATCGACGTATTTGGCGTTCGGCCTGGCCTTGAGGCGATCAAGCGCCTCGAGATTGATCTTGGCGACATGCTTGCCAAAATGTTCCAGATCCGTCTCCGGATCCAGCCCCATCTCTTCGGCGATTTTATTGATATGAACGAGCTTTGCATTTTGGGCGATGGCGAGGTCGGATGGGATGTTCATTAGGGGTTGACCTCCGAACAGTCATTAAACGAGGCAGTGCTTAGCCACTCGCTCGACAATGCGAGGCAAGCAAAAGACAAGCGCTCACAGTTTAACTTTAACATACTAAAACCTAATTTTAGCATGAGCCGCGACCATTAGCTTTCAATAATCGAGTACTCTTCTACGCTTTATGTGAAATAGATTTGCCAGAAATGGGCTGATCGCCAAAATGGAGTAGCACACAACCATGATGGAGAGCCAGCCCAATGACCAGTATAGACCTTACGACTTTGTTTACCATCCTTTTTGTTATCGTTGACGAT
>JAJEGA010000016.1 GCA_022820125.1 Anaerolineae bacterium | reverse complement strand
ATCGTCAACGATAACAAAAAGGATGGTAAACAAAGTCGTAAGGTCTATACTGGTCATTGGGCTGGCTCTCCATCATGGTTGTGTGCTACTCCATTTTGGCGATCAGCCCATTTCTGGCAAATCTATTTCACATAAAGCGTTGATTGTCATCAACCGTCCGTATTCGTCGCTCGACTTGTAGAAATCGTCAAGCGGATAACAGCCGGAGACCATCCCATTGCGCGGCGCGGTTGTGCAATCACTGAAGGTGCGGCAAATCCGTTTGCGCTGAGGCTTCTTGCCCGCCAGCAAGTGCGCCGGCAATTCCGGATAGCTGAGCGCCATGCGCCCCAAGCCGACGAAGTCGGTCATGCCCGCGCTCACTGTGGCGCCCGCCACATTGGGCAGCCAGTCTTGCAAGTATGAATAACCCGATCCCACAATGGTCAAATCTGGGAAACTCGCTTTGAGTTCCGCCGTGACCTTGATCTGACGGGCGACGCCCACAAGCGGATCTTCCGGCAGGGTGTAACCATCCGAAGGCGGAAAAGCAGCCGGGCGCTGAATGTGGAAGTTGTAATAGGGGCTGCCGGCGGTGACGCAAACCAGCTGAATGTCGAGCGCTTGCAGGGCAGCCAGCAATTTAAGCGGCTCGCTCAGGTCGTAACCGATGCCGCTGCCGTCGCCGCCAAAAGCATAGGGGTAACGCGCGCCATCATAAGGCGCCGGCACGCCGATACGATCCGCGCCCGCCTGAAAGGGAATCCAATCGATAGCGCTGAGACGCAGGCCGATATCCAGCCCCGGCGCGCGCTTGCGGATCAATTCAACCGTCTCGCGCAGGAAACGCGTCCGATTCTCAAAGGCGCCGCCATACTTGCCCGGTCTGTCCACCGCGCTCAGAAATTCGTGGCCGAGGTAACCGTGGCAATGTTTGATATCCACAAAGTCGAACCCCGCCTGCTGCGCCAAGACAGCCGCTTCGCCGAAATCTTCTATCAGCCGCTCGATTTCCGCATCAGTCAGGATATAAGAATCGTCATCCACCTGGAATTTGTCATCAAGCAGCGGATGGCGATAGAGAACGATGGGTTCCAGCTGCGCGCTGTTCGGGCGGCAGAAGCGCCCCGAATGCGTCAATTGCAAGCCAATCAACAGATCGTCGGCGTGCCCGAAACTTTGCCTGTGCGCCGTCACCAAGTCATCACGCAATTCAGCGATCCCGCCGACGGTCGCCTTGTTGATGACCAACTGACGCGCGTTCGCCCGCCCGTCATGGCGCACCGCCACCGCCTCGCCGCCCCAAATCAGTTTCGCGCCGCTCTGCCCAAAGCGCCGCCAACGCCGCCGGGTCAATGCTGTCGGCTCGCCATCGGCGCCGCCATCCCAGCCTTCCATCGGCAGGACGGCGAAGCGATTGGACAGTTGACGTCCGCGATAGATATAGGGCTGCGCGAGCGGCGATTCGGCGCCAAAGACGGGGAATTCGTCGGCGGGCAAATCGGCGCCGACTGATTCGCAGTAAGCCTTGAATTGCGCGTGCGTCCGCAGTTGCGCCACTCGTTTGGGCGTCATCGGCTAGCGCTCCAACAAGACGCCCATCCGCGCCGCGATATCGCGCAGAATCGGGACATCACGCGGCGGGCGCGTCGGCGAATCGCAGTGCGTGCGGTCTGCGTTTATCCAGCCGCGCAGCTTAAGGAATTGGGCGGCTGAGTGCTTGTATGCCGGCACGGGCGGGCGAAAGGCGAGGAATCCCAGATACTGAATGATGTCGTTCAGTTCATAAAAGCCGGTGTCGCCCGCCAGCCACATGGCGTCTCGCTGCGCGAAGAGATCGGGCGCGAAGGTGCTCAAACCGAGCAAGTAATCGCTGCCATAGATGACCATATCGATCGCGAGGTCATTGCCGGTGAAGACCTTGAAGTCGGGGCGGAGGGCATCGCGCAGCGCGATCCGCTCCCATTCCATCTGGCGGTTTAGCGACGAATGCTTCGCGCCGACGCAATTGGCGACGCCCATCATCCCGCAGTAGGTATCCAGATCATAAATCGCGCCGAAGGGAGCGAACATCGCGCCCAGCTCAAAGGCGATGAACTTGTCCGTTTTCTCGCCGACAATCTCATAAGCCCTTATGATATCCGCGCCATCCTGCCGCGTCAGGCCATAGGACTGAAAAATGATCGGCGTGCCGCCTTGGCTTTGAATGCTATCGATCTGGCGGAAGTAAGCGTCGGCGTCGAATGGATCGCCCGGTTTGTCCGCCACGAAAGCGCCAGCGACAAACTCGGCGCCAGCGAGAGCGCAGCGCGTCGCGCGCAGCACCGTCTGCCGCTCGTCTTCGGAGATCAGGTTGGCGAAACCGGTATCCATATTGACCGCCGGCGTCAAACCGGCTTCGGCTGTGCGCCGCACATGATCCGCCAGACCGGGCCAATCAATGTCGCCATTGTCTTTGAAAGGCAGCAATATCGCCGAGATGCCGGTTATCGTTCGCTTTGGGCGAATCATCGCAGTCGGGTTAATAGCGCCCAGGTCAACCGGTTTCATGTCTTTTCCTTTTGCCACCTTTGACAGCCTGAAACATAGAATATAATATCACCTTTGGCGCCTGCACAGACGCCCGACTTATTCATTGATGGAGAGCGAAATACCTATGCAAATCTCCGAAATGAACTGGATGCAGGTCGAAAAGTTTCTCGAAACGGACGACCGCTGCATCTTGCCAACCGGCAGCACCGAGCAGCACGCCTACCTGAGCTTGACCGTAGACGCGATCCTCGCTGAGCGCCTCGCCTATGAAGCGGGCGCGATTGCCAAGACGCCGGTCTATCCGGTGATCCCTTACGGTTTGGCGCAGCAATGGACCGCCTTTCCCGGCACGGTAACACTCCGCGTCGAGACGTACCTGGCGCTGATTCGCGATGTCTTGGATAGCATCCGCCGCGCCGGTTTCCGCCGGATACTGCTGGTCAACGGGCATGGCGGCAACGCGCCGGCGCAAGGCATGCTGCGCGAATGGATGATGGACAATCCCGATACTATCGTGAAATGGCACAACTGGTATAACGCGCCCGCGACTTGGGCGAAAGTGCTGGAAACCGATCCGGTCGGTTCGCACGCATCTTGGATGGAGAATTATCCCTGGACGCGCCTTGCTGGCGTCGCCATGCCCGACCAAGCAAAGCCGGCGACCAGTCTCGATGCGCTGATGACGCTAAGCCCGGAGAAGACGCGGCAGCGCCTCGGCGATGGCAATATGGGTGGCTTGTATCAGCGGTCCGACGAAGAGATGCAGGCGATTTGGCGGGTCGCGGTTGAAGAGACCGTCGCCCTGCTGAAAGGAGGCTGGGATTAGATGCGAATCGTTATATGGGGCACCGGCGCCATTGGCGGCACTGTCGGCGCCTATTTGATTAGAGCCGGGCACGACATTCTCTTCGTCGACATCGTCGAGGAGCACGTGCAAGCGATCAACCAGGCGGGCTTAAAAATTAAAGGACCAGTCGATGAGTTCACGGCAAGGGCGGAAGCGCTGCTGCCTGATCAAGCGCAGGGGCAATTTAAGGCGATTCTGCTCTGCACCAAATCGCAGCATACGCGCGCGGCCGCCGAAACGCTGGCGCCCTTCCTCACTGACGACGGTTTCGTGATGTCGGTCCAGAATGGATTGAACGAACTGATCATCGAGAAGGTCCTGGGCCGCGAGAGGACCCTGGGCGCCTTTATCAATTTCAGCGCCGATTACCACGCGCCCGGCGAGATTTTGTTTGGCGGACGCGGGGCGGTTGTCATCGGCGAGCTTGATGGCAAGCTGAGCGCGCGGCTGAAGCGCTTGGAATCGGTCTTCCGCGATTTCGACGAAAATGCGCTCATCACAGATAATATCTGGGGCTACCTCTGGGGCAAGGAGGCTTATGGGGCGATGCTCTTCCTAAGCGCTCTGACGCATCAGTCCATCGCCGAGGCGCTTTCCGACAGTCGCTATCGTCAGCTCTACATTCGGGCGGCGCAAGAAATCTTGCAGCTTGCTGAGCGGCTCGGCATTGAGGCAGTTGGCTTCAATGGCTTTGAGCCAGCTGCTTTTCTGGCTGACGACCGCGAAGGCATAAAACAGTCACTCGATACGCTGGTGGCTTTCAACAAGTTATCCGCCAAGACGCATAGCGGCATCTGGCGCGACCTGGCGGTGCGCAAGCGCAAAACGGAAGTCAACATGTATCAGCCCATCCTTGCCGAAGCGGAGTCGGTCGGGTTCGACCTGCCTTTGACCCGCCGCTGGATCGAGATGATCGGCGAGGTTGAGGACGGCGCGCGCCAGCAAGCGCTGGCGAATCTGGAGGAATTGAAAGCGGAGTTCCTATGAACATCCAATTCTCTGGCAAGACCGCAATCGTCACTGGCGCGGCGCATGGATTCGGTCGGGCGATTGCGCAGGCATTTGCCGAGCGCGGCGCGCGGGTGTGGGCTTGCGATGTGCTCGGCGATGAGCTTGCGGAGACGAAACAGCTTTGCGCTGAGGCCCCCGGCGATTGCCGCGTCAAGGTTGTAGATGTCAGAAAGCGCGACGAGGTCTTCAGCTTCGTCGCAGAGGTTCTGGAATCGGACAGGTCCGTTCAGATTTTGGTCAACAATGCCGGCGGCGTCCTGGGGCAAGTGGGCCGCCCGCTGGAAGAGATCAGCGAGGCAGATTGGGACAGCATCTTTGAAGTGAATACACGCGGCGCGTTTTACTTCGCGCAGGCGGTCGCGCCCGGCATGAAAGCGCAGAAATACGGTCGCATCATCAATATCTCCAGCGGCGCCGGCTTGGGAGTCAGCCTTACGGGCATCCAAGCTTACGCATCAGCCAAGGCGGCGCAGATCGGATTGACGCGCCAGCTAGCTCATGAACTGGGGCAATGGAACATAACAGTCAACAACATCGCGCCCGGCTTCGTGCTGTCCAACCCGAACTCCATCCGGCAGTTCGAATCTTATGGCGAGGAAGGTCAGCGCGCGCTGATCAATCGCTTTGCTTTGAAGCGGTTGGGCTCGGCACAAGACATCGCCAACGGCGTTCTCTTCTTCGCGTCTGACTATGCGGGCTGGGTTACGGGCCAGGTCCTCGCAATCGACGGCGGAAAGCTCTGAAAATCGGCGCCTGAGTATAGTGCGTCCACCACAGGACAAACCGTAGGGGCGATCTATCAGATCGCCCGCCACACTGCCAAGCCTTGTAGGGGCGATCCTTGGGTCGCCCACCCTTTATGGATTGTGTCTACACGCAGCCATGGCTCACGCTGCCCAAGCAAAGGCAAAAGCAACCTACCGCTGCGCCAGCGCCTCCAGCACACGCGGCGCGGTCATCGGCGTCTGCGTCATGCGAACGCCGGTGGCATGGGCGACGGCGTTGGCAATCGCCGCCACCGTCGGGATCACCGGCGGCTCGCCCACCCCGCGCGCGCCGAAGGGCCCGCTGATTGAGGGCACTTCCACGATCTGCGTCTGAATGGGCGCCGCTTGCACCGCATCCGGCATCGCGTAATCCATCCAGGAACCGGAGAGCAACTGACCGTCATCGTCATAGCGCATTTCTTCATACAGCGCCCAGCCGACGCCTTGCACCGCGCCGCCCTGCATTTGACCCTCCACCGTCAGCGGATTGATCGCCCGCCCGACTTCCTGCACCACCGCCAGATTCAGCAGATCGACCTCGCCCGTCTCTTCGTCCACCGCAACCTCGGCGATTTGGGCGCAGAACGAAGGCGCGCGGTCGGTCACCGACTGGCTGCCGCTGCCATGAATCGGATCATACTTTCCGCCGAAGGTCATCGCTTTGCCGGCCAGGTCTCCCAGCGCCACCGAGCGATCGGGGAAACCCCGCACCTGCACCCGGCCATCGACAATTTCCAGATCCTCTGCCGATACTTCAAATTCCTCAGCGGCGATCGCCAGCGTCTGCCGCCGAGCGTCTTCCGCCGCGCGGATCACGGCATTGCCCAGGGTGTAGAGCGTCTTGCTGCCGCCGACGCCGCCGCCGTAGGGCGCGCTGTCGGTATCGCTGTAGACGAAGCGCACCTTGTCCACATCGACGCCATAAGCCTCAGCCGCCAGCTGCGCAAAGGATGTCGGCGTGCCGGACAAATCAGCCGTGCCAATCTGCACCTGCAAGACGCCATCGCGATTCAATTTGCAGACGGACGCGCCCGGTTCCAGCCCGCCCATCCAGCCGCCGATGGCGATGCCGACGCCGCGGCCCCGCGCCCGTGATGCTTCACGGTTCTTCCACAGCGGATGCTCGCGCGCCGCTTCCAGCGTTTCCACCATGCCGATAATGGGGAAGTCTTCGCCATCGGGCGCCGGATCACCGGTCCGCGCCGCGTTCTTCAAGCGCAATTCAACCGGATCCATGCCCAACTGCGCCGCCGCTTCATCAAACAACGTCTCCACCGCCATGAATGCGGTCGGCGAAGTCGGAGCGCGGTATGCGCCTACGGACTGCTTGTTCGTCACCACATTGGTCGATTCCAGCCGCAGGTTCGCGCTGCGATAAAAGCTGGCGAATTGCATCGCCGCGAAGCCGCCAAGCCCGCTGGGATACACACCCGTGTCCGCCGTCACATCGGACTGCATGGCGATCAGCGTGCCATCGCTTTTGAAACCCAGCTTGCCGCGGATGCGCAGCGCCGGCGCTGGATTGGTGCTCAAAAGCTCTTCGCCGCGCGTCAGGATTAAGCTGACCGGGCGGCCAACGGTGGCGGCGACCAAAGCAACCAGCGGTTCGTACAAGCCGAACTTGGCGCCAAACGCGCCCCCGACCGGCATGCCATACACAGTCACGTCGGACTCGGGCACGCCGAGCACATCAGCGACATCAAAGCGCACGCCGAAGGGCGACTGAATGCTGCCCCACATCGTCAAGCCGCCGTTAACCGGATTGGGCTGCGCCACCCAGCCTTGCGTTTCGATCGAACTCTGATGCACCATCGGCGTATCAAAACTGCGCTCGACAACCACATCTGCTTCAACAAAGGCGGCATCAATATCGCCGGTTTCCATCTTGGTCTGCCCGGCGATGTTGGAGATTTCTTCGTCATCGCCTTCCGATTCGCCGCCCGTATCCGCGCCATGCGCCGCTTCGTCGCCGGCGCCGGTCGGGATGCCGTTCGGCCAAACAATGTTGGCTCCGTCCGCCAGCGCGTCGTCCATTGAGGTGACCGCATCCAGCGGATCGTAATCCACCTCAACCAACTCGGCGCCATCGGCAGCCGCGGCCGCCGTATCCGCCAAGACGATGGCGATCGGCTGACCAACAAAAATCACGCGACCGCGCGCGAGCATCAAACGGGCGCGCGATGATGGCGTCACCTTGGGCAGATCATCACAGGTCAGGACCTGCTGCACCCCGGGAACTTCAAGCGCCGCGCTTGCATCGACGCTCGTGATATTGGCGTGGGCGTAAGTGCTCAAGACAAAGCGCGCGTGCAGCATACCCGCCAGCTTGAGATCGCCAGTATATTTCAAATTGCCCGTTACCTTGGCGGGACCGTCGATCAGCGGCGTCGGTTTGCCAACAAATGAGAACTCTGACATGGACTCGCTCCTTTTAACTGGGAGATGAATAAACCAATACTAACGCGGAGACGCCAATTCCACCACTTGATAACCTTCGCGCTCGGTGCGTTCGCGGAAGAGCGCGCTCAAGCGCAGCGTCATCAGCCCGACGGCGCCTTCGCCGATCTGCCGGCCATCAAGCGCCACCACCGGCGCCAACTCGCCCATCGTGCCGGTGCAGAACATTTCATCGGCGCGATAGACCTCGCTCAGCGAGATGTCTTTCACCTGATGAGGAATCTCGTCTCGCTGGCAAATTTCGAGCACGGTCGCCCGCGTGATGCCTTCCGGGCAGGACCCGGTATCCGATGTCAGCACCAAGCCGTCCTGCACAATGAATACGTGCGTGGCGTTGGTTTCTGCCAGGTAACCACGATAATCGAGCATTAGCGCGTCATCAGCGCCAGCCGCGTTCGCTTGAATCTTCGCCAGAATCGAATTGATCAAGTTGCAGGAATGGATATTCTGATCGACGCAATCGGGCGGAATGCGTCGAATGCTCGAGGTGATGAGCCGGATGCCGCTCTTGTCATAAACCGGCGGCTTGTGCTCCGCCAGCACAATCAAGGTGGGCCCCTGCGTATTCAGCCGCGTGTCCATGCCGCTGGTATATTTGACGCCGCGGCTGAGCGTCAAGCGAATATGCACGCCGTCGGTCATGCCGTTCGCCATCAGGGTCTTGCTGATTTCCGCAATGATCTCATCATGCGACGGTATCTCGCTGAAAGCCATCGCTTTGGCTGAATCACGCAGGCGGTCCAAATGCGGGATCAATTTGAAAATCCGCCCCCGATACAGGCGCAGCCCTTCCCATACCGCGTCGCCGCCTTGCACCGCCGAATCAAAGGGACTGATGCCGGCGACATCGCGGTGATACAGTTCGCCATTGATATTGATCATCAGATCGCTGTTCTTGGGATTAAAACTCTGTTTCATCGTTCTCCTCAGCGGATGCGGTGCTGCGCCATCTGCTCGTACAGCGCCTGACATTCTTCCAGAATCCCGTTCATCCTCGCTGGCAACGGACTGTCATCTTCTTCGTAGGGCGCGAAATCGGTCGACTTTTCCACAGCGCCATACCAATGCTTCGCCCAAACGCCATCGCTCTCTCTCCGCCCCGCCTTCCAGCGCAGCATCGCCCCGTCGAAGCTCAAGCCCAGCGCCGCGCAAAGTTCTCGCAGCATGCCCTCCGGATCCAGCAAAACATCCTTCGCCGCAATCACAGGCGGCACTGTGCCGGTCGCCGCCCGAACCGCGTTGAAAATCTCGAGCTGCTGCGGCAGCCCGGTCTGATCAAGGCTTGGGTTCGGGATCACCTTGATAAACGACAGCAGCATTCGGCGTGGATTGCGGATGAGAAAACAATTGGCGACCTGCCCCAGCCAGTCTCTATCGATGTGCGCGAGCATGTGCTGCGTCATATGCTTCTGAAAGAAGATCGGCTCCTCGCCGCCGTGCGCCAATAAGCCCTTGATGACCACCCGCCAGTCGGTCTCGCCGCAGCGGATGACCTCGCCCGCGCCCGGATGATCGTATCCGGTATATGATAGATAATGCGCGTAGAAGGGTTCGTCGACCACGCGCGTATCCGAGCGGCTCTCCCAGGCGCGCATCATCGCCGTCGAGATATTGCGCGGACCCGACCACATCGCTATGATTCGCTGCGTCACTGTCCTTCGTCCGTACCCCATTTCATGTGGTGATTAAGCAGTCATCCACTTGCGCTCTCGCGACAAATGACGCCATAGTGAATGAGTGGCGCAATAGCCGCTATTGTAACCGATTGCAGATGCATTGTCACATTCGGCTCTCTTATGAAGACCAGGACAGCACCACTATTCCGATTGCTGCGGCGCCGGCGGGGACGAACCGGCGCTTTCGTCTTGTTGCTAACTGTTGCCAGCGTCCTCGCTTGGCCGCGCCCGACTTCGGAGCAGGTCCCGCTTGGGGAGCAGCAAACGGTCGAGACCGCTCAGCCACGGCTCTGCGTCCACACGCTGCTCGAGAACGAAGTGGAAGAGGCGAAGATAAAGCGCTCGCTGCAATTGACGCGCGAGTTGGGCGCTTCGACCATCGTGCAGTTCTTCCCCTGGGCTTATGCCGAGCCGCAACCTGGCGCGTACAGTTGGTTTCATGCTGATCGAATCATCCGCCATGCGCGGCGGCAGGGCATCGGCGTTATCGCCCGCCTCGGTCTGGTTCCCGAATGGGCGCGAGCGAACAGTTCAGGGGCGCCAACCACGCTCAACCATTTGCCCGAGGCGTCTTTTGACGCCTTCGCCCGCTATGCCGGCGCCTTCGCCGACCGCTATCGCGATGCCATCGAGGCGGTCATCATCTGGAACGAGCCCAATCTCAGCTTTGAATGGGGTTATCGCCCGGTCGATCCAGCCGCGTACACGCGCTTGCTGCGCGCCAGCTACCGCAGCATCAAGGCGGCAAATCCTGATATGCTTGTCCTCGCGGGCGCTTTGGCGCCGACCCTGGAGCCAGCGGGCAGCGCCGCCGGACTGAATGAAATCGATTATCTGAGCGCGATGTATCAAGCCGGCGCAAGCGGCTACTTTGACGGGTTGGCGATAACAGCTACGGCTTTCGCGAGCCGCCGACCGCCGAGCCAGCGCCAGGGCGCTTAAACTTCCGTCGAGCAGAACTGCTGCGCCAGGTCATGGTGAACTATGGCGATGGCGCAAAACCGGCGTTCGTCACAGAATTCGGCTGGAATGATCACCCGCGCTGGACCGGCGCCGTCCGTCCCTCACAGCGATCCGCTTATACGATTCAGTCATTTGATTTGGCGGAAGCCAACTGGGCATGGGTGGAGAAACTTTGCATCTGGGCGCTTCGCTATCCCGCCGACCTGCTCAGCTATCCCGATAACTTCACCTTGATCAGCGCCGACTTCAGCAAGAAGCCGATATATTTCGCGCTGCAGGATTATGCCCGCGGCTGGAATAGGAGCGAGAATCCATGGCTGCCGCCGCCGCGGGCTGGCTGACGCGCCCGAAGCCGCCCGGTCTCGCGCTCGCGTTTATCGTCGCCGTCGCGTTTATCTTTACCGCCCTGCTCTTTCGCCGAGAAAGGGCGCCGGATTCGGGGCGGGCATTCCCCGCCGGCGAAATCGTCGTAGGCGTGGATGCCAGCTTCCCGCCCTTTGCGCTCGATGACGGCGGGAGCATCCGTGGGCTGGATATCGACCTGGCCAGCGCCATCGCGGCTGAGCTGAATATGCCGGTCCGCTTCTCGAACATCGGCTTCTACGCCTTGCATGACGCGCTCATCAGCGGGGCTGTCGATCTCTTGATATCGGCGCTGCGAGTTGATCCCGCGCGGATGGTCGAGCTGCGCTATACGGCATCATATTTTGACAACGGTCTTGTGATCGCAAGGGTGGCCGATGCGACGCAAGCGGATATCGAATCGCTAAGGAAGGCGCGCATTGCCTATGAATACGCCAGCAGCGCCGACGCGGAGATCCGCGTTTGGGAGGAAGACGGGCGTTCGATACAAAGGCTGCCCTACGAGCTGCCAGAATACGCCCTGGATGCGCTGCGGCTTGGGCTGGCCGATGCCGCCATCGTAGACGCCACGACGCTGCGGCTCTATCAAAGCGATCATGGCGACTGGACAGCGCGTTACAAATACGTCACACAGGATCTTTACGCCATCGCCATTCGCATCGACCGCGTCGACGCCGCGAAGCTGGTAGGCGGCGCGCTCGACGCTTTGAAAGAGAAGGGCGAACTCGCTAGAATTATTGACAAGTGGCTTTAAGTGCTTTGCAATTATGTTCGCGAAAATATTAGGGGCGAATCTGCGAATCGTCCGCCAAAACGCAAATTGCAGGCGCGACGCTTGCGTCGCCCACCGAAGCGCAAAATGCAGGTAGGAGTTGAACATGCCAGACAAAATCCGCTGGGGCATATTGAGCACAGCCAGAATTGGCCGGCGCGTCATTCCTGCGATTCAGGCATCGCGCAATGGCGAGGTCGCCGCTGTTTGCAGCCGCTCGCTGGAGCGCGCCCAGGCTTGGGCGGCCGCGCATGAGATCCCGCGGGCTTACGGCAGCTACGAAGCGCTGCTCGCGGACGGCGACATAGACGCGATCTATAATCCGCTGCCGAACAGCATGCATGCCGAATGGAGCATCAAATGCGCGGAAGCGGGACTGCCGACGCTCAGCGAGAAGCCCTTTGCCAGCGACGCGCCCGAAGCCCAAAGCATCGTCGACGCATTCGAGAAGCATAACCTGCTTCTGGCGGAAGCATTTATGTACCGCTTTCACCCGCAGCATGCCAAGGCGCAGGAAATTCTGGCGTCCGGCGGCATCGGCGAGTTGCAGATCATCAACAGCAGTTTCACCTTCCCCATCACTGACGAGGCGAATATCCGCCTTAGCAAGGCTTTAGCCGGCGGCGCCTTGATGGATGTCGGCTGTTATTGCGTCAATCTGATGCGCTTCATGACCGGGGAAGAGCCAGAGCGCGTCACCGCAGCCGCCCGCATAGGCGAGCGCACGGGCGTTGACGAGACGCTGGTCGGCACGTTGGAGTTCCCGGCCGGCGTCATTGGCCATTTTGATTGCGGCTTACGCGCTCACGGGCAGCACACATACACGCTCAAAGGCGCGGAAGGCATGATCACGACGCCTCAGAGTTTTGTGATCGACAAAGCCGTCGATGGCATCGTGCGGCACTGGCAGGGCGATAGCTGCACCGAGCATGTGATTCCCGCGGTCGATCAATATCGGCTGATGGTTGAGGATTTCGCCGATGCGCTTCTCGATGGGCGCCCGCCGCGCTTCGCCCCCTCCGATGCCGTGAATAATATGATTGTGGTGGATCGGCTGCTGGCGGACGCGCGCTAGCGCAGCGCCCCGGCCAGCACAAGCTCGCCCGTCTGTACGCGCCAGAGCGAGGCGTAGAGACCGTTCAGCAGCAAGAGCTCATCGTGATGCCCGCTCTCCAGCAGTTGGCCATCCTGCAGCACGTAGATCATATCGGCGTTGCGAACGGTGGATAGCCGGTGGGCAATGACGATGGTCGTGCGGCCGACGACGATGCGCTCCAGCGAGCGCTGAATCGCCGCTTCCGTTTCGTTGTCAACCGAAGACGTCGCTTCGTCGAGAATCAGAATCGGCGGATCTTTGAGCACGGCGCGGGCGATCGACAAGCGCTGCCGCTGGCCGCCTGAAAGCTTTTGCCCGCGTTCGCCGACGATGGTGTCGTAACCTTGCGGCAACTCGGCAATGAATTCGTGCGCTTCGGCGATCATTGCCGCTTCTCTGATCAGGTCGTCGGGAACATCGCCATTGCGCCCATAGGCGATATTTTCACGCACCGTCCCGTGGAAGAGAAAGACATCCTGGCTGACCAAACCGATGGCGCTGCGAATGTCTTCCTGCTTCAATTCGCGCAAGTCGTATCCGTCTAGCGTCACGCTGCCGCCCGTCACATCATAATAACGCAGCAGCAGCTTGATGACGGTGCTTTTGCCGGCGCCAGTCGCCCCCACGATAGCGACCGTATCGCCGGCCGGCACATCAAGCGTCAAGCCCTTGATGACTTCGCGGCCGTCGCTATAGGCAAACTCGACCTCATCCAGGCGCATGTGCCCGCGCACCAGAGCCAGCGGGAAATGTCGGCCGCCGTCGATGATGTTGGACTTGATGGCGAGCAAATCCAGGATTCGATTGGTCGATGCCATGGCGCGCTGATATTGATCGAAGGTCTCGCCCAATTTCGTCAGGGGCCAGAGCAAGCGCTGCGTCATAAAGATGAGCACGCTGTAGGCGCCGACATCAAGCGCGCCGTTTAACGCCAGCTGCCCGCCGGCGATGGTGATGGCGATGAAGCCGCAGACGATCGCCATGCGAATCAAAGGCGTGAAAGCGGAGCTCAAGCGAATCGCCCGCCGGTTGCGCTCGACATATTCATCGCTCTCGATGCGCAAGCGCTCGGCTTCATAATCCTCGGCGGTGAAGCTCTTGATGGTGGCGATGCCGCTCAAGCTGTTGGACAGGTGATGATTAATCATGCTAACCTGTTCGCGCACGGCGCTATAGCGCGGACCCAGCATTTCCTGAAACCGGAACGAACCCCAGATAATTAGCGGAATAGGAATCGCCGCCATCCAGGCGACGCTGGGCGCGAGGAAGAAGAAGATGCCGCCAATGACGATGACGGTGGTCAGGATCTGCACGACATCGCTGGCGCCGATATCGAGGAAGCGCTCCAATTGATTGATGTCGTCGTTGAGCACAGACATTAAACCGCCGGTGCTCTGATCCTCGAAGTAAGCCATTTCCAAGTGCTGTACGTGGTCATAGGCATCGACGCGCAGATCATGCTGCAGCGATTGCGCCAGGTTGCGCCAATAGATGCGCTGGATGTAGCCAAATACCGATTCCAGGGTCCAGACGATCAGCGTGACAATGCCGAGGATGATGAGCTGGACGGCGAGGTCGCGTACCCCCAGGCGGCCTAGCAGCGAGTCTTGACGCTGGACGACGATGTCGACAGCCATGCCTATCAGAATCGGCGGCATGATGTCGAAGAGCTTGCCCAGCACGGAATAGACTGTCGCCAGCGCGACGCGCCGCCGGTACGCCGACGCATAGTTCAGCAATCGGACGAAGGGATGAGATCTTTTGGCTTTGGAGACGGTCATGAAGTGAGGCGACTTGGGAGCGAACAGATAATCCGGCGATTATACGACAGGCGCGCGCGTCACGCTAGATGCGCGGGACGCTTTGCGGGCCGACTTTGCCAGGCTTTCGCTAACGGATTAAGCCACCGCCGGCAGCTCCGGCCACAAGGGCGGCAACCGCCTCGCGATCCACCAGCGGCAAGTCGCCTGGAATGGTGTATTTGTGCGCCGACATCGCCACGCCCCATTTGAGCGCGAGTTCAAGATCGTCGAAGCTCAGCCAGGCGTAGAGAAAGCCAGCGGTGAAGGCGTCGCCGCCGCCGATGCGGCCGACCTCGTCCGCCAGAATCGCCGGCTGCCGCAGCAGTTCGCCCGCCGGGGCGCGGGCTAAAGCGCCATCCGCGCCCATGGTCATGATGATCAGCGCTTGCGGGTAATTTCGCGCGAGTGATTCGATGGCGGTCTCCTTTGCGGCTTCGCCAAACATCACGCGGTAATCACCAAGCGGGCAAAAGATCACATCAGCCAGCGACATAGCGAGGTCGCAGCCGCGCGCCGCCGCCGCGCCGCTCCACAGTTTGCTGCGATAGTTGCTGTCAAAGCTGACGCGCCAGCCGGCCGCCTTCGCCCGGCGCATGGCTTCGCGCACGGTTTCGCGCGCCGAGTCGCTGATCGCCAGGGTTATGCCGGTCACGTGCAGCATGCGGGAGATGCCCGCCTCAAACAAGCCATCGGGCAAATCTTCCGGCGACATGCGGCTCATCGCCGAGTCCCTCCGATCGTAGATGATTTCGCTGGCGCGGGGCGCCTGCGCCTTCTCGTGGAAATAGATGCCCAGGCGCTCGTCTTCATCAGCCCAGACCACGTTGCTCACATCCACGCCATATTGCGCGATGCGATTGCTGATGTAACGACCGACGGGCGTCGCCGGCAGACGGGACAGCCAGGCGGCGTTCATGCCCAGCCGAGCCAAGCCAACGGCGGTGTTCGACTCGGTCCCGCCCACCCAAATATCGAAGCTGCGGGTCTGTTCGATGCGGAGGAAACCGGGCGGCGTCAAGCGCATCATCGATTCGCCAAAGGTCAAGACATCGTATCGCGTCATGTTGCGCTCCTGTTGCGTCAGTTTTTGGGCGACTCACAGAGCCGCCGCTACAAAGCTTGTTCCGTATTGTAATTTTTCGCCTCCGCCGCACAGCCCTCCGCGTCGCCTCGTTTCCACAGTAGTTCCAAGTTAGTCGTGCGAAAAAAATGCGTTGCTGCAGGGGCGGCGCGCTGTGCCGCCCGTCGTCATATTTTCTTGCCCGCTGATGTTGCTCATGCGTTGATTTTCGGGCGTTTCAGCGCCGCGCGTAGACACAGCGGGTCAAACGCCCCTACAGCTTTCGATTATTATGTTGCTGTCTATACTGCCTCAACTTTTTTGCATGACTCACTTGCACTTACTTCTTTTGCTTTGCGGCGGGCGACCCGCATAAGCCCCGAAAAAGCCTGGCGCATGTGGGCTTATTACGCTAGCGCGCGCCTGATGATACCGCTATACTCGCAATATGGCACTTATCGGAATTGATGTTCGCCTGACCCATTATCGGGTGGGCGGGACGAGCAGATACATCAAGGAGATTATAAGCGCCTTTGAAGAGCTTGAGCCCGCGCAGGACTTCAAACTGCTGCAAAGCCGCAAGTCCAACGGGCGATTGTCTTCCCGCTTCCCCAGCGTCAGCTTGTGGACGCCGCCGCATCACGCATGGGAGCGCGCGGCGCTGTCGCTCGAATTATGGCGCCACCGGCTGGACCTGCTGCACAGCCCAGACTTCATCGCGCCGATTCGAGGCGCCCGCCGCCACATCATCACGGTGCATGATCTAAGCTTCATCCATTATCCGGAATATCTAACCGCCGACAGCCGGCACTATTACAGCGGTCAGATACGGTCATCTATAAGACGCGCCGATCACATTCTGTCGGTCAGCCAGGCGACCAAGCGCGATCTTATCGACATTCTCGATGTGCCGGCGGATATGATCTCGGTCCAACTGCATGGCGTGGACGAGTCTTTCAAGCCGCTCCCGCGCCAGGTTACGACGCCGATCATTCGCGAGTTGGGCTTGCCAGATGAGTTCATTCTATCCGTTGGCACGCTAGAACCGCGGAAGAATCTGGTTCGCTTAGCGCGCGCCTTCCGCGACCTCAAGCTGGAACTGCCGGATGCGCCGAAGCTGGTCGTTGTCGGCCGCGCGGGTTGGCATTTTGAGCAGTTGATGGCCGACCTTGACTCGGTGGGCTTGAACGAAGATTTGCTCATAAAGCAAGACGTAAGCGACGAGCAGTTGCCAGCGCTATACAATCATGCGCTGGCGCTGGTTACCCCGTCGTTCTATGAGGGATTCGGCTTGCCGGCTTTGGAGGCGATGGCCTGCGGGACGGTACCGATTGTCAGCGGCGTCTCGTCTCTGCCTGAGATCGTTGGCGATGTCGGCTTGCTCATCGATCCGCATGATCCGGCGACGATTGCCGCGGCTTTGAAGCAGGCGCTGACGGACAGCAACTGGCGCGCGGCGCAGTCCACAGCGGCGCTGCAACGGGCGGCGGCCTTCTGCTGGAGCGATACCGCGCTCGGCATACTGGATTGCTACAAAGCCGTGCTCAACTAAACGCGTGATGAAGGTTCTGCTGCTGACGCCTGATCTGCCCTACCCCAGTGAATCGGGCGCCGCGATCCGCAACCTGGGCATCATTCGCGGACTGTCGGCGGCTGGCCACCGGCTCACGCTGCTGAGTTTCGCCGGGCAAAAGCCCGCGCCGGAATCGAATCCCCTATTTGAGTTCTGCGATGCTGTCGAAAGCGCGCCCTTGCCTAAGCATGGCAAGCGGAAGCGCATCCTCAAACTGCTGGCGAGTAGCCAAGCCGATATGGCTTTTCGTCTCGCGAGCGCCGAGTTCACGCGGATTCTGCGGCGGCTGCTGCAAAATCATGCCTTTGATCTCATTCAATTTTCGGGCTTGGAGCTGGGCTGTTGCCTGCCGCTGATCCAGGAGCGGAAGAAGGGCGCCAAAGTCGTCTATGACGCGCTGAATGCCGAAGCGGAACTGCAGCGCGTAGTCGCCCAAGTAGACCGAGAGGATGCAAGACGATTGCCGGCGGCACTATACTCGTCGATGCAGTCCGCTCGATTGGCGCGCTTTGAACGCGGGATCTGCTGCGGAGTCGATGGCATCATCGCCGTGAGCGAGACGGACCGAGAATTCCTGCAAGCGCATGGCGGCGCGCCAGCTTTCGTCTTGCCGAATGGCATCACCGCAGCCGAGTATGAGCCGCCGGCGGATGCAGCGCGCGAGCCCTGCCAATTGGTTTTCAGCGGCAAGATGGATTACCGCCCGAATGTCGATGCGGTTGAATGGTTTCACAGCGCTGTGTTTCCCCGCGTGCAAGAAAAGTTTCCGCAAGCGCGTCTAGTGATCGTCGGGCGCAATCCGCACCGGCGGCTTGACCAGCTGGCAGCCGACGAGAGCGCGCAAGTCACCGGCTGGGTGGAATCGGTGCAGCCATTCCTTCATCGGGCGACGATTTATATCGCGCCCCTGCGGATGGGCAGCGGCACACGTCTCAAAATCCTGCAAGCGATGGCGGCCGGCTGCGCCGTCGTCTCAACTTCGATAGGCGCCGCGGGCTTGAACGATGACGCGCTCGGCGCGCTTGCGATTGCCGATGACGCGGCGGCATTCGCCCGGGCGATCAACGCGCTGCTGCAAGACGAGAGTCGCCGGCGCGAATTGGGCAAAATGGCGCAAGAACGCGTCAGCCGCCATTATGATTGGTCGGCGCTGATGCCGCGGCTTCTGCGCGCCTATGCGGAGCTCAATCTTGGATAAGGACACACTCGCGCGGCGCAATAAACGGCTGGCTCTGGCCATGCATCAAGAGTCGCCGAAGCATCAAATACGCAATCATTTACTCAGAATCATCGCCAAAGCGCCGCTGCCGCCGGAAAGGGCAGTCACGAATCGTCTTCTCATCATCCGTCCCGATCATCTGGGCGATACGCTGCTGACGACGCCGGCGATTAGCGTGATCAAGCAGCAGCGCCCGGCGCTCAGCATACATGCGCTCTGCGGCGAGTGGAGCGCCGACCTGCTCGACAGATTCGATGAGATCGACCAGGTATTGACCCTGCCATTTCCGGGATTCCAGCGCGGCGCGGCGGGCGCCAATCCCTATGCCTTAGCGCTGCGGTCGGCGCGGAAGCTGCGTCAAATCGGCTATGACAGCGCGATCATCATGCGCCCGGATCACTGGTGGGGCGCGCTGCTGGCTATGCTCGCCGGCATCCGACAGCGCATCGGATATGACCAGCCCGGCGTTGCGCCCTTCCTGACCGAGTCGCGGAGGCTGGCGCATCAGCATGTCGTACGGCAGAACTTGAGCTTGGCGGCGGCTTTCACCGGCATATCCGCGCCGGACGCAATCCAACTCAAGTTCCCGCTTCGGGCGGAAGAGCGCGAAAGCATCAATGCGCGGCTGGCTGAATTGGGCATCGGCGCCGGCGCGCGGATCATCTGCATACATCCCGGTTCCGGCGCCGTCAGCAAAATTTGGCGCGCGGACAAGTGGGCCGCTCTCGCCGATACGATCGCGCGCGACTATGACGCCAGGATCGTCTTCACCGGCGCCGCGGAAGAGAAGGCGATAATCGACGAGATTGCCGCGAATATGCGCATGGGCGCCACAATCTTGGCGGGAGCGACGAGCGTCGGGCAATTGGCGGCGCTGTATTGCCGGGCGCTGCTCGTAATGGGACCTGACAGCGGCGCCATGCACCTCGCCGCCGCCGTCGACACGCGAACGGTTGCGCTGTTTGGTCCGGCTGATCCAGTCGAATTTGCGCCCTGGGGCGATCGTCGGCGGCAGGCTGTGGTGACCTCGGATATCGCTTGCGGGCCCTGCCGCATTTTGGATTGGAGCGGCGACAAGCCGGAATACCACCCCTGCGTGCGCGACATCACCGTGTCACAAGTTCTGGCAGCGGCGCGGCGGGTCATGACGTAAGATGATGTGGTGGCGGTGGGCGCGCCAAGGCCACTCCTACAGATTTCGCGGCATGTCGGGGGGAGCGACAAGTCTACCGCAGGGCTGTTGTGAATAGGAGCCTATCATTTTAAGATAGATTCATCCTGCGGGTGCACGCTGATTGAGCTTTCGTTGCGATAGGTCGCCATGCCGGGGCCGGCGCCTTTGATCGCCCGGACGTATTTCACGCGCGTATAATCGACATTGACCTTGGCGTCGGCGCGGCGCTTGCTGTACCAGGCGGCGACGGCAGCCGCCTCCGCGATAAGGGCATCGCTGATACGCCGGCCATCGTTGCGAATGACGACATGCGCGCCCGGCGCATTGCGCGCGTGCAGCCAGATATCCTGCGCCTTCGCTGTCTTAAAGCTGACCTGTTCGTTCTGACGGCTATTGCGCCCAACCCAGATCACGTATCCGTCGCGGCTGACGACGCGCAGCGGGCCCCGGCGCCCGCCTCCGCCGATGCGTTTGAGCGGCGCGCTGTTCCAATGACCGCGGGCTTGCAAAATTTGAATCAAGTCATCGATATCGGGCCAATTGCCCGCGGTGGCTAAATCGCTTTCCAATTGATCAATGAAGTCCAATTCCAACTGAGTTTCTCGAATGAGCGCGGGCAGGGCTTGCGCCGCAGACTTCGCTTTTTCGTAGCGTCGAAAATAGCTCTGCGCGTTCTCAAGCGCTGTTTTGTCGGGGTCCAACGTCACCAGAAGTTCCGGTCCATCTGGATCGTATTGGGCGCGCAGCTCGCGCTGCCCGGCAGACAACGCGTACTGATAGGCGAGGATCAATTCGCCCGACTGTTTTAGATGCTGCCGCTCCTCGTCGTCACGCAAGCCTTCGCGCAAAGATTCTGTTTTGGCACGCAGCTTGGCTTTTGTTTCTTCAATTGCCGCTTGTACCGGCTTCTTGGCTTCTTTGTAGGCATCAGCGCCGGTTATCGCGCCGAAGTACTCTTGCAGCGCCGCGCTGATCGTCGCTGTTTCTCGCCACTCCAGGTGCGTCAGCGGTAATACGCTGACGGCGGCCGGCGCCCCCTCGACGCTGCCAATGCCGGGCTGCCAGCGCCGTTCCAACAGTGGGCGGATAACAGCGCTAAACCCGGTGTAAAGCTGGTCGGCGTCGGTATCGACGATTGGCGCGTTTGCTTGCCCAGCCGCGCGGAAAACAATCTCGCGCGCCAGCAGCGGACCGAGGCCGAGGATGCGCCCGGGTAGCAGCCGCCGGGTTTGAGTCGTTTTCTTCTCCGCGCTGTCAAGCAAACGCTGCATGTCAATCGCTGAAACTGAGGCTGGATTCATTTGACCGCGTATCGGCGGCGGCGGCACATAATCATGATTGGGCAAGCTGAGCCGATAACGATTAACCTCCGGACCTACGCGATTCAAGCAATCCAGTATCAAGCCGCCCTGCACCAGCAAGACATTGGCGCGCCGCGGCATCAGCTCCGCAATGAGGCGATATTCACCGTCTCCGCTTTCAAATTCGATTTCGAGAATCCGTTCCCAAGCCGGCTGCGTCGCCCGTGTAATCAACCCGCCCTCGCCATAGCGCCGCAACAGCAATCCGAGTTGAGTGGGCTTGGCGAGGCCGCGGCGCAGCTTGTCAGCGGCCAGATGCAGGCGGGGATGCGTCGCGTCGGCGCTAAGATAGAGATAATGCCGTTTTCGCTTGGCGTAGATCTCGAGCCCGATCCCGCGGATGTCGACATCAATCACGTCTTGAATGCGACCGCCGACGATCGTATCCGTGAGTTCATCTGCGAGAGCCGAGATTGTGAAGGTGTCCATGGTCTTCTAAGTTTAACCGCTTTAGGCATAGGCGGACGGCTCGCGGAGTCGCGTGGAAACGGACCGCCGAGACTGACCGCCGGAAGCGCCACCAGTTGTTCGCCCTAGGGATGCAGAATGCGAGGCGTTTCCGGATTCGTATCGTCTCAGTCGCCGGTGAGCAGGAGCAGATGCGCAATCATGTGGCCGATATCCGTTAGCGAGAATCGTTCGTCGTAATTATTCGGCATCGCATTGGCGTAGCCAGCGACAAGATGCGCCGCCGGCAGAACAATCGCTTCGAAAAGATACTGCTCGGCGCTTAGCGGGGGGCGGCGCGCTCCCGCCACCGAAGCCAGCCCGTCAAAGAGCGGCGCCGTTTGACCGTCGCCGATGAGATGGCAGCTGGCGCAGTCATTCTCGGCAATCAGCCGCTCGCCGATGGCCGCGTCCGCTCCAGCCAGCGCCGTCGCCAGCGCCTCGGCGTATGCGCCGCTATCAGCAGCGCCGGTAACAGGCGACGATGTATCGCTGATCGCCAATGCCAAGATCAAAACGAATGCCGCCGTTACGAAAACCGCGATGGCGGCGATCAATACCTTTTGCGACTGCCGAGGATTACGCTCGCCTTGCACCATCGGCTGCTCGTGGCGCGGAAACGCTGATTAGTTTGCCGGGGGAGATCAGCTATTGGACTGTTGACGTACGGCGGTCACTTGGTGGTTCAGCACCCAAAACACGATCAGAAGCGTCAGGCCGGCGCCGATAACATTGAAGATAATGAAACCAGTAACCAAGATGAAGGCGACCGCTTGATCGGGCGTGGCGGTCAAAAAATCGCCGCTTGGGTCGGTGGTCTGTTGAATCGCCAGATCCGATGACAGCAAATTGGAGGTGATGGCGCCGCCAGCCAACAGAATCACCAATACCAGCGCCACCGTCGCCAAAGCCTTCATGCAGTTTCTCCTCAAGCCACCATCGCTGTTGGCATTTTACTATTCATGAGCGTGGCGCGCAAGATTATGAACCAACGAACCCAGGGCAACCGCTTCAAATGAAATTGCGCTGATAAATTACAATTTTCCCTCACATTTCGTAATCTGTAGGGGCGTTTCGCTGAAACGCCCGCAAAATTTAT
>JAJEGA010000081.1 GCA_022820125.1 Anaerolineae bacterium | reverse complement strand
ATCGTCAACGATAACAAAAAGGATGGTAAACAAAGTCGTAAGGTCTATACTGGTCATTGGGCTGGCTCTCCATCATGGTTGTGTGCTACTCCATTTTGGCGATCAGCCCATTTCTGGCAAATCTATTTCACATAAAGCGTTTCTGTGTTCTCTGTGGTTAATTTTTAACTCGAAACGGCGTCATTTCAGATGTCATGTTTCTGGTGCGATTGCTCTGAGGGCGCGGCAGCCGCCGGCGACAAGCTGCCGTACGGGCAAACCTTGTCTTAGCGAGCCGACTGTGTGAAACTGGCTAGAGTTCATCATGGGATTCTGGGATCGGCTATGCCGCTGGCATGGGCGGGCGTCGTCATGTTTTTTGGCAGCCTGGCGCAGGGCGCGATTGGTTTCGCCCTGGGCATGATTGCGCTGCCGCTGCTGGTCGAAGCCGGCTTCAGCCTGTCGCAAGCGGTGGCGCTGACCACACTGTCAATCGGCATTCAGGTGCTAAGCGGCGCCTGGCGGCTGCGGGCGCATATCCCCTGGGACGATGTCAAGCCGGCGGCGTTTGCGCGCTTGCTGACGGTGGCGCTGGGCATTCTGCTGCTGGTGAACATCGAGGCGATGGACGCGGCGGCGGTCAAACGGCTGGTGGGCATGGGCGTGCTGCTAGGCGTCATTGCGCGCGTCATCGCCAGCAAGGCGCTGCGGCGCGAGTGGCATCCGGCCGCTTCGATTGCGGCTTTTGGCTTAAGCGGTTTCTTGCAGGGGCTGGTCGCGATGGGGGGTCCGCCACTGGTGCTGTGGATGACGACGCGCGAATACAGCACGCGGGAGGCGCGCGCCTTCACTATGTCGCTCTTCCTCATCAACACGCCGGTTCAGGTGCTGCTGCTGCTGTTCCTGTCGCGGACGATGAGTCTCGATGTTATTCTGATGGCGCTGGCGCTTTCACCGCTGATCGCCATCGGCACGACGATTGGCTTGCGCCTCGGCGACCGCTTCAGCAAGCAGACGCTCAACCGCGCGGCGCTGACGGTCTTGGTCGTCATTGCATTGAATGCGATGCTTTAGCCGGAATGTCTACCCCATGCCCAGCCCTTCCCCGATGCCTCAGGGAGGACAGCCCCGGTTCGAAACGATTGCAAATTCAATCAGCGGGTCAGCCACCGGCTGCCCCCTACAGGTATCGCCGCAATGTACGGGCGAGCCGGTGGCCCGTCCAAAGCGGCTGCATACATGGAGCGTGAATGAGCGAAGAGACGCAGCGAAAGACGCTGGAATTCAGCCATGACGAGATGCGGGAGATCGGCTATCGGGTCATCGATATGTTGGTGGATTATTACCGCGATCGCGCCGAGCGGCCGGTGGCGGAGACGCTGGATCATGCGGCTTTGGAAGCCATCTTGAGCGAGCCGCCGCCACGAACGGGCATGCCTTGGCGCGCGGCGCTGGAGCAATTTGAGCGGCAAGTGGTTGACAGCTCGAATCGGGTTGATCATCCGCGCTTTTTCGCCTATATCCCGCTGGCGAACAATTTCATCGGCGTGATGGCGGACGCGCTGGCGGCCGGTTACAACATCTTCAACGCCGTTTGGCTGCAGGCGGCGGGCGCGGCGCAGGTCGAGCGGCTGACGGTGGATTGGCTGCGGCAGATTGTCGGCTTGCCGGAAGGCGCTGGCGGGACCTTCGTCAGCGGCGGCTCGGTAGCCAACTTGACGGCGCTGGCGGTGGCGCGCGAGATTCAGCTTGGCGGCGATACTAGCGGAGCAGTCGCCTATTGTTCCGATCAGATTCATTTCGCGGTTTCGCGCGGGATGCGGATCTTGGGCTTCGCGCCGGAGCAGCTGCGCAATATCCGCAGCGACGCGAACTTTCGGCTGCCGCTGGGGGGATTGCGCGCGGCAATCAATAGCGATCGCGCGGCCGGCAGGCGACCTTTCTGCGTCATCGCCAGCGCCGGCACGACCAATACGGGCGCGATTGATCCACTGGCTGACCTGGCTGACTTGTGCCAGCGGGAAGACCTGTGGCTGCATGTCGATGGCGCTTATGGCGCGCCGGCAATTTTGACGGAGGCCGGCAAGCGCGCGCTGACCGGTTTGGAGCGCGTCGATTCGCTGGCGCTGGACGCCCATAAGTGGCTGTTCCAGCCGATTGAATGCGGGGTTGCGCTGGTGCGTGATCGGCGCTGGCTGAGCCAAACGTTCCGCGAGACGCCGGAATACCTAAAAGACATGCAGAGCGAGGGCGAAGAGCTCAACTTCATGTACCAGGGCATCCAGCTTACGCGGCAGTTTCGGGCGCTGAAGCTGTGGCTGAGCATCAAAGTCTTCGGTCTGGACGCCATCAGCGAGGCGATCGCGGCCGGCTTTGAGAATGCGGAATTGGCGGAGCGCCTGCTGCGTGAAGCGGGCGTCTGGGAGATCGTGACGCCGGCGCAAATGGCCATTTTGACCTTTCGTTATAAACCGGCGAATGGCAATGAAGAGATCGCGGATCGGGTCACGCATGACTTGGTGGGAAGGCTTCTGCATGATGGCCGCGCCTTCGCCTCGGGCACACAGCTGCGCGGCAAGCCGGTTATGCGCATGTGCTGCAATAACCCGCGCGCGACGCCGGCTGATCTGGAGACGACGGTTCAGCTGATGACGCGGCTGGCGGCTGAATTGGAAGCGGCGCTCAGCGACGTGCCTGCGTCGGATTAGGGCAGGGCAATCGCTTCAAAACTGGCATCCGCTGCGACGAGCAAAACTAAACTGAAATTTAACCACAGTCCCTCGCAAGTCACGACTTGGCTCACACAAAATAACGAGCCAGTAGCTTCGCGTGCAATCAGCAAAATGCCCGG
>JAJEGA010000110.1 GCA_022820125.1 Anaerolineae bacterium | reverse complement strand
TCGACATCATCCTTTAGCGAAAATTGTAGGGGCGATTCTGTGAATCGCCCGCCGGAGATTATCAAGTGGGCGAGCCACGTGCTCGCCCCTACAGATGCTTGAATGATGATGTTTTCTATATTCAACCGAAATGGATACACTACCTTAACGCCGATCCGTTTGACAGCCCGGCGCAGCTGTGTTAAGCTCAGCGCCATCAACATATTCTAAGTCTCAGGCCTGTCTGAACCCGGATGTTCGGCAGGTAAAGGGAAAGTCGGTGAAAGTCCGACACTGTCGCGCAGCGGTAACTGATTCTTGAATCAGAAGTCCGAATGCCTGCCTGAGCCTTAGCTCGTAAATCTTTCGCGTCAAAAGGGAGACGAGCATGGACCAGCGACCAATGCCTGCCCTCGACGGCGGGCGTTTTTGTTGCCCAGCCCCGTTTCCTCCACTGTCCATAGGAGGGACAAAATGAAATCCACACTGTTAGCCCTGTTTATTTTTCTCACCGGCCTGCTTCCAGCGGCAGCGCAAGATGAAAATCTGACCGCCGGCTGCGTCGAGAATTTCGCCGCCGATGTCGATTACTTCCCGCATAAAGCAGAGATCATCGACGCCGCCAAATTCACTGTCGAGTACTTCAACAACTACAAGGTCGTTAGCGTCGCCGATGCTTTCGATGGCGCGCCCGACTTCAAATATGTGCTGGTGCAATGCGGGACGCCCGCGCCTTCCCTCGCTGATTTTCCCGCTGGGACGCAATTCATCGAGGCGCCGGCCGGCGACCTCATCACCCTGTCGACGACTCAGCTGCCTGTTCTAGCTCAGCTTGGTTTGCTCGATCGTTTAGTCGGCGTCGACAGCGGCTTCTATATCAGCACGCCCGAAGTCGTCAGCTTGATAGAAGACGGTGAAGTAGCGGAGGTAGGCTTTGGGGCTGAGGTCAACATTGAGCTTGTGCTTGAGCTTGAGCCGCAGTTGGTCTTGAGCTATGGTTTCAATCCCGCCAGCGACGCCCACCCAGTCTTGATGGAAGCGGGCATATTCACGGCGCTAGACGCCAGTTGGCGCGAGCTTTCGCCGCTCGGTCGCGCGGAATGGCTGAAGTTCACCGCGCTCTTTTACAATCTTGAGGCGCGGGCGGCAGCCCTCTACGACGACATCGCGGCGCGGTACGAGGCGGTGAAAGCATCCGCCGCCGATATAGATGCTGAAGACCGACCCTCTGTGCTGATAAATTCCTTCCTGGGTTATGCCGATGCCTGGTACATCCCCGGCGAAGATACATACGTCGGCCAACTCGTGCGCGATGCCGGTGGCGATCTGCTGCTGGCGGAAGAGGGCTCAGCCACCAGCCAGGGACTGAGTTTCGAGAGCGTGTACGAAGGCGGTTTCAATGCGGAGATTTGGCTGGTCGAGACATTCGGCGTCAATTCGAGCGCCGATCTGCTGGCGCTGGACAGCCGCTTTGGCGATTTCGCCGCTTTCCAGGCTGGCGACATGTGGAACAACAACCGCGATGAAAACGCCAATGGCGGCAACAATTATTACGAATGGGGCGTGACCAACCCGCATCTCGTGCTGGCGGATCTGCTGGCGATTTTTCATCCCGACCAAATGCCGAATCACGAATTCGCCTTCTATCAACGTCTAGCGAGCGAGTAATATGTCTCAGCTGGCTGGCAGAAGCGTCAAAAGCGTCGCCACAAAAGCCATTTGGATCAGGCGAGCCAAGGCGCAATCGGCAACCGCCCGCTTCAGCCCGGAGTTGGCTGGCGCCAGACCGCTGCTGTTGCTGCTGCTGTTGATCCTGCTGGGCGCGCTGCTCTTGTTGAGCCTGTCCTTGGGTTCCGCTTCGATTCCTTTCGACCAGGTCGCCAGTGTTCTGCTCGGCGGTGAAGCCGACCGGTTAGCTTGGACCCATATCGTGCTCAAGTTCCGCTTGCCCAAGGCGCTTACCGCGATATTCGCCGGCATGGCGCTTGGCGTCAGCGGGCTGCTGATGCAGACCTACTTTCGCAATCCGCTCGCCGAGCCCTTTGTCCTGGGTGTGTCTTCGGGCGCCAGCATGGGTGTGGCATTGGTCGTGCTGACGGCTGGCGGGGTCGGCGGTGCGCTGCTCGCCGGGCTGGGCTTGGCGGGCGATCTGCTCTTGACGGCCGCCGCCGGCTTGGGCGCCACCCTCTCCATGAGCCTGGTTCTGCTCGTCGCCATTCGCATACAGAGCAGCGCCACCTTGCTGCTGCTCGGCTTGATGTTCGGCTATCTGGTATCGGCAATGGTCAGCCTGCTGCTCTACTTCGCCCTGCCAGAGCGGATTCAAGCCTACATAAACTGGACTTTCGGCTCCTTCAGTGGCGTCACCGGCGAGCAACTGCCGGTGCTCGCCATGATCGTGCTGGCCGGCTTGCTGCTATCAGCGGCGCTGAGCAAACCGTTGAACGCCCTGCTCCTGGGCGAAGACTATGCGCGAAGTCTGGGCGCCAATCTGAAGTGGACGCGAATCGGGATTGTGCTCGCCACCGCCCTGCTGGTCAGCGCGGTGACCGCCTTCTGCGGCCCCATCGCATTCATCGGCATTGCCGTGCCGCATCTCTGCCGCGGTCTGCTGGCTAGCGCCGATCATCGCCTGCTGCTGCCGGGCACATGCCTGGCCGGCGCTTGCGTCGCCCTGTGCGCCTCAATAATCGCCGAGCTGCCCGGCAACAATCTGGTGCTTCCGCTTAATGTCGTCACCGCGCTGATGGGCGCGCCCGTGGTCATGCTGGTCATCCTGCGGCAGGTTCGGGGGAAACTATGAAAGCGCCGGCGCTGCAAACTCGCGGCTTGGCTATCGGTTATCGCCGCCGGGCGAAAGATGATATCACCCTCGCAAGCGGGCTTAATCTTGGGCTGCGCGCCGGCGAGCTGGTCGGCTTGCTGGGACCGAATGGCGTCGGCAAATCGACGCTGCTGCGGACGCTGGCGGGCATAAATAAACCACTGGCCGGGCGCGTTCTGCTTGGCGACCAAGATGTGGCGCTGCTGACGCCGCTGGCTCTGGCGCGCCGCTTGAGCATGGTCTTGACGGTCGCGCCCCAGCCAAACCTGATGAACGGTTACAGCTTGGTCGCCCTGGGCCGGCACCCGCACAGCGACTGGCTCGGGCGCTTGAGCGCGGCCGACCGAAAGACAATCGCCTGGGCGCTAAACGCGGTTGACGGCGCCGACCTGGCGGAAAAGCCGCTCGCGCAGCTCAGCGACGGGCAGCGGCAAAAGCTCATGATCGCGCGCGCGCTGGCGCAGGATGCAGAAGTTATGCTGCTAGACGAACCAACCGCCTACCTCGATCTGCCGCGCCGCGTGGAAACGATGCAGCTGCTCAAAGGGCTGGCGCGGTCGGCGCAGCGCGCTATCCTGGTCTCCACCCACGACCTGGACCTGGCTCTGCGAAGCTGCCATCAACTGTGGCTGATGAGCGACTTGGGCATCAAAACCGGCGCGCCCGAAGATCTGGTCCTTGACGGCGCGTTCGGCGATACCTTCGACGCCGCTGGCATCGCCTTTGACAAGCGGGTTGGCAGTTTCGTTCTGGATCCCCCGCATGGACCGCAAGTCAGTGTAAGCGGCGCTGGCGACCACGCCATCTGGATGCGCCGCGCGCTCGAGCGCTCCGGCTACATACCAAGCGACCAAGCCGGCGCCATCGAAGTAGCCCACCGCGCTAACGGCGTCGGGCGCTGGCATCTACGAATCAATGGCCGGGCCAGCACGCACACGTCGATTCAAGCCCTACTGAACGCGCTGGAAGGCGAGCGAGCATGACAATCCAATAAGCCTTCCGCGCCGGCATCAAGTTCTGATGGGCGGCCCCCACTGGCTGCATCAGTGAAAAGCGCCGGAGCGCTAAAAGAAAAAGACCAGCGATCGCGCCGGTCACATTACAATCTGTGGGCTGTACAGGACTCGAACCTGTAACCTCCTCGACGTCAACGAGGCGCTCTGCCAGTTGAGCTAACGGCCCACTCTAGACCTATTGTATATCAGCCTTTGCCCGCTTCGCAAGGGTATGGCTTATCACATCAGGGCAATCGCATCAAAATCAAAATGCGCCGTTCGCCACGAAAATTGTGAAAATGTAGGGGCGTATCGCCGATACGCCCGTTGAATATGACATAAATTTTGCGGGCGTTTCAGCGAAAAGCCCCTACAGCTTCTTATTGTCGCGGGCTTGTAATTTTGTGTGAGCCAAGTCGTGACTTGCGGGAGACTGTGGTTAAGAAAAAAATCTGGTGCGATTGCCCTGCTTATCCCATCATCTTCGACGCGCCATTTGACAAAGCCCGCGCCTTCGCCCTATCATTGTGTCGTTGCGCCGCCAGCCGAGAGACTTCAAGTGCCATACTCAGTAGCGGAACAAATCAAGCTGCGTTTTCGTGAAATACAAGATGTGCGCTTCGCCAGCACCACGGCCGACCTCACGCTAACATCCCGTAATCACGAGCCGGATATCATCGTCGAGACCTGGATGAACAGCCGCCTCTTTGTATACATCATTAACAAGACGCCCAAACGGCGGCTTATCAAGTCCCTGCTCAAGCAGAATACAAATGCCAGCATCGGCTCGCTGTTTCTCATTGACTTGGCGCTTCTGCCCGATGATGGGTTTTGCGGCCGCCTGCGCGACTGGCAAGACGACCTGCGGGTGATGAATATGGGCGCCATTTTCGCCTACACCGCAGCCGAAGAAAAGCTGCGCCTGATCCAAGTCAACATTGATGAAACGACGCAGCGCAACGAATTCATCGTCTGGCACACGCTTGATTTTCCCTTCGATGCCGTTTCGGTGCGCCGGCGCGATTATCAGACGAATATCCGCGGCAGCTGGTACATCGGCGATATCGCCTCCACCAAATTCAAGCGACGCGTCAGCGATGAGCGCGCGCGCCAGCGATTTCACTATCGCAAGAAGCAGACGCGCTCGCTCGACTCAAGCCAAGCTGAGCCGATTAGCGCCGCTTACCTGGCGCTGGAGATCGAAGTTGGCGCGGGTCAAGACGCGGTGAAAAAAGCCTTCCGCAACCTGGCGCGCAAATATCATCCTGATGTCAGCGATCACGAAAAAGACGAAGCGGAAAAGCGGTTCAAAGAAGTGAAGTCGGCTTACGACCTGATCAAGAGGCGCCGGCGCTGGAGCTGAAAAGCCCTGGACGCGGGCTTGACTATGTTTGAAACCTTAGTCCGCCAGAATCCGCAGGGCTCGCAGCAGCGCCCCGTCATCGCCTACGTTTCCAGGAAAAACAACATCGGAAAGCGGCGCGATGGCTTGCCTGCAGACGCGCTCGTCTTCCCAGCTGCAACGTTCAATCAGCTTGCGGGCGAATTCGAGATTGGCTGTGCCAGGCGCTGTGCTCACTTCTAAGAACTTCCAAGTTAGTCGTGAAAGAAATAGCTTCGCTTGGCAAACTCCCCTACCTGATGCTTCTTGAGGACAGGAATCACCAGATAGGATGTGACAGCGACAGGGTAGCAATTTCAAGCCTCATACTAGAAGAATCTCGTAGGGAGCGACTCTGTGACTCGGCCTAAAGGGCATCAAAATTTACAGTTATGGCTCGAGCATTCGTCCTACCAAAACTGTCCCGTCGTCAGTGATACTTCAGGGAGGGCTGGGGGAGGGCTTAGGAAAGCGACATCTTCGAATATTCATCACTTACTTGGTTCTGTCTATACTGCGAGCTTGCTTAAATCAGATGGATCCACCAGGACTCGAACCTGGAACCTATCGGTTATGAGCCGACTGCTCTGACCATTGAGCTATGGATCCGCATCAACCTTGGCGGAACGAAATCAAGCGCCGCCGTCAGTTGAAGCGGGTAACGGGATTCGAACCCGTACTGACACCTTGGAAGGGTGGAGTGCTACCGTTACACCATACCCGCGCCACCACAGTCGGGGCGCCCGGATTCGAACCGGGGACCTCACGGACCCAAACCGTGCGCGCTGCCGGGCTGCGCCACGCCCCGAATGCCCACCCATCTTACTCGTACTGCGCCCTGTAGTAAAGTGATAAGTGAGTGACTTATGCCCCTCGCGGGCTGATGAGAATACCGCTGGGCTTATCCATCAGGCTCGCCGCCGAAAGCCTGGTAAAACTCGTCGATTTCTTCTTTTGTAACGGTCGGGTGAATTTCTTCGCCATGCGTCTCGCGTTCAGGTTCGGGCGCCTGCAACAGCCGGGCAAACTGGATGGACGTCATCTGCTTCATCCGGTGGCTGCGGGCGAAACTTCGAATCTCATGATCCGAGGAAACCACCGTCCATTTGCTCGCGTCATCTGTCCGCTCCACGCGCCGTTTTATCAAGCTGTCAGCGTTGGCGCGCTCAGATGCGGCAAAGACCACCGTAACCGATTTAGTCGACATTGACGAGAATCCTCCCGGCAAGCCGCCGTCGAAGATTACGGTGCATTTCTTGCGCGTTCTGGCGGCGAAGCCCTTGAGCTTCGTGACCAGCTTGGCTTCATCGTTCGGATCATCGAGGCTGATATCCGGCAGGCAGGCGATGAGATTGTGCCCGTCGATCAAATAAGGCATGAAGTGTACCTTGTCTAATCCGCGTTTAAGCTGATTGCGGCCAGTTTATCACAGCCGCTACACTACCGGACAAGCCTTGTAGGGGCGAGCCATTGGGTCGCCCGTTAATGCAAAAACCTCCCGATTCCGCTCGCAAATCCATCGAATTGCTATGCCACTTCCGCCGCAAGCTCATAAACGGGCACAGCCATCGTGAAGATGCTGCCGATGTTGAGGCGGCTGTCAACCTCCAGGAAGCCGCCATGCGCTTGACAGATCGCGCGCGCGACATACAAGCCCTGCCCCAGCCCAGGCGCCGTATCAGCCCCGCGATTCGCGCCGCCGCGATAGAAGCGTTCGAAGATATGCGGCAGATCCGCCTGGCTGATGCCGACGCCGTTGTCGCTCACGCTGATCAGCGCGTAGCTTTTGGCGTTGCGCGCTTCAACACGGGCGGCAACCGCCACATAGCCGCCTTCCTCGCTGTAGGTCGCGCCATTGCGAATCAAATGCCCCAGCGCCCACTGCAAGCGCGTTTCATCGCCGCGGACTTCCACGCCGCTGAGATCGCGCGTCATCACCAAGAGGTCGATGCCGCGGCGCTTCACATCGGTTTCGATGCCGTTTACGACCGACCACATCACATCCTCGATGCGGACCGGCTCGCGCTGGACATCAAAGACGCCGGCATTCATCCGCGAGATATCGAGCAGCTCAAGCGCAAGCTGATCGAGCGCATCAACATTTCTAAGCATTTTGTCGAGCAGTCGCTGGTTGACAGCGGCATCTTCCGGCTGCCCGCTGAGCAATTCGGCCGCCAGCTTGATCACGCCGACCGGGCGTTCCATGTCGCGCGCGATATTCGTGACAAAGCCGTCCTTGAGACGTTCTGCCAAGGCGTCATGGGTCACATCGCGCAGAATGATGATGGCGCCAATGCGCCGATTGGATTCATCGCCGATGGCGATCAACTGCGCGCGAACGATACGGTTATTCAGCGACATCTCGTCTGAATCGCCCAAGGGCGTCAGCTCGGCCGCCGCTTCAGCGACATCGCGGTATCGCTCAACCATGGCGCCGAGCGCGCTATCCCAAAAGGCGCGCTTGCCGCCTAGCATAGCTTGCGCCGCCTGGTTCATCATCGTCACTTTGCCGTTGACATCCTGAACGATGATGCCCTCATCAAGGCTGCTCAAGACTTTTGTTAGGCGATTCAGCGCGTCGCTCTGCCGCAGGTGTTCGCTTTCCAGCCGTTCGAATCGCCGCCGCAGCGCCGCGCCTTCAGCGGTCTGACGCTGAGCGATCTCGCTCTGATGCCTCAATTCATGCTCAAGTTGCTGGCGCCGGCCAAGCCCGCGATACAATCGGCGAAACAGCGATTCGCTCGCCGTGCCAAAGCGGTGAACGTCGCCTAAATCGGCGTTGATTTCTCCATTTGACGCGCGCGGCAAATCGTTCATCGCGCTACCATAAACACCCGCTTATCTACACCCCGCCCGCCCTGCCAAGCGCTGCGGCGCTCAAACAATAGCGACATGATTCGCCACTCTACCGCCCGATTATAGTCAAAGTGAGGCAAGCCCGCGAACTGAAGGCGGCGCAGATTGCAAGCGGCAACAGATGGGCTATCATCTTAGATGAGAGCCGCGGCATTGAGAAACAAAAGAGGATGGCGGCAGTTGATGCAAAATGTGGCGCCGACGCATCGCTTGAACAGACGCTCGCGCGACTTCCTGATCGCAGCCGCCGTCATCTTTCTCATCGGCGCCGCATTGGCTGTGCTCGGCATCAGCCTGCATGTCATCAGCCTGGTCGTCCCCTTCAATCGCGGCTTCGCGGTTTACGATTTGACGCGCAAGGCGCTGCTCTCGCTCGGATTGGGCATTTCCTTCATCTCGATGCTGATGGCTCTGCGCGCCGTCACCTGGAAGACCGATCACGCGCTGGCTTGGGAGCTGGGCGAATTGCTCGCCAGCGAGCTGGATCGGCAGTTTGTATTCATTCGCAATATCAGCAAGCGGTCGCTCGGCTACATCGATGCGGCTCTGGTCAGCAAGCATGGTGTGCTTGTGCTGCGGGTCACCAGGCGCAAAGGCGAGTTTCTAAACCAAGGCGGGGTTTGGCTGCGGCGCGGGCGCAATGGGGGTTGGCGCCCCCTGCGCTGGAACCCCACCGGCGCTGTCATAGCAGACGCGATAAAACTGAAAGCCTTTCTGAAGGATTATCAGTTGGCGTCGACGCCAGTATATGCCGCCGTTGTCTTCACGCGCGCTGAGCCAGACGCCCGGCTGCGCTTGCAAGAACCGGCGGCGCCTGTCGTCCATGCCCGCTGTCTGATTCGCGACCTCGAGGACAGTTACTTCGCCGAAGACCGGTTGGACGCGGCGACGGTGCAGCAGGTCGTTAACCTGCTCTATCGTTAGGGGGCAGTCTTGGCTCATATCTTGCACCTCGCGCCCGCCGGGACGGGCAAAACGGCGCCCCTGCTCGCGCTTCTGCGGGAGCGCGCGCTAGAAGAGGGAAATGCGCTGCCGAAGGTCTGGGTGCTGCTGGCGACGCGGCGGCAGGCCTTAAACTTCCGGCAACGGCTGATTGAATTCGACCAACAGATTCCGGTTTATTTCAACATCGAGTTCTTCAACTTTTATTCGCTGAATGCGCGCCTGCTCAAAGCGGCAGGGAAGCCGGCGCGCCGTCTAAACAGCTTGACGCGCTACGGTCTGTTGCGCCAGCTGCTGGGCGAGATGCTGGCAGAGGGGCAGCTCGCGTACTTTCAGCGCATCGCCGATACGCGCGGCTTCGTCAGCATCCTGGCTGAGCTCATCGACGAGCTCAAGCAGGCGGGTGTGGATGTCGCCGATTTCGCCACTGCGGCGCGCAGCGAGAAGGATAAAGAGATCGCCCTAATCTATCGGCGCTATCAAGACGCGCTGAGGCAAAGCGATCTGGCCGATGTCGAGGGCGAAGGCTGGCTGGCGCTGGCTACCTTGCGAGAGCGGCGCGAGATCGCAAGCGGCGTAGACCTGCTCTTGGTCGATGGCTACGATCAATTCACAATTGTTCAGGCGCGGCTGCTGGCGACGCTGGCGCGCGCGATTCAAAATATCCATATCACCTTAACCGAAATCCCGAGCGCCCACGCCGAGGCGCTCCCTCACCGCAGCGTCCGCGCACGAGAACGCCTGCAGCAAGCCTTCAAAAATGCTGGCTTTCGTTTGCAGCTGGCGCGGATCGAAAAGGTCGCCGGCGAACGCCAAGCCAATCTCGAACAGCTCGCCGAGCGCATCTTCTGCGATTCGCCAGCGGCAGCGAACGGCGACGCGATACGAATGTTGGCGCTGCCGAACCCTGCGGAGGAAGTCAAAAGCGTGCTGCGAAAGATCAAGCGACAACTGCTGGATGGCGTTCAGCCGGACGATATACTGGTCGCGCTCCGTGATTGGACACGTTACGCCGCGCATTTCGAAACGGGCGCCGACGATTATGACCTGCCGCTGCTGCTGCATTATGAGCGGGAGCTGAAGACGGCGCCCGTGATCGCCGTTCTGATCGACTTGCTGGGCATGGCGCCGCGATTTCGCCGGCGCGCTTTGCTCAATGCCCTGCGCTCGCCTTATATTGACGCCGGGCTGGACGCCGAGCTCATTGACCTCTTGGACCGAATAACGATAGAACGCCAATTCCTCGGCGGCGCCCCCACCGACTGGCTGGAAACCATCTCGCTCGCGGCTAACCCGGCCCCCAGGGAAAGCGACGACCTTCAGTTCACGCTGCTAACGGCGCCGCAGCGGGATGCGCTAATCTCGCGGCTGCGCGCTTTCTTCCACGGCATCACGCCACCGGAACGGGCGCCCCCGGCTGCTTACGTGAGCTGGCTGGAAGCCCTGCTCGGCGGCGGCGCGCATTTTGAAGCGGCTGGCGCTTCCAGGCAGATCGCCCCGAACGGCTTTACGCTCAACATCATCGCGCGAACGAGACCGAACGAAGAGACCAGCGCCGAAATCGCTCGCCGCGACATGGCGGCGCTTGCCGGCTTGAAACGCGTCCTGCGCGATCTCTTAGCGAGCGACGCAGTGCTGCGCGCAAGCATCGGCGGCGCGCCCGATGTCGACTGGCGCCGGTTCTGGTCTGACTTCAAGCATGCGCTGGAGACGACAAAAGCCGATCCCTTCGATCGCTCGCGCGCCGGTCATATCCTGGTCACCACAGCGGCTGAGGCCCGCGGTCTGCCGCATCGGCACGTCTATATTCTCGGCTTGTCCGAAGGCCTATTCCCCGCCGAAGCCCCCGAAGACCCGCTCTTTCTCGATTCCGAACGCGAAGACCTGCAAGCGCGCGGCATCCCGCTGGCGACGCAAGCGGAACGGATTGACGATCAAGGCTTGTTTTATGAGCTGATCAGCTTGCCGCGCGAAACGCTGACGCTATCCCGCCCAACCTTCCTGGCGGGGAAAACCTGGATCGAAAGTCATCTCTGGCGCGCGGTGAGACGCGTCTACCCACAGCTGGAAGCCGAAACCGCGGCCGTCGGATCCGTCGTCAAGGCTGAAGAATCCGCCAGCGACGCCGAGACACTGCTGGGCGTCGCCGCGCAACTGAATGGAAACGACGCCATGAAAGCCGCCCCCGCTTTGCGCATCAAGACCTGGCTGCAGCTTGATGCCACCTTCGCTACTCAATGGCGCCGAATCGAAACCGGGCGCCGGGTTGAACTCGGGCGCCTTTCGGATAAGCCCTTCGACCGTTTCAGCGGCGTCCTTGCCGACCCCGACTTGCTCCGCGAGATCGCCCGCCGTCTAGGTGATGAGCGCATCTGGAGCGCATCGCAGCTGAAGGATTACGGATTATGCGGCTTTCGTTTTTTCGCCAAGCGACTGCTTAAGCTGGGGGAAACGGCCGAGCCCGAAGCCGGCTTGGACGCCGCCCAGTTGGGCTCGCTGAACCACCGCATCCTGGAAGAGACCTACCGCGAGATCCGGCAGCGAGGGCTAAGGATTGACGGAAGCAACTTGGAAGCGGCGCGGGACATCTTCGCTCAAGCGGCAGACGACATCCTCGAGCGCGCGCCAGCGCTTTTCAATTTCCGCGCCACATCGACCTGGCAAGAAGAAAAGCAAGTGCTGCGAAATCGATTGGCTGCGTTCGTCAAGCAAGATTTCTCGCCCGATAGTCCACTCAACCGATTCGGCGAAGCGCGTTACTTGCATGATCTTGAACTGCGTTTTAATCATGCGGAAATCGAACTGGCGCCAGAGGAGCCGCCTTTGCGCATTGCCGGATTCATCGACCGTATAGACCTTGTCGATGGCAAGCTCGTCGTCATCGATTACAAGAGCGGCACAACCGCCATTGGGCGGCGCGAAATGGAAATCGGACGCGACTTCCAAATGCTGGTTTATATGCTCGCGCTGCGAAGTTTGCTCAAGCGTTTCGGGCATGATGTCAAGGTCGCGGGCGGTCTGTTCTGGCATCTGCGCAACCTGCAGGCGAGCGGCATCTGCGTCGCTGACGATGAAGATGACGAGGCTGCGCTTGAGCTGGCGCGGCAGCATGTCGCTCGCAATGTGCGGCAAAGCCGCCACGGGCAATTCCCCGTGCTCGCCACCGAGATGGAACGCGGCAAGTGCTCGCGCTACTGCGAATTCTCCCATCTTTGCCGCATGCGGGTCACCAGCCGGCATAAACCTATTTTGCCGGCTTAACCAGATCTAAAGGCGCGCCCCATGGAGCCGACACGTGAACAACATGACGCCACTCACATCAGCGACAAAAACCTGATCGTGGTTGCGGGCGCCGGCTCCGGCAAGACGCGCGTGCTTGTCGAGCGTTATCTGCAGCTGCTTGAAGACAACCCCGAATGGCGCATTAACGCGCTGGTGGCGATCACATTCACGCGCGAGGCGGCATTCGAAATGCGCCACCGTCTGCGGCAAGAGCTTGAAAGGCGCACGCAAGAAACCGGCGCAGGCAATTGGGCGCGTCATCTATCGCAACTGGATAGCGCGCGTATCGATACCATCCACGGTCTATGCGCCGATCTCCTGCGCGCGAACGCCGCCCACGCCGGCATCGACCCCAAGTTTGAGGTCTTGGACGAAAATGAATCCGCCATTCTGCTGGATGACGTGGTTTACGATGCGCTCGCGGCCATCGAAGCGCCCACCGCCACGCTGTTCGCGCATTACGACTCCCTCCAGATCAACGCCGCCCTGCGTGATCTCAGTCTAGTCAACGCCGATTTGGCGCGCCTGCCAAGCGACCCCGAAGCGCTGTTTCAGCAATGGCATGGGAAATGGTCCGAGGAGGTATTCGAGGCGCGCGACCGATTGCTCAAGTCAGCTGACCAAGCCGCGTTGCCGTCCGCCGGGCCAGCCCCCGAGGAAGACAAACTCGCTTTTCTGGCTGCGCAGTACCGGCGCTGCCTGGAGCGAATTGACGAGGCGACAGACGCCTTAGCGATCGCAGAGTTGATGAAGGACTGCTATAAGAAAGGCGCCGTCGGCAATAAGGGTTCGGCAAAAGCCTGGGGCGATTCAAGCGCCAAAGCGGAAGCGGCGCAATCACTGCGCGACTTGAGAGCTCGGATTAAAGTGACGCTTGCCGAAATCGGCGAACCGCCCGGTGATATCGACCGCGCGACGGCGGCGATGCTGCCGCTCTGGCATCAGCTTCTGCGGCAAGTGCAGGCGGCATATCGCGAGCGCAAACGGGAGAACGCGCAGCTCGATTTCGATGACCTGGAACGGCTGGCGGCGCTGCTTCTCCAGCAAGAGGACGTCCGGCGGCGCTACCGCGGGTCCGAATTCAAGCATCTGCTGGTTGATGAATTCCAGGACACCAACGCGGCGCAATGGCAAATTATCAAGTCGCTGGCAGACCTGGAGAGGGGCGGCACGCTCTTTGCCGTTGGCGATCCGAAGCAGAGCATCTATCAGTTCCGCGGCGCTGATGTCAGTGTATTTGGCGCGGTTCGCGCTCAGATTGAAGGCAAGGCATCGGGCCTCGCCCTGCCGCTGTCCACCTCGTTCCGCAGTCATCGCCCGCTTGTTGAGCAGCTCAACGCCCTGTTCGCCAGGATCCTGACGCGCGACGAGAGCAGCCCGGTCAAGGACTTTGAAATTGTCTTCGACCAGAACATGCAAGCCTTTCGCGACAAGCCGCCTGCCCTGCCCGCCATCACAATGCACCTGCTGGAAGCAGAAGAACGCGATGAAACCGGCGAGTTTATCCTGGAGCGCTCGGGCCGCCGCCGAACCCGCAGCGCGGATGACCTGCGCCGCTGGGAAGCATACGAGATCGCCGTTTATATCAAGCGAATGATCGCCGAGGAGCGCCCCGTTTTCGATAAAGAGATGGACCAGACCCGCGCCATGGAATACCGCGATTGCGCCATCCTGTTTCAATCGCTGACGAAACTGCCCCTTTATGAAGATGTTTTCAAAGCGCGGGGGGTTCCCTTTCTAACTGTCGCGGGACGCGGCTATTTCGACCGTCAGGAAGTCTGGGACATGCTCGATCTGCTGCGCTTCTTGCACAATCCGGCGGACAGTCTGGCGCTGGCGACCGTTTTGCGCTCGCCGTCATTTGCCTTCAGCGATGACTTGCTTCTCGCGCTCCGTCTGCAATTGGCGGACCAGGCTCATTCGCGCGAGCCGCCGCCACTCTGGTTGGCCCTGCGCGACGCCGTTGAAAATCCGATGCCCGGTATTGCCGAGCCTGATATACAGCTGATAAAGCACGCGCGGGAAACCTTGGGCGAGTTGCTGCGCATCGCCGGTCGCGTAAGCATATCGCAATTGCTGCGGCGCGCGCTGGCGGCAACCAATTATCTGGCCATCTTGACCGGCTTGCCCGATGGAGACCGGCGGCGCGGCAATGTCGAGAAATTGCTGCAACTGGCGGAAGACAGCGGCAAGATCACCTTGGGAAAGTTCTCGCAGTATTTGGCCGATTTGTCGACGCGCGAGGCGCGGGAAGGTGAAGCCGCCCTCGAGCCGGGCAATGCCATTCGGCTGATGACAGCGCACGCCAGCAAGGGGCTGGAATTCCCACTGGTTGTCCTGGCGGACGCGTCCTGGGAGCGAGGCGAAGGGGGCGCCCCGACCGTATGCCTTGATCCCGAATTCGGGCTCAGCTGCAGCGTATACAGCGCCGATTCCAACAAGTACGAGCGTGGCTTCGCCCACCGGCGAAATTTGAAACTGCAGTCGCTAAAGGATGCGGCGGAACGCAAGCGCTTGCTCTATGTCGCGGCGACACGCGCGCAAGATTATCTGTTGATCAGCGGCGCGGTCAAGCAAAACCGGGCGAGCCAGTGGTCCGCTCGCGGCTGGCTCAAACTGCTCCTGCCAGCATTGGATCTCGCCGAGATCCAGCTCAAACCGGAGCAGATTAGCTGCTTTGCCGGCTACCAGCTCCGTGTTCTAATGCCTGCCGCGCCGCCTTCCCCTCGGCTTATGCAACGGGCGGCGGGCGCCGACGGGGCGCTCTGGGATTTTGATGCCGACCCGAACGACTTTCCTCCGCTCGCGCCGCCATTGATGCAGCCGCTCCCATCTAGTAGCGTGTCTGGACCTCGACACATCACCGCCACGCAGATTGCGCATCTGGGCGCAGTCGGTCGCGCGGCAAATGCGGAAGCGCGCCGCCAATGCCGCAACCGTTTCCAAGATATCGCCTTAACCGGCATATCGGATGACGATTACGCCGAGATTTTCTCGCCCCGCCGCCAGCGCGAGCGAGCGCTCGGGCGAATCTTGCACGAAGTCTTGCGTTATGCCGGCTTCGCGGACCCAGCGGCGACAAGCGACAGCATGATTCGGTCGATTGCCTGGGAGCGGGGACTTACAAGCGCGGCCGCCCTGCGCTCCCTTATACCCGAGATCCGTCAACTGCTGCGGGCGTACGGCAACAGCCTGGCTTACCGCTGGATCATCAATGCGCGCGCCGCGCAGCGCCCGGTTTATACTGAGCTGCCATTTATCTTTCGCGCCGAATCATGCGTTATACATGGCGTCATGGATGTCTTGCTGCAAGGCGCCGATGGCAGCTGGGTTATCATTGATTACAAGTCGAGCAAGGTCGCCAAGGGCGAATTCAAAGAGCATGCCAAGCGCTATCGCCTGCAGCTGGGCATATACGCGGCCGCCGCGCAAGAACAGCTGGGGCTTCTGCGCCCGCCTCTTTCATTCGTGCATTATATCCGCGGCAACCAGATGATTAAGCTGGAACGCGAAGACTGCCAGCGCGAATTGGATCGCATTGAAACTACGATCGGCGAGGTGGCGGCGCCCGATGCAAAAGCTTAGCAACTGGCTGCTGCCGGCTTGGGCGCAGCCCGATCATCCCTTGCTGCAATATGAACTGGCGCAACTTCGCGCTGCCGGCGGAGGCCGTCGCCTGCTAATTCAACTGATCTTTCTTGCGCTGGCGCTCGGCGGCTCAGCCGCGCTTTATGCGGCGACCCTGCTCGACCCAGCCAGCAACGCAAACCTCACGAGCCTCATCTGGCAGAGCGTCTATTATCCGACGTTTGTCTTGCAGCTTTTGACCGCGATTATGGCGCTGGCGCTGGGCGCGGCCGCGGTGGGTGGCGAACGCAGCCGCAAGACATGGGACAATCTTCGCGTAACCGAGTTCGGCGCTGGATTGGCGTTGCGGGCGCGCTGGGCTGGCATCCTCTATCGCCTGCGCGCGCCGATCACGATGATTCTGCTGGCGCGCTTGATTCTAGCCGCCGGGATGCTCTATGACCTTACAGCATTCGGGGGGCTATACGCGCGGATGCTCGGCGCGCATGCCACGCCACCGCTGCCCCCGTGGCGCCTCGACCTGCTGCTGATCGCCCTGGCTGTGACCGTCAACATCGTGCTGCCCCTCCTGCAAATTGCCGCAGTCGCCGCCTTCGGCATCCTGCTTTCAGTCGCCCTTCGCGAGCGGGTCTACGCCGCGGTCATACAGATGCTTGTGGCGGCGCTCCAGCTGGCTTTCGCCGTGGCTGGCGCCTTGGCCATCGCCCAGATGATACGCAGCGACGCGCCGGCGGCGGGCGACTGGTCCTACGCGCTCATTTTTGGCTATTCCGCTTTCGGCGATTGGGGATTGCTTCTGGCGCAACTCGGCAGTTTAGGCGAGATCTGGCATCGCGTTCCGCTGGGCTCGACCATCAGCGTCGCGCTAATGACGCTGCTCTTGGCGCTGGCGGCCGATGGCATGATGTGGCTGGCGGCGCGCCTTTCCGAGAGCCGGGGGTAGAACCGTTCACAACTTGCGAGGCAGTCTCACTGGTTATGAGAAATGACAATACGCGCCACGCCTATTCTCCGATGTTTTGGCCGCGAAGCTCCTGCGCCTTCTCTGCTAGATCTGCATGATTCTCTCCAGTTGAGAGAAACTTACGATAATTGCCGCTAATTAGATCGTAAAGAAGATATACGCTCAACGCGATTGAACCTAGCAGCAAAAGTAGAAAAAACACGGATAAAGCGTTGAGGAATTCGACACTCATGATGATGCTGCCTCCGTACTCTTCATATAACGAATATAACCGAGATACAGTTGCAAAGCAATCGTTACGAGACTAATTGAGACCACCAACGCGCCGACAAATCCAAATTTAGCGCCAGTGTCGAATTTCAAATCCGTGACTCTAACATCCACGTAGATCAATGTCAGCAAGATCAAGTTTCCAATCCCAAGCAAAACAAGCGCAAGTCGGATAAAGAAATAAAGTAGAGTTCGTGTTGACCAATAGATTCTTGATTGTGATAGATCAATGCCAGTTGCAGTGACGAGACCTAACGATATCAACAGTAACTCTATACCATCCAACAGGTCGAATAATGACACGTCGACCTGTTGCAGAACCGCAATTAGAATGCCAAGTCCAATGGGTAAAACAGGCAGAAATATGCTCAGGCAAATCCACAGCACTAAGTGTATGATCAGTTTGTTCAAGTTCGGTTTCTGCCCACGCTATCGATTTTCAACTGTTGAGACCTGGCATCATTCATTTCCATCCGATTTGATTCGCTTTCCATTACCTCCAAAAAGATAACGCGCGATTCAAGCCAATACAACCGGTAGGTAACGAATCCCAATTTAGCCATGCTAGTCGACAACCCCAACTACACGAAGATGACCGACTGCCTGCTGCGCCTTTATCAATGCCAGCCAGTCGTCCGGCACGGCACCAAGCATCCGGTGACCGTCTTCTACCCGTCGAAGTCGCAGGTTTACGATATCGACAGCTTGCTTGATGCCGTGCCGCCGACGCCTGGAGAACGCGATTTCGCCGTCTACGATTACAGCTATCTGCATGATCTGCAAAACAGCAAGCCCGCGCTCTACAACGGCTCAACATTCACCTTGAAGCAGATTCGCCAGAATCCCTTGAAATTGCGAGGGCAAATCGGCTTGTACTACGACATGCTGGCGACCTGCGCCGCCTTTGAGCGCGAGCTGCGTCATGCCGTCGAAGCGGGCATGCTGCGCGCGCCGGCGCGAACCGCCTATCACCGGCATATCCCGCCGCTGGATTCGCTCCTTCGCGGCGAGAAACGCAGCGCCGCCATCGGCATCGGCGTCTTGACTGTCTTCAACGATGGCGAAAGCTATCGCGCGATCCTGGCTCGCCGCTCGCAAGCAACCGCCTTCGACAGCAATATGTTCCACGTTCTGCCAGCCATGATGTTCGAGCCGACGACAGCGGGCTTCAGCGATCGGCGCGAGTGGAGCGTCAAACACCAGATCCTGCGCGAGGTGTTGGAAGAGATCTTCGGCTTACCAGAACAACGCCGCCCGCAACGCTGGGATTACTTCTACGATCATCCCGCCTCGCGCTATCTGCTGAAGCTGCTGGAGAACGGCAAAGCGCAGCTCTGCGCGACCGGCATCATCCTCAATCTGCTGACGCTGCGCCCGGAAATCAGCGCCCTGCTATTAATCCACGACCCTGCATGGCGCAACCGCGTCTTCGCCGCCGAGAGTGATATCCCTTTTGCCACCGCCGACGAGACCCTGAGCGACAGCGTTGTGATGGCGCCAATCGCCACCGACGAGGCATTCCTCGCGCGCTTCCCGCCAGACCTTCACCTGTCGATGCCGGCTCAGGCGACCGCGACCTTGTGGCTGGGCATCGATCAAGCGCGCCGGGAGATCGCCCGCAAGACTTGAGCAAGCTCGCCGGGTATGCCATCCTGGGTTGTGATGCGCTAAAATGGCGCTTGATAAAATAGCTAAATCCGGAATTGCGGATATAGTCCGAACGATGAAAGGACCAGACCATGCCAACTGTTGGAGAATTGGCGCCCGATTTTGAGTTGTTGAACCAACGCGGCGAGGCGGTAAAACTGAGCGATTATCGCGGGTCAAAAGTCTTGCTTTTCGCGTATCCCAAAGCGGCGACGCCGGGCTGCACGGCGCAGGCTTGCGGCTTCCGCGACAACTTCGCGCAGATCGAGACTGCCGATGCGGTCGTGCTCGGAATAAGCCCCGATGAGCCGGCCGCGCTGGCGAAGTGGATCGACGATGAGGGCTTGCAATATGATTTGCTTTCCGATCCCGAGCATCAGGTGCTGGAAGCATGGAGCGCTTGGGGCGAGAAGTCAATGTACGGGAAGAAATACATGGGTGTCGTTCGCTCCCATTGGATCATCGGCGCAGATGGCATTGTGCTCGATGAGCAACTCAAGGTCAGCCCCAAGAAAAGCATCGAAAAGGCGCTGAAATTCCTGGCGAAAAACTGAGCAATTCAGCTGCATGCGGCTTGGGCAGCGTGGGCGTGGCTATTCTGTGAACTTGTAAACCCCGCCAAGCATAGAAACAATCTCAGTAGAACAAAGTAAGTAATGCGAAAAAGGGCGATGCTAATCTGATTCGAGATCTGTAGGGGCGAGACTTGTCTCGCCCACTATGTCGCCATTGTACATGTGGGCGACTCAAGAGTCGCCCCTACGACGTTCCTTCAT
>JAJEGA010000044.1 GCA_022820125.1 Anaerolineae bacterium | reverse complement strand
TCGACATCATCCTTTAGCGAAAATTGTAGGGGCGATTCTGTGAATCGCCCGCCGGAGATTATCAAGTGGGCGAGCCACGTGCTCGCCCCTACAGATGCTTGAATGATGATGTTTTCTATATTCAACCGAAATGGATACACTTCCGGCGAAGCGCGATAAGGCAATCTGCGGGAAGCGGCAAGGAGGACCCGGTGATCGTAGCGGATTTTATCGTAGTCGGCGCCGGTTCCGCGGGCGCGGCGGCAGCGAGCCGCCTCAGCGAAGACGAAACCTGTTCTGTGCTGCTGCTCGAAGCTGGCGGACCAGACAGCAACCCGAATATCCATATTCCCGCGCGCTTCAACGAGCTCTTCCACAGCGATGACGACTGGGATTACCAGACCGTTCCCCAGCCCGGGCTGAACAACAGGCGCGACTATGTGCCGCGCGGCAAGGTATTCGGCGGCACCAGCTCGATTAACGCCATGGTGTATCAGCGCGGACATCCCTCGGATTATGATGGCTGGGCGGCGCGCGGCAACGACGGCTGGGCTTATGCCGATGTCCTGCCTTACTTCCGCAAGATGCAGCATCAGGAGCGCGGCGCGTCCGAACATCACGGCGTCGGCGGTCCCATCAATGTCGCTGACCCGCAAGATCCAAACCCGCTGAGCCTGGCTTTCGTCGACGCCGCGCTCGAATTGGGTTATCGACATAACGGCGATTTCAACGACGGCGAGCAGGAAGGCTTCGGCCTCTACCAGGTCACGCAGAAGCGGGGGCAAAGGCACAGCAGCGCCGTCGGTTATCTGCGCCCGGCGCTGCAACGAGCGAACTTCACTGCCATTCCATACGCGCAAGTCACCAAATTGATCGTCGAGAATCAGCGCTGCGCAAGCCTACAGTATCATCACGAGGGCGAGATCAAAACGGCGCGCGCCAGTCAGGAAATCATCATCTGCGGCGGGGCGATCAATTCGCCGCAACTGCTGCTGCTTTCGGGCATTGGGCCCGCCGCTCACCTGGCTCAGTTCGACATACCCCCAGCGCTGGATTTGCCCGGCGTCGGGCAGAACCTGATGGATCATATTCAAGTGCCCCTCGCCTACCATTGCAAAGCGCCGATTAGCCTGGCGCGCAAAGACGCGGCCGAGCAAATTCAATTGTATCAAACGGAGCGGATGGGATTGCTGACGTCGAATCTCGGGGAATCGGGCGGCTTCGTGAAGCTGAATCCGGCGGCGCCTGCGCCTGAGCTGCAATATCACTTTGGGCCCGATTGGTTCATACGCCACGGCTTCGAAGCGCCCGCCGGGCATGGCTTCACAATTCTCGCGGGCCTAGTCGGAACCAAGAGCGTCGGCGAGCTCACGCTGCTGTCGCGCGATCCATTTGCCCCGCCGGCGATCGACTTCGCCTGCCTCGCGGAAGATGAAGATGTGGACGTGCTGCTGGCGGGCCTCAAGCTCGGGCGGGAGATCGCGGCGTCCGCGCCATTTGCACCTTATCGCGGCGCCGAATTCTTGCCCGGCGAGCGAGTCGTCTCTGACGGCGACCTCATCCATTTCATCCGAGAATTCGCCACTACCATCTACCATCCGGCCGGCAGCTGCAAGATGGGGCGCGACCGGCTGGCGGTGGTTGACGAGCGGCTGCGCGTTCATGGGATTGCCGGCTTGCGCGTTGCCGATGCCTCAATCATGCCGCATATCATCAATGCCAATACAAATGCCCCTTGCGTCATGATCGGCGAGAAAGCGGCGGCTATGATCCTGGAGGACAATTGAAGCATGAGCAAGATTTCAAGCGACAAGCCACGCCTCCCCGGCGAACCCAGCGCAAACAAACCGACGGATCGGCAGCTCAGCGCGGCGCAGGCCAGGCTCTACGATCAATGGGGCATCTATCAGGACTCGACCAGCGAGTTCTACACCACGTTCAAGTACAGTCGGCTCAGCGGCATCGGCAAAGAAGCCGGCGTCACGCGGCGCGATCCGACGACTGTCTTAAGAATCAACGGGACCTATTACGTCTGGTATACGCGGCGCAAGACGCAATATGACCGCGACCACAGCAATCGCCCTCCCCTGCGCCAGCAAACCTGGGAGCAGCCTGTGTTTGACTGGGACTTGGCAGAGATCTGGTACGCGACATCGCAAGACGGCTTCAACTGGACGGAACAGGGCGTGGCGGTGAAGCGCGGACCGAAGGACGCTTATGATGGGCGTTCAGTATTTACGCCCGATGTCTTGATGACCAAAGACGGTTTCTACCTCTATTATCAAGCGGTCGCTTATCCTTATCGAACGCGGACGCGCAACACAGTTGGCATGTCCTGGTCGAGATCGCCCGAAGGACCCTGGCAGCGAGTTGAGGCGCCGGTGCTTCGGCCGGGAGAGGCGGGCGCATGGCTGGGCGATGACGACTCCGACGATGTCCGGCGCTACGGAGATTGGGACAGCCACAAGGTGCACGATCCATTCATCATCGCGCGCGATAGCAAGTATTGGCTCTACTACAAGGGTCAACCTATGGGCTGGACGACGAAATACTCACGGGGAATCGGCTGGGGCGTGGCGATTGCTGACAGACCTGAGGGTCCCTTTGTCAAGTCGCCGCTGAATCCGATCACCAACAGCGGGCACGAGACCTGCCTCGTCCCCTACGGCGAAGGCGTTCTCGCCATCTGCGGGCACGATGGCCCCGAAAAAGACACGATCCAATACGCGCCGGATGGATTGAATTTTGATGTGGTCGCCCATGTCACCCTCCCGCCCCTCGCCGCCGGTCCTTTCTCGCCCGATTCTTATAGCGACACGCGGGCGGGAGCGGGCATCACCTGGGGCTTGTCCCATATCGCAACCGAAGAGATGAAGACGGGCAATTCTTATCTCGTCCGCTTCGACTGCAATTTGCGCCGCGATGTCGAGCGGACTGGCTTCCGCGGCAGCAATATTCGCTATCCGGAGGAGGTTTATTTCTCGCCCGACCTGGCGCTGAACAAACAAAATATGCAGGACTTGGCTTACAGTAAGGCGCCGGAAAGACCAGACGAGACTCGGCCCGACGGACCTATCAGCCGGGCGATGCGGCGCGTTTACGACAACTACGGCATCTACAAGGATGCGCATAGCGAATTCTTCAGCGCTTTCCGCTATTCGCCTATCGGCGGGATTGGGGCGGAGGCGGGCACAACACGGCGCGACCCGTCGAAGGTCATCAAAATCGGCAGCGATTATTATGTCTGGTACACGCGGCGGCAGACCGCAGAACGCTGGCTGGGCGTCGCGCAAGCCAGCGAGACCAGACCGGCTTGGGATTGGGACTTGGCCGACATCTGGTACGCAACCTCGAAAGATGGCTTCAACTGGGAAGAACGCGGACCAGCTGTGCTGCGCGGCGAAATCGGGTCTTTTGGTGACCGGGCGGTGTTCACGCCCGATATCCTGGTTCACGAAGGCAAGTTCTATCTCTATTATCAGGTGATTCAAGGCGTCTGGAAACATCGGTCCATCCATCAGATTGGCATGGCTTGGGCGCATTCGCCGGATGGACCCTGGACGAAAATGACTGAGCCGGTATTGCGGCCCGGGCGGCGCGGCAATTTGGTCGGCGATGCCGATGACGCCGATGCGGTAGACAGCTTCGGCGATTGGGACTCGCATAAACTGCATGATCCCTTCCTGCTCAAATACCGCGGACAAATCTGGCTCTACTACAAAGGCGTGCAATTCGGCCGCGCTTATCGACACGACCTGGGCATCGGCTGGGGCGCCGCCACCGCGGACGATCCACATGGTCCCTTTGTGAAGTCGCCCTTGAACCCGCTGACCAACAGCGGGCACGAGACCTTTCTCTATCCATTCCGCGAGGGGATCGTTGCAGTCGCAAGCCACGAAGGACCGGAAAAGAACACCTTGCAGTTTGCGCCCGATGGCTTGAACTTCAAAGTCGTTGGCAAGGCATCGGCGCCACCGGTCGCCGCCGGTCCTTACGCGCCCGATGCCTTCAGCGACAGTGGCGACGGCCGCGGCGTGAGTTGGGGGCTGGCTCATATTCAGCATGGGCATAAGAGCCGCCTGGCAAACGGCTACCTAGTTCGCTTCGATTGCAACCTGAGCCGCGATTGGCGCCGAGCCGATTTCTATCGCGCCTGGAATTATCGCTTTCCCGAGTCCGTCTATTTCAGCAAGGATTTCCGACTGACCGACCAAGAGAAGGCGGAAGCGATGCGGTTGATGTCAAGAATTGATGAAGATACCAGGCTGCCAAAGCGAGAGCGCGATAAGGCAAAGGACTCAGTCTAGCGTCAAGGCATCCACAATCGTATCGAAGAGGGATTCCGCCACCAAACGATTGCCGATTTCGGTGATATGGACGCGGTCGAAAAATACGCCCTCGCTAACGTCGCCAAAGGCGTCGGTCAAGAAAACCGTGTCTTCTAGGCTGTCGCTCGCCTGCCTTTCGCGCACGATTCCAACGACCGCGCGATAAAGGTCTGTAAAGCCGGATTGCTGTCGCTCAACATCGTCCAGAATTCGCTGTTCGCTATCGGTTCGCGCAGTCTTGGCAAAGAGCGCCGGCTGCCAGACGAATAGAACGCGGACGCCGTGTTCCGCAGCGACAGCGCGGATCAAACGGCGATTGGCGAGCCAGCGTTCCGCGATCGCCCGTGGGGTGGCTGCCCCGCTGGTGACCAGGCTCCAGTCATAATCACCGATATCAACGTCAAATGGGCGCAGCGCCGGTTGACCGCTCCGCACCAGCCGACCAAGCTCGACATCACTGACACGCAGGTTTTCACGCAGGGTCAAGCCCGCGCCACCCTGCAAATAGGCGGCGTAAACATCATTGAATCCCTGATAAAACACGGCGAGATCCGGCGCGTTATCCAGCGCCAGTTGCGCTTGAAACAACAGCAAGTCTTGCCAGCTCACATAACCGGTTTGCGCGTAGCTGTGAACTTGCGCGGGAAGGTCTTGCTCGGCGAGCAGCCGCCCCGCCTGCGCGGGTATCGTATAGGCATCGCGCGCGCCCAGCCCCCACATGGTGGAACCGCCAAAGAAATAGATGCTCGGCGCCGCAGAATCTTCTGTGTACGTGGGCGTATACCGTCTTCCCGACTGATCGACATTGATGTATGCGCCGTCGAATGGCTCCACCGTCCAATAGCTGTATGGAAGCCAACGCACAAGCACGGTGCTTTGCTCCGCCCAAAACTCGCGGGACGTTGGCGCCGCTCCGTCGTCAATAAACTCGAGCGGGCGGTAATCCAAAGCTCCGCGCAAGCGCTCGTATAATCCGCTGCTGCTTAGCAAACGACTGCTGAGCGTCGTCAGAAGCGTTAGCAGCAAGAGCGCCAAAACAGTGAAGCCCAGCAGCGCCATTAGGTTTCGTCCGCGCGAGATGCCGCTTCGAGCCGAGCGCCAATGAATGGTAAGCATCAATGCCGCCAAAACGACAGTCCAACAGACGAGCAAGAACTTGAAGGGAACGGTGATTGAAGGCGCAATGTCACGGAAGAGTAGAAACGACAGGATGCAAGACTCGACCAGAAGCAGGACTAGGAGCAGCGCCAACCGAAAGCGGCTGAATCGCCCCACAATGGATTGCGCCAGTCGCGCGTTGGCAGTCTCGCTGCGGCGAGCAATCCAGATTCCGCAAATCAGTGTGAGCGCGGTCGCGACGCCGACGCCGAGCAGCAGGGCGCGGCGAATCTGCTCGTATATCGGCTCAGGCGAAGCCGGCGAAGATAGCAACATAATCCAGGCGACCAGCATCGGAATCCATGCGGAGACGATAAAAGCAAAAAGACCGCGCGCCAGCGTCGCCGCCGGGTCGTAAAGCCTTTCGCTTGCGCTATCGTTCATCGCTTCAACTCGGCGACCAGACTGAACATCAGGGGAAAGCTCTGCGGCAAACGGGCTGGCATCGCATAGCGCCGTCCGCCCAAATCGACCATATCGGACATCGGTTTGAATCCATTGCAATAATTGTATTCCGCCAAATGAGACAGTTGCAAGCCCGCGTCAATCAAAGCTGTCGCCACTTCAGCGACGCCCCACTGGAACTCGACGCCCGGATGCGGATTCTTGAAATCGCGGATGCCGGGCAGCAAGGATTCAATCTCGGCGGCCGCGCCGGTTAAGGCGACATAATCGCCGACGCCCGATTCAAATTCGTGGCGGACGCCACCCATGTAATCGTGACGCAACCGCCATTCTTCATCGAGCATCGCGAATGCCGGATGGAAGTCCAGCAGTACAAATCTTCCCGCAGGCTTGAGACAGCCAGCAATGCCGCGCCCCCAAGCGGCCAGGTCAGACAGCCAGCAGAGCGCGCCGTATGAGGAAAAGACGGTGTCGTAAACTGCGCTCGCCTCCGCGAAGAAGTCGTATATATCAGCGCGATGGAAGCTGGCTTGGATGCCGCTATCGCGCGACAATTGCCGAGCGACTCTTATCGCTTCATCGCTGATGTCGACGCCGGTGACTGTCGCGCCCAGATGACGGGCGATGCTTAAGCTGTCTTGGCCGCAATTGCATTGGAGATGCAGCAGGGCCTCGCCGGCGATGTTGCCCAGGAGACTGCGCTCCTCGGGAAAAAGCGTATTGCCACCGGCTCGGAAGAAAGCCGCTTGGTCGCCTTTGTGGCTGTTGTGCGCCTTGGTGCCCTCATTCCAGGAACGGCGATTGACCTCGTGAATTGCCTTGTTCGGCATCGTGATACCTCAGCTCTTAATCGTCGCCCGCCGGCGAAAGCGCCACCAGTTTTGTAAGCGGCGCCAGCGAGATTCCCGCATTTGAGGGAGCGCCTTATGATATTTGAAGATGCCAGTAGCCGTCCAGCTTGTATCACGAACGGCTATCATTATGCGTTGCAGTGACAATGATCCTGGAGCCGCGGGAAATAGCCGCGGTCTCCTCAAGATTCGGATGTCAAAGCGGACGCGCCGCAGGATAATCAGGCGCGAATTCGCCACAATCCGCCCCCAAGGCAATCGCATCAAATTAAATTGCGCTGATAAATAACAATTTCCCCTCACATTTCGTAATCTATCATTTTCACAATTTTCGTGGCGAACGGCGCATTATGATTTTGCTGCAATCGCCCTGAAACCGCCCCGCGATATTCTTGCCAGTTAGGGCGCTCAGGGCTATAATCTTCGATACGCCAAATCGAAAACATCAAAGGACCGTGTGGACCTGACACAAGCGGCGCTTGAAGCGTTGCAACCTGCAGCAGTAGAAGCGGTCGAATCCATCAATCATGACGAAGCGCGCAAATTACGCGGCAAGCTGCTCGGCGTCATGATTCGCAAGCGCCGGCTGGAAGCCGAGCGTTCTTTAGCAGACTGCGCCATTGTCATGAGAATCGAACCGGCGCTGATTGAAGCCTGGGAGTATGGCGAAAGCGAACCGTCGCTGCCGCAGTTGGAACTGCTCGGGCAATTTCTCAACGGGCGCCAATCCAGCGCCGGCGACGCGCTCACTGCGGATCTCGCGGCGCAAGATGAGTATATGCTTCTGCGGCAGCGACTGATCGGCGCCTTGCTGCGAGCGGCGCGAGAATCGAGCGGTTGGACGATTGAAGCATTAAGCGAATCCGCCGGGCTTGATGTTGGCGCGCTCCAGCGCTTTGAGTTTGGCGAGGAGAGGATGACGGTCAGCGAGTTGACCGCGCTGGCGCAAGCGCTCCAATTGGACATGAGTTATTTCGCGACTCCGCGCCTAATGCCGGCGCCATCGCGAGCCGACGATTCAGGGAAAATGCCAGCGGAAACAGACGGCGATTGGCGCCAATTCGCAGCCGAAAGCGACAACCTTCCCTTCATCCGGCTGGCGATGGCGTTCCAGGGCATCGGGCGCGATGATCTGCACCGCATCGCCGATGCCCTTGTCGCCATTATCCGAGCCAATGGAGATGCCAACGGTTGGTCCGCTCCTCCAACTTGAATCAGCCGCGATGACAAGCGCCTCGGATCGAATTCATCGCCTGCGCTTATTTTTGCTGCTGGTCACGTTTTGCTTCAGCATCTACATGCTTAGCTATCGAGCGCTCATCCAGTCGGGCGATACGCGCCGCACGCTTGATGCGATCACCAGCTACGCGCGCCACGGCGATTGGCTGATGGACGAAACGAACTGGCTCAAGCCGCCGCATCGCCTTAGCGAGTCAGACGACATCCCCTTGGGCGCATACCGCGTGCAAGAGCGGCTGCATATTCTGCTCGCCAGCCCCTTGCTGCGCATCGCGGACGCGCTCCCGCGCCTCGGCAGCATTCACACGGTATGGCTCTTCAATGTCATCATCACATCGCTAATCGCGGGCGCCATCTACCTGCTTCTGCGCGCGATATCTTATTCCGATATGGTCGCTGGCTTGGTCGCGGTCAGCGCTGGCTTAGGCGCCAACCTGTGGGCCTACAGCCAGACTTTGTTCCGCGAGCCCTTAACCGCCCTTCTGATCTTATTGGCTTTGCTCCTGCTGCAATGGGCTCGTCGAGCAAGCGCTGTCGGCCGTCTAACTGGCCTATGCCTCGCCGCTTTAAGCCTGTACCTGGCTTATGAAACCAAGTATTCGGCGGCATTCGCGGTTCCGGCAGTGGTCGTATTCGCGCTGCCAGAGACGCGCTTTAGCGGTTCAAGATTATGGCGCGCGGCAATGGGCGCCCTCGCCGTCATTCCCCTTGTATGCCTCGGCTTCTTCATGCTGCTTGAGCCCTTGCCGCAGCCACTGCAAGATCTTATTGCAGCTATGGGTCGTTCGCCGGATTACCTCGGAGCCGCCTTGCGCGCCTACCTGCTCAGCCCCGGCGCCAGCATCTGGGCGACATCGCCCTTGACGCTGCTCGCCATACCCGGTGGCATCGTGCTCTGGCGGCGTGGGCAGTTGCGTCTCGCAGCATCGATATGCTTGTTTGTGGGCGGATACGCCATGGGTCATGCGCTGCTGACGGGACCGCACTGGACTGGCGGGCTCAGTTGGCCGCCGCGGTTTATGCTGCCCGCGCTTCCGATTCTCATGGTGGCGACGGCGCCGATTGCTGAAAAGACCCTGCGCGGAAATGACAGGCGAGTGAAGTTTGTCTGGGCGTTGCTGCTCTGTTTCGGCATCTGGATCCAATTCGTCGGCGTGTCGCTGAGCCTGAATCGATACAGTGAATCTCTGCCGCCGGAGTCGAATGGATTCGCGGAATGGGAACCGTCACTGACGCAGCCGCGCTACTTTCGCTGGGTGATACTGCCGGAGAGATGGCGAGACTTGGGTTTTGAATTCTTATGGGCGCGCGCCAATCTGCCGGTCTGGCTGCTTAGCTTTGCCCTGTTCTCGGCGCTGGTCGCAATCGTTCTCGCGCGCGTACTGAGGAACCCGCGGCATCGCTGGCGTCACTTGGCACCCCTGCTCGCCCTTCTTTGCCTGCCGCTGACCCTGCTGAATCTGGCGTCGGCTTATGACCGCGACCCGCAAACGCAATCGAGCCAGCGCGCCTTGCACGAAGCGCTTGACTTTCTGACCGCCAACGCGCGCGCTGACGATGTATTGCTGTTGCCGGGCGCCGATTATGCAGACTTCATATTAAATCACCTGGAAGCCGCGTCGCCGCGCCCAATCGTCCTGGATCGGCCGCCGGCGCAAGCAGCCAGCGACAGGCAGCCGGCTGCGATCGTGTCGCAGAATCCCAATGACTGGTTCGAGGTCCAAAGCTTCCGAACCTTGCGTCATCTCGCAAGCAATCTCGATCGCCTCTGGGTCTTGGATAACACCAGTCCCTTTCATCGCTGGAGCTTTCGCCCGCTTGAGCGCTATCTGGCGCAACACTTTTTTCCGCTGCGTGAAGTGCAGCTGCCGACCGCAGACGAGACCGCGCGCCTGCTGGAATACAGTACGCGCGGCGCGGCGCCGAATCCCCTGAGCCAGTTTGCCGGCGATACGCCCACTGATCTTCGCTTTGGCGAGAGCATCCGGCTGCGCAGCCTGGTTCTGCCCCTGGGCAAGATCTACCGGCCGGGCGAGACGATCGAACTCTCGCTCTTATGGGAGACGGACGCGCCGATGACGCAGGATTACACAATAGCCTGGTTCATCGCCGATGAGGCGACGCAAGCGCCAATCGCCCAGGGCCGCGATTCTGGACCGCAGGCCGGCTTCGCGCCCACCTCTTCCTGGAAGCCGGGCTGGCCTGTTTGGGACAATCGCGCCCTGCGCCTCCCGGAAAACGCCGCGGCCGGCGCGCATCAGATCTGGCTGCTGATGTACCATTTCGACAGCGAAGACGGCACTATAGTCAGATTGCCTGTCAGCGGCGCGTCCGTAAGGGCAGAGGCCACCGTAGGCATATTGCCGGTCGCGCTGAATATTGAATGACGCTCCGCCGATCCACCCGCAGGCCGGGCGAAGCGCTGGGGAAATCATCTATGTTGCATTGCATGACCGTCGTATAAACTCGGCGCATCGACATCCGCCCGCCTCGGATTAGCCATGACTGCCGAGTTCAACGTTAAATCGCCAATCAAGAGCAACCACAGCGGACCATTCCGATTCATACTGTCCCACATATTGCGCCATCCATTTGCCGCCCTGCTGCTGGTGGTTGGCGCTTTCAGCAACGCCTATTTGGCCGGCGTCGTGCCCGGCGCCCTCGGCGATGCCTTCAACGCAATTCTGCTAGCCAATGATCGGACCATCACCCTCGTTCTCGACAGTATCCTGCTGATCATCGTTTCGCAGACGCTGCGCTCAGCCTTGCAGTTCTTGCGCAATTTCTCCGCCGAGGTCTTCGCCCAGCGATTCGAGCGCGATATCCGCGATGAGCTTTACTCCAGCCTGCTTGGCAAGAGCATGAGCTATCACGACCGGCAGCCGGTCGGCGAGACTATGGCGCGCGTGACCAACGATGTGCGCGAAATGAACCTGATGATGAACCCGGGCGTCAATCTTATCACTGGCGCGAATATGTTCTTGATTATGCCCGCGATTTACGCGCCGGCGATATTGCCCGAGCTAATCATCGCTCCGATGTTTTTCATCGTGTCGCACATTCTGGTGCAGATTTATTTCGTGCTGCGGCTGCACCCGATTGCGCAGGACGTCCGCGCCAGTTTCGGCAACATGAATTCCAAATTGGCGGAATCGCTCGATGGCTTGGAAGTAGTCAAGGGGGCGGCGCAGGAAGGGAGCGAAATACGCGCCTTCAATGGCTTGGCTGATCTCGTCCGCGATCGCTTTATTGATCAAGGCGAGTTCGAGGCGCGTTACCTCTCAGTTCTGCTATTTGGCTTGACGATAGTCGGCGCTTTGTTTCATTCTGCGATTTTGTATGGGCGCGGCGGGATCACCGAGGGCGACGTTATCGCTTTCCTGGGCCTCATCAGTCTCTTTCAGTTCCCCGTTTTTATCTCGCTGTTTACCTCGTCCCGGCTGGCCTCGGGTTATGCCAGCGCCGAACGCATCCTCGAGGTCTTGGTGACGACCAACCGGCTAGATCAAAACATTGACGGCTACAGCGGCGGCATCGGCGGCAGCATTCAATTCGAGAACGTCACCTTTGGCTATAGCGCGGAAGAGACCAATCTGAGCGATGTGTCTTTCAGCGTGAAACCGGGGCAGACGGTCGCCATCGTCGGGCAGACCGGCTCCGGCAAGAGCACGCTCAGCAAGTTGGTAAACCGCATCTACGACGTGGATGGGGGCCGCGTTCTGGTGGACGGCGTTGATGTTCGAGAATGGAATTTGCAGGCGCTGCGTTCGCAGATCAGCATCATCGAACAGGATGTCTTTCTATTCAGTCGCAGCGTGGCTGAGAACATCGCCTTCGGCAAGGATGATATTGAAATGGACGGCATCATCGAATCAGCCAAGGCGGCGCAGGCGCATGAGTTCATCGCGGCATTCCCGGCCGGATACGACACCATCATCGGCCAGCGCGGCATGACCCTAAGCGGCGGGCAGCGCCAGCGCTTGGCGCTCGCCCGCGCTTTCCAGACAGACCCGCCGATCCTCATCCTCGATGACAGCACCAGCGCGATCGACAGCGCTACTGAAGACAAAATCCAGCGCGCGATCTGGTCCGCCTCAAGTGGACGCACGACCTTGTTGATAACGCATCGGCTGTCGCAGATCCGCTGGGCTGATCATATTGTCGTCCTGCGGAAGGGCCGCGTGGTGGCGCAAGGCGCGCACGAAGATCTGCTGCGAAGCTCCGAGTCTTATCGGCATATCTTTGACCGCTATTCCTCGCCCGACGCGCCGGCGCAGGTGGCGGCGGGAGGCTAAGATGGCGGCAGTCTTCGGCGGATTACAAAGCGACGCCTACGACCGGCAATATGGCGACGCCTACCTTTTCAAGCGCATCGGCAATTACCTCGGCGCGCACAAACGCTTGGTCGTTTTGGCGCTGCTCGGCTTCCTGGTTGTAGGCTTGGCGCGCGCGCTGCGTCCGGTGTTCATCAGCGCGGCGGTGGATGCGCTGGTGGAAGCGGGCGATGCGCTGAATTTCATCCTGCTTATATTGACCTTGGTCGCCGTCACCGAGTTTGTCTGCAATTATGGCCGGCGTCGGTTCACGGTGGTTGTGATTGGCCGGATTGTCGCCCGGATGCGCAAAGACTGCTTCGCCGCGGCGATCGAACGCGATCTGGCTTTCTACGACCGGCACAAATCGGGCGCGGTTATCAGCCGCATCACCAGCGATACGCAAGAATTTGGCGATGTCATGTTATTGGGCAGCGAGGTCATATCGCAGTTTCTATCGGTAACGATTCTCTTCGCCGCGCTTTTGAGCTATTCGGTTGAAATGACGATCGTCTTGCTTTTTACCATGCCCCTGGTTGTCTTCGCCGCCTTGGCATTCCGTTACCTGGCGCGCATCGTGACGCGTCAAGGCGCGCGCGCTATGGCGGTGGTGAACGACAACATCCAAGAAAGCGTCACCGGCATCAGCATTGCCAAGAACTTCCGCCAGGAAGAGATGATCTACAACGAGTTCTCCGCCGTAAACATACTGAGCTACAAGATCAATCTGCGTCGGGGATTCATCCTGTCGCTGGTGTTTCCAACGATGGGCGTACTTTCCGCAATTGCCCTCTCGATCGTCGTCTGGGTAGGCACGCATTCCGTTTTGGCGGGCGCCTTCAGCGCGGGAACCTGGTATCTGTACATCCAGAGCGTCGATCGCTTCTGGTTTCCTTTTATGAATCTTGCGTCGTTTTGGAGCCAGTTTCAGCAGGGCTTGAGCGCGGCCGAGCGCATCTTCGCCTTGATTGACGCGGAGAACACCGTCGTGCAAACGAACAATCGATTGCTGGGGGATCTCGCCGGGCGCATCCAGTTTGAAGACGTCGCCTTTGAATACGAACGTGGCGAACCCGTGCTCAAGGATTTCAGCCTGGATATCAGACCGGGCGAGAACGTGGCTTTTGTCGGGCATACCGGCGCGGGCAAGAGCACCATCGCCAAACTGATCACACGCTACTACGAATTCCAGCAAGGGGCGATTCGCATCGACGGCGCCGATATCCGCGAGCTCGATCTGAAAAGCTTTCGCTCGCGCCTGGGAATCGTGCCGCAGCAGCCCTTTCTTTTCAGCGGGACGGTATTGGAAAACATCCGCTATGGCAACCCGAAAGCCTCGCTGAAGGAAATCAACGAGATTGCGCTGGGCATCGGTCATGGCGAATGGCTGGACAGCCTGCCGGATGGGCTGGATACCGCAGTCGGCGAACGCGGCGCCCGCCTCAGCGTGGGGCAGCGGCAATTGGTCAGCCTATTGCGAGTGCTGGCGCAAAAGCCTTCGATATTTATCCTGGACGAAGCCACTGCCAGCATCGATCCCTTCACCGAGTCTCAGATTCAAGACGCCATCGAGCTCATACTGGCGCGCTCGACATCCATTCTGATCGCGCATCGGTTAAGCACCGTGCGCAGCGCCGACCGCATTATCGTATTGCGTGAAGGCGCAATCATAGAAGAAGGCAGCCATGATAAGCTCATGCGCGACAGGGGCCACTATGCCGAACTCTACAATACCTACTTTCGGCATCAGTCCTTGAATTATATTGAGCGCGCCAAAGACAGATTCGCCGCCGCCTTGGGCTAAACCGGCACGGCGGCAGGCACGGCTAAGCTGTCTAGCGTTCCGGCTGCATCACGCGCAGCCATCGACAGGCCTCAAACTATGTTGAAGCCGAAGATTTCGTTTTATACTCTCAGTTGACGCGGAAGCCGCGTCGCCAATAAGCCAACGAGAGCGCTTTGCGATAATGCTGGCGAAAGTGACACAACTTAAGTCAAAAACCCGCCGCCTGCACCAACCGGTGGCGGCCCGCCTCGAGCGGATCGTCGACCATCTGCTCAAGCTATGGGCTTGGCTCAACGCGCTCGATATCCCGCTCAGCCCTTTGCAGTGGGTTCTGCTCGTCTATATGGCTTTTGGGTTTGTTTATGCCCTGGCGACGCCCGTCTTTGAAGCGAATGACGAGCTCTGGCATTTCGGCTACATTGAGCATTTGCGCCAGACTCGTTCCCTCCCCGAGCAGAAACTGGATGGGCGCGATACCATCTTCCGGCAGCATGGCAGCCAGCCGCCGCTCTACTATGGCTTGATGGCAATCGCGACAGCGCCGATTCGGATTGACGACTCGGCGTCTTATCGGCAACTGAATCCACACGTTGCCGTCCATCAGCCCGGCGCTTTCGGCAACAAGAATCTGGTCATCCACGATAATTCGCTTTCTCGCTTCCGCGGCGCCGGCTTGGCGGTGCTCAGCGCACGGCTGCTCGGTCTCGCTCTTGGCGCGGCGACGGTCGCGTTTGTGTACCGGATCGGCGAAATGATTGCGCCTCAGCGCGAAACAGTCGCTTTTGTCGCCGCGGCAATCACGGGTTTGAACCCGATGTTCATTTTCGTCACCGCGTCGGTCAACAACGACGCCTTGGCTATGGCGCTCAACGGCGCCCTGATTTGGCTGATGCTGCGCACATTGCGCGATGGTTTCACGCTGCGCTATACTATCGCGCTTGCGTTTCTATTTGCCTTATCGAGCTTGACGAAACTGACGGGATTGGCGCTGATGCCGATCATGTTTGGCGTCGCGCTCTTCGCCTATCGAAAAACCCGCGATCGCCGCGGACTGCTCGCATACCTGTATTTCGCAGCGCTTTTTTGGCTGATCATCGCGGGCTGGTGGTACTTCCGCAATATACAGCTTTACGGCGAGCCCTTGGGCATCATCATCATGGCTGATATCGCCGGTCCGCGCGATGTGACCTTCAACCTGGCCGACTTTTTCGCCGAATATCAGCAATTTCGCATGTCTTTCTGGGGCCTGTTCGGCGCGCTCAATATCCAAATTGCCGGCGTTTTTTACTTGCTGCTCGATCTGCTGACCTTCCTAAGCGTTATCGGCTGTGTATTCCTGGGGCTGCAACTGCTGGCGATAAGCGACTTCGCCTATGCCCGTTACGAGTTGACGCATCTGTTGACGCTCGCGAGCGCCCTCCTTCCGCTCTGGCTGGGCGTCTTGTATTGGGGCGCCCTAACGCGCGCGGCCGAGGGGCGGATGCTCTTCCCGCTGATTGCTGTGGTAAGCCCACTGCTGGCCGTCGGCTTCGTTGAAATCGTCTGGTGGATCGTCTTTTCGCTACGGCCGCCAAATCTGGAATTCGTCCGCGCTGGCGACGCCGTGCCAAAAGAACTGCTGCACCGCACCATGCTCTGGCAGTTGCGATTCCTCGCCCTGGTCGCGCTCTTCGCGCCCTTCACGGTCATCGCCAGTCAATACCACGCGCCGCAGCCGGTCGAGGCGCTTCCAGACCGCGCGCGGCCGATCTACGCTGAATTCGGCGATGTCGCGCTGATCGGCTACGAACGAAGCGACCGGCGATATTCCACCGGCGACACGGTGCGGCTCACACTCTATTGGCAAGTGCTCAGGCAATCAGCCGACGACAACAGCGTTTACCTCACCTTGGTAGACGACCACGGACAAGACATCGGCCGATATGTCACGTATCCGGGCGCGGGCAGCTTGCGCACATCGCGTTGGGGCGAGAGCCTCATTTATCCCGACGAATACTTGATCAACATCAGCGGAGCCGCCTATGGGCGCTATCCCTTTGATTTGCGGGTTGAGTGGAAGGCAGGGACGCGTTCGTCATCAATACCGGCCACCGATGCCGCGGGAGAACGAATCGAGCCGGTTCTGCTGGATATCGGCGCAGTCGTCTCGGCGAATATCCAACCGACCGTCCCCGGTTACAGCGAGATTCCAGTCGATTCACAACCAGTTTTTGACGGCACGATTCGCCTTGAATCTTTCAAGCTTGATCTGGCGCTCAACGAAATCGCCCTGAACTGGAAAGCCGAATCGTCCCCGGAAGAAGATTACAAAGTGTTTGCCCATTTGCTGGACGCGGACGGGAACATTCTCAGCCAAGACGACAATGCGCCCCGTTTGCCAACCAAATATTGGCGCTGGGGCGAGTCCTTCACGACCTTTCATCGTTTTGCGCCCGATTTCAACATGCTCGATTACCAGGTCGCCGTCGGCTGGTACATTTACGATGGGCTCAGCTACCCCAAAATTGAATACATCGTTACCGTAGAAGCAGACGAAGCGGAGGAAGCGCAAGAAGACGGGATCACCGAGCTTGTGTTCGACTCCTATGTCATTCCCTGGGAGATCGCGGCGGAAGTGATCGAATTGACGGCGACGGCCGAATCAACGGGCGCGCCTGAAACTGGAGAACGGCGCGATTCCAGCGGGGTTGAAGCGAAAGAGGAAGAGGCTTAATCATCGCGCTGTAGAAGCGGGATATCGACGCTTTGCCCTTTTGCGTTGCCCTGAGAATCGAGCGTCTCGAAGTTTTGGATGCTTCCGGCTGCTTTCCCGCTGCCAAGGCGATGCAGCGCAACCTTCAGCATCGCCGCGCGGGCATCCAGCTCGAAAGGAGGCGGGCATGTTAAAGCTGGTCAAGAGCTGCGTTCCCGATCAGTTGTCGCGGTCTGGCATAGGCCCGAAGAGCTCTCCCCAAGCCGCGCGCATCTGTTGGGAAATGTTGGACAAAGTGTCGGGGAGGGTGCGCGTCCCGCCGATGCATTCCATAAAGCTGTGATCGCCATTCCAGCGCGGCACGACATGCAAGTGAAAATGCGCGGCGATGCCGGCGCCCGCGGCCGCGCCGATATTGGCGCCGATGTTGAAAGCCGGAGGGTCGGCAATCTCGCGCAGGACGCGCATCGTTCGATTTGTCATCAACATCAAGTCCGCCAATGCGCCTGGGCTCAAGTCTTCGGTCGACGCGATATGTTCATAGGGGATGACCATCGTATGGGCGTAGGTATAAGGATAGCGGTTGAGCATCACGAAGGTATGCTCCGAGCGGGAAATGACGAAGCGCGCCAGATCGTCTTCCGGCTGTCGGGCAATCTGGCAGAACACGCAGGCGCCAAAGCCCTCGCGCTTGCCCTTAATATAGTCCATGCGCCAAGGCGCCCATATCTGGTTCATCGGCATCCCGTGTCGTCAGCCCGCGCTGCCCCGAGAAACGCGCCTATAGAACGCTCGTAGCCATCCGCTAGATCCAACTGCTCTATTCTATCGGCATTGCCAAGTCTGATACAATGCGGAGGATTGAACGCGGAGTAGAGTGGAAATGGCGCTCTCGCAGAAGCTGCTCGAACAGCGCTTGAACCGACCGGTTAAATACTTTGATCAGGTCGAAAGCACCAATGACGCCGCCAAAGCCTGGCTGGCGGCCGGCGCGCCGGAAGGAGCGGTCGTCATCGCCGATGAGCAAACGCGCGGGCGCGGGCGCAAGGGGCGCAGCTGGCATAGTCCGCCAGACGCGGGCTTGGCGCTGTCTCTCGTCTTGCAGCCCGACAGCGCGCATCTGCCGCGAGTGAACCTGGTCGCCGCGTTGAGCGTCTATGATCTCGTCCGCGAATGCGGCTGTGAGCAAGTCGGCATCAAGTGGCCCAATGATGTCCTGGCGGATGGGTTGAAGGTGAGCGGCATTCTGCCCGAAGCGGTTTGGGAAGCGAGCCGGCTCAAGGGCGCCATCCTGGGCATTGGCGTCAATGTTCGCCTGGATTTCAGCGGAAGCGCGCTGCGTCATTCCGCCATCAGCCTGGAAGACGTCGCGGAACGGCAGCTTGATCGCGGCGAACTCATCGCGTCATTGCTGCGCCGGCTGGATCATTGGTATCGCCTTATTGCATCACCCGCCCTGTTTGCCGCTTGGAAGTCTCGACTGATTACGCTCTCTCAGCCGGTTCGGGTTGGCGAGATTGAAGGCGTCGCCGTGGATGTGACTGCCGACGGAGCGCTATTGATCCGTGACGAGCAGGACAATATTCATCATTCAGGTACGGGCGACCTGGTCATGAATGCGGAAGAAAGGCTGCATTAAGTGAGCCGGATCCGTTTCGAGTGGAATGTCGAATCGCAGCAGGTTGAGCGCTTTGACGGTGAAGATCCGCAGGCGAAACGCAGGCGGCGGCGGAACCTGCTGCTGCTCTTGACGCTTGTCTGCACGTTCTTGGCGGCGATAGCCCTGGCGCTGCTATTCCTGCGGCAGCGCGCGCATGAAGTCGAAACACAGTTTGCGCAGTTGCTGCAAGACACGGTCAAAGCCGAAGTCGCCGCCTTGCGCATTGGCGATCTGTATTCCTTTCTTAATGCGCAGGACCCGAACGATCTCGTTTGGATCAACAAACAGCGCGCCGCGTTTCAGCGATACAGCGAGCTAAAGGCGGAGGGCGCGATCGGCTTAACCGGCAGCATCTTGGCGGTGGAAATTGATCGCGAGCGCGCGCGCGTGCTGGTGCAGGAAGATCTCAACGATCTGCCTTACGCCCGGCTGTGGTTTTACCGCAGAAGCAGCGGAGGCTGGCGGCATATCGCGCCGGATCATTCCTTCTGGGGGGAAGCGAGCGCGATTGAGTCCGCGCGCGTCCTCGTCAATTATCGCGCTGCTGATCACGAATTTGCGCTGCAAGTTAGCGCAGCGCTCGAAGACTGGATCAAGCGAGGCTGCGACCTGCTTGATTGTGGCGACCTGCCTCGGCTGAGCATTGACATCCTGCCCGAAGCCGCGGAAAAAGTCGCCTGGATCGACGAGGCGGCGCTGCGCCTGCGGATCCGCTCGCCCTATGTCGATATCGCGCGCGCCGATAAGCCCTTCGATGGTCAGCTGCAAGCGCTTGTCAGCACATTGATTGCCGAGCGCCTCGTCAGCGAGCACAGCAACAAGCTGGAGGCGGCATACCCGCACGACGCCTACTTTTTGCAGCGCCGGACGATTGCCTGGCTGAGCGAAGTCTTTACCCGCTTCGATCGCGGCGCCCTGCTGATTCGATCCATTGCCGACAACTACGGCGATGACAAGATCGCGCGCTTGCTCCGGCAACTGTCGGCTACGAGTGATGTGTCAGTTGTGCAAGCGGCGATTGGTCAAGCAATCGAATTCGCCGAGCTCGACTGGCGCGATTTCATTGAATGGCGTTTGACGCTTGAAGATGAACTCATCCGCGCCGGCAGGCAAAACGATTGGTTCAGTTTATGGGATACGATCGATGAAGGCGCGCGCTTGACCGCTTATGAGCGCTACAGCCGCGGCGCGGCGGCAAGAGAATATCGGGTCATTGATCAGCTGATTTGGTCCAAGCCCGACGGCTCGCCGCAATTGCGCGCCACCGTTAAAGTCAGCGGCGCTGACGGCGTCACCGAAGAGTTCATCCTATTTAATTTGGTCAACGGACTGTGGAAGCGCGCAAGTTGAAACGGTAGAAAAACAAACGGGTCCGCGATAGCTCTCGCAGACCCGGATACTTCTGACTTACAGATTTAAGTCAGCCAGTGATTAGTCGTCGTCGCCCATGCCCAGCGCGCCGTCGCGAATCACGACGACGAAGGCAAGCACGTGGCCGAATATGATGTGACCGAAAAGGCTCGGGCTGTTCAGATTGAACTGCAGCAACTCGCCGCCAGCGATCGCGGGCATGATGATCAAGCCGCCGAGGATCCACCATATCACGCCGTAGATCAAGCCGCCTATCGCGATGTTGTACAACGGATTTCCGAGATCAACATTGTCCCTATAGATTCCGGTATAGAGCGCGCCGATCACTGCGCTGATGATGATATGCAGGATGAAGCCGATCAAGGCGTCCGCCCCGATCATCCCGCCGACCATCTCCAGCATGCCATTGTTCATCATGGCGCCGCTCTGCTCAACAGCCGTCACCATTCCAGCGTCGTCCGTTGTGACGCTCAGGCCCGGCACCATACTCGCCCCGATGAAGGCGAGGAAGATATACCCGGCGATGATCCCCGGAATAATCCCTCTCATCATTTTATCGCTGTCCATTTTGCTTCCTCCTAAGAATGCTAAAACTTCAGATAGCGATGCAAGATGTAATCACATCTATATATAGGTAAGCTTCATAAAACTTACCCGCTTCAGTTGTTTATAGTATATACAAGTCGTTCCTTTCAAGCAAGTTAATTGGAATATCAATTGTAAATCCCTCACAAGACAACCGGTCAAGCTGCCCCTCAATTGCCTTCGGGTTTCAACCTGCCCCATTCGCCTATTGATTGGCGGCAGCTGGTTCTCGGCTAGGGTTTCGCGGCCAATCCGCAGCTTGCTCGCAGTGGCGCGAAATACCCCATTGTGCTAGAATTGCTGTAGATAATCGCGAGGGCGCAACATTGGGTGGTGGTGGATTTTCCCCTTTTCGGAGACGGGACGCGCTGAATCAATTGCCCGTGTCGGTGGCGCGCGTCAGCCCTGTGTGGCGGCGCTATAACAGAAGCGCGCCTTGCATTTTCCCGCGCGCCAATGCTCGCCGCTATTATGACAATTTGGCGCCAACAGCGAGGATGACCGCAACGGATGGATAATCTCGATTCGACCAACCTGGAAGACAGCGCAGGCGCCATTGGCACGATCACCATCAATGAAGAGATGCGAGGCAGCTATCTCAACTACGCGATGAGCGTCATCGTCGCGCGCGCGCTGCCGGACGCCCGCGATGGCTTGAAGCCAGTCCACCGAAGGATCTTGTACGCGATGCACGACATGGGCTTGCGCCCCGGCGCCGGCTACAAGAAGAGCGCGCGTCTCGTGGGCGAGGTCTTGGGTAAATACCACCCGCATGGCGACCAGGCAATCTATGATGCGATGGCGCGCATGGCGCAGGACTTCTCGCTCCGCTATCCCCTCGTTGACGGGCAAGGCAATTTCGGCAGTCAAGATGGCGACAAACCGGCGGCAATGCGCTATACCGAGGCGCGGATGGCGACCATCGCCAGCGAGCTGATGGCCGACATCAACATGAATACGGTGGACTTCGCCGAGAATTATGACAATACGCAGGAAGAGCCCAGCGTACTGCCGGCGCGCCTGCCAAACCTGCTGCTCAACGGCGCCAGCGGCATCGCCGTCGGCATGGCGACGAGCATCCCGCCGCATAATCTGCGCGAACTCGCCGCGGCAATCACGCATCTGATCGACAACTACAGTCACATCGACGCGGTCACGGTCGATGACTTGATGCAATACATCAAGGGGCCCGACTTTCCCACCGGCGCCACCATTGGAATCGGCGGCGAACTGCTCCCCGAGTTAAAGGAAGCTTACGCCAAGGGCAAGGGGCGAGTCATAATTCGGTCGACGGTGGCGCTGGAAGACAAACGCGGAAAGGTCATCAGCAAAAGCGACGCCGAAAACCGTCCTGGCGATGTTGAAAAGATCGTCTTTACTTCTATCCCGTATCAAGCAAGCAAGGCGGGTATCATCGAACGAATTGTGAACCTGGTGCGCGACAAGCGTATTGATAGCATACGCGATTTGCGGGATGAATCTGACCGAAAGGGTTTGCGCCTGGTGGTTGAATTGAAGCAAGGCGCCCAATACAAGCGCGTGCTCAATCAACTCTTTGCCTTTACCCAGTTGCAAACCTCCCACAACATCCAGATGCTCGCGCTAGTCAAGGGCGAGCCGCGAAACCTGAGCCTGAAGCGCTGTTTGCAGATTTACATTGAACACCGTTACGAAGTGATCGTTCGGCGCTCCGAATACGATTTGGAACGGCAGCGCGCCCGCGCCCATGTTTTGATGGGCTTGCTAAAAGCGGTATCAAACATTGATCAAGTGATAGAGACGATTCGAAATTCACCGGATGTGAGCGCGGCGCGCGTCCAGATAATGGCATTGCTAGACTTGGACGAGGGGCAGGCGAACGCCATTTTAGATATGCAGCTCCGTCGTTTGGCTGCGTTGGAACGGCAAAAGCTGCAAGAGGAATATGATGCGGTGCAAGCCCGGATAGAATTCCTGGAAGACCTGTTGAGTTCGCCGCGCAAGATACTCGGACAAATCCGAGAGGATGTTCAGGAAATCGCCGAGAAGTATGGCGACCAGCGCAAAACGACATTGGAATCCGACAACTTCAGCTTGGACGAGGCGAGTCAATTCAACAGAGAGAATGTCGTCATCTCGCTGACCGACAACGGCTATATCAAGCGGGTGGCGGCGCGGCATTATCGAGCGCAGCGGCGCGGCGGCAAGGGCATGAAGGGATTCAAGCTGCATGAAGGCGAAGCGCTTTTGGACGTGTTCTTCGCCTACAGCCACGATATGATCCTCTTCTTCAGCGACCGCGGCAAAGTCTATTCCTGCGTCGCCTACGAAATCGCGGAAACGCAGCGAGACCGGCGCGGAAGTCCTATCCGGCGCTTGTTGCCCTTGGAAGGCGACGAAAATATCTCAGCCATATTGGCAGTGCCTGAGGCGAGGGTTGATCAGAAAGAAGGCTATTTCATCTTGGCCACCAGCAGGGGCAAAGTCAAACGTGTTGAGCAGAGCGAATTCATGGATGTGCGATACAGCGGTCTGATCGCCATGAACGTTTTAGAGGGCGACTCGCTGCGCTGGGCGAAGTGGACAAAAGGCGATCAACAGATTGTGATGGCCTCCGCCAACGGCCAAAGCATCTTGTTTCACGAAGAAGAAGTTCGCACGATGGGCCGGCAGGCCGCTGGCGTTATGGGCATGCGCCTGGCGAAAGGCGATGAAGTCGTCGGCATGGACGTCGTCGGCGATGACCACGATCAGGTGCTGGTCGTCACCAGAAACGGTTATGGCAAGCGGACGCCAATCGCCGAATACCGGCAGCAAGCCCGCTTTGGCATGGGCGTGCGCACACTAAAGCGCAATCAACGCACGGGTCCTGTGGTGGCCGTCCGCTGCCTTCGCGATGACGACGACATAATGTTCATCTCTCGCAACGGCATTATGCTGATTTCCCGAAAAGGAATCGTACTGCGCACACAAGTCTCCGAAATTCGCGAGACCGGGCGCAACACGCAAGGCGTCAAACTGATGGATCTTGGCGATGACGATTATGTCGCCGGCATCGCCATCATGAACGACGCCGGTGATATTATGGCTGGCGCAGACGAAGCCCCCGCAAACGCGAGCTTAAGCGAACAGAACGGCAACCAGTGAGCGCCGCTTCGCCGCGTTAGATTGACTGAATAGCTGACACTAATTCTGAGTTCGCCGCCAAGCGCCACGCGGGAGCGCATACCATCCGCCTAATGGAGGGTTAGAGCGCCTTCGTTGCGCGGACAATTTGTCGAGCCTATGCTTCGCCGTCTTCGCCCTCGGCTGCTTCGCCTTCAGCGCCTTCGCCCTCGAGTTCTTCATCCAGTTCGTCAAGTTCTTCTTCCGCGCGCGCGGCCGCCGGCTGGACGATCTTGGCGAGCATTTCATTGGGATCGTTATGCACGGTGACGCTTTCGCCAAAGGTGAGATCGCGCACCAACACCTCGGATCCCATTTCTGTAAGCGTCGAAAGATCGATCATGATACGATCGCGTATGTCGCTCGGGAATACCTCCAGGGTCAGCGAACTTCTGCCGGTGATCAAGATGCCTTCCCGCGCCGTGACCACCGGGCTCTCGCCATGCATCACGATTGGCACTTCGACGCTGATGCGCTGCGATTGATCTACGGCGAGGAAATCGACGTGCAAGATGTCGCCGCGCACAACATCGCGCTGAACTTCACGCGCCAAGGAGGGGTAGCTGCCGCCGTTGACTTCGATATCGATTAGATTGGTGCCGCCGGCATTCATCAAGGTAACTTCCACCGAACGATAGGGAAACTGCACATCGATCGGCTCAATCGAAGGACCATAAACAATCCCGGGGACGTATCCCTCACGCCGCAATTGACGATTCTTCTTTCCCTTTGCTTGACGCAATTCCGCGGCAAGTTGAAACTCCGCCATAATCTGATACTCCTGGTTATACGCTCGGCATCGCGGAATACGCACGTCGGCGAGCGCTTGCTACTCCGAACAAAGTCGGCTAATTCTAGTGGCGACCTGGTCTTCGGTCAATAGCGTGGTCAAGCAAAAGCCCACATTACCGTGAGCGCGCTCAATCAAGCGGGTAACGGGACTCGAACCCGTGACCTACTGCTTGGGAAGCAGGCACTCTACCAACTGAGCTATACCCGCGAACTTTGCCCATTCTAGTTTGTCGCCATTCCGCTGTCAAGCTTGCTTGAGGCGGGAACAGGGCAATCGCTGAAGACGCGCGATTGAATGGTCCATGAATCAAGTCGCCAAGGCTTGAGATCTCAACGATGTCTAGCCGCAGGACGCTCGCCGCCTCTTTCGTTTCCGTCGACGCTAACAGCGGGCGGGAAATATGATAAGATACTTTGTTTGTTATATGCCTTGAACGAGACCCGATCGCATCTCACCGCGATATTGCGCGAACTGCGATGGCTTGATGTGAGGCAAGGGGCGCGGCGCGGATGGTCGACTCCCGCGCAACAGATGAACAACTTGACCGATTCCGCAGAAGCCGCGCCTCGTAGCTCGGATCAAGGAGCGAATTCTACAAAATGACCAACAGGACCCAACGTTCGCAAGATAAGCTCAAGATCCTGATTATCTTGCTCTATTACCATCCGCACACGACGGGTTTGACCCAATACGTGCGCATGCTAGCGGAGGAACTCGTATGTCGCGGGCACGAGGTGACGGTGGTCGCCTCTTGTCACAGTCCCGAATTGCCGCAAGGCGAAAGCGAGCTCAATGGCGTGCGCGTGGTTCGGCTCTGGGCGCCAATCGCTTTGAGCCGCGGCCGGATTATGCCAACCTACCCTTGGGCGATATACCGTCTGCTGCGCGAGCACGATGTGGTCAACATTCACGTTCCGCTGCTGGAGACCGCGTTGGTGGCTTTTCTCGCGGGCAAAGCCGGCATAAAGCTCATCCCGACGCATCATGGAGATTTGATCTTGCCGGACAGCCCCATCAACAACATGATCACTAGAATCATGTTCGCGCTCTACAAGTACATGGCGAAACGCGTGCCTTGCATCATCGGGTATAGCGATGACTACGCCGACAATTCTTATTACTTGCAGCCATTTCGTGATAAAGTAAAAACAATCTATCCCCCCGTGACCATACCGGTACCCGACCCTGCTGGCGTCAAGAGATTGCGCGACAAATGGCAGCATAACGGGGGACCGCTAATCGGCTATGCCGGCCGATTCGTGCAAGAGAAACGCCCCGATTTGCTGATTCGCTCGCTGGAGGTCATCAACGGCAAACAACCCAATGCGCGGGTCGTATTCGCTGGAGAATTTGATATTAGCTATGAAGGAACCTGGCAGCAGCATCAAGACCTGGTTGATCGTTTCCGCTCGCAGCTCGTTTTCCTCGGGCTCATTCACGACAAGCAAGAGCTGGCGAACTTTTACGCCGCCTGCGATGTCCTCGTCATGCCCAGTGACAGCGATTGTTTTGCCCTGGTTCAGGGAGAAGCGATGCTCTGCGGGACGCCAGTAGTGATGACCGACATCGCCGGCGGACGCGTAGCCGTAAAACTGAGCGGCATGGGCAAACTGGCAAAACCGGGCAACGCGCGCTCAATTGGCGAAACGACGCTCTCCGTGCTGGAAAACATTGACCGGTATACGCAGACGCGAGACTTTATTCGCGGCATTTTCTCTTTAGAAGAGACCGTTAACCGATACGAGTCCGTCTTTTATGAATACGCGAGGGCGCGACGCCGCAACCCCAAATAGCGGAGCGCCGCGTCATGAGTTGCCCTGACGTCACCATGCAAGGGAGACACGTGGTCGATCCCGAAACGATTGAATATATGACGCGCAACGAAGCCGATATGGCTTTTAAGCGGCGCGTCCGAACCATCTTTGAATTCGTGAATCCTAGCGATGATATGCGAATCCTCGATCTTCCTTGCGGCCGCGGCTTCTATCTGCGAATGTTTCGCCACGTCAGCGATTGCGAGTTGGTCGGCGCTGATCTGGATTGGCGCGTCGTCAAGACGGCGAAGCAGGAACTCAAGGCACTGCCGCAGATCCAAATCAGCCGCGCCAGCATTTACGACATGCCTTATCCACCTAACTGCTTTGACGCGGTGATCCTCTCCGAGGTGCTCGAGCATATTGACGATGATGTTCGCGGATTGAAGGAAGCCTATCGCGTGTTGAAACCGGGCGGCGCGCTCGCGGTCACCGTGCCTAATGCGAACTATCCTCTATTTTGGGATCCAATCAACAAGATCTTGGAACGCCTATTCAATTGGCATATCAGCAGCGGACCTTTGGCTGGGCTATGGGCGAATCACGTGCGACTATACACCGACAGCCAACTCCGCGCGGCTGTGGACGAAGCCGGTTTCCTGATTGAAGATGAGCGATATATGACGCAGCACTGTTTTCCCTTTATTCACAATCTGGTTTATGGCTTGGGGAAACCGCTGCTGGAATCGAAGATGCTGCCGCAATCCATGCATTCGCTCGCCGATCGTCACGACTTCCAGACAACGGGCAGCCGCTTTAATCCGGTAAAATTGGGCGTCTCCCTTTTCAACGCATTTGACCGCAAGAACAGCCACAATGAAGGGCCAGATCGGGCGACTGTCAACCTGGCGATAAAAGGTCGGAAGCCGCATGACTAAGCAACCAGGCGATCAGGAGAACGATTCGGTGGATACGAAGCTATCGGGCGATGCCAGCGCTAAGCCGCTGACGGACGCCAGCGCGGACGCGGGCAATCCGCCGACGGAATCGCTTCAACCTGAAACGGGGTCAGCGAGTGTAGCGGGTGAAAATGCTGCGGGTAACGGGCTGATAGAGGAAATAACGCTCAGCGAACTCATCAGAATGGGGTTGCGCGCTCCACGCTCCACCTGGCGCCGGCTCAAAGTCGCGATGAAAGCCCCCGTCGCTTACCAGATTCAGGATAGCGCGAGACCCGCGTTTGATTCGATTCAGACTTCAGCCGCAACCGAACGCGGCAGCAGCTTCGGGATTCAGCTTTCCTCCCTGCGGCGCGGCTTGCGAAAAGCCGATACGCTTCAGCTCCTCCTCTATGGAACCGCTATCATTTGCGCCTTGATAGGCAGCGTCATCGTTCGCGGCAGCGCAACTGTGACGCGCGCCGACGGCGTCTCGCTGAGCATCGGCGGTCCCTATCTTTTGCTGGCGTTTCTGCTATGGCTCATAGCGGAATTTGTCGGACGCCGGGCGCAACTGAGCGGATATTGGCGCGGGCTCGACCGAAGCGCGCGTTTGCATTGGGCTGCGAGGGCGCTGCCGCTTCTGCTCTGGATAAGCGCGCTATTCGCCCTGGCCGCGTCCACGACCGCGCCGCGCGAAACCACGACCGAACTGGCGCTGACGGCTTTCGGAAGATTCGCATTCGGCGGCTTGTTATGGATTGTGATCGAATTTGCCGCCTGGCAAGCTCGAAGGCGCGCGCAACTGAAAGCTGCTGATGCGCAAAAGATTATGGATCGGCGACCAATGCGCCCTCCGATCTTGAAGGAAGTTAGCCATCGGCGCAAGCTGTTGATTGTGCTGGCGGCGCTTTGCAGCCTACTCGTTTGGGCGAACACCAGCGGCAATCGGATTGAGCCGCCGGTTATTCTGCTCTGGTTGCTCAGCGCCGCCCTTTGGGGCTTTGTCTTCGCGCCTCTCCGCTGGAACGCATTCGATTGGGCCAGCGGCGCGCTGGACCGCATCCGCCGGATTTGCTGGCGCGATCATCGAGGCGCGTTAATCGCTCTAGCGTTGGTCATGCTGTTGGGCGGCGCCTTTCGCTTTAATCAGCTAGACGCCTATCCACCCCAGATGTTCAGCGATCTGGTCGAAAAAATCCAGGACGCATACAAGATCCGCCACCTCAATGATTATCGGATTTTCCTGGAGAATATTGGCGGTCGAGAGCCGATTCACTTCTACTTGCTATCCATCCTGGCGAGCCAGCCGGGCATGGAATTTGATCACTACGCGCTCAAGTTGATGTCGGCGCTTGAGAGTTTTATTGCGTTGCCGATTGTATTCTTGCTTGGCGTCGAGGTCATGGGCAAAGATCGTCGTCGCCTTGGCTTGCTTTTGGGCGCGCTGGCGGCGGCATTGGTGGCTGTCAGCTTTTGGCATACGGCAATTGGCCGTCAAGGCATGCGAATAAGCCTCGCGCCGCTATTCTCGGCATTGACCGCGCTCTATTTCGTTCGCGCCCTGCGCGCCAATCAACGCGCGGACTTCGTGAAAGCCGGGATTGCCTTGGGCTTCGGCTTACTGGGTTATCAGGCGATTCGGATGCTGCCCCTTGCCGCCGTTTCCGGCGTCGCGTTTGCCGCCTTGCTCGGGAGGTATACCTGGCGCGCTCGACTAAGCTACTTGCTCAATCTGGCAGTTTTGGCATTTGTATCACTTATGGTCTTCCTGCCATTGCTCCACTACTGGACGGAAGAACCTGAGAATTACATGCGCCGAGCCAGCACGCGCATGTTTGGAGATCTGCCAACGACCGATGAAGAGCGCGCGGCATTTCTCAATGAAAGCATCCCCGCTCTGATGGGCAATATCGGCAAGACCGCGCTGATGTATCATTATCATGGGGACAATGCCTGGTCCAGTGGATTGAGCCATGAGCCGGCGATGGACCCGGTAAGCGCCGCCTTCATGCTCTTGGGCGTTTCCGCATGGCTCGCGCTGCTCGCGCAAACGCGAGATCCCGCTTTATGGTTCGTGCCGATTTATCTCTTGACGATGCTCTTGCCGACGACGCTTGCGCTCTCTTTTCCAATCGAAGTGCCCAGTTTTACCCGTGCCAGCGGCGCCATCCCGCCCTCGTATTTGATTGCCGCGCTGCCCGTCGCGGTCTTCTGCCTTTGCCTGTGTAAGACGATTCCAGGAAAGGCGGGAAAATTGGTCGCTACCCTGTTTGCGGCAGTTGTGCTTCTCGCCGCCAATCAGTACAACACCAGCCTGTACTTTGGGGAATTCATCGATAATTTCAATCGCGCTTCGCTTCCGCATGCGCAGGCAGGCAAATTCCTGCGAGGGTTCGTCGATAGCGACGGCGCCTCCGGCAACGCTTTTGTGCTGGCAACGCCACACTGGTGGGATACCCGCGCTATCGGAATCGAAGCCGGCTTGTTGCTATGGGACGGCAGCGGACACGCGCAAACCGTGCCACAATTGCTGGAGCGCGGATTGCGAAAAGCGGCGCCGTATCAGCTAAATCCCGAGCGCGATCTGATCTTCTTTTACTCGCGCCAGAATACCGAAGCGCTGGGGCTGCTCACGGGCTGGTTTCCCGATGGCAGGCAGTTGCAGGTTGATGTCGAACCGGCCTACAAATCCTTTTATGTTTTTCGGGCGCCCGCTCTTGGCGTCGATGGCTTAAATCGATTCCTCGCTGAGAATCAATAGTCAAAACAGCTATTGGCAATTTATAAGGTCCGGACGGGAAAGTCGATACGCCAGCAAATGAAGAACAGAGCCATTTCCGCATTGATGCTGGCTGCCATTCTCATCTATGGCGGCGCCTTGCGCTTCGTCGGGCATAACTGGGACGATTTCTCGCACACGCATCCCGATGAATTGTTTCTTACGCTGCTCGTCTTGCCAAACGTCGGCGGCCAGAATAATTTCACTGAAGACCGCTATGGGTTTCCCGCGCAGCAGATTCTTGTTCTGCGCGATTCGAGCCCTGTTCGCAGCCGCGATGAACTAGCCAGTCTTCCCGCTGCCCAGCTTGGCATTGTGCGAGACTCATTCGCCGCCCAAGCCAGCGGCTGGATTGTCAGCGGCGAAGGCGCCCAAACGTTCGATAGCTTCGGCGCCGCTCAGGATGCCTTGATCGCTCGCCAGGTCGACGCGCTGCTCGTCGACAGCGGACGGTCGCCAGATCTTGAGCGCGTTTTAATGGTGGATTCAATCTCGTCCGCCGAGTTGCAGGCAATGCGCTGCCGGCGCCTGAACGCGAATTCCGGCGGAATCGGCGGCTACTTCGACACGCGCTGCTCGCCACTGAATCCGCATAACGCCGGGCATGGATTCTTTGTCTACGGGACGTTGCCTCTGCTGCTCGCGCATTATGGCAGCGAGTTCGCGCGCGCCGCCACCGACAACGGTTTGCCATTCTTTGATTATCAGGGCGGTCATTTGGTCTGGCGCGGGTTCTCGATGATTTTTGACATCCTCAGCATTCTTGTAATCTACGCGCTCGGCGCGCGGATGCATAATCGTTGGGTTGGTCTTGTCTCAGCCCTGCTCTATGCAGCGGCGCCGCTGGCCATCCAGAAGGCGCACTTTGGGACCGTCAACGCAATCGCCGCCTTTTTCGTCGTGCTCTCGCTGTATTTCGCGGTGCGAGCCCAGCAGCGTGGCGGATTGCTGCCCTACCTGCTCTTCGGCATTGCTTGTGGCATGGCTGTCGCCAGCCGCGTCAACCTGGCGCCGCTGGCCGGCATCATAATCGTGCCAGCAGCCTTGCAAGCGATGCCTGCGTTCGATCGCCGTCTCGATCGGCAAGAACGCGCCGCCATCGCCGCTAGTCAAATGGCGGGCTTGTTGCTGGCCGCCGTGGGCGCCTTTCTGGCATTCCGCGTATGCAATCCATACGCGTTTACCGGTCCGGGTTTCTTCGGCTTGCTGCCTAATGAACGGTGGCTAGCGAACCTGGCTGAGATCAGCCGAGGCGTCAGCGGCGCGCAGGATTATCCGCCGCAATGGCAATGGCTGGCGCGTTCCCCGCTTGTCTATATCACCAAGGACTTGCTCTTCTGGGGCATGGGCTTGAGCTACGGCGTCTTGGGCTGCTTCGGCTGGTTCTGGGCGGCGTATCGTGTCTTGCGCAATCGACCAGCGGCGACGGCGAATCTGATCCTGATCATTTGGATTGGCGGCTATTTGCTTTGGATGAGCCGGCTGTTTGTGATGACCATGCGCTACTATCTGCCAATTTACGGCGCTCTTGCTGTGCTGGCGGCTTGGTGCCTCTATGAACTGTATCGCCATGCCAGAAATCATAAGAGCAGCTTGCTGATCACGTCCTGGCTGCTGGGCGGTTTTGGATCGGTCTTTGTCGCCGTAGGCGCATACCAGATCGCCAATGGCGTTTCCGACGCGACGGCGATTAGCGCGCTCGGCCTTGGCATCGCCCTTTTGGGCAGCGCAGCGCTGCCGCCAGTCAATCGCTATCGCCCACTAATCTTAAGTGTCTTCGCTGTCGGCTTCGCCCTGATCTGGAGCCTGATGCATGGCAATATCTATCGACATCAGACGACGCTCGTTCAATCCTCGCGCTACATCTTTGAGCGCGTGCCGGGCGACTTCGCCTTGAAAATCGAGGGCGCCGACGACAGCGTACCCTTGATCAATATCGCCGTGAACGACACTGGCCTCGCAGACACAGCATTGAGCGGATCAATTTACGAGCGCGCAACGCTTTATCGCGAAGCCGAGCCAACCCGCGTCAGTTTCACCGCGCCGGCGAGCGGCGAAGTAAGAAGCGTTTTCGCGCCGCATCTTGGCGACCCCTGGGACGATGAGCAGCCGGAAGAAATCATCATTCGCGTCTATTTGACTGGGGGCGAAAGCGCTCTGGCAGAAGCGACCCTGCGGGCGAACCTCAGGCGCGATGATCATCCGCTGGGCGCATCTTACAGCATTCCCTTTGACGAACCGCTCAAAGTGCAAGAGGGCGAACACTACCAGTTTGAAGTGCGCATCGGAGCGGGCAGCGGAGACGTGAGCGGTTCCGGGTCAGTTGTGCTGACGGAAGGCGATTGGGACAACCGCGCCACCGGCATCCGCACCTGTGAATTGCCGGATGGATTGACGCTGGCGGACGATCCGCCTTCCGGCTTGGTGCATTCTCGCGATTGCCGTGGGGCGCAAGCCTTCTATCGACTCGTGAACGCCCAAGACCAGATCATGTCCTTCCCGGTGGACAACCAAGTCAAATACGATGATATTCTGCGTACGCTCGATATCGGCGACTATCTGACGATCGCCAGCAATCGCTTCTATGACGCGGAAACGCGCAATCCCCGGCGCTGGCCCTTGACGACGCTCTATTACCAGAAGCTGTTTGCAGGCGAGCTTGGCTATGAGCTTGAACGCGTTTTCGATGAAAGTTTCGAGCTCGGCCCCCTGCGCGTTTCCGATCAGCACTTGCCCGTTTACGACTCGCCCGCCTGGCTGAATGAGCTGGAAGCCGATGAAGCCTTCCACGTCTACGATCATCCGGCGGTGTTCATCTTCCGCAAATCGCCAGACTATGCGCGCGAAAAAGTGGCCGCTGCGCTATCCCAAGTCTCGCTAAAGCAATTTCACGAATTAAATGCAGTCGAAGACGAAGCGCAACTGCTCGGCGTCGTTTACTGGACGTCGGCTGAAGCCGATGCCGTGCCCACCGCGCTGACATTTCCGCCTGAAGAATATGAAAGGCAAAGCGCTGGCGGCGCCTGGTCCGAGCGCTTCTTCAGCGACAGCTTCATCAACCGGAATCAGGCGGCGGGTGTGTTGGTCTGGTACGCGACCATATTTGTCTTCGGCGCGCTCGCCTTCCCACTCGTATTTTCGCTGTTTCCATCCATGGCTGATGGCGGTTACAGCGTCTCTAAATTGGTGGGCATGCTTTTGGTCGCCTGGTTCGCCTGGGCGGTTTCCAGCTTAAAGATTCCAGTGTGGTCGCAAGGAGGGATACTGTTTTCGCTGGCGCTGCTAACCGCCCTGAGCGCTTGCCTGGGCTATCGCAATCGGCGGCGCCTGGCAGCCTTTATACGGCAACATTGGCGGCGGCTCGCCTGGATTGAGCTGATCGGCATTATCGCTTTTGCCGCGATGATATTGGCGCGCTTAAGCAATCCAGATCTTTGGCATCCCTATAAGGGCGGCGAAAAGCCGATGGATTTCGCCTATTTGAACGGCGTCTTGCGCAGCAGCACTTTCCCGCCGATTGATCCCTGGTTCGCCGGCGGCTTCATCAACTATTACTATTTCGGGTATGTCCTCTTGGGGGCGCCGACGCTCTTGCTCGGGGTCGTGCCCGCCTTCGCATACAACCTCATGATCCCGTCCATATTCAGCATGACGGGCTTGGGCGCTTTCGCCGCTGCTTTCAACATCCTTTCCCATTGGCGCGAGAAGCTCAGCCAGGCGCCGAAATCTCAGACGACGGCAGGTCGCAAGCTCGGGAATCCCTGGGTGGCGGGGCTAATGGCGCTGCTGCTCTGCGTCGTCCTCGGCAATCTCGATACGGCGCGCGTTTTGGGGAACGGCATCGCCAGCCTGGGCGGCTATCATAAGCCCGCGGGGTTAGAGCAGTTTTTGCTAGAAGAATACGCCGCCGAAAATGGTGGCGAGGCGCCAGCGGATGTTCGCGCCCAACTGGCGGAAAGAGCGCGGGCCTGGCATCCTTGGGACCGTATACGCTACGAATTCAATAGTTCGATGTCCCTTGTCGGCGGGCTGCTGCGCGGCTTTGGCCGCATGCTGGGCGGCGCGCCCTTGCCGATCGGCAGCGATCGCTGGTATTGGGGTCCATCGCGCGTCTTGGCGGAGACGCCGGGCGTCGGCGGCGGCGCCATCACCGAAATGCCTGCCTTCACCTTTATCTACGGTGATCTCCACGCCCACATGATCAGCTTGCCTTTGATACTCTTCGCCTTGCTATTCGTGTTCAACGAACTAGCGCAGGCGCGGCGAGACGGACGCCGCAGTCTTGAGCGCTGGCTGGCGCTGGCGCTGGGGGCGCTGGCTATCGGCGTCCTGTATGCGACCAATACTTGGGATTGGCCGACGATGACCTTATTCGCCATCGTCGGCTTGTGCTACGCTTGGTGGCTGCGCTGGCGGTCGACTATCCGTCCAATAAGCGAACTGCGATTTTACGCCGGGCTCATTGGCGGGCTGATTCTTGTGGCGGCGCTGGTTTCATTCTTGAGCGCGCCAGCCAGCGCCGGCCTCAACGGACTCACGCCAACGCTAACGAGCATCACCGGCATCATTCGCAGCCTGCTTTTGGCGGGCGCGGCTATAATCATCTTATGGGTCGCCGCCCGATATTGGTTGACGCGCAGGTCGGCGCTGGAATTAGCGGGGAGCGTCGGCGGCTTCCTCATGATAAACCTCGCAGCCGCCCTGCCCTACACTTCCTGGTACGCCGCCACCTACAACAGCGTCAGACTTTGGGAAGGCGGCAAGACCCCGCTCTGGGCATATTTTGACATACACGGGTTGTTTCTCTTCCTCATCGCGTCGCTCTTGCTTTGGGACACGGCGCAATGGCTGCGCGAGACGCGCGTCCGCGCCCTCATCAATAATCAAGGGCTGGCGAAATCCACGGCTGTCATTGGCGTGATCGCGGGTTTGCTGTCGGTCACTTTAGCCATTGCCAGCTACCAGGTCGCCCTGATCGCCCTGCCGTTGATCGCCTGGATCGCCCTGTTATTCTTTCGCCCGCGCCAATCCCTCGCCATGCGCTTTGTGCTGGCGCTCGTTGGTCTTGCGCTTTCCCTGACGCTTGGCGTCGAAATCGTCGTCATCGGCGGCGATATTGGCCGGCAGAACACCGTTTTCAAATTCTATATGCAGGTGTGGCTGCTGCTGAGCATTGCCGGCGGCGTCGCCTTCGCCTGCCTGCTGCGCGCGTCCGAGTATTTCAGCAAGTCCACACGTATCATTTGGTACACGCCTTGCGCCGTCCTGGTATTTGTCGCCGCCCTCTTTCCGATCACGGGGACGCGGGGGCGTTCATTCGATCGCATGGCGCCGGAGCTGCCGCTTACGCTGAACGGTCTGGATTTTATGACGCGTTCTCGCCATTATGAAAGCGCGCCGGATACGGGCGCCAGCGCCTGGATTGACCTGGCTGTCGATCACGAGCTGATTCGCTGGCTGCAGGAGAATGTCAGCGGCTCGCCGGTGATCATTGAAGGGCGGCGCCGGCCCAGCGAGTATCAGTGGAATGGGCGCATTTCTATTGCGACGGGCTTGCCATCGGTGCTCGGCTGGAACTTCCACCAGCGCCAGCAGCGGACCTTTCACCCAATGCCGCTTTGGGTCGACCAGCGCGAGCGGAATATCAAGCAATTCTACACCACCGCCGACATAGACATCGCCGTCGACATCATCCGCCACTTCGATATCAAGTACATCATCAGGAGCGGCCTGGAAGAAGTCCACGCGACTGGCGAAGGCTTGGCGAAGTTCGACCGCATGATTGACGCGGGCCTCATCACTGCAGCATTTGTTACCGAGGGCGGGATGATCTACGAGGCGGATGAGGACGCTATTTTCAATTATTTGGTGGAGCGCGCCCGATGACGCTTCTATTTGATTGGCTGGCTCGCGAGGGGCATATCATATTCGCCTGGTGGTTGTGGATGACGCTGGCGGGCGCCGCCGCCTTCCCGCTATGCCTGCGCTTGCTGGGCGGCTTGCCAGACCGGGGATACACGCTGGCGCGCGCCCTGGGCTTGCTGCTCGCGACATTTATCTTCTGGCTGCTAGTCAGTTTCGGCTTGCTGGACAATTCGGCGGGCAGCATTGCGCTTTCCTGGCTGATGCTTCTTATGTTTTCCCTCGTCCTGTATGAACGGTTCGCTGAAAGGGAGGAAATCGCCAATTGGTGGCGCGAAAACCGCATGGTCGTGGTGACGGCGGAGTTGCTGTTCATTGTCTTGTTCTTCGGCTGGGCGCTCTTCCGCGCCCACCAAAACGACATCACTGGCACCGAGAAGCCGATGGAGTTGGCTTTCTTCAGCGCCACGCAACGGAGCATCGCCTTCCCGCCGGACGACCCCTGGATGTCCGGCTACGCCATCAGCTACTACTACATGGGTTATGTGATGTGGTCAGCGCTTTCGACCTTGAGCGGCGTGGGCAGCGCCATCGGATTCAACCTGACGGTCGCTTCGCTCTTTGCGCTTGCTGGCGCAACTGCTTTCGGCGCCGCCTGCAACCTGGTTCGCTCGCGCATCCAACGGGCTGTTGATCGCGCCAGCAAATCGCCCTCTCAGAAGGCCGCGATCGCGACCGGCATCTTGGCGGCGGCGCTGCTGCTGCTGGTCGGCAATTTCCAGATGATCCTCGTGGAAGCGCCATATCAGACGCGCGCGGCTTCGCAGCCATACCTCGAATTCTGGGGCACGCAGGAGCGCTCGAATTTCAGCGACGGCAAATATATCCAGGCGCCGGATGCCAGCTTGACCTTTCACTCATCAAGCTGGGAATACTGGTGGTGGTTCCGCGCCAGCCGCGTCGTGACCGACTATGAATTGAATGGCGAGCCAATCGGCATCCAGCCTATCGCGGAGTTTCCCGCATTCAGTTTCATCTTGGGGGACAATCACCCGCATGTGCTTGCGCTGCCCTTCGTTTTGATGACAGTCGGCTTGATGCTGAATCTGACGCTCGTCCGCCGCGCGCCGAACGCGAGTGAAGTCCTGCTTTATGGCACGGCAATCGGAGGATTGACCTTCCTCAACGCTTGGGACGGACCCGTCTATCTGATCGCCTTCGTTGGCGCCGAGGCGCTCCGCCGATTGAGGTCAAGCGAAAGTGGAAGCATAAATGCCGGAGACTGGCTCGGTCTCATGCGTTTTGGCGCGTCGCTGGCGCTGGTTGCCTTTGTCGCTTACCTGCCATATTTCGTCGGCTTCCGATCCCAAGCCGGCGGCATATTGCCCAATCTGTTTCATCCAACGCTGTTTCGCCGCTTTTTCCTCATGTTCGGTCCTTTGATCGTTGTTGTAGGCGCCTATCTTGCCATTGAGCTTTGGCGCGGCCGGCGAGCGATGCGCCTGAATTGGCGCTTTGCGTTGCGCGCCAGCGGCTTGCTTTTGGCCGTATTGCTGGGATTGATGACAGCGCTCGGCATCGTGATCGGCAGTATGAGCGCCGCGCCTCAGGAATCAGGAACGTTGATACAGCAATTGATAGAGCGCAGGATTGAATTCGGCTTGACTTCGATCATCCTGCTCTTGGGCATCATGGTTGTGCTGGCGCGGATTTTCCCCGCGCGCGGGCAAGCCATTGCCGAGGGCGAAGTGGCGATCACCTGGGTCAAGTATCCGACCGCGACCGGCTTTGTATTGCTTCTGATCGGCATCGGTCTCGTCCTGACTTTATTTCCCGAATTCCTATATTTGAAAGACAACTTCGGCGTTCGCATCAATACTGTCTTCAAGTTCTATTATCAGGCTTGGGTATTGTGGAGCCTCGCTGCCGCCTATGCCGTATACAGCATTATGGCTGACAACCGCCTGCCGCTGCCGCATCCGCTAATCCGGCTGGGATTTGGATTCGCGCTGGCGCTAAGCCTGGGAGCGGGCTTAATCTACAGCATTGAAGGCATTCTCCACCGCTCGCTCACTGAAACGGGACGGCAAAGTTATAGCAGAACTCGGTTCTATGCGCCGCCGGAAGATTGGGACAATGCCGTTCGCCGGGTGGCCGAAGGCGAGCGCGTTGAACCGGGCATGATACTTTATTCAAGACGCGCCCTCAGCGACGCCGCGGAAGATGATTTGATTCGCGCGAATCACGAGGGCATCGTCATCTTTAAGAACGACGCCCTGATAATTGCGGAACCGCTAAGCCTTGATGGCGCGAAGGGCTTGCTAAACCCGCATGATCAAGACGTTATCAACTGCCTGAGCGACTTGGTCGGGCGCGGAACAGCCGTGGCGGCCGAAGCGGTTGGCGCCGCCTATCATATCGAATTCGGGCGCGTCGGCACGCTGGCCGGCATCCCCATCGTGCTCGGCTGGGAGAATCACGAGCGGCAATGGCGCGGGAATTCCTATGGATCTATCGCCGGTTCGCGCGGCGTCGACATAAAGCGCCTGTATACCGCCGCTGAAATGCGCGATATTGACGAAATCATCAGGCGTTATGATATCCGCTATATTCTCTACGGCACATCGGAGCGCCAGAAGTACGGAGACTTTGGCGAAGAGAAATTCCTCGATCAGCTGCCGGTTGTGTGCCAAGCCGGGCAATCGCGAATCTTCTTCAGCGGCGGGCGCTGAAAAAGTACGCTGGTTGATCGCATGTCAACAGACTCAGAAAGACAGGGAAACTGGTGGAAGCGGATTGGCACCTAGCACAAGTTGACCAGAGCGCCGCGAGCGAAAGCGACGCCGCCGGGCGCAGCTATGCCGCGCCAACTGTCGCCATCGAAGCGTTGGCATATCTTGGCTTGGCTCTGATAGTAGCGCTCCTCCGCTTGAGCGAGCTCGGCGCCGTGCCGATATCAGACCTTGAAGCGGAAAGCGCCTTGCAGGCCTGGCATACGATCGAGGACGATGCGCCCGGCGCCTTTGTCGTTTCAAACAGCCCGCTGACCTATCTTACGCAACTGGCGTCTTTTTCGCTGCTCGGCGCGAGCGAGTTCACGGCGCGAATTGGCGCGGCCATCGCCGGTGGCGCGCTCGCGTTTACACCCTTGCTCTTCCGCCAAAGCCTTGGCCGAACGCGAACCTTCGTTTGGGCGCTATTGTTATCGTTGCTGACGATGCCAATCGTCGTGTCGCGCGTTGCCGATGGCGCCGCCTTTATGATGCTGTTCGCAATAGTGGCTATCTGGCTGATTCGGCGCTACTGGTATTCTCGCGAGCAAAGCGACGCCTGGTGGGCGATTGGCAGCGTCACCGGCATGCTGCTGCTTTCAAGCCCATCGGGGGTGATGCTGCTTGTGGTCATGCTGGCGGCCGGCTGGTTGGCAATCTGGAGGACTGCCCTAAGCGCCCCGCAGCGCCTGGGCTTGCCCGGCGATGACATCTTGCGGCTGGCGGTCAAACGCCTGCGGGGCTTCCCAATCGCGCGAGCGACATTTGTGCCAATTCTGATTGTCCCCTTGACGGCGACTGCATTCATGCTGAATCCCCCCGGCTTGAGCACGGTGGGTCAGCTGGTCAACGACGCCGTCAGCGGCTTGACGCAAAGCATCAGCATTGACGGGGCGCGGCTTGGATTCCTGGCGCTTTTCACTTATGAACCGCTGCTCATCATCTTCGCGCTTGGCGGCGCCTGGCTGCTATGGAAAAAGGGCGACATCACCTATATTGACCGATTCGCCGCCGCCTGGGCTGCTATTGGCGCGATCGGCCTGCTTTTATACCCCGGCGCCAAAGCAACAGATGCGATCTGGGTTGCGCTGCCGCTTTCGCTCCTGGCGAGCTATGGCATCACGCAGCTTATGGTTGATCGCCGCGTCGTCATACTATGGGCGGCGGACGAAGACGCGGAAGACGAGAACGCGCTTTATTCGCCGCGCTATCGCTGGGTCAAGTGGGCGATCTCGGCTGGCGTGTTCATGTTCTTTATCATCCTCGCGGTGCAGTTCATGCAGGTCGCTCGGTTGCTGCTGGAGCTGCCCGCTGGCGCATCCGCGGGAGAATTGTTTCCGCTTCTGCTTGAGCCGGCGCAGACAAGGCTGCTGCAAGGCATGGGCTTGTTTTTGATAACGGCGATCATCGCCCTGATAGTCTTTCTCTTGACAGCCAATTTCTGGGGATTGGGCACCTGCCTGCAAGGCATCGGTCTTGGCTTCCTCTGGTTGATGTTGGTCTCCGGCGTGGGCGGCGCCTGGAACGGGAACGTAGCAGATGCTGCAACGCCGCGCAATTTGTGGCGACAGCGAGCAGTTTCCGCCGATGCCTATTTGTTGCGCCAAACCCTGTTCGAATTGGCGGATCGCAGTACATCAGGTTTCCCTGAATTGGCGCTTGTCATCGTGCGCGATGCGGCCGGCATCCTGGAAGATGACGGCTTGGTCGCCTGGCTCGCGCGCGACTTTCCCAACGCGCGCTTCGTCAACAAAATTGAAGAGGCGGCTCGCGAGCCAATCGTCTTGACGGCGCAAGACGAAGCGCTGCACGATGCCCTCGGCGGCGATTATGTCGGCCAGCGCTTCCTTTTGCGCCGAGTCTGGTCTGTCCTGGATTTGGGGCTATGGGATTTGCCCGCCTGGTGGTCGCAAGGTCGCCTTCGCGAGGATATTCTTAAGGAAGAACCGATGATGCTTTGGCTGCGCCAAGATGTTTATGCGGGCCTTCCAGCCTCTTAAACTGAGGATATTCGCGGTACAATGTGTAAACTAGGGAGTGTTCATCGAGCTTCCGCAGCAGGTATGCCAATATGACTAGAAATCGAAGCCAAAGCCACGCCGAGGTCGACGCGATAATCGAACGCGCCCTCGCCGGCGATCAGAACGGATACGCTGAACTGTACGACCGGTATGCCGCCAGCCTGTATCGGCTTTGCTACAGCCTGCTGATGAACGAACAAGACGCCGAAGATGTGCTGCAAGAATCATTTCTTTACGCTTTCAAGAATCTGCATCGCTTTGACTCGCGCAAGGCTTCCCTAAAGACCTGGCTTTACACTATCGCGGTGAGCCGCTGCCGCAATACCTATCGGCGCAAGCGTTTTCTCACCGTTGATATTACACAATGGCTGGGATTGGAATTAAAGGCGCCCGCCTCGGAAGCGCCGGAAGCAGCCGTCATTCGCCGCGACGCCAACGAATCGATCTCACGGGCGCTGCAAGATCTGTCGCCGCGCTTGCGCGAAGCAATCGTGCTGCGTTACGGCCAAGGCATGACCTATCGCGAAATCTCCGAGGTGATGGGCTGCCCGCAGAAGACGGCTGAAAGTCGCGTGCGCCTCGGGCACCAACGCCTGAAACAATCGTTGCAGCCGGTAGGCGCGGGCTTGCTGGAAGAACTCCTGAGAGTGCGCTAGGCGGTCGCTGGAGAGAGAACGAGAATTATGTTCCGGTTCAAGTATCGCTACTGCAAGGTACACATGGCGCGCTTCGTCAGCGGCGATCTTTCCGAAGCCGCTCGTCGGCGCGTCGGGCGATACATTGACGAATGCGAAGATTGTCATCGAGAATACATGCGGCATCGGGAATTCGCCCAGAAGCTTGAGCGCAGCTTGCCAAGCCTTGGGCGGCCCGACCCAAAACGTCTGGATGAACTCTGGTCGTCGCTGCAAACTGAGCTCCAGACGCCAGCGAGGCAGACCATGTGGATAAGCGATTTCGCTTCGCCGCAGGGCATCCAGTTCAGCTATGGTTTGGTCATGCTGGCGATTTCGATCGCGCTGCTTCTGCCGCTGGTGATTGGATTTCACTCCTCGCTGTCTCCGGTGGATTTGCCGCGTATTCCGCAATCCGTCAGCATCATTCTGACGCGGAACGCGCACCAGCGCGCCAGACCAATGATGGTTGCAACGGCGCAGCCGGGCGCGCGCGGCCGGGGACCAATGCTGAATAACACACCGGCGCCGGAACTCTGACTTCCCGGCGCAACCGCAGGCTGAACCAAGCGAATCCGGTCGAGCAAGCATGATAACCTCTCCCAATCAGCAGGAAGACAATGCCTTGGGGCGCGCCCTATCGTTGCGCCTCCCGCTCACGTGGGAAGTCGCCGTTTATATCGGCATTTTTCTGCTGGCGCTCTTCACGCGCTTCCACATGCTTGATGACCGCGTTATGAGCCATGATGAAAGCCTGCATACGCGATTTTCTTACAATCTATACAATGAAGGCAATTTTCAGCACACGCCCTTGATGCACGGTCCGGTGCTGTTTCATGCGACTGCCCTGTCGTTCTATCTTTTTGGGGACAGCGATTTTTCGGGCCGCGTCTATACGGCGCTGCTGGGCGTCGTCATGGTGATGTTTCCCTTGCTGCTGCGCAAGTGGCTGGGGCGCTGGGGCGCCGCGCTCGCATCAATGATGCTGCTGATTTCGCCGCTCCTGCTCTATTACAATCGCTACATCCGCCACGATACGCCGTCGATTCTATTCGGCATGATCATGGTATTCTGCATTCTGATGTACCTGGACGGGTCGCCGCGTTTCCGCCGCCGCGCCTATTGGCTTTACCTGTTCTCCGCCGCCATGATTCTGAATCTGGGCTCGAAGGAAACAGCCTTCATCTACATTGCCATTTTCGGCAGCTTCTTGCTCATCTACTTTTTTGTTCGCTTGGCTCAGCGGCGATACCGTTTGCCCGGCAAGCCGATATTCTCTGCGATCATGCTCGGCATATTGCTGGGCGGCGTCATGACGCTGGGCATGTACACCGTCGTCGATGTGATACCAGCCGAGATCCTGCCCGGGCGCGGCGCCGCTTGGGCTGATCTCTCCGATCTTGAGCGAACAAGCTGGATCAATTGGATGTCGCTATCCGTGCTGAGCGCCGTCTTCGTATTGGTGTCGACGGCGCTCTACGCCTTCCGCGATCGCTGGCGCCGCATTCCCTGGCGCGAGGTTGCCGTTATGCTGCTGCTCGCCCTGGCGACCGCCGGCAGCCTGCTATTCATTGAAGAGCTCTCCCACATTCCCAGGCCCACAGAGACGGCCGAGCCTTCCCGGCCCGATACCGAGATCGGCGCTGGCGACGAAGCGGGCCTAGGCCAGGCAATTCGTTGGGCGCCCGGTGTTGCGCTGTGGCTCATCGCGATTGCGGCGGCCGCCTACCTCGTCCGCGATGCGCGCGCCGCCCGATTAAACGATAAGCTGGCGGAGAACAAGACAGCACAAGGCGGATTTTGGGCTTTCCTCTATCAATTTCCCGAAGTTGACTTCATCGTCCTGATCCTCACGCTGATATTGCCCTGGACGACTGCGCTGTTCGTCCGCTTGATGGGCGGATCAAGCGAGGCTTACGCGGCTTTAGCCGAGTCCCTGCCGGTTGGCTTGTACGATCTGCTTGCCTATCTGCCGAATACGGGATCCGCGTCGCAGATCGGGCAGTTTCTTGCAGGCGGCTTTGCATTTGCGCCGCTTGTCTTGATTTCGCTAGCCATCGGCTTGGCATGGAACTGGAAACGCTGGCTGGTGTGCAGCGCAGTATTTCATCTCATATTCGCCTTTTTCTTCACCACTGTTTTCACCAATATCGCGGGCTTGGGCACGGGCATGATCTACAGCCTGGGTTATTGGCTGGAGCAGCAAGGCGTCAGGCGAGGCAGTCAACCGCAGTATTATTACTTGCTCATCATCTTGCCGACCTATGAATTCCTGCCCATCATCGGCAGCGTCAGCGCCATGTTCGCCGGCGTGACCTGTTTCTGGAAGGCGCGCCGCAAACGCATCATCGAAAGCGAGAACAGCTCCCGCAATCCGGTCGAAGCGCTTTCGGGGGCAGCGCTCGAGGGCGCGAGCCTAGACCAGGCTCAGGCTTCGGACGCGGCGCAAGGCGATGAGTCGTCATCGCTGGGGCAGCAGCATGAGCGCGTCGATGCGGCGGAGACAATTGCGGCCTCGGCAGCAGAGGGAACGGACAATGAGACGATAATTGCCGCCGAGGACAAGCTCAATCGGCTCCCCTTCCTGCTGCTGCTGGCGTGGTGGGCGGTATTGAACCTGGTTGGCTATTCCCTCGCCGGGGAGAAGATGCCTTGGCTCGGCACCCACATGACCACGCCCATGATCCTGATAGCGGCCTGGTACTTTGGCGGCCTGCTATCGCGAATCGACAAATCGCTGTTTTTGGCGCGCGGCTGGCTGGCGCTGCTGCTCATGCCGGTATTTGTCATCAGCCTGGCGCAAGTCCTGGGCGCCTACATCGCCGGCGACCCGCCCTTCGCGGGCTTGGAGAAAACGCAGCTGGCGCGCAGCTATGCCTGGCTGGCCTCGCTCTTCCTCACGGTCGGCTTGGGCTATCTGCTCATTCGGCTGGCTCGCCTGACCAGTTGGATGCACATTCGGCGGATCGCAGCGGCGACCATCTTTGGCATACTGAGCATGTTGACCTTACGGGCCGCTTGGATGGCCTCCTTCATCAATTACGACTTGCCCACTGAGCTGCTCGTTTACGCGCATGCCTCCCCCGCAGTCAAATGGGTGCTGGCTGATATCGAAGAAATGAGCCTGCGGACGACAGACGGCAAAGACATGAAGTTCGCCTATGATGACGAGGTCTCCTGGCCCTACAGTTGGTACTTCCGCGACTATAACGACGCCGTATTTGTGGGTGGCAACCCGACCGTGCAGAACACGCAAGACGCCATTTTTGTTGTGGTCGGCGCCGGGCATCGGGGCGATGTCGAGCCGATACTTGAAGATCACTATTTGCGGCGCGATCACATGCGCATGTGGTGGCCAATGCAAGAATATTTCAACTTGACGCCGCAGCGGATCTTGAACACGCTGGACTTTTCTGCGGCAAACGACGACGCCGCGGCGCTGCGCCGGGGCATCTTCGATATTTGGTGGTCGCGCGATTATGATCGCTATGGCGAAGCGACCGGCAAAGACTTTTCCTTAACCAACTGGCCCGTTTCCGACCGCATGCATATTTATATCCGCAAGGACTTCGCGGCAAAGATCTGGGAATACGGCATCGGCGATGGCGAAGTGCCGAGCAATATACCAACCGAAATCAACCAATGCGCCGCCAACTGGCAGCAGGTCAACCCAACGCTTTTCTTCGACACGAGCGCGCAGCCCCTTGAAAGCCCGCTCGGATTGTCGGCGTCTGGAGGGTTGCTGTACATCGCAGACGAGCATGCCCATCGCGTTCACGTCTACACCACCGACGGCAGCCATATCCGCACGATCGGGGATGAGAGCGCTGTCGCCTTCAACCGACCAAACAGCTTGGTCCCATTGCCCAGCGGCGATCTGCTGGTGGTCGATACCTGGAATTATCGTGTCCAGCGGATTGGCATGACGGAAGACATGGTGATGACTTGGGGCAGAGCGGGCGAATTTGGCTTTGACGCGCCGACCGACCCGCACGATGGCTTTTGGGGTCCGCGTGATGTGGCGATGCACGGCGCCAACCGCGTCTTCATCGCCGATACCGGCAACAAACGAATTCGCGTATACTCGCTCGACGGCGCCGAAGCCATCCATCAGTACGATATCGGCAGCGGCGGCAGCGGACCCGGCGAACTCGACGAGCCGAGCGGTCTGGCCATCCACAGCGATGGACGGTTATTCGTCGCCGATACCTGGAATCGCCGCATCGCCGTATTTGACGTAAACGGCGCGCACCTTATGAATTTCCGCGTCCGCGGCTGGTACAACACCACATTCAACCGACCCTATCTGGCATTGGATGAGACGCGAGACTTCTTGTATGTTAGCGATCCGGACGGAAAGCGGATTCTGGTGTATTCAACCGGCGGCGACTGTATCGGCTCATTTGCCGAAGCGGGCGAAGACGGCGAGCTCGGGCAATTTGCCGATATCGGCGGCATTGCCGTCGACGAAGAAGGTTTCGTGTACGTCAGCGATTGGAGCGCGGGAAGCGTCTTAAAGTTTGCCCCCTTCCCTCGGGGTTAGCCATCGCGTCTCCCGGCGGCAAGCTCGGCGCCGCGCGGGAAGCAAGGCAAGCCCAGGCTTTAGAATGAAGGGACTCGCCTTGACGCCCGCCTGATATCCTGTTATATTCGAGGCATAAGTTAGTGTTCGTAGAAGTGGGAGCCCCCCACTTTTCGTTTTATATGGCGATGTAGCGAATGCTTCAACGGAACGAAGCGCGGCATTTGGAGTGAGGCAGCATGTCGAACGAATTGGAAACGGCATTCAGAGAAATACGCGATGTTCGCGCCTTGCCAGAAGACATCATTCTGGACGCGCTGCAAAGCGCATTGGTGTCGGCTTATCGAAAAGATACCGGAGCGAGCGCGGCGCAGGCGATTGAAGCGGAAATCGACCCTGAAACCGGACGCGCCAAAGTATTTGTCGAGAAGGAAGTTGTCGATGATGTGATGATCGACGCCACCGAGGTCACGCTGGAGCGGGCTCGTTTTTATGAGCCGGAAGCGCAGCTGAACGATATCGTGATGGTGCAGGTTGAACATACAACCAGGAGCTTCGGGCGCATCGCCGCGCAGACGGCGAAACAGGTGATCTTGCAAAAGATCCGCGAGGCGGAGCGCAATTCGCTCTACGACGAATTCATCAACCGCGAAGGCGATCTGATCACCGGCACCGTGCAAAGCACCAACGCGAGGAAAGTGACGCTCAGCTTGGGACGGGCGGAAGCCGATCTGCCGCGGCCGCATCAAATCCCCGGCGAGCGCTACCGCACTCATGAGAAAATCCGCGTCTTCGTTGTCGAGGTGACCAAGAGCAATCGCGGGCCGCAAATCCTGGTCAGCCGCGCGCATCGCAGCATGCTCCGGCGTCTGCTGGAATATGAAGTGCCCGAGATCTACAACGGGCAAGTTGAAATCAAGAATATCGCGCGCGAGGCGGGGCACCGGTCCAAGGTCGCGGTTGCGGCTCTGCAAGACGGGATTGACCCGGTGGGCGCCTGCGTCGGCATGCGCGGCATTCGCATCCAAAACATCGTCAAAGAGCTTCACAACGAAAAGATTGACGTCATCGAGTGGAACAATGACGCGATCGCCTTTATTTCCAAAGCCCTTAGCCCGGCGCGCGTCACCGGGGTTTACCTTGATGATGACCCGGTTGACGGCAAAACCGCGGTTGTGCTCGTGCCTGATGATCAGTTGTCCCTGGCGATCGGGCGCGAGGGCCAAAACGCGCGCCTGGCGGCCAAGCTCACCGGCTGGCGCATCGACATCAAGAGCGTGACCGAAACCGTGCAAGGCGCCTTGGACAATCTCGCGCTTGTTCCGCTGGATGCCTTGACCGAGCGCCATGCCGATCTGATCGCCGAATCCCTGCGCATCATGGAGAAAAAGCGCCTGGAACTCGCCGTCATGCCAGAGGAGTACAAATCTCTCGCTCGCTTGGCCGACATCGTGGAACAGCTGCTGCAAGAGCAGCGCGATGAGGCGCATCAAGTCTATCTGCAGCGGCGGAAGACCGCGCGAGAAGCGCTTGCCGATCAATTGTTTGAACTGCCCTTGGATGTCCTGGCGGTTTCGCAGGAAGCGCTCGATATCCTCGAACCCTTCGAGAATATCGGCGAAGTCATGCTGAACTATTCGATCGATGAAGCGTTGATCGGCCGCCGATTCGCGGACCTTGAAGGCGAGCCGATGACGGAGCTGCGGGCGGCGCTGGATATCATTCGCGCTGCCGATCTGGATCAACTGCTGGCGGAAGCCTTCTCAATTGAAGAAGATGAAAGCGATGAGGCTTTGATTGGCGCCGAGCTTGAGGCGCAAGCGGAAGAAAAGCCAGTTGATGAACCAGCGGATGAAGCGGCGGCCGAGGCGGCGGAAGCTGACGGCAGCCAGCCTGAGGTGATGCTGGATGCCTTTGGGCAGCCGGTTCAGGACGAAGCGCCGGAAGCCGCGGCGGCAAGCGCAGAGCCAGCAGTTGTGGTCGAGCCGCTGCCAATAGACCAGGAAAAGCCCGCGGCTGAAACGGAAAGACTGCGGGAGGCGCGCTCCGGAGAGGCCGAATACCTTGAAGAAGAAGGCGAGCGGGAGTTTGAGCTCGAACGCCAAAAGGGGAAACAGCAACGACGCCAGGATCGTCAGCGGCGGCGCCAGTTGGTCTTGGATGAGGAAAGCGGCGAGGTCATTGCCAAACGGCGGCGCAAAGGCAGGCGCGGCAGTTGGGATGAAGAGACCTGGGAAGATTACGACTATTAGTGAAGTCCCAGTGACAAACTATGGCGAGCAAGCATCAACCGCAACGCAGCTGTGTCGTGTGTCGCGCCAAGCAGGACAAGCGGTCGCTGACGCGTTTAGTGATCGCCCGCGGGAAGCTGCAGGTTGATGAATCGGGCAAGATGTCAGGCCGGGGCGCCTACTTGTGCGCAGACGCCGACTGTTGGCGCCAGGCGGTCGCGCGCCCTATCGTTGGCAAAGCGCTTCGTCGAGAGTTGAGCGAATACGACCGTGAGTACCTGCGACAGATGACACCATCATGATGCGACAACGCTAGCGGAGGCAGGCAAGCCAGCCCTGCCCCGAACGGTCGTCTAAACTGAAGGAGGTAGGTATGGCTGAAGCGTCAAAGATTATCCTTGTTCCGGATTATCTGACAGTTCGCGAATTGGCCGAACTGATAGACAGCAGCCCCATAGACGTCATGAAGACCTTGATCTCAAACGGCATCATGGCGTCGATCAATCAGCAGATCGATTTTGATACAGCCGCGATTGTCGTTGAGGAATTGGGCTTCACGGCGCATTCCGCCAGCGCCGTCGCCGCCGCGCGCGAGGAAGAAGAGCGAGCCGAGCTGCGCGAAGAAAAATGGAGCGCGATGTTCGAGGGCGAATCGCCCGATGACTTAACGCGTCGGCCACCCATTATTACAATTCTTGGACACGTGGACCACGGCAAGACAACCTTGCTTGATACGATTCGAAAAACCGCCGTTGCCGAAGGCGAGGCTGGCGGCATAACACAGCACATTGGCGCTTATCAAGCCCAGCATGGCGGGCAGATCTTAACTTTCCTGGACACGCCGGGGCATGAAGCGTTCACAGCGATGCGCGCCCGCGGCGCCCACGGCGCGGATATCGCCATCCTTGTGGTCGCCGCTGATGACGGCGTAATGCCGACGACGCGCGAGGCGCTCGACCACGCCCGCGCCGCCAATGTGCCGCTGGTCGTGGCCATCACCAAAGTGGACCGAAACAACGCCAATCCCGATTTGGTCAAGCAGCAACTGGCTGATCTTGACCTGGTGCCCGATGACTGGGATGGCGCCACGATAATGGTGCCGGTCAATTCCTTGTCCGGCGAAGGCGTCGAAGATCTGCTTGAAGCGCTGGTGCTGGTCGCCGAAGAGAACGCGATCGTCGCCAATCCCAAGGGGGTTCTGCGCGGTTCTGTGATTGAAGCCGAGATCGACCGGAGCCGAGGCACGATGGCGACGCTGCTGGTGATGAACGGCACTATGAAACGCAGCGACAGCATCGTTGCAGGCACGTCTTACGGCAGAATCAAAGCCATGTTTGACCACGCGGGCAAGCCGGTCAAGCGCGCCACGCCATCAATGCCGGTGGCCGTGCTCGGCCTCGACGCGCCGCCAGCGCCGGGCGTGATGTTCGAAATCACCGAGAACGACAAGACGGCGCGCAGCATCGCGGAGGAGCGCCGCATTCTGGAACGGGCGCGTGAGTTCGGCGGGCAAGCGCAGCCATCAATGACCCTGGAGGATTTCCTGGAGAAATTCCAGACTGGCGATGCCAAAGAGCTCTCAATAATTCTTAAAGCCGATGTTCAAGGGTCGCTCCAGCCGATCACCGACGAGCTGGTCAATATATCCGAGCGCAATGAAGAGGGCATCGCTGTGCGCGTCTTGCGCCAGGAGGTCGGTCGCATCACCGAATCCGATGTCATGTTGGCCAGCGCCTCCAGCGCCATTATCTTCGGCTTCAATGTTGGCACAGACAATGCCGCCTTGGCCTCTGCTGATGTGCAAGGGGTCGAGATCCGGCGTTACAACATCATCTACAAGCTGTTTGAGGACATTGAACTCGCCTTGCACGGCATGCTGGAGCCCAAGTTCGTCAATCGCGTCATCGGCGAGTCGGAGGTGCTTCAGACCTTCAGGATACCGCGCAGCGGCGTCATCGCCGGCAGCATCATTCGCAGAGGCGAGGCGCGGCGCAATGCCCGGGCGCGGGTGAAACGCGGCAACACAATTATTCATGACAACGTCAGCGTCTCGTCGCTCAAGCGCTTCCAGGATGATGTGCGGGAGGTGCGCACCGGTTTTGAATGCGGGATTGGTCTGGATGGCGTCAACGACTTTGAAGCAGGCGATGTCATCGAATTCTTTGTGCGCGAACGTGTCAGCTAAGGGCGCCGCATGTCAATAAAACAAGAACGAATGAGCGAACGGATACACCAGATTCTCAGCCAGTTGCTCTTGCGTGAAGTATCCGATCCGCGTCTGCGAGACATCACCATAACCGAAGTCGCGCTTGATCCGGAGTTGATGGTTGCCAAAGTCTACGTCAGCGCCATGGGCGACGAGCAGCGCGAAACCGAGGTGATGCAGGGATTGCGGCGGGCGGGCGGCTATCTGCGCCGCGAAGTCGGCCGGCGAATCCGGCTGCGCAACACGCCCGAGCTCCTTTTCTATTGGGACCATACCCTGGCTTACGCCGATCGCATCAACGCCATTATATCCAACCTCGACATTCCGGCGGAGATCGCCGACGATGCAGCCAATGCAGACGACCCGTCACGCTGAGCCGCAATGGCGGGCAGCATCCGAAGCCATCGCCGGCGCGCAGTCGGTTCTCCTCGTCTCCCACATCGCGCCCGACGGCGATGCAGTCGGCTCATTATTGGGCATGGCCGGCCCCTTGCGGCAGCGCGGCAAGCAGGTCACTGCGGCAATCGACGACGGCGTCCCTCATGAGCTGCGCTTCATTCCCAATAGCGATACCGTGCTGCCCAGCGTCGACGCCGGCGAATACGACTTGATGATCACGCTCGATTCCAGCGATCTCGAGCGCATTGGCCGCGCCGGCGCCTATGGCATGGCGCATAGCAAAAATGTCATCAATCTCGATCACCACCCCACCAATACGCGTTACGGCGATATCCACCTGATCGCGCCTGAAGCGGTCGCTGCGGTGGAAATCGTATACAACTTTCTCATCTACCTCGGCGATGCTATTTCGGGGGCGACAGCCTTCGCGCTGTTGACCGGTCTGGTTACCGATACGCAAGGATTTCGCATCAGCGCCACAAACAGCCGTACACTGGAGATTGCGCAAGATTTGATGAGCAAGGGCGCTCCGCTTGCGCATATCATGGCGCGGACGCTTAATAAGCGAACATACAATGAAGTTGAACTCTGGAAATTGGCGCTGCCGTCGGTTCAGTTGCAAGACGGCTTGATTTATGCCACAGTCAGCCAATGCGATCTCCGCCAAGCGGGCTTGCAGAATGCCGGCGACGGCGGCTTGGTGAGCTACCTCGTGACGGTCGATAAAGCCAAAGTTTCGATCGTATTCAAGGAATTGCCCGAGGAACAAGTTGAGGTGGGTTTTCGCGCCAAGCCTGGATACGATGTCGCCAGCCTCGCCCTTCAACTTGGCGGCGGGGGCCACACGCTGGCTTCCGGCTGCACCGTGGACGGCAGCTTGCAGCAAGTGCGGGATGTCGTGCTGCCATTGGCGCGCCAAGCCATACGGGAAGGGTCTGCCTCGCTTGAATGAAATCTGCGCCGCCGGCTTTCTCAACGTCAACAAGCCTCTCCATGTGACCAGCCATGACGTGGTCGCGCGCACGCGCCGCCACTTCCGCGCGCTGACCGGCGCCAGGAAGGCGGGCCACGCCGGCACCTTGGATCCTCTGGCTGGCGGCGTACTGGTCATCTGCCTGGGCGCGGCGACGCGACTTAGCGAATTCATCATGCGCGGTCGCAAAGTTTACCAAGCGCAGATAACGCTCGGCCTCAGCACAACCACCTATGATGGCGCCGGCGATATCACTGAGCGCCGCTGCGCCGACCATATCCAGCGAGCCGATATCGAGCGAGCTTTGACAGGTTTCATCGGTGCGATTGAACAGGCGCCGCCAATGTACAGCGCCGTCAAAGTAGGCGGCAAGAAGCTCTACGAACTGGCGCGGCAAGGGAAGACCGTTCAGCGGGAGCCGCGCGCTGTCACGATTCAGTCGATTAAGCTGCTGTCCTGGCGCAATCCCGTCCTGGAGCTCGAAATTGAATGCGGCGCCGGCACGTATATTCGTAGCCTGGCGCATGATCTAGGCGCTGCATTGGGGGTCGGCGGCTATCTTTCCGCCCTCACCCGGACCGCCAGCGGCGCATTCAAGCTGAGCGACAGCCTCGCGCTGGATGCCATTGTCAGCAGCGGCGAATGGCTGTGGCGCGTCACGACGCCCTACGACGCGCTGGCCGGATTCACCCGCGTCACGCTGAGCGCCGATGAAAATGAAGCGCTGCGGCACGGTCGATTCATTTGCCGCCAACCAAACATAGCCGATTCAACTGTTTTTGCCTTTGATGATGCGAGGCGGCTGGTCGCTATTCTCGAACCCCGAGACGATCGGTGGAAACCGCGAAAGGTATTCGCGAGCCGGTCGTTGTAGGATTGCGGCGAGCCCAGGCGATTTGAAAATCCAATGACACACCTGCGTCGCTTAGAAGATGCGAAACTTGATGCCGATTCGCTGGTGACAATTGGCGTCTTTGATGGCGTGCACCTGGGCCATCAACAGCTCATCCAGCGCCTGATCGATAGCGCGCGCGCTTCCGGGAACAAGGCGATCGTCCTCACCTTTTACCCGCATCCCGACAAGCTGTTGGAACAGGTCAAGACGCGCTACTATTTAACGACGCCGGAAAAGCGAGCCGAGCTGCTGCTGAATCTGGGCGTTGATCTGGTCATCACGCATCCATTTGACGAGGAGACCCGCCGTCTTCAAGCGGCTGAGTTTGTTGATCTGCTCGTCACGAATTTGCGGATCAGGGAAATCTGGGTGGGCGCTGATTTCGCGCTCGGTTTCCAGCGCCAGGGCGATGTGCGTTATCTGCGCGCCCAGGGCAAGAAGCGCGGTTTTGACGTATCGGCGGTTGAATTGATTACCTCGCAATCCAGCCAGCAGTTCATTCGTAGTTCAACCATTCGCGAGCATGTTCGCAATGGAAACATGAGCGCGGCAAAAGCGATGCTGGGCCGCGCCTACGCCATAGGAGGACCGGTCGTCCTCGGCGAGCAACGCGGACGGATCATCGGCGCGCCTACAGCGAACGTGAAGGTCTGGTCCGAACAGATTATCCCGGCTAATGGCGTCTACGCCGGCTGGGCGCGCATTGGGGAAGAGATCTTTCAAGCGGCGACCAATATCGGCACGCGTCCCACCTTCTCTGGCGACGCCGTCACGATTGAAGCGCACTTGCTGGATTTTGACCGCGACATCTACGGCGAGCGAATTGAACTCTCATTCGAGCAACGGCTGCGGCCCGAACAGAAATTCAGCGGCTTGGACGCGCTGGTGAAGCAGATACAAGCCGACATCGCCGCGGCGCGCCGCAGCTTAAAAAGCCGATAGGCGCCTATTAGCGACCGCGCTTGGGTAATCGATAGCCGATACGCCGCATGAACTCGGCATTGCCGCGCCAATTCTTCTGTACCTTGACGCGGGTTTCCAGATTCACGCGCGCCTCAAGCAATGCCTCCAGCTCGGCGCGCGCCTCAATGCCGATCCGCTTGATCATGCCCCCACGCTTGCCAATGATGATGCCCTTTTGCGACCCGCGCTCAACAAAGATCGAGGCTTCGATTTGCGTAATATGGCGCTTTTCCCGAAATTCCGTTATCTCCACAGCCACCGCGTGCGGGATCTCGTCGCTGGTTAGCTCGATGATGCGTTCGCGAATGATCTCAGCCGCGATAAATCTCAGATTGGCTTCGCTCGCCTGGTCCGCGGGATAATAACGCGGTCCTCGCGGCAGCAGCGGAATCAGGCAGCCGATCAGCCCAGCGATGCCGCGCCTTTTCTCGGCGCTGATGGGCAGCGCGCTCTGGCGCTCGCAGAGTGACAGGTGTTCTTCGAAGTCTATATTATCGGGAGCCAAGTCTGTCTTGTTCAAGGCGAGAACTCTCGGCGTCCTGGGCACAATCTTTTCCAAGAGCGAGGCTATATTTCGGTCGCCGTCGGTCGGGGGCGCCGCGGCATCGAGGATCCACAGTATGACATCGGCATCTTTCAGGGCATCATGCGCGACTCCGACCATATAATTGCCCAAGACGGACTTGGGCTTGTGGATGCCCGGCGTGTCTATAAGGAGGATTTGCGCCTCGTCGCTGGTGTATATGCCCAACTGACGTTGACGCGTCGTCTGTGGTTTGGCGGTTGCGATGGCGATCTTCTGCCCCAGGATCGCGTTAATCAGGGTGGATTTGCCGACGTTGGGCTTCCCGACCACGGCGACCAAACCTGAGCGATGATCTTCGCCCCAATCATCGCTGAAGATCGACTCCAGTTCATTCATTCCGCCGCCAAGCGCTCAGGCTGTCGAAGCGTGGAAGCTGCCGCGTCAAGCGCTTGGGAAACGGCGCCGGCTCTTCGGCGACAAGCGCGGACAACTTAAGCATTGGAAGTTCATCTTGCAATTGTCGGTAGACGAAGACATCAAAGGGATGATCGAAATCCAACTGTTTAAGCGCCACCATGTCATCCTTGCCATCGTTGAGAAAGCCGCAAACATCAGCGCGAGGATAGAGATGCGCGCTGCTCATCAGGAAAGCCCAAGCCTCTTCGCCGTTCAGCAGTTCGCCATAATCGGCGACCACAAGCTGCGGCACGATGGATAAGCGCGGCTTGCCCAGGAACGTGATGCCGTAACGCAGTATCAAATCGCCGCGAGCGATAGCCTCGCCCCCGGGCAAAGCTTTTGCCGAGAGCAGCGCATGCCCGTCAATTTCGGTTACGACTCCGGAGACACGCTCGGAAAGGGGCTGCCGCGGCGCCTCAGATTTTCGCTTCAAGTTGAGCCTTAGTGATGCTCAGCTTCCGCCGGAACATTGATGTCGTCAAAGCGTTCAAAGGGGCGCGCCCAACCCAGCCAGAATCCAATGGCGAGGATGAGCAAGAACAAGCCAATGACAAGCGCCAAGCCCAGTGAATGCGTCGATGTCGCGTCCAGGCTGGCGCCGTAGATGACGCCGATACTGGCGCCCAATATCAGCAGCGTCATGCCGGCGCCGCCAACCAGCGCCAATCCATACTGCGTCAGCTTGCTGGGCTGGGGATTTACACTGCTCTGTTCTTCTGTCACTCGAATACTGCCCTTTACAATGATACACTGCCGCACTGTTGTCATTTTGCCTTTGACCCGCAATTCCGTCAAGTCTTAGGGGATGTGATGAGCGTAAACCGAGTTCTGTTCATTCGTCATGGTCAGACCGATTTCAATATCGAACATCGTTTGCAGGGAGCGCTGCCTGTTCCCTTAAACGATTGCGGTCGCGCGCAATCGAGAGCGCTGGCAAGGCGTCTCAAGACGGTCGCGATCGACGCCCTTTACGCCAGTCCGCGTTCGCGGGCGCTGGAGACAGCGCAGATAATCGGCGACGCCCTGGGGCAAAGCGTGCGCCAGGATGAGCGCCTGGCCGAGATCGCATTCGGCGATTTTGAGGGGCACACCTTTGCCGAGGTCAAAGCGCGCTTTCCCGCAGCCTACCGGAAATGGGAATCGGGATATCGCCCCTTTCGCGTCCCGGGCGGCGAATCGCGGCTTGACGTCCAGCGCCGGATGCAGGCGGCTTGGGACGACATCACCGGCACAGCCGATTTGGCAACGGTAGCCCTGGTCGGGCACAGCTCAGCTATGATGATTCTGCTCGCTTCAATGTTTGCCCATCTGCCCGACAAAGCGATGAAGAATACCGCGATCACAACGCTGGATCGATTCGAGGACACCTGGCGGATTAGCGCCTTTGCCGAGCTGCCGCAGGAGGCCGGATAAACCCGATCTTCTCTGAACAAGAGAGCGCTTTTCCGCTACAATCGCGCCGGCTTGGCGACATAGAATCAGGAGAGGAAACCTTCGTATGACGCAACCTATTCGAGTAGCGGTCACCGGTGGCGCGGGCCAGATCGCCTACAGCCTGCTCTTTCGCATCGGCAATGGCGAAGTCTTCGGCGCCGATCAGCCGGTGGCGCTTAACATTCTCGAAATCCCGCCGGCGATGGACGCCCTCCGCGGCGTGGTGATGGAACTGGAGGACAGCGCCCAGCCCTTGCTGCAGGATGTCATCATCTCTGACGACCCTAATGTCGCCTTCAAAGACGCCAACTGGGCGATCCTGGTTGGCGGCATGCCACGCGGACCCGGCATGGAGCGCAGCGACTTGATTGCGGCTAATGGACCGATTTTCGTCGAGCAGGGGCGTGCGCTGAATGAGCAGGCCGCCAGCGACATTCGCGTGCTGACCGTGGCGAACCCCTGCAATTCCAATTGCCTGGTCGCCAAAGCCAACGCGCCCGACATCCCCGCCGAGCGTTTCTTTGCCATGACTCGCCTGGACGAGAACCGAGCCAAAGCCCAACTTGCGCAGAAAGCCGGCGCGCCAGTCAGCGCGGTTAGCAGGCTCGCGATCTGGGGCAACCACAGCACAACGCAATTCCCGAACTTTGAACACGCGCGCGTCAAGGGTAAGAGCGTCGAGTCTGTCATCGGCGATCGCGGCTGGCTGGAAGGCGATTTCATGTCGACGGTGCAAGATCGGGGCGCCGCCGTCATCAAGGCGCGCGGCAAGAGCTCGGCTGCCAGCGCCGCCAACGCCGCCCTGGATACCATCCGCAGCCTGACAGCAGCGACGCCCGAAGGCGATTGGTTCAGCGCCGCCATCGCCAGCGAGGGCAATCCCTATGATATCGCCGATGGACTAATCTACTCCTTCCCCTTGCGCGCGGACGGGGACGGGGCGGTCTCCCTGGTTGACGGTCTTGACCTCAGCGCATACGCCGTGGAGAAGATCAAAGACTCGGAAGCTGAATTGCTCGCGGAGCGCGAGGCGATACAAGATCTGCTTTGAGCCAGCGAGGGAATGGCGCGATCGATTGGCAAAGATTGCCTAGGTTCTGTTGACATTCTATCGTAACCAGATAAGAGCGCCGACAAAGTGGAGAAAACCGAGATACGAAGTATCCAGTTTCTCATATCGGGAAAAGACCCGGCGGAAATGCTTGAGCTTATTGATGAAACATTCCACCAG
>JAJEGA010000118.1 GCA_022820125.1 Anaerolineae bacterium | reverse complement strand
GACCGCGGCCCGCGATATTGAAGGTGGGCCAATAATTTCCGGAGGGTTTTAGATAAATGGCGTATTTATAGCCCGAGCGCGCAATATCGTCCCATTTGATGATTGCCTGTGTATGGCTGACGTAGGTCACTCGCAAATTTTTTAGCGCGCCCGGCGTCGGCGTGGGGTCCTGCGCCTGCGCCAAGCCGCCACCGAGCGCGATGAGCAGCAGCAGCAGCGGCAGGATGAAGCGCAAACGGGAAAGAATGCGCTGGTGAAAAGTAAAGCTGTGTGGTTGCGTGGAGGGCAAAGAATTCATCAGCAGAACCTCAACGGAGTAGGACGAGCGCAATTAATTATCGACTGTTAATGTAGTTTCAAGCGAATGTCCAATTGTGGACACTGGGGGAGATCACTCTTCCGAAACTGGGCATGAAGCAACGGACGACATGATATGCCGCCCGCACCGGAATCCTTCGCTTGCTACTCCCCCTCCAGCTTCTCCAGAGCGTCGATCACCGGCTGCCAGCGATTGCGGCTGTAGCTGTCCGCCATATCCTTCGCCTCGTCCAGAGTCATCGCCGTTTCACCGCTGTCATGCCCCAGCGCCGCCAATGCCCGCTTCCAGCGCTTGACATGGGCGTCACCGTAATTCTCCTGCGTATAGCCGATCAAGGTGTCGATGAGGCTCTGCGGCACGGTATAGCTTTGTGGCACGGGTGTGTCCGTCGGCGGCGGGACTGGCGTGTTCGTCGGTGGCGGTACAGGCGTGTTAGTTGGCGGCACGGGCGTGTTCGTCGGTGGCGGGACAGGCGTATCCGTCGGCGGCGGGACAGGCGTGTTGGTCGGTGGCGGTTGCAGCTGCGTCAGCGCGTCTACCACCGGCTGCCAGCGATTGCGGCTGTAGCTGTCCGCCATATCCTTCGCCTCTTGCAATTTCATCGGGTTGGCATGGCTGCCCCAGCCCAGCGCCGCCAAAGCCCGCGTCCAGCGCTCGACATGGGCGTCGCCATGATTTTCCTGTGTATAGCCGATCAATGTTGAAATCAAGGCGGCGTTGGGTCCGCTGGGCGCCGGCGTGTTCGTTGCTTGCGGCAAAGGCGTATTTGTCGGTGGCGGTACGGGCGTGTTCGTTGGCGGTACAGGCGTGGTGGTCGCTGGTATCGGCGTATTCGTGGGTAAAGGCGTCGCAGTCGGAATCGGCGTATCCGTCGCCGGTACGGTCAAGCTAAAATGGGCCGCGCCCGTATGCGTCCCGCCATCACTCAAGTGCGCGGTCAACGTTGCCTGGTAGATCACGCCGAGGCTTAGGCCGCTGATGCGCTGGCTGGTGGCGGAGGCGAGCAGGCTGAAACTGCCGTTGCTCAAGTCGCTGCCCGCGTATTGCAGCGTGTAGCTGCTGACGCCGCTGACGGCGCTCCAGCGCAGTATGGCTTCGGCTTCTCTGTCGAAGAAAGATATCATCGCCCAAGTGATTTTGATGGGCGGCAAGGATGTTGCTGTGGGTGGAATGGGCGTTGCAGTTGGCGTATCGCTTGGCACAGGCGTGGAAGTTGCTGCTGCCGTCAGGCTCCGCGATTGGCTCCAATCGCCAAACCATATAAAGCTGCCCTCGTCGCTCATCGCCCGTACGCGCGCGGTGTACACCGTGCCGGGCTGCAGATTCTCGAATGTATATTGCGTCTGCGGCGAATCGACTCGCTTCAAAATGCGCTCGCCAACGGGCGGATCCAAACGTACGCGATAACGGTCGGCGCCATTGACGGCATCCCAGGCGACCGTGTTGCCCGAAAGCACACGGAAGTTCTGCGGCGCGTGCAGCTTTGGAAGCGCTGTCGCTGTCGGCGTCTTGGGCGTGTCGGTTGGCTCGGCCGAGGTGAAAGCCTCCACGTAACCGAGCGTCAGCACTTTATCCTTGCCAGACTTGGGGAACACAACGAATGATATGGAATGCTTTGTATTGGCATCCAGATCAGTGAAAACATAGCTGCCCTTATTGTCAAAGGCGCGGGCGGTATGGACAACCATGCGTTTATTCGTGTCAATTATTTGAAGCTGCGGCGGGCTTGTCACCTCAGGGCTGCCATTCCAATCCCAATTGACGGTGATGCTGTCATGTGTGGGATCGCTGGTGGACAGGCTTGCCTGCGGCGGGATGACCATGGTCGGCACGGGCGTCGGCGATACATAGTTCGGGTCGGCCGCGGTGCGCGCCGATACGCTGGCGGTTTGCGTGGGGTCCATGTGTTCGGATTTCGGCGGACCATCATCGAGGTAAACGGTGATGTCAACGGTATATTCCGTATCTGGCGTCAAGCCGGGGAAGGTGTAAAACAGCTTGCTGGGCGCGATGGCGACGGAGTAGTCTTCGCCCCGGACCTTCAATCGGTAGCTCCAGGCTGTGTTGACCCGGCTCCACTCAAGCGTGATGCTGTCTGTCGATACCTTATCGACTTTGATCCAAACATTGGTAGCGGCCGTGCGCACCGAGGTTTGGCTGGTGGAGATGCAGCCATTGGCCATCTCTGTAGTGGTGACGGTGATGTCATAAACCGTGTCTTCCTGCAAACCAGCGAAGGTGCGCGTCGTGTCATCGGACGGGAAGATCCTTTGCCGAACGATGCCGCCGCCTCGCAGTTCGACATTGTATTGATAGTTCGTTCCGTATGCTTTGCCCGTCTTATAATTGGGCCACCTCACCGAGATGTGGTCCTTGGAGATGCCGGTGACGTCGATATAGCCCTCCATGCGGCAGGGCGTCGCGGTCGGCGTCGCTGTGGCTTCGGGTTCAGTCTTCGTCGTGACGCTTGCGCTTAGCGTCCTGCCGTCGCCGAAGCGCGCCGTGATGCTCACGGTATAGGTCGCGTTCGAATTCAAACCGCCGTAGGTATGGCTGGTGCGGCCGGCGGCGACAGTCTTGCTTCTCTTTTTCCCCGATTCCGGCTGCAGCGTCAACGTGTAATCCAGCGCCGCGGACAAATCGCTCCACTGCACTGTGATGTGATCCTTCGATTGCTTGCTGACGCTGATGTTGAAAGCGGGCAGCGTGGCGGTGGCCGGCACGGGCGTGGGTGTAAATGTGGCGGCTGGCGTCGCGGTCGCGTCGATCTTCTCATATTCGATGCTGTCGCAAGCCGCGTTAGTCTGGGCGCCCCTGCTGTGGGCGACGCACCAAACCGGACCATTTCTAAAGGAGGCGGTGTTGCCCGTGAAACTACTTCCGCCGATGCTCAGCTTCGACAGGTCGCCCACATAGAGTATCGCGCCGCCGACGTGGCTGACGCTGTTTTTGCTGAAGCTGCTGTGCTTCACCGTCAGCGAGCCAGCTCTGTCGACCCCGACCCAGTAGCCATTGCCATCTGGATCATTGGAGCTCCTGCTGCCATGGTAGATGGCGCCGCCCATGTGGCTGGCTTCGTTGTCGCTGAAGCTGCTGCCGCTGATGGTCAAATCGCCTTGGTTATGGATCGCCCCGCCATAGTTGGCGGTTTCATTGCCGCTAAACGTGCTGTTGCTGATGGTCAGCGTGCCGCCGTTGAAAATCGCCCCGCCATAGTAGGAGGTTTCATTGTTGCGGAAGGTGCTGGTATCGATGGTCAGCGTGCCATTGTTAAAAATCGCCCCGCCATAATGACCCACATAGCCCTTTGTAAACGTCAGCTTATGGATGGCGACCGTGCCGCTATGGATATTCAAGAGGCGGAAGCGCGCCATGCCTTTCTTGCTTAAGCGGCTGAGCGTATGTCCGCCGCCCTGTATGATAATGTCGGAGGCGATGGACGGTGGCGACAATGAGCCGCTGAGAATCACATCGTCATGGAAGGTGATGGTGTCCACGCCGTCCCCGGCCGGGCAGCTGCCGCTGGCGGCGTCGCTATTGGCGGCATTGATGGCGTCATCCAGCGTGCAGCGTGTGCCGTTCAAACTGACCTGCGCTGATGTGGACGTGGCTGTTGCGGTGGGCGTCGCCGTGGCTTCGGGCTCCGTCTTCGTCGTTACACTGGCGGATAGCGTTCTGCCATTGCTCAGGTTCGCCGTGATGCTGACAGTATAGGTCGCGTTTGAATTCAAGCCGCCGAAGGTATGGCTGGTCACGCCGCCGGCGGCGGTCGCGGTGGTTTTACTGCCCGATTCCGGTTGCAGCGTCAGGCTATAGTCCAGGGCCGCGGACAAATCGGTCCAAGCAACCGTGATGTGATCCTTCGATTGCTTGCTGACGCTGATGCTGAAAGCGGGCAGCGTGGCCGTTGCGGAGGGCGCAGTCGTTGGGGTAGCGGTGTGCGTTGACGTGGGCGTGGCGGTTGGGGTATTGGTTGCCGCCGCCGTTGGACTGGGCGCGACTGTCTGCGCTTGAATATCGGCGGTCAGGGCGCTGCCGCGCTGGGGATAGGCGGTCATCTTGATCGTATAAGTCGCGCCCGCCTTTAAGCCGCCGAAAGTGTGCGTGGTTGTCCCGGCGTTGACGGTAGTGAAGTCATAATGCCCAGCCCCGCGGATTTCCACGAGATACAGCAGCACATCGCCCAGGTCGGTCCAGCTGACGCTGATATGGTCCTTCGATTGGCTGCTGACGGTGATTTCGAGGCTAGGCTGTCCGGCTGCGCTTTGGGCGGGCAGGAGTATAAACAGCGCGCAGGCAAGCGCGGCTAGGAGTTTGTTAATTTGCAGTTTGCACCGGGCTGATTGCATTGAATGATCCCCAGTAAGAAATGTATTGGAAAAGGCAATGAAATTATGCCATAGTTCCACCTGTTGGTCAACATTCGCAAAAGGCGATAGGGGATGATTTCGCAGACTTGTCGCTTTGCGCAAAATGAAAGCGGATTAGCGGCGCGCCCGCTTTCCCATCAGCCTTGCATTCGAGAGGAAAGGCTATGCATGTCTTGACGCAGGAAGAAATGACCTTCTGGCATAAAAACGGCTACGTCATCGTGCGCGATGCTGTGCCGCCGCAAAACCTGGGCGCGACCGTCGATCTCATTTGGGATTTCATGGAGATGGATCGCGATAATCCGGATACATGGTATCGCTCGGCTGACGGCGATGACAGCAAGCCGCTGCTGAAAGAATCGGGCATGGCTGAGCTTTACCAGCACCAGGCGCTCTGGGATAATCGCCAGCATCCGCGCGTTTATGGCGCCTTCGCCGATATTTGGGAGAGCGAAAAGCTGTGGGTGTCGATCGACCGCGTCAATCTCAACCCGCCGGCGCGCGCCGATTGGGATTTTCAGGGATTTGTGCATTGGGATATCGATACCTCGCTGGTTCCCTTGCCGAATCGGGTGCAAGGCGTCTTGTCGCTGGTTGATGTGCCGGCGGACGCGGGCGGTCTGCAGGTCGTGCCTGGATTTCACCGGCGCTTTGAAGAATGGGTCAAGACGCAGCCGGCCGACCGCGATCCGCGCGCGCCCGACATGACCGGTCTCGAACTGAAATCATTGGCGATGAAAGCCGGCGATCTGGTAATATGGCACAGCCTGCTGCCGCATGGCACCGGGCGGAATAATTCGACGCGTCCGCGGCTCGCGCAGTACATCAGCATGTTCCCCGCGCGCGAAGACGATGACGCCATGCGGCAGGAACGCGTCAGCTTGTGGCGCGAACGCAAATCGCCCGAGCGCAAGTTCTTCCCCGGCGATCCGCGGCGCTGGGAAATTGAGCGCAGCGCCACAGCCAAGCTCACGCCTTTGGGTGAGAAACTGCTGGGTTTGGAGCGCTGGTAGTCGTCCAGTGGAGGCGAGATGACCAAAGCCCTCAAAGTCGGTCTCATCGGCTGCGGCAACGTTGCCCAATATGGCCACCGGCCCGCGCTGATGACGCTGCCCGATGTCGAATTGGTCGCGCTGGCTGATATTACGCCGGCGCGCCGCGCAATCGGCAAAGACTGGTTCGGCTTGCGCGAAGACCAGCTTCACGCGGATTACCGCGACCTGCTCGCTATCGACGAGATTGAGGCTGTCGTCATCGCCGTGCCGCAGAAGCGCCGCCCGCAAATCGTGCTGGAAGCCTTCGCCGCGCGCAAGCATGTGCTCAGCGAGAAGCCGATCAGCAACGTGCCGGCGGTTGCGGCACAGCTCGCGCGCGCGGCCGCTGAGTCAAACTTGAAGCTGGCGATGGTGCATAATTATCACTTCTTGCCTGAGTTTCGGCAGATTAAGCAAATGCTGGCTGAAGGCTTGATCGGTGATTTGCGCGTCGCCACGCTGCACTTCATGGGCGTGATTGATTATCCGGGCGCGGCTGAATATCAATCCGACTGGCGTCATACGATGGCTGCCGGCGGCGGCGTGCTGATGGATATGATTCACGCGGCTTACCTGGCGGAGTGGCTCGTCGGCGAAGCGGCGCAGCAGGTCATGGCATTCGTCGACGCGCCGGAATACGCCCATCGTCAGCCGGCAGTCGAAGATTTGGCGCTGCTTCAGATCGCCTTCCCCAGCGCCTACGCCGTCATTCACATGGCTTGGGGCGAGGGCGTCGGCGGCGCCGATATCAGCGGCAGCGAGGGCCAGATTCGTATGCGCTACAAGCAGTATCAGTCTGGCGGCTTCAACCAGCCGATTGAGCTCTACAGCGTCGACTCGAATTGGAATCGCAGCGACCACGCCATCGCCAATCGCGAGGCGCATGCGGAAGCGACTGCCGATTCCTTCATCGCTCTCTATGCCGATTTTCGCGACGCCATCCGCGACAACCGCGAGCCGATAGCGCCGGCGGCGGCTGGCGCGCGCGCCCTGGAAATCGTGCAAGCGGCTTATGCCTCCGCAGTTACCGGGCGCGTTGTCACGCTGCCGCTCAACCCTAAGAGCCCAGTCTATCAGAAGGGCATTGATGGCATCGCCGAGCTGGATGTCTGGGCGCGGAGCAAGACAAGAGCGGCTGGCTTGTTCGGCTTGAGAAAATGAGGACCGCGCTATGACTGCCCTTCGCGGCCTGATGACCTTGGACGAGTTGGCAGAAGCTGTCGCCGCCGATGAGATCGACACGGTGATCATCGCCTTCAGCGATCATTATGGTCGGCTGCTGGGCAAGCGCCTGGATGCCGAATTCTTCCTGAACGAGGCGGCGGAGCAGGGTGCGCACGCCTGCAATTACCTCTTGACAACCGACATCGAGATGGAACCGGTACCCGGTTATCGCTTCGCCAATTGGGAGCGCGGCTACGGCGATTTTCACCTCGCGCCCGATATGGCGACCCTGCGGCGGGCGAGCTGGCTGGAAGGCGCCGCCATCGTTCTATGTGATGTCGAAGATGAAGCGGCGCATCAACTCGTCGCGGTCGCGCCGCGCTCGATCCTCTGCCGACAACTGGAGGCGGCCGCCGCCCTGGGCTTCAGCGTCAAAGCCGCCTCTGAGCTTGAGTACTACATCTATCGCGATTCCTACCGCGAAGCGCATGAAAAAGGTTACAGCGGCCTCGAGCCGATGGGCTGGTATCTTGAGGATTATCATATCCTGCAAGGCACGCGCGAAGAGCCTTTCACCGCCGCCGCCCGCCGTCACTTGAAGCATTCCGGCATTCCGGTAGAGAGCAGCAAGGGCGAATGGGGCTTGGGGCAGCACGAGCTCAACATCCGTTATGCTGAGGCGCTGACCATGGCTGATCGCCACAGCTTGATGAAACACTGCCTCAAAGAGATCGCTGACGGGCAGGGGCGCAGCGTCACCTTTATGGCGAAACCCTTCGCGGGCCAGGCTGGCTCCAGTTGTCATATTCATCTTAGCCTGTTCCGGGGAGAAGCGAACGCCTTCCCCGGCGATAGGCTTTTGGGTCCGGTCGCTGGATCGGATGTATTTCGTTATTTTCTCGGCGGCTGGATGGCGCATCTGCAAGCGTTGATGGTCTTTTACGCGCCGACTATCAACGCCTACAAACGCTACGAAGACGGCTCCTGGGCGCCGACGCGCATCGCCTGGAGTTACGATAATCGCACAGCCGGGTTTCGTGTTGTTGGCTCGGGCCAGAGCCTGCGCATCGAATGCCGCGTGCCGGGCGCCGATTGCAACCCTTACCTGGCCTATGCCGCGGCGCTGGCAGCGGGCTTGGACGGCATCGCCAAGCGCATTGAGCCGCCTGACATCTTCGAGGGCGATATTTACGCGGCGCGACACCTGCCGCGCGTCCCCTACACGCTTGAGCAGGCGGTCGACAATTTTGAGTACAGCGAATTCGCGGGGGCTGCCTTCGGCGCTGATGTGGTCGAGCATTATACGCATTTCTTCCGCAAGGAGATCGAGAGCTTCCGCGGCGCGGTGACGGATTGGGAGCGGAAGCGTTACTTTGAACGAATCTAGCAAGCGTTCGTGTAAGGGCGACTGACGGTCAGTGTCCATGCGACCTGCGCGACCTAGTGAGTCGCCCGCCAGAGCGCAAAAATGCAGGGGCGAGCCATTGGGTCGCCCGCCGCAGCAAAAGGAGCGCCAATGAGACTGAAAGACAAAGTAGCGCTGATCACGGGCGCGGGAAGCGGCATCGGATACCAGACAGCGCTGCGCCTGGCGGGTGCGGGCGCGGCAATCGTGGTAGTGGACATCAACGAAGAAGGCGGGCTGCAATGCGTCGCCGATATCGGGCAGCGCGGCGGGGCGGCGACCTACGTTTATGCCGATGTCGCGCGGGCGGCGGACTGCGAAAAGATGATCGCCGCGGCCGAAACGACTTACGGCAAGTTGGACATCCTCTTCAACAACGCCGGCATCAGCCACGCCGATGACGATGACGCCATCAACACTTCGGAAGAAGTCTGGGATCAGACGATGGCGGTGAATGTCAAAGGCGTTTTTCTCGGCTGCAAATACGGCATCCCGGCGCTGCAGCGGGCCGGCGGCGGCAGCATCATCAACACGGCCTCCTTCGTCGCGCTGCTGGGCGCGGCCACCCCGCAACTGGCGTATACGGCGAGCAAGGGCGCGGTCTTGGCGCTGACGCGCGAGCTGGCGGTGATCCACGCGCGGGAGCATATCCGCGTCAATGCCCTCTGCCCCGGTCCCCTGCGCACCGAGCTGCTGATGAAATACCTCGATACCGACGAGAAGAAACAACGGCGCCTGGTTCATATTCCCATGGGACGCTTCGGCGAGGCGGCCGAGATCGCGAACGCGGTCCTTTACCTGGCGTCGGACGAATCTTCCTATGTCACCGGCAGCGCGTTCATGGTTGATGGCGGCATCACGGCTGCGTATGTGACGCCGGAATAATCCGAGTCTATGCGCATCGGGGGGCGAGGCGCCGGCTCTCCCATACTCATTCCGGTTTTCCGATCATTTGCGCTTGCCTTGCGCATTCGGCTGACAAGCGTGGCGACATCCCGTATAATCTGCGGCAATGGGCGAGACAAGGGTCGCGTAGACACTGACCGCTGACACTGACCGTCACTTGTCCCTACAGAGGTTTGGAATGCGGGGAGTCTCTTTATGTTGTCGGGCTTGATGATGGATTACCCGTTGACCTTGAACGCCATCGTCGAACACGCCAAGCGCATGAGTCCGCGGAAGACGATCAGAACCAAGCTGCCCGATGGCAACTGGCATGAATATAGCTATGCCGCTTTCCATCGGCGCGTCCGACGGCTGGGCAATGCGCTGGCGGCGCTTGGCGTCGAGCCGGGCGACCGCGTGGCCACCTTCGCCTGGAACAATTACCAGCACCTGGAATTCTACTTCGGCATCCCCTGCGCCGGCGCTGTCGTACACACCTTGAACATTCGCCTGTCGCATGAGCAGCTCAAATACATCATCGACCATGCGGAAGACAAAGTCATCTTCGTCGAGGGATCGCTGCTGCCGCTGATCGAGCCGATCGCCAACCAACTGAAGACGGTGAAGCGTTTTGTGCTCTTCAACCTGGCAGAGGGTCAGGAATGCAATCTGCCCAACATTTCTTATTACGAAGACCTGATGGCGGCGGCGGACGACGATTATGAATGGCGCTGCGCTGACGAGAATATGGCGCTGGGTTTGTGTTATACCAGCGGCACCACCGGCATGCCCAAAGGCGTCTTGTACAGCCACCGCTCGATGATGCTGCATACGCTGGGGGTGCTGGCGGCGGCGGCGCTGGGCCCGACCGAGATGGATGTCGTCTTGCCAGTCGTGCCGCAATTCCATGCGATGGCTTGGGGGCTGCCTTATGCCTGCGCCTGGGTTGGCTCGACCATTGTGATGCCGGGCCCGCATCTGCAGCCCGCGCCGCTGGCGGATATGATCGAGAGCGAGCGCGTCACCATCGCCGCTGGCGTGCCGACCATCTGGAACGGGCTTTACCATGAGCTGCGCCGAAACCCGCGCGATATCTCCTCCATCACTCAGCTGGTCGTTGGCGGCTCGGCGATGCCACGCGGTCTGATAGAAGCCTACGAGCGCGACTTCGGCGTCAATGTCGCGCACGCCTGGGGCATGACCGAAATGTCACCCATCGGCAGCGTCGCCAAGCTGCAGACGCGGCATCAGGACTTGGACGCGGGAGACTGCTGGGATATCAAAGCCAAACAAGGCTACTTCGTGCCCGGCGTCGACGCGCGCATCGTCGATGACGCGGGTAATGAACTGCCCTGGGACGGCGAGACGATGGGCGAGCTGCAAGTGCGCGGTTATTGGGTGGCTGGGGGATATTACAAAATCGAACGCGACCAGGAACATTTTACCGATGATGGCTGGTTCCGCACCGGCGATGTCGTCACGATTGACGCGCAGGGCTATATGACGATCACCGACCGGACGAAGGATTTGGTCAAGAGCGGCGGTGAATGGATCTCGTCAGTTGATTTGGAGAACGCGCTGATTTCGCATCCCGATGTGCTGGAAGCGGCGGTGATTGCCGTGCCCGACGAGCGCTGGGGCGAGCGCCCGCTGGCTGTTCTCGTGCCGCTGAATGGCGAGCACGACTCGCAGGCGCTGAACGCGTACTTGCTGGAGCGCTTCCCCAAGTTTTGGCTGCCGGATGAATATGTTGTCGTCGATGAGATTCCCAAGACCGGCGTGGGAAAGATGGACAAGAAGGCGCTGCGGCAACGGTACGCGGATGGGGAGTTGTAGCGGCGAACACGTAGGGGCGACTTATCAAGTCGCCCGCGCCAGTCTGAGATTACGGGGGAAACCATGAAAATCACAGGCATACGCTCAATACTGTTTGAACACCAGATGGCGCGTCCGATCGGCGATGCCAACAATCCGCGTGGGCGCGATCAGTACGCGGCGCTGGCGGTCTTCCTCGATACCGACCTGGGGCTGACGGGCGTCTCGCTGGGCAACCCGGGGCAGCAAGGCGATATCCACGCCATGGCGGAGAACCTGCTCGTCGGGCGGGACCCGCGCGGCGTCGTCGGCTTGTGGCAGCGCATGGCGGATTTCGCCTTCAAAGGCGGCAACCGCGGCGCTATCACCGATGTCATCGGCGCCCTTGATGTGGCGCTCTGGGACCTCAAAGCGAAGGCGAATGGCGAGCCGCTTTGGAAGACGCTGGGCGCATCCAGCCGGGCGGTCAAAGCCTACGCCAGCGGCATCGACCTCTGCCTGAATGATGAAGAGATTCGGGCATTCTACGAAAGGCAGGCGGCGCGCGGCATCAGCATCGGCAAGCTGAAGGTGGGGCTGGATCGCGAGGGCGATCTGCGGCGAATTGGCATCATGCGCGAAGCGCTGGCGACCTCGGGACGCGAACCCATCTTGCTGATTGACTCCAACGAATACTGGTCGCCCAAGCAAGCGATCCAACATATCCGCTACTTTGAGCGCCACCACGAAATCTTTTGGGCGGAAGAGCCGGCGCGGCGCTGGGATTACACCGGTCTGCGCCAGGTGTCGCAGTCGGTCAACGCGGCGGTCGCCACTGGCGAGAACCTTGATGACGCCGCTGACTTCCGCGCTTTGATCGCGCACCAGGCGGCGGATGTCTTGCAGATCGGCGTCGGCGCGGGCGGGATCACCGGCGCCATGCGGGTCGCCCAGATGGCTGACGGCTTTGATCTTCCGGTCTCTGTGATGAACTGCCCGGGCGATTACATGGCGCATTTTGCCGCCGTGCTGCCCAACCACATCTGGATGGAAGTGGTCGATTCTGGGATGGACCGGAGCTTCGATCACGACAGCCGGGTCGAAGACGGCTACATTATTTTGGGCGACAGGCCGGGCAACGGCATTCAGTTTGATATGGAAAAGCTGGAGCAGTTTCGGGTGACGGCGCGGTCGGCGGACGCGGCGCCGAGTCCTTGGGGCAGGCGGCCTGGCGGTGGCTTGTTTGTGGTGGGCGAGGGTGAGCCGGAGGATGTGGGGGAGGAATAGGTTGAACTACTGAGGGCGCAGAAGGAAACAAAGAACAAGTTCGACAGGCGCGCTCAAGACAAAGGAAGAAATAAATTCGCCGCGGCGATCAGCGCAATGAATAGCGCGATTCCGGTGCCAACGATCCATTTTATCAGCGCGGCCTGCAGCGTTTGCAAGTCGGCTTTCGTTGCCAGATGAGGATACGTACCTTCCAACCTTGCCAAACGTTCGCCATGTTGTGGCGGCGGCAGTGGCTGTAGCGATTCGTTGACAATTTCAGCGGCCATCAGGGCATTTCCCTAAGCCATGGATTGAGCACTATCGGTGATTGTAGCACTTAAAGATACGCTACATCAAATCCCGCTGCGCCACCCCATCACCGCTCTTCACCCGCGCCGCCTGCTTGAAAGTGCCATGCTGCGGCGGCATATCGACGCCGTCGCCGTCGAGCAAATCGCGAATCGACAAGATCTGCAGCTTGCGATACCGCTGGTCCCAAAAGTCCGATTCATACCAGCCGGCCTCTAGCGCTTCTCTGGTCATCGGCTGGGTTGGCAACTCCAGCGTGATGAAGACGCCGATCGCCGCGTCCTCACGCTCTATCACACCTCGAAGTTCGTGAATATCCTTGCGCCCGACTTTGCCCGACTTGACCTGTACGATGACTTTGCGCGGCTTGGCTCTGCCTTTTTCATCCTGTTCAAAGAAGTTGATGATGCCGTCTATGCCCTTGTCCGCACCCTTCTTGCCTTTGCGCGAGCCCGCCTGCCCGCCGACTGGCTTCGCCCCCACCAGCGACAGCGCCCACCACTCAAATTGATAGCGCCCTTCGTTAGCGGAATCGGTCGCCAGTTCGCGCGCGCCTTGCTCGGTGGTCGGCTCGCCGATGACCTCGTAGTCGTCGCCCGACGCCAACTCGAACATATCTTGGAGACGGTACTTTTGCAGGGCGATGGATAGGTGGGTGATGTCGATGCCGATCCATTTGCGACCCAGTTTGTGGGCCGCCGCAATCGCTGTGCCGCAGCCGCAGAAGGGGTCTAGCACCACTTCGCCTTCGTTTGTACTCATCATAATGATGCGCTCAAGAAGAGCTTCTGGCTTTTGCGTCGGATAGCCGAGTCGCTCTTTGGCTTGCGAGTTTATCGGGAAAACGTCGGTCCATACGTCATTCAAAGGCTGACCTTTGGACTCGTCCAAATAGCGTTTATAGCTGGCTACTCCGTTCCTTGTGTAATAAATTCGGTTTTCGCTTTCCAGCCGTTTCATTGTTTCTATCGGACATCTCCAAATTCTTGTAACGCCGTTCCATTCGTATGTATATCCCCCACCTGCTAGTCCGGTAGCAGTTAAATTGTCTGCTCGCCACTTGCGACCGTCTTTGTCTTGGTAGCGATATTTTGCTCGCACATAGGATTCGTCGAGTTGCCGATACACTGTATTCCAAGTTACAGATTGAGACTTAGCATAATACAAAACGACATCATGAACTCTGCCGAGACGTTTAGCGTCGCTGTGTGTACTCGTTCGTTTCCAAACTACTTCATTTCTGAAACTTGTAGGGCCAAAAATCGCGTCCAAGACTATCTTCAAATAATGACTCGCGGTTGGATCACAATGTAGATACAAACTGCCAGTCGATTTCAAGACGCGCCGCAATTCCACCAGCCGAGCCGTCATCATCACTAAGTAAGCCATCATCTGATTGCGGTCGATCAGGTTCAGCAACGCCTCAATTGCCGTGCTGACCTTCTCCGGCGCATGCACAATCAAGTCGCGGTAGGTCTCTTCGGCGGTCTCGCCCCAATGCCAGGTGTCCTCAAAGGCGGTGATCTGCGCTTCGCTGTCGGCGCCGCTCTCCGCCTTGAAGAGCACGTTGTAATTGCGATTGCTGTTGAAAGGCGGGTCGAGGTAGATGAGGTCGACGCATTCATCGGGGAAGTATTCGCGATTGCGCAGGATCTCGAGGTTGTCGCCATAGTAGAGTCGGTTGGTCATGGGTTTTCTCATGCGCTAGGCTTGCGCGTTTAGTATAACACGGTGGCGATTGCGGCTGTATTGACAGGGGGGGGGCGTGGATATATGCTATGGACGAGCAAGGGAGAGCAAACATGGCGAACGCGCGACGGTATGGGTTCATTCGTGGTCTCGGCGGGATGTTCAGCTTCATTGATGTGATCAACCGACGGCTCTTTGCTGAATCGCCAGCGGAAGCGGACGCAGAGGCATTGCGCGAAGTCTGGGAACGGATCGGTGAATACATGTACGATGCGATGGGTATATATTCAACAACATACACTGTGTATCCTGATGCATCCAATGACAAGACATGGCAAATGAAAATGACGGACAAGAAGTCGTCCGATTAGAACAGCAAGTTTCATTTTATTCGGGTCCCCTGCCACCGCCGGAGATGATGCGGGCTTATGAAGATATTCATCCCGGCAGCGCTGACCGCATCTTGACCTTAGTAGAGCAAGAACAGAAGCAACGCGCGTTTTACGAGAATCGTGGCTTGATTTTTGGATTCGTTGCGGCAATCTGCTTGATCGCCTTGAGCGCTTATGTTGTATCACTCGGCTTTGCCTGGCAGAGCGTTGGCGTCGTTATTGGGAGTATCGCGGGCACAGCTGGCACATTTGTCTATAGCAATCGCGCCCGCCGCCAGGAGCTGCGCGAGAAGCGCGAAGCCTTGCAGAAGCCGCCGCGCCCGCCAGAATTGCCCGATAAGTCGAATCAGAGCGATAGCTAGTACTACCACCAGGAGCCACCCTTGCCCACTCGCACCGGCGGCGAAGCAACCGTAGACGCCCTCATCGCCCACGGCGTCCGCACCCTCTTCGGGCTGCCCGGCATCCAGAACGACTGGCTCTACAACGCCCTCTTCGATAACCGCGACCGCATACGCGTCATCCACACACGGCACGAACAGGGCTGCGCATACATGGCGCTCGGCTGGGCGCTGGCGACCGGCGAGCCGGCTGTCTTCAATGTCGTGCCGGGGCCGGGCTTGCTCAACGCCACCGCGGGCATGGCGACGGCTTACGCGCTCAACGCCAAGGTCTTCTGCTTGACCGGGCAAATCCTCAGCCGCAACATCGGCAAGGGCATCGGCGACTTGCACGAGATCCCGCATCAGCCGGAAGTCTTGCGCGGGCTAACCAAGTGGAACGACATCGTGCTGCATCCCAGCGATGCCGGGCGCAAAGTCGCGCAGGCCTTCTATGAAATGGAATCGGGGCGGCCGCGACCGGTGGCGCTGGAGATTCCGCCCGATGTCTTGAAGCTTCGCGCCCAAGTGCCGGAGACGCCAACGCCGCTGGCTCCCTTCGCGCCACCGATTGACGCCGGCGCTATTGAGACGGCTGGCGAGTGGCTTGGCGCTTCCAAGCATCCGCTGATCTTCGTCGGCGGCGGGGCGCAGGGCGTCAGCGCCGAGGTCGGGCAGCTGGCCGAGATGCTGCAAGCGCCGGTCGTCGCCTACCGAACCGGGCTGGGACTGCTCGACAGTCGCAATCCGCTGAGCTTGAAGCTGCCCGAAGCCCACGCCTATTACAAGGCGACTGATGTCGTGCTGGCGATTGGCAGCTATATGCGGACGCCGCTGCAGCGCTGGGGCAGCGACAGCAATATGAAGATCATCCGCATAGATGTCGACAGCGATGCCATGCACCGCATCCAGCGGCCCGATCTGCCGATTGTGGCGCGGGCGGAAGACGCGCTGCCGCCACTGCTGGCCGCGGTCGACAAGCACAATCGAAAGCGAGCCTCGCGCGAAGAGCAGATGCTCGAACTGAAAGCCGATTGGGCCAAGACCAGCGCTTACCTTGAACCGCAGCGGAGTTATCTGAAGCTCATCCGCGAAGAACTGGGGGAAGATGGCATCTTCGTCGATGAGTTGACGCAGATGGGTTACGCCGCGCGCCTCATGATGCCGGTTTACAAGCCCCGAACTTACGTCAGCAGCGGTTATCAGGGCACGCTTGGCTACGGTTTCCCGACGGCGCTGGGCGTCAAAGTCGCCAAGCCTGACTTACCGGTGCTGTCCATCGCCGGCGATGGCGGCTTCATGTTCAGCGTCGGGGAATTGGCGACCGCCGTGCAGCACCGGATTCCGCTGGTGACCATCATCTTCAACAACGATGCTTATGGCAATGTGCGCACGATGCAGATTCGCGATTATGATGAACGCGTCATCGCCACCGATCTGCTTAATCCCGACTTTGTGAAGCTGGGCGAGTCCTTCGGCGCCAATGCCTTCCGCGCCGAAGACGAGCGGCAGCTGCGGGCAGCGCTGCGCTATGGCTTTGCCAGCGACCTGCCGACCATTATCGAAGTGCCAATCGGCGAGACGCCCAGCCTCGATCGCCTGCGCGATCAAGGGCGGATTCGCCCGCCACGCTGAGTTGGCATCGCGCCATGTCCCAAGTGATCCTCGCGCCCGAAGGCGCCATTTATCGCGAGTTCTCGCAGCTGATCGACGAGGCCGATCTTGTCTTCTTCCCCGGACTGCCTGGTGTGGGCAAGAGCCTGCTTTTGCAGCAATTGAGCTTGATGGCGCTCGCAGCCGGTCGGCGGGTGACGCTGCTGCAATGGGATGTCGCCCGTCAACCTTTCGAGACGCCGCGCTACCCGCTCACCGCCGGCGCCACCCATCCGCTGATCATCAAGGCGACAGGCTTTTGGCTGCGCCGCGCGCTTGTTGAGTGGGATGCGCGCGCCCGGAAACCGGCGGACATGCTCATCGGCGAACTTCCTTTGATTGGCGGACGTCTGATGGAGATTGCCCGCCCGGCCGACGATCAGGCTGAAGCGCTTCTGACAGACGAGCGAACGCAGTTCCGCATCCCGCTGCCGTCAATCGAGGTCCGCGCCTTGATTGAAGCTAGACGGGAGCGATCGATCGCCCGCCCGCAGCATGAGAACGAAGCCCATGACGCGCCGCCGGATCTGCTGCGCGCGCTCTGGCAGGACGTTTATCATTTGGCGGCGACGCTGGGGCTGGCGCGGACGCTACGGGGCGATGCGCCCTATTCGCCCGCTGTATATGAAGCCGTCTATCGCCATCTGCTGCGGCATCGTCATGCGCGGTCGCTGCCCATCACTGAGCCCTTGAAGCCGACTGCTTCCGTCTATGACCATGACGAGCCGCTGCCCATTCTGCGGGCGACTGCTGCTCAAGCCGAGGCGATCCTGGCGGACTTGGAAGCGTCAATGGCAACCGAGGCTGCGATTGCCGCCGCCGAAACTTGGTACATCGTCTAGGCGCGCTCGTCGGGAATGACGGCGAAGACATCAATTTCAAAATCGGCATAGGGCTTGCCCAAGGCTTTGACCACCACGCCGGTTGAACAGGGATAAACATCGGGCATGTGACGGGCGAGCACCGGGTAGACCAGATCGCGATACGAAGCGTCGGTGACATAGGTGGTGATTTTGCAGATATCTTCCATGCGAGCGCCGGCCGCTTCCAGGATGATCTTGACGTTTTTCATCGCATTGTCCGCCTGCGCCGCCGGGTCGCCCTCGCCGATGAAAGCCTTGTTGTCCATCGTCAAGCCGGTCTGCCCTTCGACGAAGACCATGTTGCCGGCGCGAACGGCTTTGCTGGTGCGATAATCGATATCAGGGAAGATATCGCCGCCTTTGCTGGTTTTGGTGAGGATGCGCTGGTGCGCCATGAGTTTCTCCTGGGTTAAATCTTCATCGGTGTCATGACTATAACACGCGTCGCAGTTGAAGCTGTGGATTAGCGGAGAAGGCGGAATCAGTTAGAATCCGCCAATACATTTATCGTTGACAGGTGAGCATTATGCCCGAACGCAAGCGCTTCGCCATCGTCGGCACGGGCTCGCGCGCCGGCATGTATATCGATGCGGCGGCGAGCCAATTCAAGGACTGCGCCCAGTTGGTCGCTTTGTGCGATCTGAGCCATACGCGGATGAACTGGCATAACGGTCAATTGCAGGGGCGTGGTCTGCCGCCAGCGCGGGCGTACCACGCGGACGACTTTGACCGCATGATCGGCGAGACCAAGCCGGATTCGGTGATCGTCGCCACGATTGACGCCTGGCATCATGAATACATCGCCCGGGCGCTGGACGCCGGCTGCGATGTCATCAGCGAAAAGCCGCTGACGACGACGCTGGATCGACTGCAGCTGATAGACGAGGCGATAAAGCGCAGCGGCAAGTCGCTGCGCGTCACCTTCAATTATCGTTACGCGCCGGCTTATGCGCGCTTCCGCGAGCTCATCGGCGCTGGCGCGGTCGGGCGCCCGCTGGCGGTCGATTTCTCCTGGGTGCTGGATACCAGCCACGGCGCTGATTACTTCCGCCGCTGGCACCGTGAAAAGGAAAACAGCGGCGGGCTGCTCGTGCATAAAGCGACCCATCATTTCGATCTGGTCAACTGGTGGATCGACTCCTATCCGCGCCAGGTTTTCGCGCTGGGCGATTTGCTCTTTTACGGGGCCGCGAATGCCGAAGCGCGCGGCGAGCATTATCCCTACGCGCGTTACACCGGCGAAGAAGCGGCGCGGGACGACCCCTTTGCCCTGCGTCTGGACGAAAAGGAAGCATACGCCGGGCTCTATTTGGCGGCTGAATCGGAGACCGGTTATATCCGCGACCGCAATGTCTTCGGGGCGCCGATCACAGCCGAAGACACCATGACCGTGACGGCGCGCTATGCCAATGGCGTCCTGCTCTCTTACTGTTTGGTCGCCTACGCGCCGTGGGAGGGGCTGCGCATCGCCATCACCGGGACGAAGGGCCGCCTGGAGATGGATGTCACCGAGACGGTCGCGCATCTCAAGCCGGATAGCGCCGCGGCCGCCGCCAGCAAAGGCGCCTTCAAGCAGACGGCGATCCGCCTTTTCCCGATGTTTGGCGATCCGCGTGAGCTGGATGTACCGGTCGCTGAGGGCGGGCATGGCGGCGCCGATCCGTTGATGCTTGAGGCGCTCTTCTCGCCGAATCCGCCGCCCGATCCCTTTAAGCGCGCGGCGACTTATATTGATGGCGCCGCCTCCGTTCTTGTGGGGATCGCGGCTAATATGTCGATCGAAAGCGGGGAGCTGGTGGATGTGGGCGAGCTGTTTGAGTTGACGATGTAAGGTCTACACCCTCGGCACAGAAATGTCTGCGGGAAAGCCAGCATTGCCTCGCAGTTTGTGTATATTCCCTGCCTGGCGGTTTAGAAGCGATCAGGTAGAATCACCTATACAGATTCTTATTCCTCGGCTAGCTGCTACTATAACTTTGCGAGATTTTCCTAGACATTTACAGTAGAATAAGAGTTGATGAGCGAACCGTTGGCCGGCATTACAAGAGAGTAGACCCTATGCATGAGCAAGAGACGCCACCAGCCAAGCGAAGCCGTTTTTTGTCGACTGCGATTGTGCTGATTTGGACAGTCACGATGCTAACTGTTGCGCTGTTTCTGATGAGTGTCGTTGTATTTCGTCTGTCTAGCTAAATGATCCCGGACCTAGAAACTGTCGCTATCTTTATTGGTGCGATTGCAGCGGTGGCGTCAGTCACGGTTGTTCTGTTTAAGTGGGCAGAAGAACAGGAAAACGCAAAGCACGAGCAGCGCCGCCGAGAAATCAGAAACGAGATACGCGCCGAAATATACCGCGAATTGCTTGAATTGAATGTCCATTGGCTTTCGGGAAGCGCGACTCAGCGCGATCTTCTAAGAAGCTTGTCCGACACCACAGACGACATAGAACTTGAAGACATGCCTGAAACTGAAAGCGCAGACGCTCCGCCCCATTCCCCGTAAGATCAGCAAAGGCGCCTTCAAGCAGACGGCGATCCGCCTCTTTCCGATGTTTGGCGAGCCGCGTGAGCTGGATGTTCCGGTCGCTGAGGGCGGGCATGGCGGCGCCGATCCGTTGATGCTTGAAGCTCTCTTCTCGCCGAATCCGCCGTCGGATCCCTTGAAGCGCGCGGCGACTTATATTGATGGCGCCGCCTCCGTTCTTGTGGGGATTGCGGCTAATATGTCGATCGAAAGCGGGGAGCTGGTGGATGTGGGCGAGCTGTTTGAGTTGGCTGCAGGTTGAATGAAGTTACCAAGTCGCTACTGGATCCGTTCACATTCCAGTTGGTTGGCATGCGCGAATCTGGACTGTATCGCATTCTCTTTTCGGATAATGTACTTTATGTATGTACATAGTAGTGGCAAGGAAGACGTTTTGATCAGAATTGATTCGTCAGTATTTTGCAGAGACTTTGTGACGCATCCTGGCGGCGATTTGAGTTTATGGCGAGTATTCACCGAGATAAATATCGACACAGAGCTTCCTTATGACTCACAATCCACGCTGATTCTGAACCCGCCCGTATGGCTGATTTCCTCATGGCTTATAGAAGAAGCTGCTGACATGAAATTGTACACGGCGATCGCGCGCTGGGTGGCGCCAAAGGATCATCGGGTTCTGCGTGAGACGAGTTTTGAACTCGACTTTCGAGAAGCGTTTCGGTATGTGTATCGCCTCGAAATAGGGGAGTTGGACTTTGTAGGCGAGGGTCATTATGAGTATCATGTTGAAGTATTGGGTGACGCTGGATGGGGTGAAATCTCACGCAACAGCCTGTTTGTGACCAACAATGTCTCCCAATAGGTGTGGAAAGGAGATTTCTGGTGGAGCGAATAGTTGTTACATACACGACGAGTTGCTCGATTCCCAAAAGTGAGATTTCTGGGGGGAATCGTGACACATCGTCAGGTCGAAAGAAAGCAGATGCACGGACTGTTCCCGCGAACTCGGCCAAGTCATCTAAGTCCATGAAAAGATAGTATCAGTGACTGAGAATCGGAAACGCTGGCGGCTTACCCTGCAAGACATTCCTGCAAATGACTACCGATACCGCGAGTCCGCTCCCGTGCCCCACATATCGGGGTCGGGTCCCAACTTATGCTTCAGATCGTTCGTTGCTTCATCCAGCCGCCGCATCGTTTCTTCCGATAGAGACAAGCCCCCGGCGATTAGATTGCTCTCGATATGCCTCGGGGCGCGCGCGCCAGCCAGCACCGACGTCACCGCCGGTTTATGCAGCAGCCATGCCAGCGCCACATGCACCATCTCTTGGCCGATATCGGCGCAAATTTCGCGTATCGCTTGGACAGCGGCGAAGGTCTCCGCCTCAAAGCCGGCGGTTCCATGACGGGAATCGCGCCGGTCGCCACGGAAATGACGCGTCCGCGTGCGTGAATAGGGCATCTCGTCGGCCTTCCGATAGCGGCCCGTGAGCAGCGCCTGGTTCAGCGGGCTGTAGGGCAGGATGCTGATGTTGCGCTCAACGCATTGCTGCTGAATATCAAATTCAATGGCGCGCCAGAGGAGGCTGTAGGGCAATTGATTGGCGTCATAGCGGCCGCGCCGCAGCATGTCTGGCATATCCAATCTGCCGAAATTGCTGACGCCGATGACGCGAATCTTGCCCGCGCGCTGCAGGTCGAGCAGCGCTGCCATACTGTCTTCAAAGGGGACATCGCGGCTGGGCCAATGCACTTGATAGAGGTCAATGCGGTCCGTTTGCAGGCGTGTGAGGCTCCGCTCGCAAGCGGCGCGGATGGCCTCCGGCGCCAGGTTATTATGGCTGACTTTGCTGGCGATAACGGCTTCGTCTCGCCGACCTTTGAGGGCGCGGCCCAGCATCTCTTCCGAGTATCCATCGCCGTAGCCCTCGGCGGTATCAAAGAAGTTGATTCCGGCGTCGAGCGCGGCGCGCACAGCGCCGATCGTGTCCGATTCGTCCTGCGCTCCCCAATAGTCGCCGCCGACTATGCCCCAGAAGCCAACGCCGATTGGCGAGACCATTAACGGTGAGTTGCCCAGTTTTCGCAGCTGCATTGGCTTGGTCCTTTCTTAGTGGGCAAGATCTACAAGCATCGCTGATTCTAACGCAAACGCGCGCTCAGCGGCACTATTGGCATATTGTATTCTTTCTCTTCCAGTGATAGGCTTGTCGGCGAGTTCGCCAATTCGCAAAGTGCCGGTTGGCGAGCGCGACCCTTCTGTATATCCATAAATTGGGAGAACTACCATGTACAATTCTAGGAATCGCAGATTCATTCTGCTGCTTACCCTCGTTAGCCTGCTGGGTATGCTCGCCGCCGTCAGCACAGCGCAAATGGCGGAAGTCCCGCGCGAGAAGACGCTGGTTATCGAGAATATCAGCGTGCGCAACCCGGCGCCGGAGAATTACAACCCGCTGGCGAATGGCTCGCTGGGGCATGCCGGGATGAACCAAGTCGCCAACGAGGCGCTCTTCTATTACAACTATGAATCGGGCGAGCTTGTACCGTGGCTGGCGGAAAGCGCCGCCTTCAACGATGACTACACCGAGCTCACCATCAATCTGCGCGATGGCGTCATGTGGAGCGATGGCGAAGCCTTCAATGCCGATGACGTTCTCTACACGCTCAACTTCCTGATGGAGAATCGGGATGCGCGCCATAGCGACCGCCATGCCGACTTCGTCAGCGAAGTTAACGCGCCGGACGATTTGACGGTTGTTATCACGCTCAATGGTCCCAACCCGCGCTATCTGTTCAACGCTTTTGGCGTTGGCATCTACTGGTCAACGATCATCGTGCCCGAGCACATCTACTCGATGCAGGAAGATCCGCTCACTTTCACCAACTTCGATCTGGATGCGGGTTATCCAGTCGCGACTGGTCCTTATCGCCTGATGATCTCCAACGAAACCGAGTCGGTATGGGATCGCCGTGATGACTGGTGGGGCGCCGCAACCGGCTTCAAAGACCTGCCAGCGCCGGAACGCGTTATCTTCCTGGCTGCCGGCAACGAAGAGCGCCGCGCCGCCATGGCCATCAACAACGAGCTGGATACCATGTGGCTGATGGGCCGCAGCACTTTCGAGACGGTGGTCGCCCAGAACCCGGCCGTCACCGGCTGGTACAGCGATTTGCCCTACGCTTACCTCGATCCCTGCCCGCGTTACTTGGTGGTCAACAACGCCGTCTCGCCCTTCGATAATTCGGATCTGCGCTGGGCGATGAGCTACGCCATCAATCGCGACGCGCTGGTAGATATCGCCTGGGAAGGCATGACCAGCACCATCAACTGGATTATGCCCGGTTATCCGCCGCTGCTGGAATACATGGACGCCAGCGCCGATCTCTTTGAAGCCCATCCCACCCTGGAGCAGAACCAGGACAAGGTCGATGAGCTGATGACGGCAAACGGCTTCACCCGCAACGCCGATGACCTTTGGGTTGATGGCGACGGCAACACGGTGCAGATGGATTTGGCCATCCGCCAGGGCGAAACCTTCCAGGTCAAGATGGCGCCGGTCATCGCCGAATTGCTGCAGCGCGCCGGCTTTGACGCCACCTTCAAGCTGCAAGACAACGCCGCTTTCAACGAGACCGCCCGCACCGGCGGCGCCAACGCCTGGATCGATGTCGCTTGCGGCGCCGTGCGCGATCCCTATGGCACGCTGGATAACTTCCACAGCCGCCATTCCGCGCCCCTCGGCGAAGACGTCACCGGCTCCCGCACGCGCTTCGAGAACGCCGACTATGACGCCATCGTCGATGAGATGAAGCTGACCGCCAGCGAAGACCCGGCGATGCAAGATCTCTTCCGCTCCGCGATTGAGATTTGGCTGAGCGAGCTGCCGGCCATGCCGCTGACCGAAGCCTCGCTGCTGACCCCGTTCAACAATCACTATTGGACGAACTGGCCAACGGCGGATAACAACTACGTCCACCCCGGCTTCTGGTGGCAGACCGCCCTGCTGATGATCACCGAGATCGAACCAGCGGGCATGTAGCTTGCCTGTTTTGACTGCGCCCGGAAGCTGTATTCTCCGGGCGCTATGCTGCTTGGTTAAGCGGATTTTCAGGGGCGAGCGACGGTCAGTGTCTACACGAACCGCCGGCTCGCCCGTGCGCAAAATGATATGCATCAGCCTGCACGCAAAATGATTCTTCGCTCGCAGGCGATAGGTATCGGGCGCCTTCACCATTTGTGTTTTAGCGCCTGCGCGCTCGGATATTCCCGCGGCGGTGTAGCGGGTCTCGCGCGGAAGCAATACAAATAATGCCTAAAGGGTATTGATTGTGAAACAAGCCTACTTCATCCGCCGGATCATCATGTTTATCATCGTGGTGATATTAGCCGCGACCTTGAACTTCATCATCCCGCGGCTGGCGCCGGGCGACCCGATCGGCGCAGTGTTGGAAGAGTTGCGCGCCCGCGGCGCCTCCTCCGGCGGCGATGCCGAAGATGAAATTGTGGCCGCTTATCGCGCGCGCTTCGGCCTCGATCAGCCGATCCACTTGCAATACTTGCGCTTTCTCTTTAATACCTTGCGCTTTGATTTGGGCTATTCCATTTCTTATTACCCGCAGAAAGTTGAAGCGGCGCTGCTGCGCTCCTTGCCCTGGACAGTCGGCTTGTTGGCTTTCTCCACCTTGATATCCTTCGCCGCCGGTTCATTTTTTGGCGCCATGATGGCTTGGCCCCGAGCCCCCGGTTTCATGCGGCGCTTCGTGCCCATGTTCATGGTGCTTTCGGCTGTGCCTTATTATCTTTTGGGCTTGATCCTGGTTTACATCTTCGCCTTTGTCATGCGAATATTGCCGCTGGGTGGCGCGTACTCCTCGGGCACGGTCCCGCGCTTGGATCTTGAATTTCTGCTGGATGTGATGCGCCATGGCGCCTTGCCCGCGCTATCGATTGTATTGACGAGCGTCGGCTTCTGGGCTTTGGGCATGCGCGGCGTGATGGTGACGGTGCTGGGCGAAGATTATCTGACGCTGGCGGAGGCCAAGGGCTTGCCAGACAGGCGGATCTTTTTTGCCTACGCCATGCGCAACGCGCTGCTGCCGCAGGTTACATCACTGGCGATTGCCCTGGGCACGGTGGCTTCTGGCTCGGTGCTGGTTGAGGTGGTCTTCAATTATCCCGGCATCGGCTGGCTGCTCTATAACGCGCTGCGCAGTTCGGATTATTATATGGTTCAAGGCGTCACGTTTTTCCTGATTTTGACGGTGGCGGTTTCGGTTCTGATTGTGGATCTGATTTATCCATTGCTCGACCCACGAATTGAACGCTAGAGAACTACCTAAGTGAGACCTTCATGATAGAAACGCTCATCCACCGCGGCAAAGCAGCCGGCATTTACACACTGCGGACGCCGAAGCTGCTCCTGGGTTTGATCTTGCTGTCGTCCTTGCTGCTGCTGAGCCTGGTCGGTCCTTATGTTGTGGATGTGGATACGGCGCGCCCGATTTCTGTTGCCACCAATCAGCCGCCTTCGGCCAAATTCCCGCTAGGCACGGACAGCGGCGGGCGCGATGTGCTGGCGGTCATCATCGTTGGCACGCCGCAGACGTTGATGATGGGTGTTATTGCCGGGCTGGTCGGCGTGACGCTGGGCGCGAGCCTGGGCTTGGTCGCCGGTTACTTCGGCGGTCGCATCGACATGGTAATCAGCACTTGCACGGATGTCATGCTGACGATCCCGCCCTTGGCGATCCTGCTGGTGGTGGCGGCTTCCGTCCGCACCATGAGTGTGCTGAATATGGCGATCATCATCGCGCTGCTCTCCTGGATGTTCCCCGCGCGGACGATACGGGCGCAGGTGCTTTCCTTGCGCGAGCAGCCCTACGTGCACATGGCGCGGCTGGCTGGTTTGAGCGACATCCGCATTATCTTCGAAGAAATCATGCCGAATATCTTGCCGCTGGCGGCCGCGAGTTTTGTCGGCGCGACATCGGGGGCGATCCTGGCGGGTATCGGCTTGGAAGTGCTGGGCATGGGTCCGCAGCGCACGCCGACGCTGGGCATGACCATCTATTGGGCGCAGCTTTATTCCGCGCTGATACGCGGCTTGTGGTGGTGGTGGCTGCCGCCGATCATCGTTCTGATTGTGCTTTTTGTTGGGCTATTCCTGGTGAGCGCGGCGATGGATGAATTCGTCAACCCGCGTTTGAGGAGAACGGGATGAGCCAAGACACCGCCCTGCAGGTCAATAACCTGCGCGTCTCTTACATGGCGGGCGAGCAGGAGGTCAAAGCGGTTGATGATGTGACCTTCTCGCTCTACCCGGGCGAGCGGCTCGGCATCGTCGGCGAATCGGGCTCGGGCAAGACGACGCTCGCGCTGGCGCTGATGAAGCTGCATAAGCCGCCGGCATATATCATGGGCGGGGAAGCGATGCTGGACGGCAGCGATATCCTGGCGCTCGAGCGCGAAGACATGCGCCAAACGCGCTGGAGCAAGCTCTCGCTGATCCCGCAGGGGTCGATGAATTCGCTTAATCCGGTGGTCAAGATCAAGCATCAGATGGCGGACGCGATTGAAGCGCATGAACGCGGCTGGACGCGGGTCCAGATCGCCAAGCATATCGGCGAGCTGCTGGGGCGCGTCGGCTTGCCTGAGAGCGTGGCTGAGATGTATCCGCATGAGTTGAGCGGCGGTATGAAGCAGCGCGTCTGCATCGCCTTGGCGATCATCCTGGAGCCGAGCGTGATCATCGCTGACGAGCCGACCAGCGCGCTTGATGTGGTGGTGCAGCGTGTCGTGATGCAGACGCTGAACGAGGTGCAGGAACAGTTGAACGCCGCAATGATCATCATCGGGCACGACATGGGGCTGATGGCGCAATCGGCTGATCGCCTGGCGGTGATGTACGCGGGCAAAATGGTGGAAGTCTCGCCCATAGGATCGTTCTTCAGCGATCCACAGCATCCTTACAGCCAACTGCTCATCAGTTCGCTGCCGTCGCCGGAAGAGAAACGCGAGCTGGCCGCCATACCGGGCAGCCAGCCCTCGCTGCTTGAGCTTCCCACCGGCTGCGCCTTTCACCCCCGCTGTCCGGCCGTGGTGGACCGCTGCCGGCAGGAAATCCCGCTGCTGCGGCGCTTCAGCGATGAGCGGCGCGCCGCCTGTCATTTGGTGGAAGAGACCGCCTCATGAAATCAAAGCCTCATAATCTGCTCGAATTTGATAATGTCACCATGGCATTTGGCGGCAATAAACGCAACCCCACCGGCGTCGTCGCTTTGGAAGATCTCAACCTGTCGATACGCGATGACGAGCCCAAGATCATCGCCATCGCCGGTGAGAGCGGCAGCGGGAAGACAACCCTGGCGCGCTTGGGCTTGGGCATGATCAAGCCGACTCGCGGGCGCGTCATCTACAAGGGGCAAGATCTGTGGGCGATGTCGAATCGGCAGCGGCGGGATTATCGGCGCGATGTGCAGGCGATATTCCAGGATCCTTTCGCCGTTTATAATCCCTTCTACACGATTGATCGCCTGCTGTTGACGCCGATACGGACATTCAAACTGGCGCGGAATCGAGCGCAGGCGCGGCAGCTCATGGAAGAAGCGCTGGAGAAGGTGGGCTTGCGGCCCGCCGAAGTGCTAGGGCGCTACCCGCACCAGCTCAGCGGCGGGCAGCGGCAGCGCATCGTGGTCGCGCGCAGCCTGCTGCTGCAACCCAAAATTATCGTCGCCGATGAACCGGTGTCGATGATCGACGCCTCCCTGCGCGCCAATATCTTGACCAAGCTGAAGGAGCTGCGCGACGAATTCGGCATTTCGCTGCTGTATATCACGCACGATCTGGCGACAGCGCATCAGATCAGCGATCTTATCTTCATCCTCTATCGCGGGCGCGTGGTCGAAGTGGGAGAAGCCTCGACCGTGATCCAAAATCCGCAGCATCCCTACACCCAACTGCTGGTGAGCTCGATACCGCGGCCCGACCCGGAACGGCGCTGGCAAGGCCGGGTGGAGATTCCGCTGGAGGAATTGTCGCCAGGCGGCGACCGCGCCGGCTGTCTCTTTCGGCATCGCTGTCCGCAGCGGATGGACGAGTGCGAGAGGACGCCGGACGATTATGTCGGCGGCTACGGGCAGACGGTCGCTTGTTATCTATACCAGGAAAATGGCGCGCCGCCTATTGTGACATATCCCTAGCCAGCGGGACGCTGTAAGGCTTGTCCTCTATTTGTCGGTACGCTGCTGAAGGCGCGAAAGTAAGCAAATTGTAAGGCTTTACCACAGTCCCTCGCAAGTCAAGCCTTGGCTCACAAAAAATAACAAACCCGCGACAATAAGAAGCTGTAGGGGCGTTTCGCCGAAACGCCCGAAGCGCATGTGGTCGGGACAGCGGACGACTGACCCGCTGTGTCTACGCGCGGCGCCGAGTCGCCCTGCAGACGTATTCCTGGATGGGGGCTTGTAAAATAAGAGGAAGCGAAGCAACACAAAGGCACAGAGGGCTGTGCGGCGGAGGCGATAAATACAATACTGAAGTAGCCTTGTAGGGGCGACTCTGTGAGCCGCCCGTCTTATAAACCGCTTGTATCCGTCGGGCGACCTACTAAGTCGCCCGACTTTCTCGTGTACGCGGACATAGTGGTATAATAGCGCCGTTTGTTCAGACAGCATGACGTGAAATGTCCTATGCGAAACCGTTATTTCTCATCCGACCCGGCGCGGAACAACGCCGCCCTTGCGCTCTACGATTCCGTTGCCAATCTGCCGCTGATATGCCCGCACGGCCATGTCGATCCGCGTCTGTTTGCCGAAGCCGATTATCACTTCGGCAGCCCGGTTGATCTGCTGATCATCCCCGATCATTACATCTTCCGCATGCTCTATTCGCAGGGCGTTTCGCTCGATGAACTTGGGATACCCGCTCGAGCCTCCGTCCCTGGATCATCAGGGGGAGACTTGAACGAGCGCGATCATCGCGAGATCTGGCGGAGGGTCTGCGCTAATTGGCCTCTCTTCCGGGCGACGCCGACCGGCATCTGGCTGCGCGATGAGCTGGCCGAGGTCTTCGGCATTCATCTCAAGCTCAACAGCCGCAATGCCGATGCCATATACGACGCCATCGAAGAACGTTTGTCGCGCGCCGAGTTCCGCCCGCGGGCGCTTTTCGAGCGCTTCAATATCGAGGCGCTGGCGACCACGGACGCCGCCACCGATACGCTGGAACATCATCAGGCGATTCGCGAATCCGGCTGGGGCGGGCGCATCATCCCGACTTTTAGGCCCGATGCGGTCGTGAATATCGACAATGCGGTCTGGCTTCAAAACATTGAACTGCTGGGCGATATTGCCGGCATCGATATCCGCAGTTTCTCCACATACATACAGGCGCTGGAGCAGCGGCGAGCCGCCTTCAAAGCCATGGGCGCGACCGCCACCGACCACGCCGCCTTGACCGCGTACACGGAACTGTTGAGCGCTGCCGATGCCGAAGCGATTTTCGCTCGGGCGCTGAAAGGCGAGGCGACGGTTAAAGACGCCGCTCGCTTCACCGGCCACATGCTGATTGAGATGGCGCGCATGAGCAGCGAAGACGGCTTGGTGATGCAGCTGCACATCGGCTCCTGGCGCAATCATAATCCGCAGGTCTTCGCCCGTTACGGTCCCGATATGGGCGCCGATATCCCAATCCGCAGCGAATTCACCAAGAATCTCAAAAGCCTGCTGGATCGCTTTGGCAACCATCCCGACTTGAGGCTGGCGCTCTTCAACCTGGATGAGACGGCCTACAGCCGCGAGTTGGCGCCGCTGGCCGGGCATTATCCAATTTTGCGCCTGGGTCCGCCTTGGTGGTTCTTCGATAGCTGGCTGGGCATGACGCGCTTTTTGGATGACGTGGTGGAGACGGCCGGCATCTATAATCTCGCCGGCTTCAATGACGATACGCGCGCTTACCCATCGATACCGACGCGGCACGATGTCTGGCGGCGGGTCTGCGCGGATTGGCTGGCGGGGCAGCTCGTTCGCGGTTTCATCGACGAAGAAGACGCCTTTGAGATGATACGCGCCCTTGCCTACGACTTGGCGAAGCAGACCTATCGATTGGACGATTGATCATGCCAAAATTGCTTTCCCGCGACTTGCATCCAAATCTGAAACGCTACCCAGAGCGCATCCTGCAATTCGGCGGCGGCAACTTCCTGCGTGGCTTCGTCGATTGGGTGGTGGATGTGCTGAATGCCGAAACCGACTTCGGTAGCGGCATCGTCATCGTGAAGGCGACCCCGGGCGTTTACGACGATCTGGATGCGCAAGACTGCCTCTTCACAACATATCTGCACGGCGTTCAAGATGGCGCCTTCGTTGAAGAGACGCGGCTTATCAGCGCTGTCAATCGCGCGGTTTATCCTTATCAAGACTTTGACGCCTACCTGGCGCTGGCGCGGCAGCCGGAGCTCCGTTTCATCTTCTCCAACACAACCGAATCAGGCATCGTGTTCTCAGCCGACGATCGCCCCGCTGATGAGCCGCCGGCGACCTTTCCCGCCAAGCTGACGCGCTTCCTGCACGAACGATATCTGCATTTTGCTGGCGCGCCGGCGCGCGGCTGCATCATCATTCCGACCGAATTGATCGTCGACAATGCGACGCGCCTGCGCGAAATCATTTTGAAATACGCCAGCCTCTGGAAGCTGGAAAAGGGCTTCGCCGATTGGATCACGCAGCACAATTTATTCTGCAATACGCTGGTCGATCGCATCGTCTCGGGTTATCCGGAAGCCGATGCCGAGCGGCTCTTCACCGCGTTGGGTTATCAGGATCGTCTGCTGGCGGCCGGCGAAATTTATCACAGTTGGATTATTGAAGCGCCGTCGACTTTGCTGGACGAGTTCCCGGTCGATAGAACAAAGACAGCGCTTAACGTTCAAGTGGTTGACGATGCCGCGCCCTATCGCACGGTCAAGGTGAGGCTTCTCAACGGCGCGCATACATCGCTTACGCCGCTTGGCATCTTGCTGGGCATCGAATCGGTGCGCGAGGCGATGGAGCGCGAGGCGCTGGCGAGCTTCCTCGCGGACCTGATTTTCCAAGAGGTCATCCCTTCAGTAGCGGAAATCCCGCCTAAGCAGTTGGAAGCCTTCGCCCGTGATGTCTTCGATCGCTTCCGCAATCCCCACATTCATCATCGCCTGCTGACGATTGCGCTGAATAGCTCGTCCAAAGTGAAAGAGCGCATCCTGCCGTCGCTGCTGGGTTATCTCGAAACAAGGGGCGAGCTGCCGGAGCGCCTGGTTATCGCTTTCGCCGCTTTCATCCGCTTATATCAAGGGGAATGGCGGGGCGCGCCGATCCCGCTGAAGGATGACCCCGACGCGCTGTCCTGGTTTAAGGCGCAATGGGCGGAAGCTGAATCGACAGAGGACCTTGTTCAACGCGTCTTGAGCAACGCGGCGCTATGGGAATGCGACCTGAGCGCCGTGCCCGGGCTGGCGCCAGCGGTCAGCGCCTGCCTGCGAGCTATCGAAGCGGGCGAACTGCTCGCGCTGATAGAGCGGCGGACCGCCGAATGACGGTTGACTTGATCACGGTCGGGCGGGTCTCGCTTGATCTCTTCGCCCTCGATATCGGCGCCGAATTCCACGATATCACCGGCTTCGAAACGGGCGTCGGCGGCAGCCCGGTCAATATCGCGATCGGGGCGAGCCGGCTGGGTTTGAAATCCATCGCCTTCACCGCCGTCGGCGATGATCCGGTGGGCGAATTCGCGCGCCATTTCTTGGCGAATGAAAACGTGATCACCGACTATATCCCGGTCAAGCGAGGCAGGCGCACGGGCATGGCTGTGGTCGGCGTACAGCCGCCCGACCGCTTTCCGCTGCTCTTTTACCGCGAGAACGCCGCCGATGTTCATCTGACGATCGAAGAAGCGAAGAAGCTGCCGCTGGCGGGAGCGCGCGCCTTGTCTTTGTCTGGCACGGCGCTTAGCCGCGGCGGCGCTCATGATGTGAGCTTATATCTCGCTGAGCGCTCAAGATCGCATGGAGTCACAACTTTCATCGATCTCGATCTGCGTCCCGATCAATGGGCGCACCCGCTGGCTTTTGGTTTGCATCTGCGGCGCGCGCTGCCGCTCTGTGATGTCATCATCGGCACTGAGGAAGAATTCCACGCGGCGCTTTCACCGACGCCGGAAGCGGTCATGAAGGGCGAAAGCGGGGCCGATCTTAAGCAGTTGCAGCGCTTGGTGCGGGACTGCGCCGACAAGCTTGACGCTGTACTCGTGTTAAAGCGAGGCGAACGCGGTGTTCGCCTTTACGAGAATGGCTCGTATTTTGACGCGCCCGGATATCCGGTTGAGATCGTCAATACGGTTGGCGCCGGCGATGGCTTCGCGAGCGGCTTGATCTACGGCTGGGCGCAAGGCTGGGGCTGGGAAGCGGCGGCGCGCTTCGCTAATGCCTGCGGCGCGCTGGTCGTCTCGCGTCATGGCTGCGCGCGGGCGCTTCCACATCGGCGCGAGGTCGAAGCCTTCATCAGAGACAGGGGGAGCCCAAAGCATGAGTAATCATCTGAAATCGAATTATGACGGGATGATCGTTCTCGATGTCACGCCGGAATCGGCGAATTGGCAATACTTGTCCTTTCGCGTCGTTCGGATTGAAGCGCAGCAGGTTTACCTCCATCAAACGGAGCGGACTGAGCTCGCGTTGGTGCCGCTGGAGGGCGCGGGTGCGATACAGACGAGCGCCGGCGATTTTGCCCTTAGCCGCGCCGGGGTCTTCCAGGAGAAACCGTCGGCGCTCTACATCCCGCCGGGGCAGGAATTCGGCGTCGTCAGCGATGGCAGCTTCGAATTCGCGCTTGGCGCGGCGCCGGCTGAAGGGAAGTATCCCTTGCGCCTGTTCGCTGCCGATGAGATTAGATCGGAGCTGCGCGGTGGCGGGGCGGCGCGGCGACAGGTGCATCACACGCTCGCTCATCCGCTGCCGGCCGAGCGGCTTATCCTCTATGAAGTCTATGTGCCGGGCGGCGCCTGGTCGGGTTATCCGCCCCATTGCCACGATGGTTATGGCGGCTCGGCGCACCTGGACGAGACCTATTATTTCCGCACCGACCCAGCGAATGGCGTGGCGCTGCATCGCAATTATCGGCGGGACAATGACTTTGAGGAAATCTTCGCCGTTCGCGATCGCGACCTGGTCCTGGTCACACAAGGTTTTCATTCCACATCAGCGGCGCCGGGCTCGAATCTCTACTTCTTGAATTATCTGGCCGGCGAGCTGATCGGCGATGAACGCAAAACGCCGCCCTATGACGATCCCGATTATGCCTGGCTGAAAGATGACTTGACTGCCAATGTGATGCGGCTTCCGCTGATGGGCTGAGGATTGCAGCGCCGCCCCGAATAGCATGACGCGAATCATGGCGGGCATCAGCCGAAACTCGCAACATTACTCCTGGCCTGTTAGATTGCGGTAAACTATCAATTACCCTGCGGCTGGTTCGGGTCAAGAGCAATGCCAATCCGAACACTCGTATTTACCTTCTTGTTCGCCTTGATCAGCTTTGCTGGCAAGGCGCAAAATGAGCCGCGCGTCGCTATCGTTGCCGAGGGCCTCTATCACCCCGCTGGCATGGCGCTGCTGCCGGATGGATCCGTTCTGATCGCCGAGGCTGGCGGGCACGGCGAGCGCAGCGCCGGCATCAGCTTGTTGGACAGTGAAGGCCGCTTGGGTCGGCTAGTCTCAGGCATACCGAGCGCCTTCTCCAAGGACAATCTGATCAGCGGGCCGGCGTTGGCAGTCTCGCCCGATGCGGAGACGCTGGTAATCGCGCTGGCAGGCTCGCAATTCTATAGCTTGCCCGGCGAAATGGCGGCGGACCTGCGAGCGGCCGCGCTTGGTCCAGCGGATCTAACAAGGCGGCAGGCTCGACGCGGCAGCGTCTTTCTATTGCATCCCTTCGACATCGCCTTCGACAAGCATGGCGCGCCTTTGGCGACGGACGCGGCCGGCAATGGCCTGGTAATTGAGGGGGAAGACGGCGCTATAAGTTACGGGCATCGCTTTGCGGCGCTGGAGAATCCCGCTCATGCCGGGGGCAGATTGGAAGCGCTGCCGACCGGGCTGGCGCGCGCTGGCGATTCCTTTTATGTGACGCTCTTCGGCGGCTGCCCGCACGTTCCCAATAGCGGGAAGCTGGTAGAGATTACCAGCGACGGGCGCCAAAGGTCGCTGGCGGAGGGCTTGAACATGCCGATAGACGTCGCCGTCGACTCGGCTGGGGACGTATGGATCCTGGAGTTTGCTTCGCTGACGCCGCGCGATGACTGCTTCACCAATCTGCTTGAGCAGGAAGCGAGCGGTCGTCTCAGCCGCATCAACAGGCAGGGCGTCATGGAGACGGTTCTGGACGACCTGCACTTTCCAGTCGGGTTGTTGCCGCTGCCGGACGGGGGGCTCTACCTGACTGAAGCCTACAGCGGGCGCGTTCTGCATGTGAGCTTCGAGCCGCAGCCGCAGAACCCGCAGCGATTCCCGCCGCGTGAAAAGCCGGCGGCGACCATCATCGACATCCACGACCTGGATCAAGCCTTGCGCCGTGTGATCGACGCGCGTGGCTTGAGGCCCTATCCCGGGCGGGAACTCATCGAGCCGGAGAGCGAACTCGCGCGTTTGGGGCGGGATCTGTTTTTTGATCCTATCCTCTCGGGCGATCAGAACATCTCCTGCGCCACTTGCCATCATCCGGAATTCGCCATGACCGACGGGCGAGTCCTGCCCATCGGCGCTGGCGGGCATGGGCTGGGCGAAGACCGCTCCTTCCGCAAGCTGATTAATGCGACTTCGGGTTCCGCCAATGGCAATATGATCGTCAATCCATTTGTTGATGTCTTCATTCCGCGAAACAGCCCAACCATCATCAACAGCGCCTTGCTGCGCAGCCAGTTTTGGGATGGGCGCGTGGAGCGGCAACCAAGCGCGGAAGTCGTACGCACCCTGGAAGACGCGATCAATGACCTCGATTTTTCCGATCCGCTGTTGGCGCAGGCGCTCTTCCCGATCACATCCCAGCATGAGATGGCCGGCGTCGCCTTTGGCGATTATCCGCCGATGGTTATCCGCCTGCTTCTGCTGGAGCGTCTGCGCGGGAACAAAGATTATGCCGAGCGCTTCGCCAGCGTCTTTGGCGCGCCGCATATTACGCTGCGGCAGCTGGGAGAAGCCATCGCCGCATTTGAACGACAGCTGATATTCACCGCCTCCGCCTGGGATGATTACGTGTCCGGCGATACAAAAGCGCTGACGGAGGCGCAGAAGCGGGGCGCATTGCTCTTCTATGGCGAGCGCAAAAGGGAGGTGAATTGCGCTGCCTGCCACAGCGGCGATCTCTTCACCGACACGGAATTTCATAATCTGCTCGTGCCGCAATTGGGACCGGGCAAGGACAATGGCGCAGACGGCAATGACGACTTTGGCCGCGCCAACGTCAGCTATGATTATCGCGATCAGTACCGCTTCCGCACGCCGAGCCTGCGCAATGTAGAGCTGACCGCGCCTTATTTTCACAGCGGCGCCTACGGGAATCTGGCTGATGTGATCCGGCATCACGCTGATCCCTGGCGCGCGAATATGATCTATGATCCATCGCGGCAGCTGCCGCCGGAATTCCGGGATCAGCTGCTGCCCTACGATTTTGAGCGTCAGGCGCATTCGGTAGCCTTTCCGATGCAGGCGGGGCTGCCCTTGAACGAAGACGACATCGCCGATCTGGTGGAGTTTCTGCTCTCGCTGACCGACCCGGCGGCGCGAGATTTAAGCCATATCAGGCCGGACGCGGCGCCGAGCGGGCTGCCGCTTGATCCCCTTCCGCGCTAGATGCTCGTATGCGCGGGCAATGCGCGCGGCATTTCTTTTCACGAGGGCGGACAGCGAGGGCATCAGAGAGCGCCGGCGCCATCCGCCTCGGCGGATTGCGGGAATATTGGATCGTCGGCGACTTCGTCGGGAAATTGCTCGGCGAGTTGTTCGTCCATTCGTTGCTTCATACCTAAGAGATAGCGTTCGTTATATTGTTTCGCGCCTTGGTAGGTGTTCACGCCGTCCCAGGGCGGTATGTTGTGGATGGCGTCATCATAAGAATATTCAAAGCGAATAGTCTGTTCGGGTTGCAGGTCGGGCAAGGTTTCGTCGAGTGCGATGATGCGGTCAAGCAGGCGGGTAAGGGCATAAACGCGCTGGTTGACGAAGCGGTCGCCGAGCAGAAGATTGTTGGCGAGGGTCATGGCGTGCCGCATCAATATGTTGCGCAATTGCGCATATTGGGCAAAGGGATCCGTCTCTTGCGCCAATGCGGAATCGCAGTCGCCGCCTAGGTTTGAGCCATGCTGGCGGGTGGCGTCGGCATTGGCACGCGCAAGAAGTTTTTGTGCCAAAGCATCAGTGAAGAGTTCGTAGTCGTCATTCCATTGTTGGCGCCAATTGTGGATGGTGCGTTTGGGGTAGCCGGTGAGATTTTGGACGATGGGGACGTTGCCCTGGTGCAGAAGCAGCAGGCGGCGGACGAGTTTCTTTTGGTCGGGAGTATAGACGCGTTTGGGCATGGTTGTCCTTTGGGATGGTTGGACTTAGCGGGAAGGTAGCATGGTTGGGGGCGGGGGTGGCGACTGGATGATCGCGCAATCGCTTTGCATTTCGGTCTGCATTTTGGGCGACGCGCAAGGTCGCGCAGGGCGCATAGACACCGCCCGCCGACACGGACCGCCAGTCGGCCCTAAGATATTGCCCGATTGGATTCGTGAGATTGCTGAGGCGGGGTCTGCTGGCGCCGGTATTAAGCGTGATATTTGTTACACTATAGGCACATAAACTGGCGCGCGGGGAGGGACTATGAGCTTGTCCGCTTATGGCAGATTGCCGATTCCACGTTTGACGCCCGACTTGCTGCGCTTGGTGAAGACGGGCGAGGTCTTCAGTTTGGGCATCGACTTTCAAGAAGGCATGTTGACGCCGGGCGCGGCGATGAAGTCTTATTCAATTGCGCCGCACCTGCGCCATGGCGATGATACGACGATTGACCCGGGCACGGCGGCAGCCGAGACGATCCGAATGTCGATTCATGTCGGCACGCATATTGACGCGCTTTGCCATATCGCGGAAAAGCAGGACGCCGCCGGCAATCCCGACAGCGATGGGGAGCCGCGTCTGTACAACGGGGCTGGCGCGACCGTCCCCGCGAGCGATCATGTGACGTCCGCCGGGCAGCAGCACCTGAGCATTGAGAAAATGCCGCCGATCATCATGCGCGGCCTGCTGTTGGACGTGGCGGCTTACAAAGGCCTGGAGATGCTGCCGCCCGCCTATCAAATTGGGGCTGACGACATCCGCGGCGCGCTTGAAAGGCAGGGCAGCGCAATCGGCGAGCATACGGCGGCGCTTGTGCGCACGGGGACTTATCGGCTGCTGCGCGAGGGCGATCCGATATATCGCGACGCGCAGACGGGATTGAATCTGGAAGCGGCGCAGTTTCTGGTGGCGCAGGGCATGACGCTTGTGGGCGCGGACAATATGGCGGTGGAAGCGATGCCGCCGATGGATCATTCTGTGCACCGGTTTAACTTGGTGCAAAATGGCATCACCCACGTGGAGAATCTGAATCTTGATGAATTGGCGGCTGCTGCCTGTTACGAATTCCTGCTGATCATCGCGCCGCTGAAGCTCACCGGCGCCACCGGCTCCTGGGTGAATCCGATCGCGATCGCATGAGCCGGGCGGTGATTGGCAGCGCTTCCCAACCTATTGAAAGGGGTATGGCGATTATCGTGGATATAAATCTCTTTGCGAACACGACACAGATTTTTTCACCACAGTGAACACAGAGGGCACAGAGATTTTTTACGTTGCTTGGCGCAGTTTTCAAGTCCACAGATTTGCCACTCCCCTGAAAGGTATTGACCCTTGTTAACCTTTCTCCACATCAGCGATACGCATATCAGTGGCGATGCCGCGTATCATCCGCCCTGGATACCGGCGCCGGTCGTGCATCCCAATCGCGGCGCCGAGCTCTTGGTGGAAGCGATTCTGGCGCTGCCATTTGCCATCGACTTCATCCTCCACACCGGCGATGTCTGCGCCGACCCCGAGGAAGCCGATTATCAGCGCGCGCGCGAACTTCTGCAGCGCTTGCCGGGCGCGGTATATCTGCTGCCGGGCAATCATGATTCAGCTGAGTACATGGAATCGATTTTGCCTGATGGGCAGAAACTTCAGGTGCTGCGTGACGCGCAGGTCGAGGTAGGGGGCTATCGGCTGGTCACCTTGGACACGGCGGGGCAAGGGGACATCCACGCGCCTACCTTGGGCGACGAGCAGATCGACTCTTTTGCCGCTGCGCTGGATAGCGCGGGCGAACAGCCGATCATCGCCGCCATGCATCACTCGCCGGTGGAGACCGGCGTGCCTTGGCTGGACGAGGAGATGCGCATTCAGAATGGCGAGCGGATACAGCGGATCCTGCGGGCGCATCGAGACCAGCTGGCCGGCGTCTTTCACGGGCATATTCATCAGCAGGTGGTGGCGCAGGAAGATGGCGTGCTTTATGTTTGCTGTCCGTCGACTTGGTCCAATCTGGCGGGCCACCCGGTTGTGCGCGAGGGCGTCGCCGACCCGCTGACGCCGGGCGGCTTCAATCTGGTGATGCTGCGCGGCGGCCGCACCTTTGTGCGGCGCTTCAATCTGCCCCTGATAAAGCCCTGACGCCGGAGCGAGGCGCGTGATCCTGCGGACGGGCGACTTCATGATTCGCGATTTCGCCTTCAAAAGCGGCGAGGTCTTGCCGGAGTTGCGTCTGCGCTATCGCACCTTGGGCGAGCCGCGTTCTTCCGCAGCGGGACGCCCGAGTAAAGCCGTGCTGATCCTCCACGACACCACCGGTAGCGGCGCGCAGTTTTTGCAGTCCAGTTTCGCTGGCGAATTGTTTCAGCCAGGGCAATTGCTTGATGCCGAGAAGCATTTCATTATTCTGCCGGATGGCATCGGTCATGGCGGGTCGAGCAAACCGAGCGATGGCTTAAGGATGGACTTTCCCTCGTACGGTTATCTTGACATGATTCGGGCGCAGCATCGCTTGGTGACAGAAGGCTTGGGCTTTGAGCGCCTCCATCTGGTGATGGGCGCGTCGATGGGCGGCATGCAGACCTGGCTTTGGGGCATCCACTTTCCGCGCTTCATGGATTATCTGGTTCCGCTGGCTTCATTGCCGGCTGAGATCGCCGGGCGCAATCGCATGATGCGGGTAATGATCATGGATTCGATCCGCTGCGACCCGGCATGGCGGGCTGGGAACTACGATGAGCAGCCGCCTGGTTTGGTCAACGCGATTCATCTGCTGCTGATGATGACGAGCTGTCCGCGGCAATGGCGGAAAGCGGCGCCTACGCGAGCGGCAGCCGACGCCTTCCTCGCCGAGCGCATCCGCGGCTATGCCAGGGCGCTTGACGCCAACGATATGCTGTATGCCTTCGCGGCGTCGGAAGACTATGATCCGGCGCCGCAGCTTTCGCGGATCCGGGCGCCGCTGCTGGCGATAAATTCCGCTGACGACCAGGTTAATCCGCCCGAACTGGGGATCATGGAAGCAGCCATGCGGAAAGTGCGGCGCGGGCGCTATGTGTTGCTGCCGATTGATGAGCATACGCGCGGGCATGGCAGTCATACGCTGGCGGGCTTGTGGAAGCGTCACTTGGCGGCGTTCTTGGGGGGCGGCGAAGCTTGACCGCTCGCTCAACGTCGAGATAGACAAGTATTTTCACCACAGTCCCTCGCAAGTCACGACTTGGCTCACACAAAATAACAAGCCCGCGACAATAAGAAGCTGTGCGGCGTTTCGGCGAAACGCCCGTAGCGCATGTGGTCGGGACAGCGGGCGACTCGCCGAGTCGCCCAGATGTACAATGGCGACATTGTGGGCGAGACAAGTCTCGCCCCTACAATCTCGAATCAGATTAGCATCGCCCTTTTCGCATGACTTACTTGCGTTTCCTGGCAACACAGAGGCTCGCGCAAGACGCTTGGACACGGACCGCCGAACCTGAAACATTTTGCTAGAATGCGAGATGGTTGCATCCAAAATCATTGCGCCCGAAATTCGCAATTTGTAGCAGAATCGAGAAAAGCAAGTTATAATTTAGCATGGTTGAAGTTGTAGATTCGCTCAATGCAATTCCTGGATTTGCAGCGGGCAAGATACGATTTCGCGCCGGGCAACCTGGAGTGGCGCTAACTTTATTGACGCGGCACAAAGATACTGGAAACGAAATGGAGGGATTTATGCAAGTCGCAATCACTGTGAACGGGGTCGTGCATGAACGTGATGTCGACCCCCGCACACTATTGGTCCATTTCTTGCGTGAAGAGTTGGATTTGACGGGCACGAAAATTGGCTGCGATACCAGCCAGTGCGGCGCCTGCACGGTCCATCTTGACGGCAAAGTGCTGAAGTCTTGCACCTTGCTCGCGGTGCAAGCCGATGGCGCGCAGGTCACCACCATTGAGGGCTTGGCGGAAAACGGCAATCATCACCCGATGCAGACCGCTTTCTGGGAGAATCATGGCTTGCAATGCGGTTATTGCACACCGGGCATGATTATGGCGAGCGCCGCCTTCACGCGCGACAATCCCGGCGCCTCGGAAGACGAGATACGCCATTACCTTGAAGGAAACATCTGCCGCTGCACCGGCTATCACAACATCGTCAAGGCGGTTAAACAGGTGGCGGACGCCGCCGCCGGCGCCTAGGGGGTGAGCCATGACAACTCGCATATTTGGCTCGGGGATCAAGCGGCGGGAAGACCCGCGGCTGATCACTGGCGAAGCGCTCTACACCGATGACATCAAGCTGCCGGGCGTGCTGCACATGGCTGTCGTTCGCAGCCCATACGCCCATGCCAATATCGTCAGCATTGACAGCGCGGCGGCTGAGGCGATGGAGGGCGTGGTCGCGGTATATACCAGCGATGACATCGGCGACGGATTGGCTGGCTTGCCAACCGCCTGGCTGATCCCCGACAGCGACTTGAAAACGCCGGAGCACCCCGCTTTGGCGAAGGGCAAGGTTCGCTATGTTGGTGATGGCGTCGCGATTGTGCTGGCTGATGATCGCTATCGGGCGCAGGACGCCGCCGACGCCGTCGTCGTTGAATACGAAGAATTGCCCGCGGTGATCGATCCGGAAGAGGCGGCTCAAGAAGGCGCGCCGCTGATCCACGACGATGTCGAGGGCAATATCGCCTTCCGCTGGGCGCCATTCGACAAGGAAGCCAGCGACAAGGTCTTCGCTGATGCGGACGTGGTCGTCTCCGAGCGGATCTTGCAGCAGCGGCTGCTGCCGACGGCGATGGAACCGCGCTCGGCGATGGCGCAATACAACGCCGCCACTGCCGAATTGACGCTCTGGTGCACCTCGCAGAACCCGCATATCCACCGTTTCATCATCAGCGCGGTGACCGGTTTGAATGAGAACAAGGTCCGTGTGATCGCGCCGGAAGTTGGCGGCGGCTTCGGCAGCAAAATCCCTTGTTACCCGGATGAGGCGCTGGTCAGTTGGGCGGCGATCAAGCTGGGCGTGCCCGTCAAGTGGACGGAAACGCGCTCCGAGAATTATCTAATCACGATTCATGGGCGCGATCATGTGCAGCACGTGGACATGGCGGCCAGCAGTGATGGCAAGATCCTCGGCGTTCGCGCCACGGTCTACGCTGGCATGGGCGGCTACCTGTCGACGGCGGCGCCCGGCATTCCCACAATTTTGCACGGCTTGCTTTACGTCGGTCCTTATACCATCGACAGCGTGTATTGTGAATCGATCGGTGTGATGACCAATGGCACGCCGACCGATGCCTATCGCGGCGCTGGCCGACCGGAAGCGACCTTCTTGCTCGAGCGCATGGTTGATAATGTGGCGCGCGAAATCGGCATGGACCCGGCGGAAGTGCGGCGCAAGAACCTGATTCCCGCATTTGAAGATGGTTATGAAGTCGCGGCTGGTTTGAGTTATGACAGCGGCGATTATCCCGCGGCTTTTGAGAAGGCGCTCGGCATGGCTGGTTATGGCGACTTCCGCCGGCAGCAGAAATCGGCTATGGCTGAGGGACGTCACCTCGGCATCGGAGTGACGGCTTATACCGAGATGTGCGGTTTGGGTCCCAGCCAGGTCGCGGGGGCGGTTGGCTTCCAGGGCGGCTTGTGGGAGAGCGCGACGGTGCGCGTTACGCCGACGGGCAAGGTGCAAGCGCTCATCGGCGCTTCGCCGCATGGTCAAGGCTCAGAGACGACGCTGGCGCAGATCATCGCCGATGAGCTCGGCTTCCCGGTCGATGACATCGAAGTCATCCACGGCGACACAACCGAGACGCCGATGGGCTGGGGCACCTATGGCAGCCGCACCACACCGGTGACCGGCGCGGCGCTGGCGGTCGCCTCGCAGAAGCTCAAAGAAAAGGCGCGCGTCTTGGCGGCGCATTTGATGGAGGCGAACGTCGACGACATCGAATATGCTGATGGCAGTTTCTCGGTCAAAGGCTCGCCCGATCAGGCGCAGAGCATCCAGGATGTGGCGCTGATGGCGCATCTGGCCTGGAATATGCCCGAAGGCATGGATCCGGGATTTGAAGAATCGCAATTTTATGACCCGCCCAATTTCGTCTACCCATTCGGCACGCACATCGCCATCGTCGAAGTGGATGCCGAGACGGGCGAGATCGAATTGCAGCGCTATATCGCGGTCGACGACTGCGGACCGCAGATCAACCCGGAGATCGTCGCCGGGCAGATCCACGGCGGCGTGGTGCAGGGGGTGGCGCAGGCGCTTTGCGAAGGCGCGGTGTATGACGAAAACGGGCAGCTGCTGACCGGCACGATGATGGATTACTGCATGCCCAAAGCCGATATGTTCCCCAACTTCGAGCTGGGCGAGACGGTGACGCCGTCGCCGCATCATCCCATCGGCGTCAAAGGCGTCGGCGAGACTGGCACTATCGCCAGTACGCCGACGGTCTACAACGCGGTGCTGGATGCCTTGGCGCCCTTGGGTGTCAAGCAGCTTGACATGCCGCTGACTTCGGCGAAGGTGTGGAGCGCGATACAGGACGCAAACGGAGGAGGAAGCTAGACTATGTGGCCCAACAAATTTGATTACGTACGGGCGGGATCGGTGGACGAAGCGCTGTCTTCGATCACTGACGACGGCAAGTTTCTGGCGGGCGGGCATAGTTTGCTGCCGGTGATGAAGCTTCGGCTGGACGCGCCCGAGCAATTGGTGGACATCGGCCGGATCCCGGAATTGCAGGGCATCTCGGCGAACGGCGGCTTGACGATTGGCGCGGCGGCGACCCACGACGCGATTGCGTCATCAGCCGATGTGCAGGCGATGTGCAGCGCCTTGGCGAGCGCTTGCGGGCAAGTGGGCGATCAGGGCGTGCGCAACTTCGGCACGCTTGGCGGCAATATCGCCCATGCGGACCCGGCCTCCGACCCGCCGACGGTGCTGGTGGCTTGCGGCGCCACAGTCAATATTCAAGGCGCGGACGGCGCGCGTTCGGTTGGCGCGGAAGATTTCTTTGTCGATCTCTTCGAAACCGCGCTGGACGATGGCGAGCTGATCACGAGCGTCAGCCTGCCCAACTGCAGCGACTGCCAATGCGCCTACGTAAAGTTTCCGCATCCCGCTTCCCGCTATGCCATTGTGGGCGTCGCTGTCTGCCTGAAGATGGATGGCGGCACTTGCGCGCAGGCGGATGTCGCTGTGGGCGGCGCAACCGTAAAGGCGGTGAAATGCGCGGGCGCGGAGGCGGCGCTGGCGGGTACGACGCTGGATGACGCGGCGTTGAATGCGGCGGCGGAAGCGGTCAAGTCCGATATTGCCGACTGGCTGGCTGGCGATATCGCTTATCCGGAGAGCTACCGTCAGCAGATGGCGGGCGTCTTCCTCAAGCGGGCGGTGGCCGCGGCGCAGGGCTAAACAACACGAACGTTGCAATTCTGTAGGGGCGACCCTTGGGCCGCCCGCTATACACGAAGAACTTTGAGGCGAGCTTTTGGGTCGCCTCTTTTCCTTTGGCTGCATTCACTTCTATAATTCGCAGCCAAAAGAGTCCGGCGCTGGGGGTGTGATGAACACCGATATCAAGCAATTCTGGGATCTGAACCGCATGTACACGCCGCTGCGTGATGAACTGCTGGCGAGCTTGAGCGATGACGATCTAGCGTTCACCCCCGGGGGCGAGAATCCCACACTGGGCGCGCTCTGCCGCGAGCTCGGCGAAACGCAATACGCATACGCGCAGTCTTTCAAGACGTTTAAGATCGATTTCAGCTATCGCAGGAATGATGACGCGACCTTGAAGAGCGTCGCCAAACTTCAAGCATGGTATGCCGAGCTGGACCGGCAGCTTGAAGCGGTGCTTGAGACGGTCTCCGATGAGGATGTCGCGGACAAGAAGATGGACCGCGACGGCTACGAAGTGCCGCTGCCTATAAGCCTGGATATTTTGCGGGAAGCGCTGCTGATTTTCTATGGCAAGGCGAGCGTCTACCTGAAGGCGATGGGGAAAGCGCGGACGGAGATGTGGCGCGATTGGATTGGGTAGGTCGCGTAGGCCGCGTAGACACTGACCGCCGCTCGCCCCTACAGGTTTCGATTATCCGTTCGCCCTCCGCGTTCTCAGTAATTCCAAGTAAGTCATGCAACAAAATGAAGGAACGTCGTAGGATCGACTCTTGAGTCGCCCACATGTACAATGGCGACATAGTGGGCGAGACAAGTCTCGCCCCTACAGATCTCGAATCAGATTAGCATCGCCCTTTTTCGCATTACTTACTTTGTTCTACTTCTGTGCTGCATAGTTTCTTCTTATTTAACAAACCTCATCCAGGAAGACGTCTGTAGGGGCGACTCGGCGGCGCGCGTAGACACAGCGGGTCAAACGCCCCTACAGCTTCTTATTGTCGCGGCTTGTTATTTTGTGTGAACCAAGTCGTGACTTGCGGGAGACTGTGGTGAAAACTGCGCCATTCTCTTCATTGGACGATAATCAATAGCTTTACCACGCCTCGGCTCAATACGCCCTGCGAATACTCAACCGGTTAAGCTAGAATACAAGCTCATTTGGAATAGGGAATCTCGGCGAAACGGGAAATTGAAGGACTGAATGTACAATTCTGTTGACGAATTACAGGCGGCGCTGAACGAACAAGATTATATCGCCGAACGCGGGCTGTCGGTGGCGATTTACCTGGCGCTGAAGACGGGCAAGCCGCTCTTCCTCGAGGGCGATGCCGGCGTGGGCAAGACGGAAATCGCCAAAGTGCTTTCGACGGCGCTTGGCGCGAATCTGATCCGCATGCAGTGTTACGAAGGACTGGATGTCAACACTGCCGTCTACGAGTGGAATTATGCCGGGCAGATCTTGCATCTGCGCTTGATGGAGAGAGAAGGCTTGGCGCGCGAGCAGATGGAGGACGAATTGTTCTCCGAGCGTTTCCTGCTCAAGCGGCCCCTGCTGCAAGCGATCGAGCAGAGCGCTGATGGCGCGGCGCCGGTGTTGCTGATTGATGAACTGGACCGCTCGGACGAGGAGTTTGAAGCCTTCCTGTTGGAGCTGCTGTCGGACTTTCAGATATCGATTCCGGAGTTGGGCACGATCTCGGCGACTGTGCCGCCGGTAGTAGTGGTGACATCCAATCGCACGCGCGAGATACACGATGCGCTAAAGCGGCGCTGTCTTTACTACTGGATCGATTATCCCCATTTCCACAAAGAATTGAATATTGTGGAGCGCAAAGCGCCCGATGTGGCGCCGATGCTGGCGCGGCAGATCACCGCCTTCATTCAGGACATGCGCTCGATGGAGCTTTTCAAGCGGCCTGGCATCGCAGAAACGCTGGATTGGACCGCCGCTCTGATCGCGCTCGATCAGAATGAGCTTTCGTTGGAGACGGTGCAAGATACCCTGGGCGTGATCCTCAAGTATCAGGATGATGTCGAGATGCTGGACCCAACCACGATACAGAATATGATCGACCGCGCCAAAGTTGAGGCGCAGCGGGCTTAGGCATGTCGGAAAACGGGCCCATCAAGGGCGTCTATCTGGGTCCGGCTGATGCGCCTTATGATTATCAGGGCGGCAAGCTGACGCACAATCTCATTCTCTTTGGTCGCGTTTGCCGCGCGCTGGGCATGAATGTGACGCCAAACCGCATGATGGATGTGGGGCGGGCGCTGGCGCATATTCAGTTGGGCCGCAAGCAGGACTTTTATTTCACCCTGCGCAGCCACCTGGTGAACCACCCGCGGGAATTCGCTTATTTCGACGAAGCCTTTGCTATCTTTTGGCGGCGACCGTCAGAGGGCTTCACCACCTTGAATCTGCAATCGCTGGGCGAGGAGCGGCGCAAGAAGAAGACGCAGTTTCTGCCGCCGCTGGAATCGAGCCCGAGCGAGAACGGCGCGAAAGCCGACGAACTTGATTCGAGCATGATTGCCCTTGTCCCTACCTATAGCCGGCAGGAGCGCCTGCGACGCAAGGACTTCGCCGAGATGACCGGGGAGGAGCTGGAGATGGCGAAGCGCGTCATCGCCAAGATGCCGGACTCGCTGGGCATGCGCCGGACGCGCCGCTTCGAGAAGGGGGTAGGGCGGGCGATCAATATGCGCCGCCTGATGAAGGACATGATCCGCAAGCGCGGCGATGTGACGCAGCTGCCGACGCATCGGCGCAAAGAGAAGCCGCGTCCGGTCGTGCTGCTTTGTGATATCAGCGGCAGCATGGAGCGTTATACCCGCGTGCTGCTGCACTTCATGCACACTTTGGCGCTTTCGTTGTATCAGGTTGAGTCCTTTGTCTACAGCACCGACATCACGCGAATCACGCGGCAGATCCGGCAGAAGAATGTCGATGACGCGCTGGAAGATATCGGCGGGACGGTGCTGCAGTGGGGCGGCGGCACGATGACGGGCGAATGCCTGCACCGCTTCAACTGGACCTGGTCGCGGCGGGTGCTGGGGCGGGGCGCGGTGGTGATGCTGATCACCGATGGCTGGGACCGCGGCGATATACCGCTGCTGCACCGGGAGATGGCGCGTTTGCAGCTTTCTTGCCGGCGGCTGATCTGGCTCAATCCGCTGCTGGATGTGCCGGAGTACGAGCCGCTGACGCGCGGCGCGCAGGCGCTGCTGCCTTATGTGCATGACTTTTTGCCAATCACCAACTTGGCCAATCTGGAAGTCATCGTAAAGGCGCTGCAAAACCTTAGCCGGCGGCCCAGCGCGGAAATCTACCGCCAGCGTTATCTGGCTTAGCGGGAGGGATGATGCTCGATATCCTGGAGACCATGAATCGTTGGCTGGCGCAAGAGCGCGCGGTTGCGCTGGCGACCGTGGTCGAGACTTGGGGCTCGGCGCCGCGCCGCGTGGGTTCGAAGATGGGCATAACCGGTCAGATGAACATGATCGGCTCGGTCAGCGGCGGTTGCGTGGAAGGCGCTGTCGTCGAAGAAGCGCTGGCTGGATTAGGCGAGGGCAGACCGCGCCTGCTAAAATTCGGCGTGGCTGACGATATGGCTTGGGAGGTCGGCTTGACTTGCGGCGGCAGCATCGAAGTTTTCGTCGAGCCGCTGGATGCCATGTGGTGGGATGCGCTGGCGGAATTGGCGCTGAACGACAATTTTGGCGTTACTGTTACGTTTTTGGAAGGCGCGCGCATCGGCGAGAAAGTCATGCTCGATAACGCTGGCGAGGTCATATATCGCAGTCCAAATCTCAGCGACGATCTGCTCGACGCAATGCGGTCAGCCGCGGCGGAGAGCCACAAGAGCGGCGTAACCGTGATAGGTGGCGAGCGCGTCATGGTGGATATGCAAATTGAGCGCCCCCACCTTATTCTCATCGGCGGCGTGCACGTGGCGATACCGCTGCAGGCGATGGCGCGGCAGGTCGGGTTCCGCGTGTCGATTGTTGATCCGCGCGCCGCTTTCGCCTCCGAGGAGCGCTTCCCCGATGTCGCCAATATCACCCATAGCTATCCCGACAAAGCCTTGCCGCAGCTGGGTTTGGATCGGAGCGCTTATCTCGCCGTTTTGACGCACGATCCCAAGATCGACGACCGGGCGCTGATTACGGCGCTGCCGGCGAATATCCCCTATGTCGGCGTTTTGAGCAGCGGCCGCACGCATCGGCAGCGCGTCGCTCGGCTGAAGGAAGCGGGCTTGAGCGATGAGCTCATCGCGCAAATTCGCAGTCCCATCGGCATCGACATCGGCGCGAGCACGCCGGAAGAGATTGCCGTCTGCATCCTGGCGGAGATCATCGCCGTGCGCAACGGGCAGCCAGTTGGGGCGCAAGGTCGTCCACAATGAAGTTCGGCGAAGCGCCGATTGACCAGGCGGTCGGCGCGATTCTGGCGCACAAACTCTACGACAGCGTGGGCAAGCTGGTCCTGAATAAAGGGCGGCGTCTGGTCGAATCGGACTTGGAGACGCTGCGTCAACTGGGGCTGGAGCGCGTCACGGTGACGCAGTTGAGCGAGGCCGACCTGCACGAGGACGCCGCCGCCGAACGCATCGGCGCAGCCGTGGCCGGCGCTCATGTTCGGATGCGCGCGCCGGGCGTGGGCCGGGCGAACCTCACCGCGGGCGAACGCGGCGTCCTGCATGTGGATGTGCCCCGCCTTGAACAAATCAACAATATCTACGATGGCATCACCATCGCGACCTTAAGCGAATTTACCCTGGTTGATGTCGGCGAGATGGTGGCGCTGGTCAAGGTCGTGCCCTTTGGCGTGCCGGCGGCGCGGGTGGTCGATGTGGAGCGCATCGCCGAAGCAAGCGGGAACGTCTTGCAGCTGCGGCCCTTGCAGCGAATGCGCGTGGCGCTGATTGTCTCCGGCGCCGAATCAACCCGCGAGCGACTGATGAAGAGCTTTCACGCGCCAGTGCGAAAGCGGATCGAGGGCTGGGGCAGCGAACTGCTTGAGCCGACCTATACATTGCACGATGCGAGATCAATCGCGGAGGCGATACGAGCGCAATCGAGCGCCGACATGATTCTGGTAGCGGGCATCTCGGCGATCATCGACCGCGAAGATGTGGCGCCGTCCGCGCTGATGCTGGCTGGCGGGAGCATCACCCTGCACGGGGTGCCGGTGGATCCGGGCACGCTGCTGATGCTGGGCTACCTGGGCGATGTGCCGGTGGTCGGCGCGCCCGGTTGCATCAAATCGCCGAAGACCAATGTCATCGACTGGATCTTGCCGCGCTTGCTCAGCGGTGAACGCCTGACTCGCGCCAATCTGGTTTCGATGGGGCATGGCGGCTTGCTGAAAGATATCGCCGAACGCCCGATGCCGCGCAGCATGACGGATGGCTGAGAGCCAACCCCCCTCGGTCCCCCCATCGCAATGGGGGGAAGGTTACGGCGTGATCGTGTTGGCCGCAGGCTTGTCCTCCCGAATGGTGGAGAACAAGGTGCTGCTGCCCTGGCGCGATGGAAGCCCGATCGTGCGCCATGTCGCCGCCAAGTTCGGCCGGGTCTGTTCCGGAAACGTCTTCGTCGTGACGGGCCGCGACGCCGCTCAGGCGCGCAAGGCGGTGAATGACCTCAACGTCGTCTGCGTTCACAATCCCGATTACGCCACCGGCGAGATGCTGTCGTCGGTCAAGGTCGGCTTAAGCGCGCTGCCGCTTAACCTGGCGGGATGTTTCATACAGCCGGCTGATATGCCATGTGTGCCAGTCGACGTGATCGCCCAATTGCTGGCGGCGCATGATGCCGGTTGGAATGTGGCGCCGCGATTCAATGGCCGGCGCGGACATCCGGTGCTGCTGGATCGCGCCTATTGGGGGGCGATGCTGGCTTTGCCGGCGGGGGCGAGGCCGCGGGATGTGATTGAGGCGGCGCGGGAGCGTCTGCGGCTGGTGGATGTGGCGGATGGGGGTGTGCTGCTGGATGTGGATACGCGCGAGAGTTATGAGCGGGTGATGGCCATCGACTCAATGGAGTAAATGAACTGAGGTGGCTTTAGATCACAGCCCAAGCCGCATCCCGCCGCAACGTCTCCCCGCGTCCGACCTCCCCCAAGCGCGAATTCATCCGCCGCTTCAGCGCCGACCACAGCGCCACGACGGCCAGCTCGCGCACCGCGATAATCAGCAGCAGCGCCAGCGCCTCGACCAAGAGCAGCGCCGCCGGATGCGGCTCGACGACCAGCCAGCGGAATGGGACGTAAGCCAGCGCGGCGCCAAGCAAGGGCAGCGAACTGAGGGCGACATACAATACCAGACCGACCAGCATCGCATCGCGTCTCGCCCAATCGAAGCTGCTGGCCAGCAGCCCGATGATGTGAGCGAGCGTGAAAGCCTGCGTCATATTGGTGTAGTAAACCGCCAAGGCCAGCAGCGGCAGCGCGAGCAGGCGAATCTGCTCGATGCCGAAACTGGCGGCGCCGCCGAGCGCGAAGAGCAGCGTACAGACGGTTAATCCGATGAGCGCGGCCAGACCGAGGCGCAAGGACGCGCGCGCGCCCCAAGTCAGTGGGAGGAAGGCGCCGCCGCGATGAAGCATGCCGGTGGCGAAAGACCAACTGGCCTTGAGTTTGCCTTGCGTCGAGGCGCAGATGAGATCATAGGTATTCTGATGTTTCTCGCGCTGGATGCCTCTGATGATTTCGCCCGTGTGATACGCGCCGGCGAACCAAATGAGGGCGGGCAGCAAGACGGGCGCCGCGACTGCCAGCGTGATCATGACGATTGGCAGCGCCAGCGCCAGCGCCAGCAGCTGGGGCGCCATGAACACGGAGGGAGCGATTGCAACCAGGGCGATCAGCCAGAGCAGCCGCGGAGGCCTTGCGCGCGGCAGCGAGCGGGCGGCGGGCTTCCGAATCTGACTGACGCGCCGGACAATAGGATCCTGGATATCAACTTCGGCGATTGTTCGCCATAGACGCAAAGACAACACGCTGCCGTATCTCCGTGATGGCGCTACCCTCATGAATATCTTAACGGACGATGCGCTTGTGTCCAACAGAGGGGCGAAGCGCCGATCGGCGTCATGGCGTATAGGTCTCTTCCGGCTGCGCATGATGCAGCAGCACATCAATGGTCAGCGCGAGGGCGGCGCTGGTCACCGCGCTTCGGACGGCTGCTTTGGTGACGGACGCGACATCGATGATGCCAGCATCCATGACATCGACGATGGCGCCGCTGCGGATGTCGATGCCGCGCCCGGGAGCTTCGCCATCCAACTCAGCGACCTTGGCTGACTCGAAGCCGCCGTTGAAGCAGATCGTCCGTATCGGCGCTTCCAATGCGCGCAGCAGAAGGCGCTGGGCGGCGCGCGCGTCACTGTCGTCCGCAGCGGGGGGATCGGGCGCTTGCTTCAGCGCGGCGCGGCAAGCCAGAAGGGCAAGTCCAGCGCCCGGCACGATGCCGTCGCGGATGGCGCGGCGCAGCGATTTCGCCGTCTCTTTGGCAATGGCGATGCGGCTGTCCATCCGCGCGGGCAGGGCGTCGCCGATGCGCAAGATGGCGGCGCCGCCCAGAATCTTGCCGATGCGCTCGCGCAAGAAGGCTTCAGTATCCTTATCCATCGCGTATTCGACTTGCTCCAGCAGATCAGCCAGGCGCTCGGTGAGTTCCGCTTGATCCTCACGGTCCGATACCAAGCCGAACAGCGTGCGCTCGACCCAGACTTGTCTTGCCTGACCCAGATAACTCCGCCGTGGTTGATTCGCCGGATCAAGACCATCGCGTGCTTTGGGGCGTCCCGCTGCGGTCGCCAGTGTATCGCCGGCCGCCTTGAATAAAGGAATCGCGCCTGTCATCACCGCCATGTCGCTCAAGTGAGCGCGCCGCTCTTCATCGGTGCTGCCAGGCGTCTTGACCGCCACTATGCGGAACTGTTCCGGCTTTTTGTTGGCGAGGATGAAGTTGATGACCGATTCGGAGAACCTCTCGCCGACCAGCAGCAGCGCCTTCGCGCCCGACCGCGTCAGCATATTGATGACGGGAAGCAGGTCAGTCACGCCCTCAATGTCGAGATCGCTGAGAAGGATCGCGCAGTTGTTCATGACGATGCGATCAGTCTCTTTGCCGCCGCGCAGCATCTCCCGCGAGGCCGCGCCCCGCCGCCAATACATGCCCTTCATATAATCGTGCTCGATGGCGCGGGTGTGCCCGCGTCGCACATCAAGCTGACCGTGTTCGCCGATGAAGTCGAAGATTTCGCCCAGCTTCTCAGCCAGCTCGCGGTCGTGGCAGATGCACTCCGCCAGCTGCGCCAGTTGATCTTTGCCGGCGACCGGCTGCGTCATATCGTCCAGCGCGCGCAGGATTGCATTCAGGCAAAGGCGCAAATGCTCCCGCAGGCGCATGGCGTTGCCGCCGGCGGCGAGGTATTGCAGCCCGTCGTTGTAAATCGACTGGAAGATGACGGCGGCAGTCGCTGTGCCATCGCCGCATTCTTCATAGAGACCCCAGAGCATCTGCCGCAGCAGCATGGCGCCCATATCGGCATCGCGATCGGGCAGGTCGCTGATGCGCCGCGCGATGAGCCCGCCTTTGTCGAGCAGCTCCGGCGGCTTGTTATCCAGCGCTTGACTGACGGCGACCGCGCGCGTGACCGGACCGAGGGTGGGGCGGATGGCGTCAACGATCAGATTGATGCCGCGCTGCAGGCTGAGGGCAGCATCCGGCTGAAAAACGAGGCGTTCAGTCATAGGCGCGTCCAGGAGCGGTCTGGCAAGTATTCTGATTTGCGGATGGGTTAGCCGGCGCAACGCGAAAACGTAGCGTCAGGCGGGCGAGACAAGTCTCGCCCCTACAGCGTTCTTCCGTATGGATAGTCAACCGCGGATCGCCCCTTGCGTGAGGCCGGCGATGATTTGCCGCTGCATCAAGATGAAGATGATGATTATGGGCAGGGTCGCGAGGAAGGAGCCGGCCATGATCGCGCCGGTTTCGACTTCGTAGGGTCCATCCATGGTGGCAATGCCGTTGGAGAGCAGGTACTTCGCGTCATCATGCAGGACGACGAGGGGCCAGAGGAAATCGTTCCAGGTCCAGACGAAGGTGAGGATGCCGACGACGCCGAGGGCCGGGCGCACCAGCGGCAGAATGATGCGGTGGAACATGCCGATTTCTGAGGCGCCGTCGATGCGCGCGGCGTCCATGAGTTCACTGGGTACCGACTCAATGTATTGGCGCATGAGGAAGATGTTGAAGGCATTCACCATCCCGGGCACGATGATGGCGAGATAATTATCCACCCAGCCAAAATCGCGCATCAATAGAAAAAGCGGTATCAGCAGCATGTGGAAGGGCAGCGTTAATGTCGCCAGGACAAGGAAGAAAAAGAAGCGCTTGAAGCGAAACTCATATTTGGCGAAGGCGGCGCCGGCCAAAGCGGCCAAATAGACGCCGAGGACCGTGCGGATGCTGGCGGTGAAGATGGTATTGCCGTACCAGCGGACATATTCCGTCTTGTCGAAAAGCGTATGGAAATTGTGCATGGTCCATTCGCGCGGATAGACCGTCACCGGCAGCTTATAAAGATCGCCCTCGCGGCGGAAACTCGCTGAAATCATATAGACGAAGGGAATCGCGCAGAGCAAAACGCCGACGAGCACAATGGTGTTCATAGACAGGATATTGACCCGGCTGGCGCCCATTGCGCTTTTGCGTTCCGACTTAAACATGTTTCCTCAGACCTTCCACAGACGGAACAAGAGCAACTGCATGCCGGTGATGATAAGGATGACCACGGTCAAAATATAACCTATCGCCGAGGCATAACCCATACGGATATTCAAGAAACCCATGTCGTAGAGATACATCAGCGGGAACAAGCCGCTATCGAAGGGTCCGGTGTTGGGGAAATCCAACAGCAGGTAGGGCTGGCTGAAGAGGCTGAAGGAGCCGATGCCGCCGGTGACGACCACGAAGACGAATACCGGGCGCAGGAAAGGTATCGTGATATGCCAGAAGACGCGGATGGTGCTCGCGCCGTCGATGCGCGCCGCTTCCTTCAGATCATCGGGCACATTCTGCAAGCCGGCCAGGAAGAAGAGCGAGTTAAAGCCGACCCAGGTCCACAAACCGAGGATAATCAGCGACGGCATCACGAAATTGACATCGCGAATCCAGGCGGGGCCTTCTATGCCCAATTGCGCCAACGCCGAATTCATCCAGCCGAAATTTTGGTCGTAGACAAATCTAAATATCCAGCCGACGACGACGGCCGAGGTGATATAGGGCGCGAAGAAGGCTAATCGCCCCAATACTCTGAAGCGTATATTCGGCGAGTTCAGAGCCAGCGCCACGGCCAGCGCCAGCGGCATCTGCACCAGCAAGGTGCCCAGCCAGAATTCGGCGCCATTGATCATGGCTTCGCGAAAACGCTTGTCCTTGGTCAGCAGGCGCTCGTAATTCGCCCAGCCCTTGTATTCGAGCACGACCCCGCCGCCTTGTTCCGCTTGCTGGAATCCGCGCGTGCGCTGGAAGCTCAAGAAGAGGGCGACGCCGGCCGGGTAAACGGTGAAGATCGCGAATGAAAGCAGAAAGGGCGCCAGGAAGATGTAGGGAATGACCTTGCGCTGATTGCGCGACCACCAGTCCCCGAAGGAGAAAGGCTGCGGTTTCTTAGCGGCGGTCAATGTATGAGCGGACAAGCGATACGCTCCATGTCGGGCGACCCAATGGCTCGCCCCTACAGGCGACGTTGTAATTGTCGGCGGGCGACCTGATAGGTCGCCCCTACATTGTCAAACAAGGCGAGAACTGTACAGGTCAGGTCGCGTAGATGTATAGTCTCGGATTATAATGGTGTACTATCATATAGTCAAAAGGATGCCCTATGGGACAGATACTTCACCCTCGCGCCACAACGACAGAGGCAACCCGCCGAGCTATACAAAATAGTCAAGAGAGCATAAATAAACTGGCCAAGCGGTATGGCATCAACCCCAAGACGGTCGCGAAGT
>JAJEGA010000029.1 GCA_022820125.1 Anaerolineae bacterium | reverse complement strand
ACGACCAAGAAATTCTCTGCGCCCTCAGTAAGTCCAATAAAATAATGCAACAAAATGAAGGAACGTCGTAGGGGCGACTCTTGAGTCGCCCACATGTACAATGGCGACATAGTGGGCGAGACAAGTCTCGCCCCTACAGATCTCGAATCAGATTAGCATCGCACATTTTCGCATTACTTACTTTGTTCTACTTCTGTAGTTAAATGGCTTTCACCGCTGCCCATACACATTTTGATAGCGCTCATACAAGCGGTCGATATCCCCTTGCGATATCGGCAGTGCCTCACCCAACTGACGCGCCGTCCAGACGATGGCGGCGTTGTCTTCGGTCATCACCGCCGCTTTCACCGCCGCCTCGGCGCTAGCGCCAATCGTGAATACGCCGTGACTGCGCAGCAGCGCCGCCGGGCTCCGATGACCCGCAAGCGTCTCGACGACCAGCGCCCCAATCTCCTCGCCGCCGATCAAGCCGAAGCCGGCGCAAGGGATCTCGCCGCCGAATTCATCAGCCATCGCCGTCGTCAAACAGGGGATCGCCTCGCCCGCAACCGCGAAAGCCGTCGCGTAGCGCGAATGCGTATGCGCCACGCCATTAACCGCCGGCATGTGACGGTAAATATAACAGTGCGACGCGGTATCGGAGGAGGGCGCCAGATCGCCATCGACAGCCTGCCCATTTATGTCGGTGACAACCATGCTGGCGGGGGTCAAATCATCAAAGCGCAATCCGCTTGGCTTGATCACCACCAGCCCGGTCGTCGGATCGCGCGCGCTGATATTGCCGCTCGTCCAAGCCACCAGGTTGTTCTTCGGCAATTCGGCGTGGAGCCGGCAAACTTCCTCGCGCAATTGCGGCAGCAGCGTCAATCCAGCGCCTCGTCATTCGCTCGACTTCAAATTGGATTCAGCGCCAAAGAGACGCAAGACGATGCGGTTGGCGAAGGGAATCGTCCGTTCCGCGCCACGCAGCGCCATCGCCAGGCTGACCAGCCAATTCGCCGCCAGAAAAACCGCCATCGCGATGACCAGCGAGAACAGCGCTATCGCCAGAATCGGTCCGGCAATGGGAATCAAACTCAAGACGTAACCGCCGGCCGCCCAGGCGAAGAATGCCAGGATCAGCGCGAGGACGGCGCCGATGCTCTGCCGCGCGTGCGCCCGCGTCAGCCGATTTTCCCCATCGGCGATCAAAGCGATCACGCCGCCGATGACCGGCAGAATATAAGCCAGCACCGCGAACAGACGACTTTCTGCTAAAGCGGGTTGAAGTCCCCCCTGATGCTTCGGGGGGGATTTAGGGGGGGTAGCCATCAACCACTCCTTGCAATTCCAACTCATCGGCGAAGTGACAGCGCGCGCTATGCGCCGCTCCAATCTCGACCACTGGCGGCTCCTGCTCGCGGCAGATATCCTGGGCGTACCGGCAACGCGGATGGAATACGCAGCCCGTCGGCGGATTCGCCGGGCTAGGCACATCGCCTTCCAGGATGATCCGTTCCATCTTGATCAGCGGATCAGCCGGCGGCACCGCCGACACCAAAGCTTCGGTATAAGGATGCCGCGGGTTGCGCAGCAGCTCATCAGTCGGCGCCAGCTCGACCAACTTGCCAACATACATCACCGCGATTCGGTCGCAGATATGCTCGACCACGGACAGATCGTGGGAAATGAAGATAAAGGTCAGCCGCAGCTCGTCCTTCAAGGTCTGCAAGAGATTGAGCACCTGCGCCTGCACCGAGACATCCAGCGCCGACACCGGTTCATCAGCCACGATCAGCCGCGGATTGAGCGCCAGCGTCCGCGCCACGCCGATCCGCTGCCGCTGCCCGCCGGAGAACTCATGCGGATAGCGCCCCATATAAGCCGGCTTCAAGCCGACCGCTTCCATCAATTCAGCCACGCGCGCCGTCATCGCTTCGCCTGAGGCCTCGCCGTGAATCACCAGCGGCTCAGCGATGATATCGCGCACCGTCAGCCGCGGATTGAGCGAACTGAAGGGATCCTGAAAGATCATGCGCATCTCTTTGCGCAGGTCCTTCATCTCCTTGCGGCTGAGCTTCGCGACATCCACCCAACTGCCATCGGCGCGGTGAAACAGCACCTCGCCCCCGGTCGGGTCATAGAGGCGCAGCAGCGCGCGCCCGACGGTCGTCTTGCCGCAGCCGCTCTCGCCGACCAGCCCCATCACTTCTTGCTCGCCCAGTTCAAAACTGACGCCGTCAACCGCCTTGATCGTGCCGACGCGCCGCTGCAACAAGCCCTGCCGCAAAGGAAAGTGCATCTTCAGGTCGTTCACTTTGAGGATAATGTTGCCCCCAACGCCTTGGGAGGGATTTAGTGGGGCTGGGTTAGTCATGCGTCGACGTCTCCCATCACAGATTCGAATAGGGGTCAGCCGCGTCGCGCAAGCCATCGCCCAGGAAGTTCAGCCCCAGCACCGCCACCACGATGAAGATCACCGGCGTCAATATCCAGGTGTTCTGCCCCAGCGTCTCCAGGCTCTGCGCGCTCTTCATCAAGAAGCCCCAGCTTGTCAGCGGCTCTTGAATGCCGATGCCCAGGAAGCTCAGAAAAGCCTCCGCCAAAATGATCTGCGGGATCATCAGCGTCAGAACCACGATGACATGGCTGAGCGTGTTGGGATACAAATGCTTGAAAATAATCCGAAGGTCGCTGGCGCCCTGTTCTTTCGCCGCCAGGATGAAGTCGGTCTCGCGCAGCGAAAGCACCTTGCCCCGCACCTCGCGCGCCAGCACCGCCCAGCGCAAGAAGGGAAATATAAAAACCATCATCAGGAAACGCTGCTCGCCGGACCAGGTCTTTGGTATCACCGCCACCAGCGCCATCCACAGCGGCAACTCCGGGAAGGACATCACCACTTCGACAAATCGCTGCATCACATTGTCGATGGCGCCGCCATAATAGCCGGAAATAACGCCAACCGATGAGCCGACCACAATCGCGATCAGCGCCGCCAATATGCTCAACGAGAGCGACACCCGCCCCGCCAGGCAAATCCGCCCCCACAAGTCGCGCCCGAAGCGATCCGTGCCCAGCAGATGCAGCCGCACGTCATCGGTGTCCAAGCCAAATAGATGCAGATCCGTTTTGATGAGGCCAAAGAGCTCGTATTCCCAACTGCGCGCGAAGAACTGCACATTATAGCGATTATCCGGATCAATCTTCGGCCGCGCTTGATAGGTGACCGGGTCTATTTCCAATTCCTGCTTGTAAACAAATGGCTGAAGGCTGAAGTTGCCGTCCAAATCAAAAAAGCGAATCTGCGTCGGCGGCGTATAGGAATCGCCCAGGGACGACTCGTACAAATTATAGGGCGAGAAAAACTCGGGAAATATCGCCAGCACAATAAGCATGACGACCATCAGCCCGCCGACGATGGCTGCCCGGCTGCGGCTAAAGCGCTGCCAGACAAGCTGCAAGTAAGCGTCGCTGCTCTCTTCCAGCTCTTCTTCTATCAACTCTTCGTGAACGTCGATCTCTTGCACCTTAACCCTATCCGCCATCAACTAAAGGTGATGCGCGGGTCCAACAAGCCCAGCACCATATCGGCGATAAAATTGCCTGCGATTAACAAAATGCCGTATAAAAGCATGATGCTGCCGGAAAGGAAAACGTCTTCTTTCAGCAGCGCCTCGACGAACATCGGCGCTATCGTGGGGATGCCAAAGACGATTGCGGCTTCCAATTCGCCCTGAAACATATAAGGCAGCACCGTACCCTGATAAGCGATGATGGGATGCAGCGCGTTAGGCACCGCATGCCGATTGATCACCTTGCGTTCTTCCAAGCCCTTTGAGCGCGCCGTCGTCACATACTGCTGATTGAGCACATCCAGCAGGTTGCCGCGCATCACCCGCATATTTCGCGCCACGCCGCCCAAACCCGCGATCAAAATTACCGGACCGACATGCTTGAGTAGATCGATTGCCTTTGCGATCGACCAGTCGGCATAACGAAACTCCGGCGAATGCAGAGCGGAAACGTGCTCCCAATTCAAGCCGAAGGCGAGAAAATAGACGATGATCAAAGCCAGCGAGAAACGGGGCACAGATGTCGCCAGGAAGGCGAATGTAGCCGCTACATTGTCGGCGATGCTATACTGCCGGTTGGCCACATAGATGCCCACCAAGATGCCCACCAGCGAAGAAATAGCGTGGGCGGCCAGCGCGATGCCGATAGTGCGCGGCAGGCGCTGCGCCAGCAAATCGCTGACATCCACCCGCTGCGAAAACGACCAGCCGAAATCCCCGCGCAGCACGATTGCGCCGATCCATTTCAGGTACTGAACCGGCAGCGGATCAAGCAAGCCATACTTGTCGCGCAGTTTGTTGGCTGCTTCTTCCGCTTGTTCTTCCGATTGGCCCCCCAGCCCGATCAACTCCGCCTTGTACACTTCGGCGAAGTCGCCTTCCGGCAATTGAATAATGGTGAAGGCTACTACCGTGATGACAAAAAGTATGAAAATTGATGAGAGCAGCCGGTTTATGATGAATCGGAGCATCGGCGGTTGACCCTTCAGTCAACGATCGGAGTGGCGAGTATACGCTAGCAAGTATAAAACATTATCGCTCGAATAGGCAACCGGGCCGCGCCTGCTGGAAGTGTATCCATTTCGGTTGAATATAGAAAACATCATCATTCAAGCATCTGTAGGGGCGAGCACGTGGCTCGTCCGCTTGATAATCTCCGGCGGGCGATTCACAGAATCGCCCCTACAATTTTCGCTAAAGGATGATGTCGACGCTGAAAGAATATTACGCTTGACGTGAATTCCAACCGACTTCGATA
>JAJEGA010000105.1 GCA_022820125.1 Anaerolineae bacterium | reverse complement strand
ACGACCAAGAAATTCTCTGCGCCCTCAGTAAGTCCAATAAAATAATGCAACAAAATGAAGGAACGTCGTAGGGGCGACTCTTGAGTCGCCCACATGTACAATGGCGACATAGTGGGCGAGACAAGTCTCGCCCCTACAGATTTCGAATCAGATTAGCATCGCCCTTTTTCGCATGACTTACTTGCGTTTACTTCTGTGTTCTCTATGGTGAAAAAACCAGTGTCGTGTTCGCAAAGAGAATCATATCCACGATAATCGCCACTTCCCTTTTTCGGGTAGTGTATCGAAGTCGGTGGAAATTGAAAAAACTTCACCACCGAGTACACCGAGAATCATAAGGGAATTAGTCTTTTCCTTGTGTTTTTATTTCCTTTGTGGTGAAACTGAAATTGGCTCATTTGAATTCCAACCGAAATGGATACACTACCGGCTGCGCGCTGATTTGACAGAGTTTTAGGCGCATAGTATATTCCCCAGACGTATTCCGCATCGTTCGGCGCGATGCGCAATTTGTTGGCCGCGCCGCGCGTCTCAGCGGATTACCTTAGAGAACGCTCGATAAAACAGAAAGGCAGAATAGGATGAAGAAACTCAAACTGATAGCGCCCTTTGTCTTGCTTGTCGCGATCGTCTTGGGCATTAGCTTCTCGACTTCGGCGCAGATGTCGGAGCAGGTGCTGAGCGCCGCCCATGACGCCGAATGGACAGGCTTGGACCCGCACGTCGCCAGCACGGTTTCCAGCTTTTATGTGTTGGCGAATGTTGTCGAATCGCTAACGACCAACAATGACAATATCGAATTGACGCCGCTCTTGGCCACCGACTGGTCGCAATCGGACGATGGCTTGACCTGGACCTTTAATCTGCGCGATGGCGTTCATTTCTCCAATGGCGACGCCATGACATCGGAACATGTGGTGTTCTCGATGAACCGCATTATCAATCCCGAAACCGGCTCAGGCCGCGTCGCTTCGGTTGGGGGACCTGATGCGGTTTGGGAGGCGGTCGACAGCCACACGGTTAGCGTGACCACGCCGGAACCGAACGCGATATTGCCGGTCCTGTTGGCGGCTCGCTCCACGTCCATCGTGCATCCCGACAGCGTGGATGAAAACGGCGTCATCGTCGTGCCGATTGGCACCGGTCCCTTCACCGTCGAAGACCTCGATGGCACGATCAGCATGCGGCTGGCCAAAAACGAAAACTACTGGCAAGAGGGGTTGCCCTTGCTAGACGCCGTTGAAATCACCGTGATCCAGGAAGAAGCCGCGCGCGAAGCGGCATTGCTCGGCGGCGAGGTGGATTTTGTAACCAGCATCGCGCCGCAATCGGTGCAGGCATTGCAGGATAATCCTGACGTCAATATGCTTGTGTCGCCAGCGCTGGCATACAAATACATCGGCTTAAACCTGACGCGCGAGCCCTTTGACGACGCCCGCGTTCGCCAAGCGATCGCCTACGCGATCAACCGCGACGACCTCTGCGCCGCCGGCGACTTTGGTTTGTGCACGCCGCTTTATGGCGGTCCGATTGATACGGGCAGCCCCTGGCATTTCGATTATGCGCCCTATTCCTACGACCCGGACAAGGCGCGGGCGCTGCTGGCGGAAGCGGGCTTGGCTGACGGCTTCGAGATGGAGCTGATGCCCACCTCGACTTATCAGGACACGGTGCGCCAGGCGCAGGTCTTGCAGGCGCAGTTGGCTGCCGTCGGCATCACCACCACCATCAACGCGCCGGAGTGGGCTGAATGGCTGGAGCTCGAGGGCAATTACCGCTACGATGGCTATATCTGCAGTTGGAATGGATTAGTTGATGTCGAGCACTACTTCTACCTGCAGCATCGCACGGATGAGGTCTTCAACTTCACCGGCTACAGCAATCCCGATTTCGACGCTTTGGTCGAGCAGGGGCGGCAGGTATCCGACTTTGACGAGCGTTACGCCATCTATGAACAGGCGAACCAGATTCTCGTGGATGCCGTGCCCTATGTCTACTTCTACAACCCGGCTTTCACGCGCGCCATGAGCCCGCGGGTGCAAGGCTACGTCTTGCGCTCGGACAACGCCAATCTCTACATGAACACCTATCTCGAAGGCTAAGCAACTTATGGGCGCGATCCGCTTCACGCCGGTCGCGCCCCTTTCCTCCCCTCAGATGACGCGCTGCTGACGCGCGAGGGACACTCGCTTTGAATTATCAATACGTCGTACAGCGACTGCTCTTGGCATTGGTAGTCGTGCTGGGCATCACCTTTGTTGTATTCATGATCATGCAGATTGTCCCGGGCGATCCGGCGCGGGTCATTCTAGGTCCATACGCCAGCGATGAATCAGTCGCCGGATTGCGCGATCGACTTGGTCTCGACCGCCCGTTTTTCGAACAGTATTTGACCTGGCTATCCAAAGCGGCGCGCGGCGATTTCGGGCAGAGCCTGCTGAATGGGCAGGAGGTGGCGCCGCAATTGCATGGTCGAATTGGTCCTTCTTTTGAACTGGCGATTGTCTCATTGGTGATTGGTTTGGTCATCGCCTTTCCTATCGGCATCATCTCGGCGCTTAAGCCCGGCAGCGCCATCGACATCATCGCCACGGTATTCAGCCAAATCGGGGTGTCCATCCCCTCGTTTTGGATGGGCATCTTGCTCATCATCGTTTTTTCACTGAATCTGGAGCTGCTGCCGCCGAGCGGTTATACGCCAATCTGGGAAGATGCTGGCGACTGGCTGGCGCATATTGTCTTGCCCGCCTTCACCGCCGGTTTCGTCAGCGCATCGATCCAGACGCGCTTCATCCGCAGCGCCATGCTTGATGTGCTCAACGCCAATTATGTGCAGACGGCGCGCGCCAAAGGGCTGAACGAGCGCACGGTCATCATGCGTCATGCGCTGCGCAATGCTTTGATCAATATCGTGACTATCATCGGCTTGCAAATCACGGCGCTGTTCAGCGGCATTGTCATTGTCGAGGTGGTCTTTTCTTGGCCCGGGCTGGGTCGGCTGGCGTTCAACGCAGTTGAAGAACGCGATTATCCGCTATTGCAGGGCGCTGTTATGGTGGTGGCGATCTTGGTCACGCTGGTCAATTTATTTGTCGATCTCTTGTATTTTCTTCTCGATCCACGGATCGAATACGCGTAGTAGAAAGACCTGCTCTTGTCCGTTGCAGAATCGCTTAGCGCTCGCGGACCATTAACTGACGCGCCCCTGGGGCCAGCGAATACGCTTTGGCGCGATGCTTTTCGCCGTCTGCTGCGGCATCGCCTGGCGATGTTCGGGGCATTTGTATTGCTGATTGTTGTGGTAATGGGTTTATTTGGTCCGGCGATCACGCCTTATGACCCCAACGGGATGGACTTCTCCGATCGCTTCGCCAACCCGTCCTTTGAGCACTGGATGGGCACGGACGATTTTGGACGCGATATCTTTTCCCGCGTAGTCGTCGGCGCGCGCGTTTCGCTGCAGGTCGGCTTTATTGCGGTCACCGTGGCGACGGTCGTCGGCGCCTGGCTCGGCTTAATTGCGGGCTACAGCACCCGGCTCACCGACGAGGTCATCATGCGGGCGATGGATGTGCTCTACGCCTTTCCCGCCATATTGCTGGCGATTGCCATCATGGCTGCTCTGGGCAAGGGCATTGGCAACGCCATGATCGCGATCGGCATCGTTTACATCCCCATTTTCGCGCGCATAGCCCGAGGCGCTGTGCTGGGCATCCGCAACGAAGAATTCATCATCGCGGCGCGGGCGATGGGCGCTGGCGATATTCGCATTCTCTTGACCCATATATTGCCCAATGTGCTATCACCCATCATTGTGGAGATTACGCTAAGTCTCGCCTTTGCCATTCTCGCGGAAGCGGCGCTGAGTTTCTTCGGCTTGGGTACCCAGCCGCCCGATCCAAGCTGGGGCCGGATGCTGGCTGAGGGGCGGGCCTTCTTCCGCCAATCGGGCTGGATGGGCGTCTTCCCCGGCTTGGCGATCTTCTTCACGGTGATGGGTTTCAATTTCCTCGGCGATGGGCTGAGAGATGCGCTTGATCCCAAACTTCGGCGCTAGCCCCGTCGACGAGCCCGCGCAGCGCCTGCTGGGCACGGCGATTCTATCCGCGAGCGCGCTGCTGCTCGAGATCGCTTTGACGCGCCTTTTCTCAGTCATCTTCTTCCCGCCGTATGTTTTCCTGATAATTTCAGTTGCGATTCTAGGCATCGGCGTCGGCGCGGCTATCGCAGCGTTGCGCCCCGCATTGACGCTGTGGATTGGACTGTCGCACGGCAGCCTGGCAGCGGCAATTTCGACGATTCTGCTATTACTCTTCGGGGTTTCCGGGTTCGCCGCTGAATTGCCGGGTCTGCTGTTGATTTTCCTCGCGCTGCCCTATGTCTGTTGCGGTTGGGTTTTATCGGCTTTGTTCAGCGCGCATGCTTCAGCCAGCCGCCTGCTGTATATGAGCGATTTGCTTGGCGCCGGCGTTGGCGCGCTGCTGGCGATCCCGCTCTTGAACCGCTTTGGCGCGGTCAACGCGATATTGCTTGCGGCTTTGGGTTTCTCGCTGGCGGCGCTCTATTTCGCCCTGGGGCGCGATCGAATGCTTGCCGTCATTGGAGTCGGCGTCTCCGGTATCGCCTTTGCGGTCAACGCCGGCAGCCCGTTTCTGCAAGTTGATCCGGCGAAACTGGCGAATGAGAAACCGATCGTAACGGCTTTGGCGGACGGAGGCATGGTTCTTCAGACGCGCTGGGACGCCTTCGCCCGCACGGACCTGGTTGATCCCGGCGCGGGACGTCCGCTGCGTATTTATGTCGATGGCGGCGCCGCGTCGGTCATGCCGACGGCAGCGGCAAGACGCCAACTCATGGGCGATATAGGCTTCTTCCCCTTCGCCACCGAACAGCCCGAGCGCGTCTTCATCATCGGTCCCGGCGCTGGGCTGGATGTATATTTCGCCTTGAATAGCGGGGCGGGGCGCATTGTCGCTGTCGAGGTGAATGCCGCCAGCATCGCCCTGGTCGACGCCCAACGCGGCTACACCGGCGCGCTTTATGACCGCCCGGAGGTCGAAGTCATCGTCGATGATGGGCGCAGCGCGCTTCGGCGCACGCGGGAGAAATATGATCTGATCTATCTGTCGCAAGTGGTGACGCTGGCAGCTGAGCGCGGCGGCTATGCCCTGAGCGAAAATACGATATATACCGAAGAAGCCTTCATCGATTATCTGGATCATCTTGATGAAGGCGGGCAGATCGCGCTGAAGCTCTATGACGAAGTGACCTTGACGCGCGCCGTATCGACCGCGCTCGCGGCCTTGCGCCGCCAGGGATTGGATGATCAGCAAGCGCTACTGCATCTGATGGCTTTCATCGACGGCGAGAGCAGCCCGCCGGCGCCGCTGCTGCTGGTTGGCGAGAGCGCATTCGACGAAGACGACTCGCTGGCGCTGGGCGCGATCGCTCGCGATGTCGGGTTCACGCCCTTGCTGCTGCCGCATCTCCTGGTTCAGCCGCCGCTCGATGCTGTTGCCAGCGGCGCCATAGCATTTGACGCAATAATCGCCGATTCGGACGCGGACATCTCGCCCGCCACAGATGATCGCCCCTACTTCTTCCAATTTGAGAAGGGCATTCCGTCCAGTCTCATCCAGCCGCTTGCCTTGGCTGCTGCCGCATTTGCCGCCGTGGCGCTGGCAGTCTTCAGCAGGCTGCGCGTGGGCGAGCGGCCGACGCAGCGCGGCTATCCTTTTTTATTCGCCGTGTTGGGCATCGGTTTCATCGCGCTGGAGATTTATGCCATCCAGCAGACGCGGCTCTTCCTCGGCCACCCGACCGTCGCGATTACGCTCGTTCTCGTCACCTTTCTTGTGGGCGGCGGCATCGGCAGCGGACTGAGCCAGGTGATATCACGCGGATTGATCCAACGCCGTCCGCAGTTGGCGCCGGCGGCTATCGTGCTGCTCGCCATTATATGGGCTTGGCTCTGGTCGCCGCTCAGCGATCATTTCCAGGCGCATGGTCTCGTGGCGCGCGGCTCAATCGCGGCGCTGTCGCTGCTGCCGCTGTCGCTGTGCATGGGCGCGCCCTTTCCGCAGGCTTTGACGCTGGTCGGCAATGACGGGGGGCGCCAGGTGGCGCTGGCCTGGAGCATTAATGGCTTGATGACCCTTGTCGGCTCGGTCGCCGCCGTCGCGCTCTCAATCACAGCCGGTTTCAGCGCCGTGCTATGGCTTGGCGCCGCCGCCTATACGCTGGCGACCGTCACACTGGCAATTGTTCATCGACAGGAGCGCTCATGACGCCGGAGACGGGATTCGCAATCCGCGAGTCAATTAAGCTGATGGCGCGGGTCGGCAAATGCTGGTCGCCATCCATTGCGCCTGATGGCGAGCAGTTGGCTTTCGTCAGCGATTTGACCGGTGCGCCGCAAGTTTGGCGCCTGCCAACAGGCGGGGGCTTTCCCGCCGCGGTGACCGCCTTTGAAGAGCAGGTTTCGCGTGTACTATGGTCGCCGGATGGCGCTTGGCTCGCGGTTGAGGCGGCGCCAGGCGGCGGCATGAATTCGCAGATCTATATCGTCCAGCCGGGCGGGGGCGGCCGCCGGCGCTTAACCGCGGGCGGGCTCAGCAATAACTGGTTGGCAGGCTGGACCAAGGACGGACGGGGCGTCTTGTATTCGTCAAATCGAGACCTGGCGGATTCGATGGACTGCTTTCGCACGGCAATTGATACTGACGTGTCCGAGAAACTGACTAGCGCAGGCGGGACTGCGGTTGTCGAAGATATCAGCGCCGATGGTTCAAGGCTGCTCATCAAGCGCGTCGCCTATCGTGGCGACAGCAACGTAGTTCTGCTGGAAACCAATAGCGGAGTCGAGCAGCTGTTGACGGCGCATGACCCGCCCGCCAGCTTTGAAAACGCGCGCTTCTCTCAGGACGAGCGCGCTGTATTCGCCGTCTCCAATCGGGACAGCGATATGGCTTGCTTTTGTCGATTGGACCTTGAATCGGGGGCGAGCTGGGAAATCCTGCGCGCGCGCCACCATGCCGAGCTGGCTGAGTTCGCGCTGAGCAAGGACGGCGAGTTGGCGGCGCTGATCTGGAACATCGCTGGAAAACATGAACTCGAGCTCTGGCATCTGGCGGATAACAAGAGCGGTCGCGTGATTGAATTGCCAGGGGAGATCATCGAATCGCCCAGCTTCTCGCCCGATGGCTCGTCTCTGGCGCTGTGCCTGACCGGCGCGCGCAGCCCGCAGGATATCTGGTTCTTGAACGTCGCAGACGGCAGTTCGCGGCAGTTGACGCGCAGCCCGCATGTCGGCGTGTGTCTTGAGCGGCTGGTTGGCGCTAGCTTGCTCGAGTATCAAGGCCATGACGGCTTGCCCTTAAGCGGCTGGCATTATGCGCCGGCGCGAGGCGATGCGCCTCATCCCACCGTATTGAGCTTTCACGGCGGTCCCGAAGGGCAGGAGCAGCCGCGTTTCCGCTACGATTATCAGGCGCTATTGGCGCAGGGGATCGCCGTGTTTGCGCCAAACGCGCGCGGTTCATCGGGTTTCGGCAAGCGCTTTGTCAACCTGGATAATGGCGCGCTGCGCTTCGACGCCATTCAAGACATCGCCTCGTCGGCGCGATTCCTGGTCGATAGCGGCATCGCCGCAGCCGGACGCCTGGGCATCATGGGCGGCTCCTACGGCGGCTACATGACGATGGCGGGCTTGGCTGAGTTTCCGGAGCTATTCGCCGCCGGCGCCAACCTCTATGGCTTGGTCAATTTCAAGACCTTCTTCGAGCGCACTGAACCCTGGATGGCGAGCATATCAAAAGTGGAATACGGGGATCCCGAGACTGATGGCGATCTTTTGGACGCGCTATCGCCCATCCACAAGCTCGACCGTGTCACGGCGCCGACGCTGGTGCTGCATGGCGCCAATGACACAAACGTTCCCGTCCACGAAGCGGAGCAAGTCGTCGCGGCGCTGCGGGAGCGGGATGTGCCAGTCGACTATATCTTGTTTCCCGATGAGGGGCACGGCTTTCGCAACGAGCATAATCGCGTCGCCGCTGCTGGCGCCATCGTCAATTGGTTCGTGAAATATCTTTAGCCCTGACCGGCGCAATTGGAATTTTGCATCTGCCAGATACCAGTGCGTCGTAGATTTGATATGATAGATGGACAAATGGACTTGAGTAAACGAAGAGGTCAAGACGATGAGTGAGATGACGATTGGCTGCGCCTTGTGGACCTTGGGGCCGACGCCTGAGGTGGCCGATTTGGCGCGCCAAATGGAGATCGCCGCCGAGATCGGCTGCACCTCGGTTCAGCCCTGGATCGTAAATGTGGAATATGACCCCTGCATACTGGATCCCGAAGTGGGCGCCGCCGACGATCGGCGCGAGGCGAGACGAATCGCAGAGTCGCTCGGGCTGCGGTTCAGCGGCTTTTGCGCGCAGTTGCAAGGGGCGGTCACCTGGGGCGGCTTGGAAGAGCGCGAAGGGCTGCAATGGCGGATTGACAAGACGAAGCAGGCGCTGGATACCACCGCCGAGCTGGGCGGGGATATTGTGACGACTCACGCGGGCCTATTGCCGGAGGACAAGTCGGATCCCGCTTATGAGATTCTGCTTGGCTCGGTCGGCGAAATCGCGGAACACGGCGCGCAGGTCGGCGTTTACTTCGCCCTGGAAACCGGGCAAGAATCGCCCCAGGCGCTTGGCGATTTCATCGACGAGATTGGCAACCCCTGGCTGAAAGTGAACTATGATCCCTGCAACCTGCTGCGCTTCGGTTCGGAAGCGGGCACGATCCAGGGCGTCCATATCCTCGGCGACAAGATCATCCACACCCACGCCAAAGATTGGAATCCGGAGACGATGCAAGCGACCTGCGGCGAAGGGCTTGTGCCTTGGGATGGTTATATTCAGGCGCTGCGAGACATCGGTTATAGTGGCGTTCTGGCGATAGAAGACGAGACCGGCAACGAAAACATGATCGAGTCTATCGGCCGCAGCTACGCCTTCCTGCGCGGTTGTCTCGATGCTTAATGTCGGTATCCTGGGCGCCGGCGGGATCGCCGCGCTCAGCCACCTGCCGGAGATCGCTGAAGTCGACGGCATGCGCGTGTCCCATATTTGCGGGCGGCGCGAAAGCCGTCTGCGTCTTCTATGCGAGCGATTTGATGTGCCGCGCTATTCGACTGATTGGGCTGGCTTGCTGAATGACGAAGAACTGGACGCCGTTATCGTCGCGCTGCCGCATCCCTTGCATGCCGCAGCGGGCGCCGCTGTGCTAGAGCGCGGCTTGCATCTCTTCATGCAGAAGCCGCTCTGCACCCGCATGGATGAGGCGAATCAACTGCTGAAAGCGAGCGAGGCGCGTCCCGGGCAGGTGGTTTACTGCCGGCCTTCGTTTGACGCAGCGGTCTACGAGATGAGGCGGCGACTGGCTGCTGGCGCCATTGGCAAGGTATCGGGCGCGCTCGCCCGGCATAGCCACGGCGGCCCCGAGATTTATTATGCCGAGGTGGCCGACGCCTTTGAAGAACCCCGAGTCGAAAACGACTTATGGTTTTACGATGCGGACACGGCTGGCGGCGGCGCGCTGATTGACATGGGTGTTTATTCCATCGCCAATCTGGTCGCGCTTTTGGGGAAGGTGGATTTTGTCAGCGCGCGCATGACAACCGTAGACAAACCGACCGCGCTTGAGGATACCGCGACGTTGATATTGGAATTCGCCAATGGCGCCTTGGGGACGGCGGAGACGGGCTGGTGCGATCCGGCGCGATCTTCGTTTCTGCGCCTGCATGGCACGGCAGGCAAGCTGGTACTGCGCGACGATGCCATTGATTGCTTCCGCCCCAGCTCATACGAGCGCGAGTGGGCGGCGCCGCTTGTCGAGGAGATCGTTCCCGCGCCGGTCGTCAATCAGCATGAAGAGTGGCTGCGCTGCATTGAGAAGGGCGCGCAACCGGCGATCTCCAATTTATGGACCGCGCGTCATATCACCGAGATCATGCTTGCCGCAGTCGCCTCAAATGCGGCGGGCGGGCGCGTCGCCGTCCACTCGCATCCACGGATAAACTAGCGCCGGACGGCTTACAGCTCGACGCCCAAAGCGGTGAACGACAGCGGCGGCAAGCTCATCTGCGCCATCCCGTCAATGATTTTCGGCGCGTAAATCGCCTGCGTGGTCAAGCGATTGGGGTCCTCCCAACTGTTGAAAGCCTTGGGGTTACCCCCCGAAAGCTGATGCGCCGATGAAATGCGCTTCGGCTGCACATCCCCCCAGTGGATCTCGATGGGCATGCGCTCGGTCAGGCTGCGATTGACGATGAATATCGCGTTCTTTCCTGCCGCTTCGTCGTAGGCGGATGAGACATCAAGCAGCGGCATATCGCCGAATTGTTTGGTCTCGTAACGTGGCGACTCGACAAGCAAGTCCAGCGACTCGCCGCTCGCCATCCGGCTGAACATCAGCAGCGGGTAGTAGATCGTCTGTTTTAGCAGGCTTTCGTTACGGGTCAAAATCGGCGCGATGACATTAACGATTTGGGCGATGCAAGCGATCTTGAGCACATCGGCGCGGCGCAGAAAGACGTTCAGCCACTGCGCGACCACAAGCGCGTCTTCCAGGTTGTAGACCTCTTCAAGCAGATGCGGCGCTTCGGTCCAGCCAGCGCGTCTGTCCGCGTGTTCGCGCGCTTTGTACCAGACATTCCATTCGTCCCAGGAAAGATATACATCGTGCTTTGAACGATTCTTGGCTTTGACATAGCGCAAGACGGCGGCGACCGTATCAACGTAGTCTTCGAAAGCGGCGCTCAGGCTCAGGTAACTCGGCGTATCATCGGCTAGGTTGTCGGCATAATAGTGCATCGAATGATAAGCGACATGTTCCCAGCACAATTCCAAACTGATGCGATCCCACTCTGGATAAGTTGGCATCTTCGAGCTTGAAGAGCCACAGAGCGCCAACTCGATTGAATCGTCATGCAGGCGCATGAGCTTGGCTGCTTCCCGCGCTTTCTTGCCATACTCGGCTGCGCCAAGATGTCCGATCTGCCAGGGTCCATCCATCTCGTTGCCGAGGCACCAGTACTTGACGCCGTAGGGAACTTCGCTGCCGTTCGCCGCGCGCAAATCAGCGTATTGGCTGCCCGTCGGCGCGTTGCAATATTCGACGAGGTTGGCTGCGTCTTGAATCGTAGCGGTTCCCAGATTCACCGCCAGCATCGGCTCGCTGTCGATTGCGCGGCAAAAGTGAAGGAATTCATCGGTGCCGAAGTGATTGCTCTCAATTGATTGCCAGGCGAGCTCGCGGCGCGCGGGACGCTGGTTCGTTGGTCCGATGCCATCTTCCCAGCGATAACCGCTTACGAAGTTGCCGCCCGGGTAACGCATCGAGCGATAATTCAACTCGCGCAGCGCCGCCAGCACATCTTTGCGCAATCCGCTATCGTCAGCCTGCGGCGAAGCTGGATCATAGATGCCCTCGTAAATGCAGCGCCCCAAGTGTTCGGCGAAGCCGCTGAAAAGCAAGGGCGATATCTCACTGATGACGCGCCTGGTGTCGATCAAGATACGGGCGGACTCAGATTCGCTCATGCCGCAATCCTCTCCTTGTTTTCATGCAGTAACAGCAGGCGCGACCGCGATCCAGCCGCGCGTTCCAATTCTACCTGATTGGCGTTACGCCGCAAAGTTTAACCGCCAGACGCGCGCTTGATCAGCCGCCGTTGACCAGGTCCAGCGTCGACGCGCGCCAGATATCGCGATTGTACTCCGCGATCGTCCGATCCGATGAGAAGAAACCGGAGCGCGCCGCGTTGAGGATCGACATGGTCGTCCAGCGTTCCTCATCGGCGTAGGCTTGTTCGACTTTGCGCTGGCAGCTGAGGTAATCGGCGAAGTCGGCGCAGAGCATATACTCGTCATGATAGACGAGCGAATCGACAATCGGGCGGAAGATATTGCTGTCGCCGCCGGAAAACTGCCCGCTGGCAATCCAGTCAATCGCTGCGCGCAAGTCGGCGTTGGCGTCAATGTAGGCGCGCGGGTCATAACCGCTTTCTTTGGTTGCGAAGACTTCTTCCGTCGTCAAGCCAAAGAGGAAAAAGTTCTCCGCGCCGACGCGTTCGCGGATTTCAACATTGGCGCCATCAAGCGTGCCGACAGTCAAGGCGCCGTTCAGCGCGAACTTCATATTGCCCGTGCCGGAGGCCTCCTTGCCCGCCAGCGAGATCTGCTCCGATACATCGGCGGCGGGATATATCAGCTGACCCGCGGTGACATTGAAATTAGGGATGAAGACCACACGCAGCCGATCAGCCGAGACCGGATCGCGATTGACGACATCAGCCACCGAGTTGATCAGCTTGATGATCAGCTTCGCCATGTAATATCCGGGCGCGGCTTTGGCGCCGAATATGAAGGTTCTTGGTATCGGCGCCGCCGCTGGATCCTGCTTCAGACCTTGGTAGAGATGAATGATGTGCAGAGCCTGCAGGAGCTGCCGTTTATATTCGTGCAGCCGCTTCACCATAACATCAAATAGCGAATCCGTATTGACCGCCAAACCGCAGCGCTGGTCGATATAATCCGCCAGCTGCTGTTTGTTGGCTATTTTCATGTCGCGCCAGGCGGCGCGGAAGTCAGGATCATCGACGTATTCTTCCAGGCGCTTCAGTTCCGCCAGGTCGGTCAACCAGCCATCGCCGATGCGCTCGCTGATCATCTCCGAAAGAATTGGATTGGCCAGCCGCATGAAACGGCGCGGCGTAACACCGTTGGTTTTGTTGCCGAATTTCTCGGGCCACAGAGCGGCAAAATCGGGGAAGACCTGCGTCCGCAGCAAATCCGACTGCAGCTCGGCGACGCCGTTGATCGAGTAACTGCCGACGCAGGCGAGGTTGGCCATGCGCACCTGCTTCTCCGCCCCTTCCTGAATAATCGACAGGCGCTCAACCCGCCTAATATCGTTGGGGAAGGTCATGCGCACGGTGTCCAAAAAGCGGTGGTTGATCTCATAAATGATCTCCAGGTGGCGCGGCAAGATTTTTTCCATCAGCCAGACGGGCCATTTCTCCAGCGCTTCCGGCAGCAAGGTATGCTGCGTCGTCGCGAATGTTCGCGTGGTGATTTGCCAGGCGCGCTCCCAAGCCAGCTGATACTCGTCGATCAACAGGCGCATCAATTCGGCGATGGCGATGACCGGATGCGAGTCGTTGAGATGAATGACGGCGACATTGGGCAATTCTTCCCACTGCGCATTCTTGATCATGAAGCGCTTGATGATATTGTTCAGCGAGCAGGCGACGAAGAAATACTGCTGCTTGAGGCGCAATTCTTTGCCTTGAGGCGTATTGTCGTTGGGATATAGCACCTTGGTTACATTCTCGGAACTGGTCTTCTGCTCCACCGCCCGCGAATAATCGCCGACATCAAAAAGCTGCAAGTCGAATTCGCGGGTTGCGCGCGCGCCCCACAGCCGCAGCATGTTGACGGTCTTCGTTTTATAGCCAGGCACGAGCGTGTGATAAGGCTGACCCATGATCGTCTGCCCCGGTATCCAGCGAACGCGGTAGTTGCCGTCGCTGTCGGTGTAGCCCTCGGTCCCGCCGCCAAAACCGACTTCCACCATATCGTCCGGCTGCGGGAATTCCCAAGGGTTGCCGAAATAGAGCCACTCATCGGGGCTTTCAATCTGCCAGCCATCGCTGAAGGATTGGCGGAATATGCCGTATTCGTAGCGTATGCCATAGCCGACCGCGGGAATGTTCAGCGTCGCCAGCGAATCCATGAAACAGGCGGACAGCCTGCCCAAGCCGCCATTGCCCAAGCCCGGTTCGATATCGAGCTGGCACAAGTCTGCCAGGTCAATGTTGTGGCGCTGCATCGTGTCTTGCGCGAGCGAAAACGTGTCCGTGTAGAGCAGGTTCTTTTCCAGCTGCTGGCCGACCAGGTACTCGGCTGACAGATAATAGACGAATTTCGGATTCTGCCGAAAATAACAATCGACGTTTTGCTGCCAGTTGTACATCATATAATCGCGGACGGTGTGCGCGAGCGCGAAATAAAGATCGTGCCGAGACGCGGTATAAATGGCTTGCCCGCTGGTGTAATAGAGGTTGTCGCGAAAGGCTTGGTCGAACGCTTTCTGAGAATGTTTCATTTCCGTAATGTTCTGGAATTCTGCGATCATAATTCTCTTCCCTCCAAGCTAGTCTGCCCGCGCCCGATGACTGCGGCGGCGCTATTGTGAATGCTGTCGCCGCTGGCACAGCGCAATATCCCTATCATAATAGCGTCAATTTCATTCTCATAGACCTCAGGGCAATCGCGCCAAAATCATAATGCGCCGTTCGCCACGAAAATTGTGAAAATGTAGGGGCGTATCGCCGATACGCCCGTTGAATATGACATAAATTTTGCGAGCGTTTCAGCGAAACGCCCCTACAGATTACGAAATGTGAGGAGAAATTGTTATTTATCAGCGCAATTTCATTTGATGCGATTACCCTGGCATAGACCATAGGGCAATCGCTTCAAAACTGGCATCCCCTGGGATGAGCAAACCTAAACTGAAATTTAACCACCGAGGACACCGAGAGCGCCGAGAAATGCGATTGATTAGAGATTTCGCTGCAATTTGTCGCAAAATTTTTGGATGGGAAGGAAGTTTGTCGACAAGGCAGCGGCATGCCTGCCTAATTCAGACAGTGGATTTAGGGGAAGAGCCATCAAAAGAACCTAAACTCTGTGTCCTCGGTGGTAAAAGAAAAATTTGAAGCGATTGCCCTGGCATAGACCTTTCCTCGCTCGCCTCGCGGGGAGCGCCGCGCTAGAATTGCCCAATGTACATTAGATGGAGTTTAAGTGATGAAACGTCCGAATATCCTTTTTTTGTACACCGATCAGCAGCGATGGGACGCGCTCGGCGCCAATGGCAACGACGAAATTCTTACGCCGAACCTTGATGCGCTGGCGGCGCGCGGGGCGAACTTCAGCCGCCATTTTGTGCAGAATCCGGTTTGCATGCCCAGCCGCGTCAGCATGCTTTCGGGTCAATATCCATCATCGCTCGGCATCACCCACATGGGTGTGCCGGCGCCGGAAGATCTCGTGACGCTGCCGCGCCTGCTCAAGCAATACGGCTATCGGACGGCGAATATCGGCAAGCTGCATTTTTTACCGCACGCGAATCGCGATCATCGGCTGCCGCATCCGTCCTATGGCTTTGATTTGCTGGAGATTGCCGATGAGCCCGGCGTATACGAAGACGCATATCGCGCCTGGGTGCGGCGGCAAGCGCCCGATCAGCTTGATGGCATTAGCGCCGGGCTGCCGCCCAATACCAGCCTCTGGCAGCGCGCTATGGGCATCGAGGACGGCATCGTCCATCGTGGCGAGCCGGAAGGCCGGCACGATCACAAACGCGCGATTCCCTTCGCCGCCGACGATCATCTGACCTACAGCGCGTTCGTCGCGGCGCGCGCGATCGAATTCATTGAAGCGGCGGGCGCGGAACCCTTCTTCTGCATCGCCAGCTTTTATTCGCCGCATGCGCCTTGGATCGCGCCGCAAAAATACCTCGATCTCTATGATCCAGCCGCATTGTCGCTGCCGGAATACCCGCCGGATATCGACCGGGGGCGGCCCCCCGAAAGCGATGCGCTCTACTCCGACGAGCAACTGCGCTCGGCCAAGCAGGGCTATTACGCGATGGTCAGCGAAGTCGATCATTATGTCGGGCGCATCCTGGCGGCGCTGGACGCGGCTGGGCTGCGCGACGAGACGATTATCGTCTTCACATCGGATCACGGCGAGTGGCTGGGCGATCATTTGCGTTATGGCAAGGGCTACCCGGCGGACGATGCGGTGAGCCGCGTTCCGCTAATTATCGCCGCGCCCGGCGCGCCCGAAGCACAACAATTCAATGCCATCGTCGAAGCGGTCGACATTGTGCCGACGCTGCTGGATTTTGCCGCCATTCAGACGCCGCCATTTATGCAAGGCGAGAGTCTAGTGCGCCTGATGAACGGCGGCGGCTCCCGCCAAAAGGAAGCCGCGCTGACCGAAGCTCACGGTTGGAAGAGCTTGCGAACAGCGCAGTTTCAGTACTTGATTCATGATGACGGGCGCGAGAATCTGTGGGATTTGTCGGTCGACCCGGGCGCCTACCATGACCTTGCGCAAAACAGCGACTATCATGACGCGCTCGCTGAATGTCGCCACTTGCTGCTCACAAGCCTGCTGGCGAGGGAGCGTCCGCGGGAGCGCGCCTGGACCTATTAGCGGCGCTATTCAAAGGGATAGTCGGCGATTGCGAAATCAGCGACCAGCGACCACAATCGCTCAACGGCGCGGATGTCGTCGGCGTTCAGGCTGATCCTTTGTGGGTCGCGCGCCTGGGGAGACTGTAGGACGCCGCGCCGCCACAAAACAAATTTATGTAATGAAACGCCATAGACGGTCGCGTAATTCAGCAGCGGCAACAGGCGGTAGCTAATGCGCTCCGCCTCGTTAACGTTGCCGGCTCGATACAGGTCGTAGATCTTGACCTGAATATCAACCATGCCGCCGGCTGGCATATTGCCGCAGGCGCCGCGCTTGAGTTCGTCGACCAGATATGTGCCATTGGCGCCGCCAAAGACGCCAGCGCAATTGCCCGTGTCCAGCGCGATGATCTCGCTGATATGTTGAAGAATCGGATTTGTCTCTTCTTTAATATAGAGGATATTGTCTTCGGCCGCCAGCAGATCAACCAGCTCCGGCGGCGACATTGGGCTGCCAATTGGGGCGGGCGCGTTCTGAATAATCAGCGGGCGGTCAAACTGCGCCAGCGCCCGGTAATATTCGCTTAAGTCCGCCTTTGATGCTTTCCGCAAGTATGGCGGCATCGCCATCAGCGCGGTGGCGTCGTTCTCGCAGGCATGCTCGGCGAATTCAAGCGCGATCCGTTGATTCAAGCCTTGTACGCCGACGACGAAGGGGACGCGCCCGGCGATGGCGCCGCTGGCGAACTCAACGACCTGCCGCCGCTCAGCATCGCTCAGTGTGAAGAACTCGCTGGCGAGCGCCGGCAAAACCAAGCCATGAACGCGCGCTGCCATACAGTACTCGATTTGATTCGCGAAGCTCTTCCAGTCGATCGCGCCGCCGCCGTCAAAGGGTGTCTGCAAGATCTGGTAAATGCCAGCCAACACGTATTCATTCTCCTTGTCTTGTCACGCGCATTGCGCTTTATTGCCGCGTCTCATACACTATAGCCTTCATGGCGAACACAAGCCATAGCTTCGGGCGGAGGCTGCACGATATGAGCATCATCAAGGTTGAGGCGATTCCCGTTCGCATCAAACGCGACGAGGCTTACCTTGGCGGCTTGCCAAAAGCGGCTGATCCCCAAGCCTACTTCATCCGCCCGCCATATCGCGCGCTGTATTCCGCCTATTTCGAGACCGCCTTCGTCAAGATTACGACCGCCGACGGCATCATTGGCTGGGGCGAGGCGCTGGCGCCGGTCGCGCCAGAGGTCGTCTGCGCCATAATCGAGCAGCTGCTGGCGCCAGCGCTCTTGGGGCGCGATCCGCTTGATGGCAACGTGCTGTGGAATGTCATGTACGATCTCATGCGCGAGCGCGGTTATTACGGCGGCTTCATGCTGGATGCCATCAGCGCCTGCGACATCGCGCTATGGGACCTGCGAGGCAAGCTGCTGGACCAGCCGGTGTATAAGCTGCTGGGCGGCGCCTACCGAGAGCGCGTCCCCTGTTATGTCTCCGGGCTGCCGCGCCCAACGGCGGATGAGCGGGCTGCGCTCGCGCTAGAGTATGTTCAGCAGGGCTTCAACGCGTTTAAGCTGGCGGCTGGTCATGGCGTCAGAGAAGATGTAGCCAGCATCGAGTCTCTGCACGGCGCCTTGGGCGCGGAGGCGACCCTGCTGCTGGACGCGCACTGGGTCTATTCGCTGGATGAGGCGGCGCAGCTGGGGCAGGCGCTGGCGGGCCTGGGCGTCGGCTTCTTTGAGGCGCCGATCAATCCGGAGGACATCGAGTCTCACGCGCAGCTTGCGGCCGCCGTCGCTGTGCCCATCGCCCATGGTGAAACCGAGCGAACGCGCTATCAGTTCCGTCCCTGGTTGACGCGGAAAGCAGCCGATATCTTGCAGCCGGATGTCGGGCGCGCCGGCATCTCGGAGACAATCAAGATCGCAACGATGGCGGAAGCCTTCAACGCGAAAATGGCGCCGCATCTCAGCGTCGGGCTGGGCGTCTGCATCGCGGCGACCATTCACGCGGCGGCGGCGATTCCCAATTTGTACTTGCTGGAGTATCAGCCGCCGGTCTTCGAGATCGCGAACCTGCTGCTGAAATCGCCACTGACCTGTTCAGCGGGCTTCTACGAAATACCGAGAAGCGCCGGCCTCGGCGTCGAGTTGGATGAAGACAGGCTTGGCGCGCTTCAGGCGTAGCGCCCCTCCGCTAATCCCGGCAACCGCGGCGGCGTGGGACGCACGATATTTAAGCGCTCCGGCGAAAGGCGCGCGGCTAGCTCCTCCGACACTTGGTAACCAAAGCGGAAGTTGCCCCAGGACGGTCCATAGCGGAAGACGATAATGCGCCGCTCGCCGGGATTCACCCGTTCAGCCGAGCCGTGGCAAAGCGCGTCAACAAAGAGAATGACATCGCCCGCGTCCATGAAAATGTTGACCGCGCCTTCGACCTGGTCAACCGATGCGACTTCACTGTGCATGGCATGTTTGCCTTCGTCTGGATGAGGGAAATGCGCTTTGTGGCTGGCGGGCACGACCATCGTGTTTCCATCGCCGGGGCCAATATCGGTCAACGCCATCAGAATGTTGATCTGCCCGCAGTGGAAGCGCCCGTTGAAATAGCGGAACTGCGTGCGCTTGGCGCCTTCGTGTCCGCCGGAATGCAAGCCGATCGCCTCGCCCGGTCCGCGAATACTGGCGAAGCACTCATCAATGAACAGAGGACCATGATTGTAATCGAAAGTGTCGGCGCCGCCGACGAAATACTTGACCTTTTCAATCCAGGATGGGTGGTCGATCAGCTTTTCGAAAGCCTCGCCGCCTTCATAGATCTGCTGCAAATTCAAGCCATCATCGTCGCCGTAGGTATGCCCGTGCACATAACCATGCCACTCGCCCGGCTGCATCGGCAGCAAGGCGTCGATTGCGGCGTTGATATCCGCGACTTCCCCCGTCGATAGCGCGCCCTTTAGCAATAGATAGCCGTTGAGGTCGAAGAAGTAGCGCTCTCGTTCAGACACTTCCATCGGACTATTTCCTCAAACTTTCTATTCATAACAGTGTAGCGCAAACAAAGCCGCCGGCGCATCGCCTTGGGTCTCGATGATTTCGACCTGCAGTCGATCAGTTTCGATTGGCTCGTCGAAATCGATCCGGTTAACCGTTTGGTGATTGTCGCGCGCCTCGGCCAGAACCGAGCCGTCGCCATTCCGCAGCCGATAATGCTTGACGGCGAAAGGCATAACGTCCTCCGGATGACCGCGCGTTACTGTTTCCATGGCGTGGTCGAAGTCGGTGTCGAACATCAGCGTCACGCGGCTGACGCTCTGCGGCGCGATCCATCTGATTTCCAGCGTCGGCATGTCATCATCGGGGTCAGCCACCCAGGCGTTCACTTCGGCGACCGGGCGCGCCAGCCCATTACAGACATTCTGTGGATCAAAACCGTCAATCGGAGGGGAGAAGTTCAGCGCCATATTCTGTCCGTCAGGGCGGCGTGGCGGCGTCCAGAATTCGAAGGCTTCCACGCCGATGTCTTCGTATGGAATTTGGTCACGCCAGTATTGCAGCGCGGCCAAGCCGGTGACGCGCATGTCGCTCAAGTGCAAGCGCAGCCTCGGGTTCGCCATTACGCAGACGAAGACGTAGCGCGAATCATCAAGCAGCTGGTCAAAGTCCAGCTCAATCGTCTGATCATCGCCGGCGGGCAGGTCGAAGCTGAGCGTCTTCAGAATGACATCCGGCGTGTAGTTGTCTCGCTTCGAGCTCATGCGCAGCTGCGCCTCAAGCGCTGTGTCTTCCGCCGCGTCGACCGTGATCGTCATCCGCGGGACGCGACCCCGCTGCATGGGCAGCATCTGGGCGTAGGGGCGCTCAAGCGCGATCCGAGGACCGCCGTCCGGCAGCGTTTCCAGGCAGAGCTTGCTGGAGGCGGCCACCGTCGCCTGACGCACGAGGTTCGCATCGTCGTCCAATCTGAATTGGGGGATGTAACCGCCGACGCGCTGCAAATCACGCTGCAGCAGCTTGACGTTTTCCGGCTCGGCGATATCGCGCGGAAGCAGCCCTCGCTCGATGCAATGCGCGGCCGCCATGCCAACGGACTGCGCCGCGCAAGCCAGCGTCAGCATCACACGCGTTGAGCCGAAGGCGACGTGCGACGCGCTCATGATGCGACCAGTTATGAAAAGGTTACGTATATTCTTGCTGTATTGTGTGCGGTAGGGCACCTGATAGACGCCCTTGGCATGCCATTGATCGCAGCCGGGCAACTCGCTGAAGACGCCGTCAGCCGGGTGCAGATCAATCGACCAGCCGCCAAAGGATATGGCGTCATAGTGCTGGCGCTGCTCGATGACATCCTGCTGCGTCATCATCATGTCGCCTTCAAAGCGCCGGCTCTCGCGCTTGCCGGGGATCTGCCCGACCCATTCCAGCGTCAGCGTCTCGGCATCGGGGAATTCGCCCGAATTCTTGATGTAATTCCAGACGCCGTAGACCACCTTCCACAACTGCCACTTGATAGTCTCAGTCTCGTGCACTGTATCGAGGCGGCCGCCATATTCGATCCACCAAAGGCGGCAGCCGTCGACCGCCGTGTTGAAGCTGCGGAAGCGCGGGATCTCAGTGATGTCTTCCAGCGCGTAGCTGGGCGGCACGAACTTGACCGGCTCGCCGATATCTTTGGTGTAGAAATAAATCGAGTGCCCCAGCAGGTAGCCATATTCTTCGCTCGGCGCAAACTTCTCGCCGAATTCCTCGCGCGATTCGGCGCCCATGCGAAAAGCCGCGCCCGCTTGAAAAGCGACGATGCCATCGCCGGAAGCATCGCAGAAGAGCGGGGCATAAAGTTCGTATTGCGTGGAATTCTGGCTGCAAAAGGCGGTGACCGACTCGATCGTTTCGCCGTCCGACTTGCTGACGCTGACCGCGGCGGTATTTAGCAGCAAGGTGATATTGTCTTCGCGGACGACCTTTTCCAGCAGCACGGTATCAAATATCAGCGCGTTGCCTTCTTTGTTGCGATACATATTTTCGACCAGGATTTCGTCGATGACGCCGCCTTCGCGCGCCCAGCGATTGTTGTTGTTCATGTGCGAGGTCGCGCCCAGCGCCCAAAGACGGACTTCGCTGCTGGCGTTGCCTCCGAGCACCGGGCGATCCTGCGCCAGCACGACCTTGATGCCAGCGCGGGCTGCTGTGATTGCGGCGCAGATCCCGGCTAGTCCGCCGCCGACGATGACCAGATCGGCATCAATGCGCCGGGTCTTCGGCGCTCGCCCCTCAGGCGAGAAAGGCTCGCTCAACATTCTGGGTATTTGATTGTCTTGTTTCATTATCTGTCCTTGGGCTTGGCTTGAACGGCAGCTAACGCGTTATAGGGAGTTTGACCAATGCGGATGCGAACGCGTTGCGTCACATGCCGTCCCTGGTTTGCTCGACGCCGTGCAGTTGGCACCACTCGGTCAGCGGATTATAGCCGCCGCCGGGCTGGAACTCCTGCGTGTCGTCAACTTCTTCGCCGACCAGGTATTTCTCAATCTCGCTCAGTTTATCCAGGAATGGCGGCTCATGTTTGACGAAGTCCATCGGCTTGAGCCAACGATAGCAGTATCCAATCATGACGCATTTGCGCGTGATGTCCCTGAAATTCGGCGCGCCGGCGTGCCAGGTGCGATATTCGAAGATGACGCAATCACCCGGGTTCAGCAGCGGCTCAAGCGCATTGGCTGGGTCGGTTTCGCCTTTGGGGATCTCGATGCGCTCCTTGAGCTGGTTGCTTCCAGGCGCCAGCATGGTGACGCCGGAGTTCGGCTCGCTCAAATCGGTGAGATAGAAGGCGCACTTCAAGCCCATGCGCGGGAAACGGTCTTCGCCCAGATCGCGCGATATGCCCCCGCCATCGCGATGCCAGCCGGGGCGGCGCATGGTGTCGGGCGTACCGGGCGGGTCTGGATGGCGATGGATGAGGTGGCTGGTCGAGAGCTGCACGTTTGAACCGAGCAACTGTATCACTATCGGCAGGGTCACCTCGTTGGTCAAGAGCGGGATGAAGGCGTCATCCATGGTGATGCAGTTGCGGAAGCCATCGTAGAATTCGCTGGTTTGGTAGCGGTTGAAGCGCTCATCGGTGGCGATGAGTCCGTCGCCCGCTTCGACGAGATGGCTGATGGCATCTTCATCAAGCGTATTCCTTACGATCAAATAACCTTCGTCGCGAAATTGTTGCCGCTGATCATCTGAGATTTTCGTAAAACCATTGTTCATTGTTGGCTTTCCAATTCTGTAGATTTCCAATCAAGTCAAGTATAGGTGAAATACGCCGTCGCCACACTGTCATTCTCGCTGCGCAATCGAGCCCAATGGGCGCTGTAGCCGGCGGGGAAAGCGTGAAAAGCATAACCGGCAGGCGCCACCTCAAAGGTGTCGTAGGTCATCCACTTGCCGTTGCCGAGGAAATCGACTTCCAATACGAATCGCGCGGGCGCGGCGCCGCCGTTGCACAGATGCAGCACTTTCTTGTCAAAGCCCGTCATCAGATAGGGGTCGGATATTTCGCCGGCGCTGACCTCGTCCTCCTGCCAGACGCCGCCCCAGCCGGCCGGCTTGCCGAAACCCCAAAGGTCGTCGGTCTTGCCGAAGTACAAGCCCGACTGCGGCTCGCCCGCCAGGTGGTTGGCGCCGTTGTGCGGGCTGGCGTTGTCCGCGCCGAGCACGAGCATGCCGCGCCAGGCGCAGAAATCGCCATGCACCCACAGATGCGTCGAAATGGGACGGACGCCCCAGATATGATTGTCGTATGCCCAGGTCGACAGCTCGTAAAACATGCCGTGACAATCCATGATAAAGCGCTCGTGGTCGACTTCGCGGATGCGCGGCCATTCGGTCTGCCACATGTGATCGAAGCAGTGGCTCGCCTTTGGCAGGCGGTAGCGCTTCCACTTGCCATCCGCGTCGGTGTAAACCTGTAGGATTGCCGAGCGCTTGTCCCAGCCCATCGCGAAGATTGTGCCGGCGAAGTTGCCGCGCCCGTTCACTTCGATGAAGGGATTGCGCTCGATGATCGTCCAGCGCTCGCCGTCCCATTCCGCCAGTCGTCCAGCCGCTTCGACGCCGCTGAAGTCGCGCTCGTCATAGCTGTTGTTGGCGACCACGACGCGGCCAAAATTGCTGTAAGCCGCTTTGAAATGCGCGTAGTCGTGGTCGGGCACGCCGAGCTCAATCGTGAGGTCCGCCAGGAAGCGCGTCTCCAGCGTATGCACATTCAGCTCGTAGAATTCGCCTTCCATGCCGAGCATGTATACCATGTTTTCCTGGTCGGTCAGATGCCGCATGGTCGAGCAGATGCGAACCTCCAGCAGATCTTCAACTGTCCGCACCTTGCCCGCCGCATCGATGACGTGCGGCCCGATGATAAGCTGGTTTGATTCCCAATGCGCCATGCGATTGGTATAAGTGCCGACAGTGCTGGCGGGATGTTTTGTCATCTTTAGCTGCTCGTCGATGGTATAGAGCCCAGTGCCGACGCCGCTGGCGGATTTATGCGAGACGTAGGTGACGATCCAAAGCGCCCCCGCCCAAGCCATCATCGCGCCGACTCCGCATTCCGTGCGCGGCGGACCCAGCTCGGCGCTCAGCGCCAAATGCGGGAAAACGCCGCTCGCATTCAAATATTGACTTGCTGTCATTGATGCTCGCTTTCTTATGCTGTCGATGCCATTGAATCGCTTGTGGAACATGCGACAAGCCGCTCGCGCCATTCGCTTAATGCGGCTTGTAAAGTCGCTTGAACATCCGCGCAATCGGCATCATGGAGCCGATTTTCCAATTCATAAGGGTCGTTCTCGATATTGTATAGCGCCGCTGGCTTCAGCCCGCGACCGTCTGTCACCAGCTTCCAGGCTTGCGTGGTGGCGCAGAGGCTCTGATATTCGCTAATGGCAATTCGCGCCGAATCGGCTGCGCCGCCTTCGATCTGCGGTCTCAATGAGATGCCCTCTGCAGCTGGCAGCCGGTCGAAGCCCGCGTAATCAAGCAGGGTTGGCGTCAAGTCTACCGTCGCGGCAAGCTGGCTAGTTCTTCGCCCAGTCGCTTGACCTGGCGCCCGCGCGATAAGCGGCACGCGCAGCGATTCTTCAAACATCAAGCCCTTGCCGAACAAGCCATGCGCGCCCGCCATCTCGCCATGATCCGATGTGAAGACCACCAAGGTGTTTTCGCTTAACGCCAGCTCATCAAGCCCGCGCAGCAATCGGCCAAAAGCGGCATCCATGTGGCTGATCTCGCCAAAATACAGCCGCCGGAATGTCGCCGCGTCGTAGTCGGCGTTCCACTGTGGCATCTCATACCAGGCTGCGGCATCGGCATTCGGTTCGCGGAACAGGTCTTGATCGCGATAGTGCTCCAGAAACGCTTGCGGTGGCGAGCAGGGCGGGTGCGGCGCCTGATAAGAAAGAAGCATGAAAAAGGGATTCGCTTCGCTGGCCGCCTGCGCCAGTTGCCGCAGGGCAATCTCCGTCAGCGCATCGGTTTCGTGGCCCGGCATCACAATCGGCTCGTTCGGATCATCGCCCCATATCAAGCCCGCATGATGATCGACATGATGGCTCTCCCAGCCGATGAAATGCTGAAAGCCAGCGCGCCTCTCCGGCGGCGCCCAGCGGTTCTCTTGCGGCGCGCCGCTCAGATGCCACTTCCCGACATAGTACGTCGCATAGTCAGCCGCATTGAGATGGTCGGCGAGGCTTGGAAGCTCGGCGGGGTAAGCCTGCCCATTTTGCCGGAGGCCGGTCTGCGACGGATAGCGCCCGCTGAGCAGGCAGCCGCGGTAGGGTGTGCAAATTGGCGATGTGCTGATGGCGCGTTCAAAGACCGTGCTTTCATTGGCGAATCGCTCGAGTTGTGGCGTCTTAACAATGGGATGACCATAGATTGGCAGCCAGCGCGCGCCCAATTGATCGACCAGCACGAAGAGGATATTCGGACGCGAAGCCATCGCCGCGGGTTTCAGCCTTTCATGCCGGAGAGATTTGCGCCCTGGATGAATTGCTTTTGAAACAGGAAGAAGACGATCAGCACCGGCATGACCATCATGACGGAAGCCGCCATCTGCTGGTTATAGATGCCGCCTTGACCCGGCAGCGATGTGAATTTGTACAGACCGATGGCGAGGGTATGCAGGTCTGGATCTTTCAGGTAAATCAACGGACCGAGAAAATCATTCCAGCTATTTTGGAAGCTCAGGATGGCGATCACCACGATGGCGGGTTTGGCGAGCGGAATCATAACCTGGGTAAAAATGCGGAGCTCGTTGGCGCCATCGATCTTGGCGGCATCCAGCAGATCCTGCGGAATGCCCAGGAAGAACTGCCGGCAGATAAAGATGTAGAAGGCGTTGCCAAAGAAGTTCGGCACGATCAGCGGATAGAAGGTGTCGATCCAGCCGATAGCGTCATAAGCGGCGTACACCGGTATCAGGCGGACGGCGAAGGGCAGCATCAGCGTCGCCAGCAGAATCAGGAAAAGCGTATCGCGGAAGGGGAAGCGAAAGCGGGCGAACCCGTAAGCCACCAGCGTACAGGAGCCGATGTCGCCGAAGAGCGAGAAAATTGTGATAATCATGGTGTTGCGAAATGTGGTGCCGAACTTCCAGAACCTCAGCGCGTCGGTGTAGTTTTCCGGCTGCCACACGCGGGGTATCCATTCGACCGGGAAAACGCCCACCTGCTCCAAAGGCATAAAAGAGGACATAAACATCCAGAATAATGGCGCGATAAACCAAAGGCTCATGAAAATCAGGATGCCATAAAGCAAGACGCGCCCGATGATTTGGCTCACGCGGGAGAGCGCGTCGTTCAGGCGATAATCCCTGGTGATTGCTGTCCCTGCTTCTGACATTATTCCTCCCCGCCTTGATAAAAGACCCAGCGCTGCGATGAGGCGACGATGACCGCGGTGAAGGCGAAAATGATCATGAAGAGGATCCAGGCGAGCGCCGACGAATAGCCCATCTGTGGCGGCAAGTATTGGAAGGCGTGGTCAAACAGATGCAAGACGTAGGTTCGCGTCGCGTCCCGCGGGGCGCCGCCAGTCATAATGAAGACCTGCGTGAAGACCTGAAACGCGCCGATGATGTTGATGAGCACATTCAAATAAATCGTGGGCGTCATCAGCGGGATGGTGACCCGCCACAGCCGCTGCGCCATATTGGCGCCGTCGATCTTGGCGGCGTCGTAATACTCCTCCGGGATGCCCTGCAAGCCGGCCAGGAAGATCACCATCGTCACGCCGACCCAGGTTGTGCTCATGATCAGGAAGGCGAGCATGGCGAAATCGGGGTCGGCGAACCAGCGGATGCGTGATATGCCAAAAAAGCCCAGGAACCAGTTTAGCAAGCCCGCGCGCGCGTTCAGCACGTATAACCAGACGATGGACAGCGCGACGATCGGCACGACCGACGGCACGTAGAATAGCGTCCGCCACAAGCCCAAAAGTCGCACCTTGGTATTCAGCAAGAGCGCCAGCGCAAAGCCTAGGATGATGCGGATCGCGACCGAGCCGCCAACGTAAACGGCGGTGTTTTTGAGCGATTTTAGAAACAAGGGGTCATCGGTGAAGATGTGCTCGTAATGCGCGGCGCCAACCCATTCCGGCGGCGCGACGATATTGTATTTTGTAAAACTCAAAACAAAGGAAGCGACAAAGGGAAACAGCGCAAACAGCAGAACGCCAACGATCCAGGGCGCGATGAAAAGCAAGCCGAACTTGGCTTCGCGTTTGCGCATGGGCGAAAGATCGCTCCATCGTTCTCGCCGCCGCCCGCGCAAGGCGCTGAATTGCGAACCAAATGCTGTTGCCATGTCTTACTTCCCTGCCCCCATCCCCCGCGCCCCTTCCCCCAAAATGAGGGAAGGGGAGGGTAAAGTGCTGGGGTTTAGCCGTATTCTTCCCAGAACGCGTCCAGCAGCGCCTGGATCTCAGCTTCAGCGCTGGCCAAGGCGTCTTCGATCGAACTGTCGCCGAAGAGCACGTCCTCGACCATACGGTTGATGATTTGCGTCGCTTCGGGCTGCACTGGCGAGACGGGCACCAGATAATCCAGCGCGGCTACGCCCAGCAGCGATTCCGCCCGCGGATGCACAACGCCATCCTTCTCGTAGCCATTGCATTCCACCAGCGGCGAGGGGCGCTGCTGCTGCTGGATAAACCAGCATGCGCCATCCCCTTCGACCTCGGTGGTCAGCCACTTGACCAGCTTCCAGGCTTCGTCAGGATGCGCGGCATTCTTCGGCACCATGTAACCCCAGCCGCCATGCGCGCTGCCGCGGCGGTCGGCGCTGCCATTGGGTCCGTGGGGAATCGGCGCGACATCGTAGTTGAGATTCTCGGCGTGCGCTTCCACCTGGAACAGCGTCCAGGAGCCGTTGATCTCCATCGACACAAGACCCTGGATCAGCGGACCCTGGTCAAATTCACCCGCCATCTCCCAGAAGGCGTTTACTTCTTCGATGCCGTAATTGATCTCGGCCATCGCCTGCATGAACTCGAGGGCTTGCGCGGCGGCTTCGTTGTTGATCGTGATGGTGCGCAGGTCCGGCGTGATCCAGTCGCCGCCATTGGCATTCAGCCAGGTCAGGAATGCGCCGGCGCCACTGGTCGATTGCGCATTCAAGCCCATGCGCTCCAGGAATTCGCCATCGCCCAAACGCAGAGTCTCCGCCGCCTCAAGCATTTCGTCCCAGGTTTGGGGGAAGCTCTCGATGCCAGCTTCGGCGAAATGGTCGGTGTTGTACCAGACGATGTTGTAAGCGCCGCCGCCAGGCAGCGGCAGCAGCCAGGTCTTGCCATTGAATTGGGTGCCGGCAAATTCCGAAGGGTGGAAAATAGCGGGGTCGACGCCATCGGCAGCCATGTAATCGTCCAGCGGGATGATGGATTCGGTCGCGGCGAAGAAGGGCAGGTCTTGCCGCCCAAACATGGTTACATCGGGCGGGTTGCCGGCGGCGATCGCGGCCAGCAGATTCTGAAGGCGGTTGTCCCAAGGCAAGAATACGTTGTCGACGCAGATGCCGGGGTGGGCATCTTCAAAAGCGGCGACTTGATGTTCTTGCAGCGGGATGCGGTTGCCGCCCCAGTGATGCCAGTAGGTCAGGGTGACATCGCCTTCGCAGTCGGGGTTCTGCGCGGAAACGGTCATGGACAGCGGCAGCATCGCCACAAGCATGACTATCGCCAGCAGCAATAGTGTTGATCTCTTAAACATTGAACAGTCCTTTCACTGTTGTTCGATACTAACGGTCGGAAAAATTGTACCCAAACTTAGAGACGCCGTGTACGGTCTGGCTGGTGAGACCGACCCTCGCACACTCGGCTACACCGATAGCTCCATCTCACTGCTGAAAAACCTGGTTGAACTCATGTTGAGTCCCTGACGATCAGTTGCGTTGACACAGTCATCACGTGCGGGTCATCCGCCGCGCCGTCCATCAGATTGCAGAGCCGCAGCCCCGCCAGCCGTCCCATCATCTGCATGTCGAAGCCGATAGAGGTCAGCGCCGGATCAGCGAAACGCGCGAAGTCGTAATTATGGCAACCGATAACCGCGATGTCATCCGGTACCGAGCGACCGGTTTCGCGTATTGCCTTCAAGCCGCCCACCGCCATGCCGTCATCGGCGTATACGATGGCATCCACGGGTTGGCTCCCGTCCAGCAGCGCCACCGTCGCATCAAATCCGCTGCCGACATCGAAATTCGCGCCGCGCGCCGTCTGGTAAACTTCGAAACTCTGATTGCACAAACTAAGCGCCAGTCGATAACCCCAGTACTTTTCCCGGCTGGTATTGCTTGTCTCCGGTCCATTCACCAGGCAGATATGCCGCCGCCCACGCGCAACGAGATGCTCGACCGCAAAGACCATGCCCTGCACATAATTCGCCATGACCGAATTGACATCGCTCGGGTAGGCATGGCCGCCAGCCGTAACAAAGGGAATTGATGCCGCCTGCAACGCCCGCAGCAGCGACCGGTCAAAGGTGCCGCCCAAAAAGATGACGCCGCTAATGTGATTTGCCGCGACCACGTCCGCCATCTGATCGTTATTGGCAAAGGATTGATAGATGTGGGTGGCGACTCGCCGATCCTCAAATACGGACTGTGCCCCGCGTACGATGAGCTGCTCGATGCCGCCGCTCAAAGCCGGCTGCGAATCCGCATGCTCTTTCACTTTGGTCGAAAGGAATGCCATGGTGCGCTGGGCTTTGCTGTTTTGCCCGCGCAGCCGCGACATGGAATATTCCAGCTCGGCCGCGGTTTTCCACACCGCCTCGCGCGTTTGGGAATCGACATGGGGATAGTCGTTCAAGACGCGCGACACAGTCGACATCGATACATCCGCTTCACGCGCGATGTCGCGAATGGTGATCTGGCTCTTGTGTCGCTGCATAACCTGGCTTATGCGCTCATTGCGTAATGCCGAAAAATATAATCAAATATATCGTGTTCTCTGAAACATGTCAAGGAATTGCATGAATCTTGCAGGGCAATCGCTTCAAAATCATAATGCGCCGTTCGCCACGAAAATTGTGAAAATGTAGGGGCGTATCGCCGATACGCCCGTTGAATATGACATAAATTTTGCGGGCGTTTCAGCGATACGCCCCTACAGATTACGAAATGTGAGGGAAAATTATAATGTATCAGCGCAATTTCATTTGATGCGATTGCCCTGTGAATCTTGCAGGCGCGCAAGTCAGGCGCGACGGGTTTGGCGCGCTTGTGTCGCCATAAATTGCGCATCTGCTGCGTCTGCGCGGGGCAGCAACTAGGCTAGCAGCGCGCGCAAAAGAATGTCGCGACTCGTCGCCAGCGCCCGCCTTACCATAGGAAGTTGTGGACTGAGCTCCAGGCTGACCGCGCCCCCATAGCCGATTTCATCCAGCGCCTGAATTGTGGCGACCAAGGACTCGTCCGTCATCACGCCTTCAAGCAGCGACCAATGCAAATCGCTGATGCCATCGTTGTCGTCGAAATGCACGTAGCCCAGCCGGTCGCCCGCGCGCTTGATGACTGTTTCGGGATCCTCGCCTGATATTTGAATATGCCCGCTATCGTAGAGCAGGTAGAGGTTGTCGTGGTTGAGGCGGTTGATAAACGCCAGTGTTTCGCCAGCGGTGGGCAGCGCCATGCCGGGGAAATGCTCGACCGCCAGTTTGATTTCATACTCGGCTGCTTCATCCGCGAGCTGCGCGATTGAGCGTTGATAGCGCTGGAGGGCGCCGGAGCTCGCCTCCAAGCCTGGAATGACGTAAGCCGCCTGCGCCCCGATGTCGGCTGCGTGTTTGATGGCCGAGCGCGCGTGGTTGATAGCGCGCTGGCGTTGGCTTTCGACTTCGCTGTCAAGGGCGGAACCGGCTGGCATGCCAAAGGAAGCGCCGACGCAGGAAACGCCCAAGCCAAGCTCTTGCGCCAGCAGTCGGCTTTCCAGCGACCGCTGATGCGCCGGCTGGATGTCAATCGTATCGAATCCAATTGCGCGAACTTGGCGCAGCGTCTCGGTTTCGCTTTCGCTAAACGCCCAGATGCAGCAGGCGATTCTCATTTCTGTAATCCCTTTCGCGGAAATAATAACGACGATGGTAGCGCATCGACTTCGACTTGTCACGATTTGACATGGGTCGTACACTTGACGCGGATTAGCCGAGTGAGGAACGAGCAATGGAACGGCGGTTTGCATTGATAACCGGGGCCGGTTCAGGCATCGGTCGCGTATCGGCGCTGGCGCTATGGGACGAAGGCTGGACGCTGGCGCTGGCCGGCAGGCGCGAAGAGGCGCTGCGTGAAACGGTCGTCATGAGCCAGGTCAGCGCTGATCGCGCGCTGGTCGCGCCCACCGATGTGAGCGACCGCGAGGCGGTGCTTCGCCTCTTTGCAGCGGTCAAAGATCGATTTGGGCGACTGGATCTGCTATTTAACAATGCCGGACGCAGCGCGCCGGCGACCGCGCTTGACGAGTTCCCTGCGGACGATTGGAACCGCGTTATCGCCGTGAACTTGACGGGCGCCTTCTGGTGCTTGCAGGAAGCATTCAAGTTGATGAAATCGCAAGAGCCTCAAGGCGGGCGCATCATCAACAATGGCTCGATCTCGGCACATGCGCCCAGGCCGAACTCGGCGGCTTATACCACGTCCAAGCACGCGCTGACCGGCTTGACCAAATCAACCGCGCTTGATGGCCGCGCCTTTGATATCGCCTGCGGCCAAATTGACATCGGCAACGCCCGCACCGAAATGTCCGATATCATGCAAAAGAAACTCGAGCGGGCGAAAGGCGCGGACGCTGTCGAGCCGCAAATCGACGCGCGCCACGTGGCGGAAGCCCTGGTTTATATGGCGAATCTGCCGCTTTCGGTCAATGTGCCATTTATCACCGTGATGGCGAACGGCATGCCATATATTGGGCGAGGCTAACGTAAAATGAGCGAACTTGTATGGAAGACCGCGGTTGAACTGGCGTCGCTGATCAAGCGGGGCGAAGTCTCCGCGATTGAGGCGCTGCGCGCGCATCTGGCGCAAATTGATGCGCTGAATCCGGAACTGAACGCCATCGTAACTTACCTGCCGGAGATGGCGCTGGAGCTGGCGCGGCAAGCCGACGAAAAGCAGGCGCGTGGCGAAGCGCTTGGCGTCTTGCATGGCTTGCCCATCGCCCATAAGGACGCCAACGAAACCAAAGGCATCCGCACAACGATGGGCTCGCCAGTCTACAGCGATTATATCCCGGAGTCCGATGACTTGATCATCGCGCGCCTGAAGGCGGCTGGCTGCATCACCTTGGGCAAAACAAATGTGCCCGAGTTCGGCGCCGGCTCGCATACCTTCAATCGCGTCTTTGGCGCCACGCGCAATCCCTATGATTTGAGCCGGACCTGTGGCGGAAGCAGCGGCGGCGCGGCGGTGGCGCTGGCGGCTGGCATGATTCCGATCGCCGATGGCAGCGATTTGGGCGGCTCGCTGCGCAACCCGGCCAGCTTCTGCAACGTCGTTGGTTTTCGTCCCTCGCCCGGCCGCGTGCCCGCGTATCCGGCGGCGAACGCCTGGGCGCGCCTTGGCGTTGATGGACCAATGGGGCGTACGGTGCAAGATGTCGCGCTGATGCTTCAGGCGATTGCCGGTTACGATCCGCGCGCGCCAATGTCTCTTGACGAGCCGGCTTCGGTCTTCGCAAATGATTTGGAACGCGACTTCGCCGGCGTGAAGATCGCCTACAGCCCCGACCTCGGTCAATTGCCGGTTGAACCAAGCGTGACGACCACGATTGAAAAGCAGTTGCCGGTCTTCGGCGGCCTCGGTTGCCAGCTCGAACGAGCGCAGCCGGATTTCCGCGATGCCTACGACATATTTCAGACGTTGCGCGCCTGGTCCTTCGAGTTGAGTTTTGCCGAGCGCTTCGCCGAATTTGGCGAGGATCAATTCAAAGAGACCATCCGCTGGAATGTAGCGCAGGGCAAAGACTTAACCGCGGGGCAAATCAGCCGGACGGAAGCGCGGCGGACCGAGCTCTTTCACCGCGTTCGCGAATTCCTCGAAACATACGAATTCTTGCTGCTGCCAACCGCTCAAGTTCCGCCATTCTTTTTGGAGTGGGAATATCCGACGGCGATAAACGGCGTCGCGATGGAGACCTATATCGACTGGATGATGAGCTGCGCCTTCATCACCGTAACTGAACTGCCGGCGATTTCTGTGCCTTGCGGCTTCACTGACGGCGGGTTGCCGGTGGGTTTGCAAATTGTGGGGCGGCCTCGCAGCGACTTCTCGGTACTGCAGCTGGCCTACGCCTTCCAGGAAGCGACGCGCTTTTATGAGCGTAAGCCGCCGATCTGCCAAAAACAGATCTAAAACCCTATGCTCTCCAATGCGCAAACTGTAGAGGCGAGACTTGCCTCGGCAGCACGTTTTTCTACCCTGTAGTGGTCCTAATTTATTGGACACAAAATCTCAGAAACTTTGAGGGAGTTGCGCTGTTGCCACTGCGCCTCGGTTTCTGCCGGTGTCCGGTAGCCTAGCGCGCTGTGCGGACGCAGCTGGTTGTAGACCACCTCGA
>JAJEGA010000111.1 GCA_022820125.1 Anaerolineae bacterium | reverse complement strand
GAATCTAAAGTTTCACAATGCTTCAGAGTTCGGCGATGGTTGGGGGCGCATTAAAGGCAGTAAGCAAGATCTTCCCGAAAATGAAGATCATGGCAAGATTTGGTACTGGGAAGAAAACGGCAAGAGCTATGTGAGCTTCCGAGGTTTCCTCACAGGCTATAGCAACATTCCGATCAGGTTCAAACTGTTTGTCCGTACCTCGGACAACAACAAACGTTCCGCATTCGTGGAGTATCAGTACACGCCACCTGCTGAGTAAATGATAGCAAATATCAGTCTGTAACTAGCTGTCAGACTGAATTGATTGCGCTGTAATTCTCAAATGAAAACGGGCGACCCATCTGGATCGCCCGTTTTAGCGTCTCTATTTTGCTCCCGAATTAGTTAGTTATTCCTCATCCGATTCGCGCAGGGGCAGTACATTGGGCCATACCGATGCATGATGCTCGTAGGCGTCGATGCCGATTCTGTCCGCTTCCGGATTGACATGCAAGACGTCAATGGCATTCAGAATCCGGAACATGATGAAGCTGGTTGCGCCAACCCAAACCGCGACGCCGACTACGCCAACAACTTGCGAGCCCAGCAGGTCGAGCGAACCGCCGTCAAAGAGGCTGGGCGCGCCCAATGCCTGTGAACCGACAATGCCGATCATCAAAGTGCCGAATGCGCCGCAAGCGCCATGCACCGAGAACGCGCCGACCGCGTCATCGATCTTCATATTCTCGACGATGCGGATGGAAGCCACGAGCACAGCCCCGGACAAAGCGCCTATGATCACTGCGCTGATCGGCGTGACAGAGGCGCAGCCCGCCGTGATGCCCACCAAACCCGCCAGCGATCCATTTAATATGAAGCTGACATTCCAGCCGCCGGTAAGAAAGTGTTTGAGGAACATCGCCCCCAGCGCGCCGGCCGCGGCCGCGAGTGTGGTGTTGACGGCAACCAGACCGAGTTGATTGACATCGCTCGCGCCCAACGTGGAGCCGACGTTAAAGCCATACCAGCCCACCCAAAGGATGAAGGTGCCCATGGAAGCCAGCGCCAGATTCGAAGCCGCGGGCGGGCGGCCAAAAACGCGTCCAGCGCGCGGACCCAAAACATAAGCGCCTACCAACGCGACAATGCCGCCGGTCATGTGTACGATCGTCGAACCAGCGAAATCAACAAATCCAGCCTCAGTGATCCACCCGCCGCCCCAAGTCCAGAATACGACGACCGGGTAAATGACCGCGCCCAAGACCGCGCTGTAGATCAGCTTGCCGACGAAGTTCGTCCGTTCCGCCATAGCGCCAGTGGCGATGGTCGCGGCCGCGCCCGCAAAGGCGAATTGGAAGAAGAAGTTCACAAAGAGCGTGCCGTCGCCTTCTCCCGCGCCAGTCGCGCCGCCGAGGAACAGCTGGATTTCGCCCAAAATTGAACTGCCCACCCCGGCTTCCGCATCATAAGCGCCAAATGCGATGCCGAAGCCAACGATGAAGAAGACGATGCCAGTGACGCAGGCGTCCATGAAGTTTTCAGCGAGCGAGTTGACCACCCCCGTTTCACGGATCATGCCGCCTTCCAGCATGGCGAAACCGGCTTGCATGAAGAAAACCAGGAAACCCGCCAGCAAGATCCAAACGTGATCGAGATTGTACTGGACCGCGTCAACGTTCGCTTGCACCTCAGCTATCGTCAGTTCTGCCGCCATTGCCTCTTCAGCCGCCGCGTCTTCCGCCGCTGGTTCCTCTTGTGCGATTGTGCCAAAGCCGAAGCTATAAAGGATGACCAGCCCTAAGAATAAGGAGATCAAGCGATAAATCAGCTTGCGCTTGCTGCCAAATCCTGCCTTGCGTTTATCCATTTTACCCTCCGCATAGACGAATCAACGGTACATTTGCACTATGACAATCAGTATACAGCGAGGATTTCAATGGAAATAAGCGCAATAATATCCCAATTAGCGCCAATCTCTTTGGCTATTTCTTACAAGAAGTTTACAGGCATTGAATAGCTGGCGGCAATTCATCAGCGGAATTGGCATTGACATGCGCTTAAAGCGCGAGCCTTTTACCGCAAATTTGTTATCAGCGTACAAAAGTCCAGCTTTGCTAAAGCCTGAGCATGAAAAGAGCGTTCTCAGGTTTGTAGTCTTAGCCGGAACGACGTTACGAGCGCAAGCTGAATCAGAGCCGTACGAAAACCTTGGCGCTTTGGTCCGCTACGGTTTTGTAAGTTTTCACCATAAAGACTGCCGCTGTCGCCGTCTTACTGCCCAAGCGCCTCATGTCTAATGGCTTTCAGCCGCTTCATGACATCGTTGGCGCCGCGCCCGAAATACTGGTAGAGCGTCTTGTACTCCCGATAGAGCCGGTCATAGATCTTCTGGTTTTCCGCTATTGGCTTTACGACTTCAGCCTTCAACTTGCCCATCTTCTGGGCGGCCGCCTGGATATTCGGATAAAGGCCGGCGGCGACGGAGGCGTGCATCGCCGAACCCAGCGCCGGCGCCTGGGTCGAGCCAGACAGCTTGAAAGTCCTGCCGGTGACATCGGCATAAATCTGCCGCAGCAGCGCGTTCTTCTCCGGCAGGCCGCCCGCGGCGACCAATTCCCGCACTTCGACGCCTTGTTCTTCAAAAGCCTCGATGATCTCGCGTGTGCCATAAGCCGTCGCTTCAATCAGCGCGCGATAGATATCGGGCGCCCGCGTCGCCAGGTTCATGCCCAACATCAAGCCGGTCAAATCGACATCGACCAGGGTGCTGCGGTTGCCGTTCCACCAGTCGAGAGCGAGCAAGCCGTGCTCGCCCACCTTCTGTTTGGCTGCTTCGCGCTCCAGATATTCATGCAAGTTGAGCCCGGCCTCTCGCGCCGCGCGATGATATTCCGGCGGCACGCCATGATCGACGAACCAGGCGAAGATATCGCCGACCGCGCTTTGACCGGCTTCGTAGCCGTAAAGCCCCGGGATAACGCCACCCATGACGACGCCGCACATTCCATCCACCTCGCCCAATTCCGTACCCGATAGGATGTGGCAGGTTGATGTGCCCATGACCATCACCATCACACCCGGTTCCGTCGCCTTGACCGCGGGCGCGGTGACGTGGGCGTCAACATTGGCGACGGCGACGGCAATGCCGGCCGGCAGCCCCATCTTATCCGCCATTTCCGCGGTCAGCTCGCCCGCTTTAGACCCAAGCTCGGCGAATTCGCGCCCGACCTTTTCGTCCACCACATTTTCAAATGCCGGGTCCAGCGCTTTGAAATAGGCTTTGCTGGGGAAGCCGCCATCCTGCACCATCGCCTTGTAGCCGGCGGTGCAGGTATTGCGCGTTTCCACGCCGGTCAACTGCCAGATCACCCAATCAGCCGCCTCGATAAAGCGATCGATTCGCGCGTAGATATCGGGGCGCTCCTGCAAGATCTGCAGCAATTTGCTAAAGAACCATTCCGAGGAGATCTTGCCGCCGTAACGCGGCAGCCAGCTCTCGCCCATTCGGCGCGCCGTCTCGTTGATTTGATCCGCTTGCCGCTGCGCCGCGTGATGTTTCCATAATTTGATATAAGCGTGGGGCTCGTCTTTCAGCTCCGGCAGGAAGCATAGCGGCGTGCCGTCCGCGGTCGTCGGCATGGGCGAGCTGGCGGTGAAGTCGATGCCGATGCCTTTGACCTCGGCAGGATCGACGCCGCTCTCCCGCAGCACGGCCGGCACGGTATGCGCGAAGACATCCAAATAATCTTGCGGATGCTGCAGCGCCCAATCCGGCGGCAGCTTAATGCCCTTCGGCAATTCGCTATCCATGACCGCATGCGGATAATCAAAGACCGACTGCGCCACTTCAGCGCCATCGCGCGCGTCAACCAGCACCGCCCGACCTGATAAGGTGCCAAAATCAAGTCCAATGGTATACATAGGCAAACCTCGTTTTTTCGACACATCGTCCTGACCATATATTGTCTCGCAAGCCTTGAGTCTAGGCAAATCGCGAACGGCAGGGGACATAGCCAAAGGCGGTGTTTTGGGTTAGGATTAAGGGGGGAGTGGAGACGATAGGATCGCGCGATGAAGCCAGCGGCGAGTGGCAATGGAGGAGCAGCCCCCGCCAGCCCATTCCCGCCGGGACCCACCGAGATGGGCGAAGGCGTCTGGCAGAATTATCTGTTTTACCGCCGTTTTTTCAAAGACCCGCTGAGCCATGTCAGCCGCTGGATGGAGACCTATGGCGATGTCTGGCATTTCAAAATCGGCGACGCCCACAATTACGCCGTCGCCAACCCCGATGTCATCTACGAGCTCTTCGTGCGCCAAGCCAAACGCTTCATCAAGGGACCAGCTTATACCAGCAGGAAGAGTGGCTTGGCGCGCTTTATGGGCAATGGGCTAGTCACCAGCAATGGCGACTTCTGGAAGCGGCAGCGGCGTCTGGTCGCGCCCGCTTTCCACGCGATTCGCGTCCACGCATACGCGAGCACAATGGTCGATTATACCTTGAAGCGCTTGGACTGCTGGAGCGATGGCGCGCTGGTCGATATCGACGAAGAGATGACGGAGCTTACGCTGACGATCGTCGCGCGCACGCTCTTCGACGCCGATGCCTCAAGCACGGTGAACCAGGTCAAGAAAGCGGTGGCGGTGGTGCAGAAAGCCAACAATACCGCAACCATCCTGCCCCACTGGCTGCCGACCCCGCTGCGACTGCGTTCCTGGCGAGCCAACCGAGCGCTCGACAATATCGTTTATGGTTTCATCAATCAGCGGCGCGCAACCGGCGAAGACCGAGGCGACCTGCTTTCGATGCTGCTGCTGGCGGAAGACGAGGATGGCGAGCGCATGACCGATCTGCAAGCGCGGGACGAGGCGGTGACGCTCTTCCTCGCTGGGCACGAAACCACCGCCAATACTTTGAATTGGACCTGGTGGCTGTTGGCGCGGCACCCGGAGGTCGAAGCCAAGCTGCACGCGGAGCTGGACGCGGCGCTGGGCGGGCGCCCGCCAAGGCTTGAAGACCTGCGCCAACTGCCCTACACCGATATCGTCATCAAAGAGGCGCTGCGCCTTATGCCCGCTGTCTGGATGGTCAGCCGAACGGCGGCGGAAGACACGGAGGTCCGCGGCTACCCCATGCCAAAGGGGACGACGGCGCAAGTCATGATTTATCTTTTGCATCGCCACCCTGATCACTGGAAGCAGCCAAAAGACTTCATCCCCGAGCGCTGGCAGCAGAGCGAGATCGAGCAGCTGCACAAATACGCCTACCTGCCATTCGCCGGCGGACCGCGAATCTGCATCGGCAACAGCTTCGCCATTATGGAAGCCAACCTGCTGCTGGCGACGATCGCGCAGCGCTACCGGCTCCGTTTGATCGACGGCGTCGAAATCAAGCCAACCGCCTTGATCACCCTTTTCCCGCGCGATGGCTTGCCCATGCGGCTGGAACGGCGAAAGCCAGCTGAGAGCGGGCAATCAAAGGCGCTTGAAGCCGCATACGCGACGCCGTTGGCTTAAAGGCGCCGCGCAAGGCTTTTGCGGATACCCCCTGCGCAACCGACAAAACAGGTTACAATATGCTCGTTCGTCTACGATGAAAGAATGAGGCAGGCCTGTATGCTTGAACTGACGAAGACACTGGTCGAAACCTGGGGACCGCCCGGCTATGAACATCGCATCCGTGAGCGCATCCGCGAGGAAGTCTCCGCGCTTGCCGACGAAACCTGGGTCGATGGCTTGGGCAATCTGATCTGCCGCGTGGGCAATGGCGGGAAGAAAGCGCTGATCGCGGCGCACATGGACGAGATCGGCTTGATGGCCAATTACCAGGAACCGGAGAGCGGCTACCTGCGCTTCACAAGTCTGGGCGGCTTGCGCAACGACACCCTCAATGGCAATCGGGCCCAATTTGAAGACGGCACCGTCGGCGTCATCGCCGTTCAGGAAGGCGGCGGGAAAGCCTTGACCGATTTCTATATTGATGTGCAGGCGGACGGCGGCGCCAACGCCACGCCGGTTGGGCAGCCGGCCGGTTTTATGCGCGAGATGCAAGTACGCGGCGAACGCATAATCGCCAAGTCGCTAGACGACCGCATCGGCTGCGTCGTCGCCATAGAAGCGATGCGCCGGCTCCAGCGGGAGACGCCGAACGAGCTATACTTCGCCTTCACCGTCCAGGAGGAAGTCGGCTTGCGCGGCGCCAAGACGGCCGCCCAGGGTGTGCATCCCGATATCGGCATCGCAATTGACGTGACCGCCAGCGGCGATCAGATCCGCGGCAGCAAGATGCAGGTCAAACTCGGCGGGGGCGCGGCGATCAAGGTGCATGACCCGGGCTTGGTCGTGCCGCTTGCGATAAAGAATTGGATGATCGAGCGCTGCCAAGCCGATAACATCACCTACCAATTGGAATTGCTGACCGGCGGCACCACGGACGCCTCCGTCATCCAACTCACGGACGCGGGCGTGCCCAGCGGCTGCATCTCCATTCCAACGCGCTACCTGCATACGACAAGCGAAACGGTCGACATCGGCGACGTGCGCGCTTGCATTGATCTGCTATCCGGCTTGCTGGCGCATCCGATCGAACTCTGACCAGCAGATTGAAGGACGGTATGAAAGCGGTGCTATGCCACGCGTTTGGTCCGCCAGAGAATCTGACCTTTGCGGATATCCCCAGCCCGCCAATTCGCGCTGGCTGCGTCAGAATCGCTGTGCGCGCCTGCGGCGTCAACTTCCCCGATGTCTTGATGATCCGGGGCTTGTATCAACTTAAGCCGCCCTTCCCTTTCAGCCCGGGCTTGGAAATCGCCGGCGACATCATTGAGACGGCTGAAGACGCGCCGGATCTGCAAGTTGGCCAGCGCGTGATGGCGACGATGATGTATGGCGGCTTCGCGGAGGAAGTCGTCGTGCCGGCCGCGGCCGTGGTCCCGCTGCCGGCTGAAGTGAGTTATGAGCATGGCGCCGGCTTCGCCCTGGTTTATGGCACATCGCATATCGCCTTAACGCGGCGCGCGCAACTTAAGGCGGGCGAAACGCTGCTGGTGCTGGGTGCGGCTGGCGGCGTCGGCTTGACCGCCGTCGAGATCGGCAAGCAACTTGGCGCCCGCGTCATCGCCGCTGCCAGCACGAGCGAGAAGCTTGCGCTGGCGCGAGAGTACGGCGCTGACGAAACGATCAACTACAGTTCGGAGAATCTGCGCGAGCGCCTGCATGAGATCACGAATGGCAGAGGCGTCGATGTCATCTACGACCCGGTCGGCGGCGACATCTTCGACCAGGCGGTGCGGCGGATCGCCTGGGAAGGGCGCTACCTGGTCATTGGCTTCGCCAGCGGGCGCATCCCATCTCTGCCAGCGAATATCGCGCTGCTCAAGAACGCCTCAATTGTCGGCGCGTTTTGGGGTGCCTACCTGCAGAACGATCCGGTCGCGATCCGCAACTCATTCGCCCAACTCGCCGACTGGTACGCCGCCGGTGACTTGAAGCCGCGCATCCACAAAATCTACGCGCTGGATGGAGCCGCGCCCGCGCTGCGCCAACTGATGGAAAGGCGCGCCATGGGCAAAGTCCTTCTCAAACCGCAGCCCTAACCTCAAGCCGCCCACGCGAATTAAACCGCTCCTAATATAGCTGTTCTCAGTTCAATCGCCCGATATCTCAATCTATGCTATGCTGACGAATGTGCCGTCCGCTAGCGTGCGCATGGGCGGCGTGCTCTGCCAAGTAGAACGGTTTTCGTTGCATGTCATATCGCGGTGATAACGAAAGCGAATTCATCGATGATGATGATTACTTCGACCCGGATGATAGTGGCGGACCGCGGCGATCCAACGTGCTCGGCGGCAGTGGCTCGCGGCGCGATAGCGAGGCCGATGATTATCCGCCAGAAGACAGGCCTGCCGCGACCGGGCGCGCGCAATCTGCCAGAGGCCAGCCTCATAAGCAAGCGAAACGGGCGGCTGCCAAAGCCCGACGCCCTAAAGCAACAGAGCGGAATCCGGCGCCCTCGGTTGCCAGCAGCGAAGAGCGGCGCGCGCGCCTTGCCGGCAAGAAGCCCGGCGCCAAAGAACGAAGCCCGCAGCGCCAAGCGCGTGATGAAGACCCGCCCCCGCCAAGTGAAGCGCGCCCGCGCGAGAGCCGTCTCGGGGGCTTGCGCGCGCGCTTCGGCCGCGCCGACAAGCAAACTGTTTCCAAATCGGATGGCGACGCCTCGCGGCTGTCCGCTTTCGCCGGTGGCATCGGCGGGCGAATTGGCAGCTTAAGCGGACGTCTCGGTCGCGCGCGAAACAATGATGATCCCGCCGCTGACGGTCTCGATGTGGATGCGGGCGGTCATGCTCAAGGCGGCAGGCTCTCGTCGCGCGCCAATGACCGGTCCAGCGCCGGATTCGCCGCGCGCGCCTCGCGTGATCAGGAGCGCCCACCCGGCGATTCACCGTCGAGCCGCGCGCCAAAGATCAAAGCGGCTGGCTGGCTGGACCTCGATCGCAAGCTTGATCTGATCGGCGTCGCCCTCGTTTTCGGCGCAATCGTCGTTGTATTCAGCGCCTTATCGACCGAACGCGCCGCGATCAGCAGCGTCAACACGATCATCGGGCAGCTGCTCGGCTGGGGCGCCTTTGCCGTGCCTGTCACTATGTTTGCCATTGGGCTCTGGTTGATCGTCCGTCACTTTGGCGATGAAGCGCCGGTTATCGATCCGGTGCGCCTCTCCGGCGTCGTGCTCGCGTTTCTTAGCATCTTGGCGCTCTTTCAGTTCATCGACAGTTTCGGTTACGAGGCGGCGATACCCCGTATCGAAAGTTGCCGCAACCCGGTTGATCCCGCCTGCGTCGATGCCCTGGTTCAGCAATCGTACCAGGCCGGCCGAGGGGGCGGTGTGATCGGCGGCTGGTTTTATAGCGCGCTGGTCAACAATCTTACCGAGGCCGGCGGCTTTGTCATTATGCTTATGCTTATGACCATCAGCGCCATGATGACCACGCGCTCGAGCATGGCTGAGCTGACGATTGTGGCGATTGGCGTCGGCCGGAGCCTGCGAACGAAATTGAGTCATTACGCGTCTACGCGGCGCGCCGCCCGTCTGAAAGCGCGGCCGGCGTCGCTTGCCACGCCAGCGAGCCATGTACGCGTGTCCAAGCCGAGAGCGCCACAGCTGGCGCGGGGAGCGCAGGATGCGCGCGCCCTGCCCGAACCCAGCGCAGCCACGATGCCCGTCCTCCAGCGCTTTCGCGGTGTCCTTGGCTTGCGCGGCCGATTGTCCGCTCCCGCCGCGCGCGAACCGCTGCCGCTAAAGGACGGCGCCGCCCCGGCTGAGACGAGCCCTAATCAAGGCGCAATTGGACGTCTGTTCCGTCGAACCAGCGCCCGCGAAGTTGGAGCATCATCGCCGCCAGCGCAGCTTGAGCCGACCGCCGGCGCCCTGGAACGCTTCCTCAACCTGGGCGATGATCTGCCATTTTCGACGGAAGAGTCGCCGGTCTGGCAGAAACCATCCCGCCCTGGCAGCGCGCAGCCGCCGCTGGCCCCGCCCCAGCCCCGGAACGACAAGACAGACTATCAGCCCGCGCCCGCTATGCCAGACAACCACCGTCCAGAGCAACCGGACCAGCCCGCGCCAGACATCATAGCGCGCGCCGAGCCAGCGCCTCATCCGCCCGACCAAGCCGCAGCCGAACCGCCAGCAGCGGCATCTGAAACGACGACGCCTGACGAGACCGCCGATCGTGTCCCCATAGATCCGCCCGAAGCGGAAGCGACCGCGCCGGACAATGGGACCGCAGCGGACCGCAGCGCCCCAAATTCACCGCGGGATAACGGCGCAGCCAGCGAAACGCTGATTATGCCTAGCCGCAAAGCAAAGAAGAAGAACGCCATACGCAGCCTGTCAACGCCGCGACCGCGCATCAATTGGCAGCTGCCTGATCATCGCGATTTGCTCAACAGCGGCGCCGAGGGCGAGCTGGATCGTGAGCCGCTTTTGCGCCAGGCGCAAGTGATCGAGGAGACGCTCGCCAGTTTCGGCGCGCCCGGGCGCATCGTCGAGATAAATTCCGGTCCAGTCATCACACAGTATGGCGTCGAGCCAGCTTATCTGACCGCAAAGTCGGGCAAGCAGAATCGGGTGAAAGTCGGCGCGATCGCCAAGCTGGACAAAGACTTGCAGCTGGCGCTCGGCGCTCGGTCGATACGCGTGGAAGCGCCGGTGCCGGGCAAGGGTTATGTCGGCATCGAGGTGCCGAATCCGGCTTCGGCGCGCGTCAGCCTGCGTGATGTGATGGAATCCGCTAGCTATCAAAAGATTGAATCGCCCCTGGCGATCGCGCTCGGCGTCTCGGTGGATGGCACGCCAATCTCCGGCGACTTGACGCAAATGCCGCATCTGCTCATCGCCGGCGCTACCGGGGCGGGCAAATCGGTCTGCATCAACGCCATCCTTAACAGCCTCATCGCCAATAATTCGCCGGATGTCGTCAAGTTCATCATGATCGACCCCAAGCGAGTTGAACTGACCGGCTACAATGGCTTGCCTCATCTGGTCGCGCCTGTGGTCGTCGAGCTGGAGCGGACTATCGGTGTGCTGCGCTGGGTGACATCCGAGATGGACGCGCGTTACAAGAAATTCAGCCAAGCCGGCGCCCGCAACATCGTCGACTACAACAGCATTCTTGATCCTGATCTCGCCCCCATGCCTTATATTGTGGTCATCATCGACGAGCTGGCTGATCTGATGATGATGGCGCCGGATGATACCGAACGCGCCATCACGCGCATCGCCGCCCTGGCAAGGGCGACCGGCATCCACCTCGTCATCGCCACCCAGCGCCCGTCAGTCGATGTCGTCACCGGCTTGATCAAAGCCAATTGCCCGGCGCGCATCGCTTTCGCCGTCGCCGGCAGTGTCGACAGCCGCGTCATACTTGATCAGCCCGGCGCCGAACGCCTGCTGGGCAAAGGCGACATGCTCTATCTTTCTGGAAACTCGCCCGCGCCCCTGCGCATGCAAGGCGTACACGTCTCCAATGAGGAAATTAACCGCATCATTCAATATTGGAAAATGCAGGCAGCCGGCATCGACAGCATTGAGCCGATATCGCTGCGCGCCATGCCCCCAGCGGATGGCGCCGGAGAATCGGCTGAAGACGCCGACCGCGCACTGGCCGACCAGGGCGGGGCTCAAGCCGGCTTCTGGGATATGACGCCCGGCAAACGCAAAACGTCCGATGGCGCCGTTGGCAGCGCCGACTCCGACGAAGATGAGTACTACCAGACGGCGGTCGACATGGTGCGGCGGCTGGAAAAAGCGTCGATCTCGCTGCTGCAGCGCCGCTTGCGCATCGGCTACACGAGAGCCGCTCGCCTCATGGATATGATGGAAGAACGCGGCGTCGTCGGCCCACCCAAAGAAGGCAGTTCCAAACCGCGCGATGTCCTGCCGAAGTAACTCAGAAGCCGCGCGCCTTGCCAGTTGAATGCGCTTGAAGCGCCATCAGAATATGCGCCAGAAAGGGGCGATCGCAACAGTCGCCTGCGATCTGTAGCCTGATCATGAATCGGGGGACCTGGCCATCCTCGCAGGCATCGCGGAGCCGGCGCCCCAACACGCGGCAATAATGATCCTGCGCATCGCCCGCCCTTGCGCTACAATACGACGCGGACAGAAAGGACTCGACAAATGAAATATGCCCATATAGAAGGCATCGACAAACCTGTCTCGCGGCTGCTGCAGGGCAGCATCATGCTCTCGGCGGAGGACCGCGACGGCAACTTCCGCCTGCTCGACGCCTGTTTTGAAAACGGCTTCAATGCCTACGATACCGCTCACAGCTACGGCGCCGGTCTCACCGATACCGAATTGGGCGCCTGGATCAAGTCGCGCGGGATTCGCGATGAGGTGGTGATCCTGGCCAAATGCGCTCATCCGGAAAATGGCATCGCCGACCGCGTCCGCCCTGAGTACATCCGCCGTGACCTCGCCGAATCGCTTGAAAGATTGCAGACTGATTCTGTCGAGCTCTTTTTGCTGCACCGAGACAGCCGTGATTACCCCGTCGGCGAGATCGTCGATGCGCTGCATGAGGCGAAAGTAGCGGGGCAAATTGGCGTTTATGGCGGCTCGAATTGGCTGGGCGACCGCGTCAAAGCCGCCAACGACTACGCGGCCGCCAAGGGCAAGACGCCTTTTGGCGCCGTGAGCCCGCAGTTCAGCGTCGCCGAAATGGTTAAGCCGCCATGGGAAGGCTGCACCAGCGTCAGCGGCGCGCAGGGTGAAGCCGACCGCGCCTATTATGATGAAAATCAGATTTCGCTGTTCACCTGGTCGAGCCTGGCTGGCGGATTCATGACCGGCAAATTCACCCGCGACAACCTCGACAGCTTCACAGCGTATTGGGACACCAACCCCATCGGCGCCTACGCCTATGAGAGCAACTTCCAGCGGCTCGACCGCGTTATCGAACTGGCTGCCGACAAAGGGCTTTCGCCTGCGCAAATCTCAGTCGCCTATGTGCTCAGCAACAATCCGCGTTATCACGCCATCGTCGCCAACTGGGAAGTCGAGCAAGTCCCGGACAACGCGGCCGCCGCCGCAATCGAACTCAGCGCGGATGAAATCGCCTGGCTCGAACTGAAAACGGAGGAGAAACCGGCATGAGCGACAAGATTCGCTGGGGTTTAATCGGGCTAGGCAGCATTGCTCGCAGATTCGGCAGCTGCTTCCCATACGCCGCCGACGCCGAGATCTATGCTGTGGCATCACGCTCAATCGAAAATGCGGATGCTTTTGGCGCGGAATTCGGCGCGACCAAGCGTTATGACAGCTACGATGCGCTGGTCAACGACCCGAACGTGGATGTGGTTTATATCGGTACGCCGCACAATTTTCACAAAGCGCATACACTGCTAAGCCTGGACGCGGGCAAACCCGTTTTGTGCGAGAAGCCCTTCGCGGTCAACACAAAAGAAGCGCAAGTGATGATCAACCGCGCCCGCGAAAAGAATCTCTTCCTCATGGACGCCTTCTGGACCCGCTATTTCCCCGTCATGGTCAAGCTGCGCGAGCTGCTTGCCGAGAAGGTCATCGGCGATGTCATGCTGGTCACTGCCGATTTTGGCTTTCGCGGTCCAGTCGTGCCGGAGAGACGCCACTTCAATCCCGATCTGGCTGGCGGCGCTTTGCTCGATATCGGCTCATACTGCATCCAGTTCGCCTCCATGGTCTATGGCAAGCCGCCGGTAGAAATCGCCTCCCAATGCACGCTGGGGTCGACCGGCGTCGACGAGCTCTCGACTCTGCTGTTCAAATACAGTGACTACGAGATGGCCAGGATGACATCATCAATCCGCCTGACGACGCCGCACGAAGCCCGGGTCATGGGTACTGAGGGCTATATCACCATCCCGGAGTTCTGGCATCCGAGCGAACTAACGGTGACGCGCCCCGGGCAAACGCCAGAGACTCATGCTTTCCCTCATCAAGGCGAAGGCTTTCAATTTGAAATCATGGAAGTGGGGGATTGCCTCCGCGCCGGCAAGACGGAAAGCGCGGTTTATCCACTGGACGAGACGCTGGAGATCATGCAGACGCTGGATCGCATACGCGCCGATTGGGGGCTGCGCTTCCCCTTTGAGGATTAACGCCGGTAGTGTATCGAAGTCGGTTGGAATTCACGTCAAGCGTATAATTCTTTCAGCGTCGACATCATCCTTTAGCGAAAATTGTAGGGGCGATTCTGTGAATCGCCCGCCGGAGATTATCAAGTGGGCGAGCCACGTGCTCGCCCCTACAGATGCTTGAATGATGATGTTTTCTATATTCAACCGAAATGGATACACT
>JAJEGA010000103.1 GCA_022820125.1 Anaerolineae bacterium | reverse complement strand
CAAAATCATAATGCGCCGTTCGCCACGAAAATTGTGAAAATGTAGGGGCGTATCGCCGATACGCCCGTTGAATATGACATAAATTTTGCGGGCGTTTCAGCGAAACGCCCCTACAGATTACGAAATGTAGGGGGACATTGTTATTTATCAGCGCAATTTAATTTGAAGCGATTGCCCTGCAATATGGCGCGAGATAGCTGTGATTTCAGCGCAAACGCGTTACCATTCATACATTGCGTAAAAGTCATAAGGAGCGCCTCATGCCCAGCAACCGCTTGCAGCGATTTCAAGCTATCCTCGCCGAAAGCGCTGATCTCGCCTTCTTCCCCATCTCGTCCGACCTGCAATACTTGACCGGCGTCCCGCGCGATTTTCCCAATTACGGCAATACGATTCATCCTGGCGACTGGCTCGAGGGCGCCTGGATCACGCCGCGGCAGGCGCCTGTGCTGCCGCTGCCGCGCATGACGGCCGAGTTCGGCGGGCTGAGCCGGCTGGAAGGGATTGACATCCGCCTCTTGGGCGATTGGGATGATCCAGCCGAGATGCTCAAAAGCATCCTCGATGGCTTCAACCTGCCGGCGAATCCACGTGTGGCCATCAGCGATTTCGCCACCGGTGAAACGGTCTCCCACTTGCAGCCGCTGCTGCCTGACGCCACGTTTCTTTCGGCGACGGCGCTGCTGCGGCCAATGCGCGTCATCAAGACGGAAGCGGATATCGACCTGATGCGCGAGGCCGGGCGCATCACGGAAGCCGCCTTCGCCGATACGTTAAAGGCATTGCGCCTGGGCATGACCGAGCTGGAGATCGTCGAGGAGGTCAATTATCAACTGCGCAAACACGGCTCGCTGGGCCAGTCCTTCACCACATCGCTTTACAACTCAGGACCGAATCACCCGCTGCTTTTCGGCGCGCGCATGGAGAGTTGGCATCGAACGCTGGACCCGCCGGTTTCCATCCTCTTTGATTTTGGCGGCATCTATGAAGGCTGGTGCTACGACTTTGGGCGCACTGTCTTCTTCGGCGAGCCAGATGAAGAGGCGCAGCGGGTCTATGATGTAATGATGGCGTCGCAAGCCGCGGGCGTGGCCGCGCTGAAAGCGGGCGAAGCCACCACCACTGACGCGGACCGCGCGGCGCGCCAAGTCATCGAGGAGGCTGGCTATGGCGAGGCATTCCGCCACCGCCTCGGGCACGGCATCGGCATGGATGTGCACGAGCCGCCCTTCCTCACCAAAGGCGATGAGACGCCGCTGCAGGAAGGCATGCTCTTCACCATTGAGCCAAGCATCATGCAGATCAATAGCTACTCGGCGCGGGTTGAGGATGTGGTGGTCGCCAGACCCGGCGGCGGCGAGAAGCTCACCAATGGCTGGCAGGAGCTGATTGTGGTGAATTAACGGGGCGAAGTCGTTGATAATTTGGGCGACTCAAGAGTCGCCCCTACACTACTTGTATAGCAGATACTCCGCGCGCATTCTTTCAAATTCTCTTAAGCCCGACTGCCAACTCTCGATGAGCGAATCGACCGGTTCGTCCGAGTCGATGCAGTTGCGCAAGCGATCGCTGCCCCAAAGCAGGTCAATCGGCGGGCGCGCTCCTTTAGCCCAAGGTTGTCGCCAGGCGAACTCGTTCGGATAGCGCCGCTTCAACAGTTGGAGAACGCGCAGCATAGCGCTCACCGGTCGGAACTTGTCCCGGTCGTTCACATAAAGGTGCGCGCCGGCGCAGAGTTCGCCCTGATGCTTGCTGAAGGTCGGCACAAAGTAAACTGGCCGGAAGCGCAGACCGGGCAGCGACAAATCATTTAGCTGATCGACTAGCGCTTCGGCATCAATCCAGGGCGCGCCGATATACTCGAATGGTCGAGTAGTGCCCCTGCCTTCGGACAGGTTCGTGCCTTCGATGAGGCAAGTTCCCGGATAAAGCGAGACCGCGTCCAGCGTCGGCAGGTTGGGCGAAGAAGGAACGAAGGGCAGCTCGGTCTCGTCGTACCACAGCGCCCGCGACCAGCCGCGCATCCCGATCACGCTCAAGTCGCAGCCGATGTCCAGTTCGTTCACCAGATGCGCGACCTCGCCTAGCGTCATGCCATAACGAATCGGCAGCGGATAGGGACCGACGAAGGATGTATATGCCGCGTCGAGAATTGGACCTTCGAGGCGATCGCCACCGATTGGCGCGGGCCGATCCAGCAGGATCACGCCGACGCCGGCCGCCTTTGCCGCCCGCATGACATAGAGTGCTGTCGCTAGAAACGTATAGAAGCGGACGCCGGCGTCTTGCAGGTCGATGATGATGGCTTCAAGGCCGCGCAGCATCTCGGCGGTCGGCGTATGCGTCTCCCCGTACAAGCTGTAGACGGGCAACTTCGTGAGCGGGTCGGTAGCGCTGGCGACCGGGCTTCCCGCTTGCGCATCGCCGCGGATGCCGTGTTCAGGACCAAAGAGCGCCACCAGATTCACCGCGGGATGCCGATGCAAGCGCTCGACCGCGCCGCGCAAATCGCCATCGACGCTGCTGGGGCAAGCCAGCAAACCCACGCGCAATCCGGCGACCTTGTCTACGCGCGACTCAAGAAAAACATCTATGCCTAGTTGAATGCGCACGCGACAGCCTCTTCGGCCATGTGATCCAATATCGATATTGTGGCGCCTTCGGGGCTGTTTTGACAAAGCGATGAAGGCAAGCCATAATCATTGATGATAACAGCATTGCGCTGGCAGCGGAATCAACGTTATCGGCAATTGATTTTAGCTTTAGCAGGAGGGAAGAAAGTCATGAGCGAGAGAAAAGTATCACGCAGGGATTTCTTGCGGGCGAGAATCATTAAACCTTGTCAGTCCTATTGAATTCGCTATTGCGGCTGGAAAAATCGCGTTGCTTTCTGATCTAGATATGAAACAGATTGCTAAGCAATTCTTGAGCGTTGCTTTCGTAATTTCTATTCTGCTGTTTCCATTTTCGCTAATCCATGCCCAAGCCCAGACACCCCAGCTCCCCTGGCCCGATGTCCGAAACTTCGACGTTTATGACGACGCCCTGCATTGGGACGCAATTGAACATGCCAGCGGCTATCGCGTCCGCCGGCTGGGCATCAGCGATCGGGACAGAATCACTGTCGAGGTTTCGCAGAACAGATTTGACTTAAGCGGATTGCAATACGACTACACTTACTTCACAGACATCCAAGCCATTTCAGGCGATCCAACGCTGTACGCGGATCGGATAGTCCTTTCAGTTCGCTCTACTACCTGATTCGCCCTCGCCCAACCGCCACGCCGACCAGCACTCCCACCGCCACTCCCAGCCCTACGCCGACCAGAGTCTTCCTGCGAGGCATCGGCACACCGCAGAATTTACGCCAGCTTTCTGGCGCGACCGTAGCTTGGAATCCGGTGGTCGGGGCGGTGTCCTATGTGCTGTTCATTACAAACGGTGACGAGACGCGCGAGACGAGCGTGATTGCGCCACAAACCGAACTGACCTTGACACACTTGCCGGCTGGCGTAACGTATTGGGTGCAAGTCAGCGCTCAGGGAGATGGGCGGATTTACGAACCGCAAGGGCGATGGTCTAAGTTCATCTCAATAACGATTCCCAGCGTCGCTACAGCGACGAATACTGCTACCAGTACGCCAACAGCTACCAGCACTGCTTCACCGACGCCAACCAGCACGGCCACCAATACAGCAACAGCCACGAACACAGCCACTGACACATTGACGCCAAGGCCCACAGCCACCAACAATCCAACAGCGACGACTAGCCCGACAGCCACAGCCATTCATTCAGGGCTTATTCGATTGCCAGCGCCGCAGAACTTCCGCGTGCTGTCGGGCAACACGGTTGCCTGGGATACCGTCGATGGCGCTGACCGCTACCGCCTGCGATTGGATCCGCCGACTGGCAATCGCATTCTGAAACGAGTTGATCCACCGCAAACGCAGTATACATTCGATAATCTGCAA
>JAJEGA010000002.1 GCA_022820125.1 Anaerolineae bacterium | reverse complement strand
AAAATGAAGGAACGTCGTAGGGGCGACTCTTGAGTCGCCCACATGTACAATGGCGACATAGTGGGCGAGACAAGTCTCGCCCCTACAGATCTCGAATCAGATTAGCATCGCCCTTTTTCGCATTACTTACTTTGTTCTACTGGGAATAACGTCAAGAATGAAACGCTGTTGCCCATCGTAGGAAGGAAATTGCAGATTAAAAGGAAGTTGTACGGGCGAGCCGCTGGATCGCCCTCATCTGCTATTGATGTTCAACCAGTTGCATAATCGCCTTGGAAATTTATTGAAGGTCATCCCGCGAGGAAAAACCATGTGCCGAAATATCCGCCCGCTTTTCAACTACGACCCGCCCAGCAGCGCGGCCGATATGGAAGCGGCGGCGCTGCAATTCGTGCGCAAGATCAGCGGTTATCAAAAGCCCTCTGCCGTCAACGAAGCCGCTTTCCTGCAGGCGGTCGCCGATATCGCCGCCGCGACAGCAACCTTGCTCGATTCGCTGGAGACCAGCGCCCCGCCGCGTGATCGCCAAGCCGAAATCGCCAAGGCGCGCGCCCGCAACGCCAAGCGCTACCGCAGCGCATAAGCCGTTTACAGCCCCTCGCCCTTGCGCTAGACTACGAGCCGAATCGGCAACGCCAAACGGGAAAGTCCTATGGCACTCAGCGGTCTGTCCATGTGCGCCATCGTCATGGAGAATATCGGCAAACCGCGCGTTCTCAAGGTCACGAGGATCCGCATCCCAAAGCCCGCGCCGGGCGAAGTCCTGGTCAAAGTCCACGCGACCTCGGTTAACCCTTGCGATCTGCATTTGCGCCGGGGCCGCTTGATCATCCGCAAGCCAATGCCGCATATCCTGGGCGCCGACCTCGCGGGCGAAATCGAGGCAGTGGCTGATGATGTCGCTGGCTGGGAGACAGGCGCGCGGGTATGCGTATGCGCCGAAGCGCTCGGCCGCGTCATCAACGGTGGCTACGCTGAATACTGCGCCCTGCCCGCCGACCACTTGATTCCATTGCCAGAGGCGCTCGATTACCAAGCGGCGGCGGCCGCTGGCGCCAGCTTCGCCGATGCGCATCACGCGCTAGTGACCCAGGGGAAGCTGAAGAAGGCGGATATGGTTGTCATCCGCGGCGCGGCTGGGATCGTCGGCGCGTCCGCCGTGCAAATCGCCCGCGCTCGCGGCGCCAAAGTCATCGCCATCAGTGAAGGGCAATTCGCCGCCAGGCTGCATGACATCGGCGCCGACATTGTGCTGGAAGACGCCGGCGATGATCTCGTCCGCCAGGTCATGGTGGCGACCGAGGAGCGCGGCGCCAGCCTCATCCTGCACTGCAGCGACGAACTCAACCTGGCGCAGGCGCTGGATATGCTTGGGCCGGGCGGCCGGCTTGTCCTCGCCGGTCTCCCGCAAAAGCCGCAGGCGCGCCTTGATGCTGCCGACCTCTACCTGAAGAACCTCAGCATCGTCGGCTCATACGGCGGCATCAAGCGAAAAGATTACGAATCCCTGTTGTCGAATCTGGCGAAGGGCGTATACAAACCGCTGATCGACCAGGTCATGCCATTGAGCCAGGCGCGGGCGGCGCATCGCAAGCTGGAAAAAGAGCCCGGCTTCGGCAAGCTGGTGCTCGTGCCGGATTCCATCCTCGAAGCCGCCGCGAAGCCCGCCAACTGGATCCCGATCGACTAGCCCAAGTCCTCACTCAAGCCCCGGATAATCCAGCAGCAGCGCATCCAGCAAGAGCCGCAGATTAGCGTTGGTCGAAAGCGCATCCAAAGCGCGCCCGGTCGCCTCAAGCGCCTCTCTCGCAGCGCGCGCTTCAGTACGCGCCGCCAACGCCCGTATCTCATCGGCGCGGTCGCTATTGCAGGGCTTCACCGGGCAGTTGTGACATTGCAGGATGACATCGCGCCAATACGTGAGCCAAATCTCCAGGATCTGGCGCAGCGCCGCTTTGTCCTTGCCGACGCGCTTGCTCAAACGCTCGGCCGCCTTGAGCCGCGCCAGCCGTCCTTCGCTTATGATCTCGCCGTGCAAGGCATCAAGCATCTCGCGCCGGAATTCCAAAGGTTCGACATCGTCGTTTGCATTCAGCGCCCAGCCGATTCTGCCTCCGCTGAGGCGAGAAATAAGATCGGCTCGTCCTTCCTCGCAGCCACGCTCAATCAGCGCCGTCTTGATCAACTGCAGCGGCGCCGGACGCAGCGGAATCGCCTGCGCGCGACTGCGAATCGTCGGCAAGACCCGTTCCGGCGAGCTCGCCAAGACGATCAGGATAGCTTGCGGCGGCGGCTCCTCCAGCGTTTTCAGCAGCGCGTCCTGCGCCAGCGGGGCGACCAGGTCAAAATCTTCAAAGACGGCGATCCGATAACGCGCCGAGTAGGGCTTCAGCGCCAGCAAGCGGGCGACATCGCGGATCGCTTCAATCTTCAGCGGCGCGCCCTCTTCGCCTTCAGCCACGATGAGATCGGGATCGCTTCCACGGCTGATAGCGCGGCAGGCGCGGCAGGCGCCGCAAGGGCGCATGGCAAGGTCATTGTCCTCACAGTTGAGCGCTTTGGCGAAAGCCATTGCCATGGCGCGCTTGCCCAGCGCAGGCGCACCGGTGAGAAGATAGGCGTGGCGCTGGCGCCCGTTGAGCAGACTGCGCCGCAGCAAGCCAAGCGCCCAATCATGCCCGATGATGCCCCAGGTTTCCGCCACCGCGATTTCGTCGATCATGCGCGCATTATACTGCGAGCAAGCTGCCAATTGAAAGCGCGCGCCCTCTATCCTCAGGGCAATCGCATCAAATTTTTCTTTACCACCGAGTACACAGAGGACACAGAGTTTAGGTTCTTTTGACGACTTTTCTCCTAAATCCACTGCTTGAATTGGGCAGCCTGCCGCTACCTTGGCGATAAACTTCCTTCCCGTCCAAAAGTTTTGCGACAAAATGCCGCGAAATCTCTGATCAATCGCATTTCTCGGCGCTCTCGGTGTCCTCGGTGGTTAAATTTCAGTTTAGTTTCGCTCGTCGCAGGGGATGCCAGTTTTGATGCAATTGCCCTGCCTCCAACCTGCAGATGGGCGCTGCTGCGCAATGGCTGCGCGATAGACGCCAGAGCGTGACGATTGCCCTATAAATGTTGCCATCGGCTGGCTAGAATAAGGGTGAATAGATCGTGAACAGACCTTGCCCAGCAAAGGACAACCCCATGCGATCCCGCACTTTGCGCTTCCTTCGTCTGTCCGTCCTCCTCGCTTTGCTCCTGTTGAGCGCCAGGGCGCAAGACGCGCCGACGGTGACCATTAGTCCGGCAGCGGGCGAAGCCGAAAGCGCCGTCTTCACCATCGAAATCGACGGCTTAAAGCCGGACGCGCGTTACACCCTCGAGATCGTTTTCCAAGGCGAAGTTGTCTTCAGCAGCGAAGAAAAGAGCGACCAGGCGGGCCATATTCCTTATCCGATCAGCAGCACCGAGGGCGACGCGCCGGGCGCTTACACGCTTCGGGTTCTATCCGCCAACGAGATAGTCGCCAGCGGCGAATTCACCCTGACCGAGGCGGCGCGGGACGCCGAAGCGCGCGACTTCCTGGGCGAAGCAACGGTCACGCCATCTGCGGCGCCCTTTGGCAAAACGCATGCGCTGCGCATCGCCGATCTGGAGCCGCGGGCGCAATACATCGTGGAGATCACTGCCAGCGAGACCGCGCAAGTCGCTTACCGCCGCAGCCACAACAGCGGCGCTGCCGGCCTCATCGAGATAGAAGTCTTCGCTGAAGCAGGCGATGCCGCTGGCTTGCAAATCATCGGGGTATACGACGCGCTCGGCGAATTGATCGCCAATGGCGAGTTTACGATTCAGCCGCCGCCCGAGCGCAACATTGCAGTGACGATTTTACCGCCGATAGTCGAAGCCGGCGGCGCAGTCGATATCGCGCTGACGGGATTGGCCGCCTTCGACAGCGTTTCCGCCCAAATCACCACATCAGACGATCTGCTGATTGATACCATCCTGGCGCGCGCAAGCAGCAACGGCGAAGCGCTCCTCGCCTTCGCCACCCCTGCCGCCCTGGCTGAGGGCGAATACGATATCGACATCTTCATTGAGGGCGCTCGGCTCGGCGGCGCGACCATGGTCATCGGCAGCGCCGAACTCAGCCAAAGCGCGGCGACAGTCTCGATCGACCCGCCGCAAGGTCCGCTCGGGACGCAGCACAGGATAGAGGTTGCCGGCTTGCCCGCGCGGCAATCCTTCACCCTGATCATCCGCGACCCGGCTGGCGTCGAAGAATACAGCGCGGCGCGCAAAGCCGATGACGCCGGCCAATTCCGCTTAACCATCTCCAGCACCGATGAAGACGACCCCGGCTTTTATACGGTGGAAATCCGCGCCGCTGACGGCAGCCAGCTTCTGGCGTCAGCGAGCTTTGAAATCTCCGCCGCCCTGGAAGAAATGGAGCCGCCCAGCCCCGCCCCGCCAGAAGAAGACGCGCCCATCCCTGACGCCATCGCCTCAATTGAGCCGCAATCCGCCCCCATCGGGTCGAGCCATCTCGTTACTGTTCGCGGTCTTGCCGCCAACGAGACTGTCGTCATTGATGTTGTCTTCGCCGGCGCATCAGTCTACTCAACCGAGAAAACAGCCGATGCCGGCGGCAAGGTCTCGCTGGAATTGCTGACGGGCGAAGGCGACCAGCCAGGCGATTACACGGTCAATATTCAACGCCGAAGCGGCAATCAGCCGACCGTCGTCTTGACCGCGAGCGCCAGCGCGGCGCCAGCCATGTCCGCTTCCGCAATCGATGATGCCGAAGTTATCGCGGACCGTCTGGTCGCTGGCGCAGCCGAAATTGGATTTGCAGGCGAGGCGGGCCAAGATCTGCTCATCAGCGTGACATCGCAGGACTTCGATCCGGCGGCGGCGCTCATCGACCGCGACGACTTCGAAATCGCTTCCAACGACGACAGCCGCGGGCAGAAAAACGCCCTCATCGGCCCGCTGAAGCTGCCCTACAGCGGCGAATACAGGCTCGCGATCAGCGCCGCGCCGCTGATGATGCCGCAGGGGGCGCAATCCGGCGAGTTCACCGTGACGCTTATTCCGGTTTCGCTGAAGCCGATCGCCTTCGACGCCGCCGTCAATTTCGCCCTCAGCCGCGATGCGCCGGCTTTATATTACGCCCTGCCTGTCCAAACAGGCGACAGTCTCACCGTATCCATCGATAGCGGCGACGCGCTCGACACCCTGCTGCAAGTGGTATCGCCCGCAGGCGAGGAGTTCGCTTTCGATGACGACAGCGGGTCGGGCTTTGATGCCGAGCTGAGCAATCTGATATTCGACCAAGCGGCGACCTACACGCTGGTCATCACTACTTTTGATGAGGGCGCGAGCGGCGCTGGCGCGTTCAGGGTCTCGCGCAATCCAGTCCATTCACTGGACGATGGCGCTGCTGCCATCACGCTCAACGACAAAGCCATCCGCGACCTGGTTGTCTTCGACGCGCGGGAAGACGAGCTGCTCGTGCTCAATCTGGAAGTGGTCTCCGGCGATGTGGAAGACCTCTACGTAACAGCGACGATCGACGGCATGGAAGTGATGTCTTACAGCACGATGGGCGTGCCGGAGGAATTGCCGCTCGCTTTCGTCACGCCGATGAGCGGGCGCGTGGTCGTCACGCTGGAGAAATTCGGTTTCGATGACGGCATCGCGCTGGATGTCTCGCTCGAAAGGCCGTAGCCAGTAAATCAGCTACGGCGGGCGTCTCAGCGAGACGCCCCTACAGATTTTGCGTTACGGCTGGAGACTCACAGAGTCGCCCGCCGCGATTCAATACAGCTGCAAGCCGCGCGCCTCACGCTCCCCATCGCGCCAGGCTTCTTTGAAATTGTGCGATGGCAGCTCCTTGACACGCAAACCCGATAATGCCGCCACATCGCGCTCGGCATAAAACGCGTCCAGCCGCGCCTTGTATCGCCCTGCAACATCGGGATGCGCCGCGTAGACATTGACTTGCTCATCCGGATCCGCCGCCAAATCGAAGAGATCGTGCGGTCCCGCCGGATAGCGCCATACCAGCTTCCAGCGCTCATCGCGGATCATTCTTAAGTCGCCATATTCACCGTAGCGCGTATTGTCCCAGGGCATCGGCGCCCCGCGCAGCATCGGCGCGTAAGATTCGCCGGCGTAGATTTCTCCGTCGGGCAGGTCGACGCCAGCCAAAGCGCAAACCGTATGAAAGCTATCACAGTGATCGACATAGTGCTCGACCACCTGCGCCTTCACGCCCGCTCCGGCGATGATCAGCGGCACGCGCAGGGAAACCTCATACATATTCAGCGGACGCGTGCTGTTGCCCTTGCCAAAGAATCCCTTATGCCCGATGGCGCAGCCATGATCCGACGTGTAGATGATGATCGTATTCTCCCATTTGCCGCGCGCGTTCAGAGCGCCGATGACGCGGGCGATGTTGTCGTCAGTTTCGGTCACCGACGCGTAGTAGCCGATGTAGCGATCGAGCAAATCCTCATCGCTGAGCTCATTGCCGCCGCCCTCATTTTTCACCCAAGGGTGCGCTTGCCAGGGCGGAATCTCGTCAAAAGGGCAATTCATGTATTTTGCCGTCTGTCGCGGGTCGTGTTCCTGCTGCCGATAAGGCGAATGGGTGGCGATATAACCGATGTTGAGAAAGAAGGGTTGGTCCGCCGGGACGGTATCCAGAAACTCAATCGCGTGGTCGGTGATGAATTGCGACTTGTTGCCATCCAGCTCGACCATCTCGCCGTTGCGCGCGTAGGTATAAGGTCCGTTGTGGCTGCCCTGCCAACCGGGCAAGCCAAAATGATAATCAGCGCCGCGCGGCGGCAAATGCGATTGACCAAGATGCCACTTGCCACTCAGCCCGCAGTGATAACCGGCCGCCGAAAGATAATCAAAAAGCGTCCGCGTCTCGCCCAGCCAATCGCGCTCGCCGATCGCCGGCTGCTCCTCCTCCAGCCAGTCATGAATGCCCACCTGCGACGCCGTCTTGCCGCTCAGCAGGTTGGCGCGCGCCGGCGAACAGACGGGCGTGGGACTGTAGGCGTTGAGGAAGCGCGCGCCAAGCGCCGCCAGCGCATCGAGCGTCGGCGTCCGCACTTCGCCATTGCCATAGCAGCCATTCGCCCAGGCGCCATGATCGTCAGTCAAGAAGAGTACGATATTTGGTCTGTTGCTCATTTGCCGTCTCTGCCGTATGGGGTGTATTTGCGTCGCAAGTGTAACGGAAGCGCGTACGAATATCCTGCCCCGAAATTGGGAGATTCCACGAGTTTACGCCTTAGCCGAGCAAGGTACATACTTTGTTTACCACAGTCTCCCGCAAGTCACGGCTTGGCTCACACAAAATAACAAGCCCGCTACAATAAGAAGCTGTAGGGGCGTTTGACCCGCTGTGTCTACGCGCGGCGCCGAAACGCCCGAAGCGCATGTGGTCGGGACAGCGGACGACTGACCCGCTGTGTCTACGCGCGGCGCCGAGTCGCCCCTACAGACGTCATCCTGGATGGGGGCTTGTCAATAAGAGGGAACAGAGGGAACACAGCTTTATTCTTTGCCTTCGTGGTGACATTTTGTATTCTAAGGATGACTCTGCGCTGCCCGAGCTTCTTGGCAAGCGTCAGCGCAACGGAGTAGAATTACCCGCAGAATCCAAGATAGGAGCAGGCAAAATGCCGCTAGTCTCACCGGAACAAGTGGAACAATTCCAGCGCGAAGGTTACTTCATTCTCGAATCCGCGATTCCCGCCGCAATCGTTGACGCGCTGCGATCCGAATGCATGCGCTTTGTCGAAGCGCGCGACCGCGAGATGGAAGCCAAAGGCATCACCACCGATCACATCACCCACTACAAAAAACGCTATTTCATCCACGGTCGCGATGCCGACAGCCCGATCATGACCGAGTTTCTCTTTAGCGAGTTGATGGCGCAGATCTGCCGCGCGACCCTGGGCGACACCGCCTATCTATTCCACGAGCAATATGTGGTCAAGGCGGCTGACACCGATTCCAAATTCGCCTGGCATCAAGATTCGGGCTACGTCGGGCATTACCACCGCGCCTATCTCTCCTGCTGGTGCGCGCTGGATGATATGTCGGTCGAGAACGGCACCGTCTACATCCTGCCCTACTCGCGCGATGGGCGTCACTCCACCGACGAAATCATCGATCACACAGTCGAAGAGCGCACAAACGACAAGGTCGGCTACAAGGGCGATGATCCGGGCATTCCCGCGATCGTGCCCGCCGGCAGCATCGTCGTCTTCAGCAGCCGCACCTTCCATCGCAGCGGACCCAACATGACCGACAAGTATCGCCGCTGCTATCTGGCGCAATACTCAGCCGAGCCCATTATGAATCGTGATGGCAGTGAATTGTGGGGGCGCGCCGAACCCATCCTGCGTGATGGCGAGCGCGTCGCAGCGCCAGCTTAACCAAACAGTTCCAGCGTGCCGCGCATCTCCATCGGCATGGTGAAGATCTGCCAAGCCGCCAGCATCATCAGCGCGAAGACCAGCGCCCAGGGCAGCATGCCCAAGAGCGCCTTGCGTCGGTACAGCCGCAGCGCCGTCTTCTGCGCCAGCCACAAACTCCAAAGGAAGCCGCCAAGCAAGACCAACAATTGAATTGAGCCGATCAGATTCGCATCCAGGCTGAAGCTCCAGCGCGCCCAATCGCCGGCGCCGCCAAAGAACTCCTGCGCCACCGGCACGATCAAGCCGGGACCAACCAGCAGATGAAAGCTGTAATGGGCGAACCAAATGCCGAAGCCAACCGGCACAAAAGCCGGCGCGAAAGCGGCCACCGTGTCGCGCAGCGAGTCGCGTTTGCGGAAGCGGGTGAGGCGCCGGCCGAGCCAGGCGGCGGCGAGGGCAGCGACCAGCGGCAGCAGCAGGTTGCCCAAGCCGAATACCAGCAGCAGCGCCAGCCACTCGCTCGTGATGCCGAGATTTAGCGCCAGCGCTTCTTGCAGCGCATAATAGGGTGGAACCATGCCAAAGGCGTTCGACAGCCCCATAAACGCCAAGACGATAACCAGCAGCGACATATCCCAGCGCCGCGGCCAACTGTCCGCCCGGCTCAGCTCGGCGCCGGCCGCGCGCGTGAACAAGCTGACGTTGTCATGCGGGCAGGCGCGGACGCAATCCAGGCACATCGTGCAATCCATATTGCCGCGCATCTGCGGCGCGAAGAGCTCGGTGCCGCAGCCGAGCGCCCCGCTGGGTCCATGCGCCACTTCCAGCTTTTGCGTTTCATCTGTTCCGCTTGACGGGATCTCGTCGATGCGGATCAGCGGCTGCGGCGCGTAACTCCCGTTGACGCATTCGCGCCCGACGCAGCTCGCGCAGACCGCCGGCGATTTGACGGCGATGCCCGTCGGCGACAGGGTCGAATACACCATGTTGAATGAGCCCAAAGGACAGACATACTTGCAGAAAGCCGACTCGGCGAAGACCGCTTCCAGCGCGAATGCCGCGGCGAAATAAGCGATGATCAGCCAAGCGGTCAGCCAGGGGCTCGCCCAAAGGTCCAGATACTCATAAGCGAAAAAGAGCGCGAACAAGCTGAAGATCGCCAGCCACTTGTTGCGCAGGCGCTGCGGAAAGCGTCGCCCCGATTTCGACAGTCGTTTCGCCAGCGTCCGCGGCAGGGTGAAGGGGCAGCCCATGCAGATTAAATTGCCCGCGAGCAGCAAAACCAAAACGACAATGCCACGCAGATGCACCCAGGGCGCCACCGTCGCCAGGTTGCGCGCCGCCGATTGCGGACCGGTGAAGCCATCAACTGCCAGCGCCAACGCCAAGAGCGCGAATGGCGCTTGCAGCAGCAGCCGCCCATAGCGACCGCGCAGCAGCCGCCCGATGAATGGCAGCCGCAAGACATCCAAGCCAATGGCGGGCTGATGTCGCTCTAACAGCGCATTGTCATTCATGCCGTTTCTCGCGCGCCGCGGGCTTACACAGCCGTCCCATTAACCAAAGTATAGATGACGAACACCGCGTAAAGCAAAAGCAATACCCAGCCTTCGCGCCGGCTCAGCTCGCGCTTGCTGGTCAGAAATACCGCGAGGATCAGCGTCGTCGCCACCAGGATGCCAATCGACGTCCACAACTCGCCCGTCCCGACATTGATGCCGCTCATACCCAGCAGCGACAGCGCAATCGTCCAGGGCAGCGCCAAACCCACCAGCAGATCAAAGGTATTGGAGCCGACCGCATTGGCAACCGCCATGCCGCCCCGCCCTTCCCGCGCCACTTCCACCGACGCCATTAAATCCGGCGCCGATGTGCCCGCAGCCAAGAGCGTCAACGCCACAATCACTGGCGGTATGCCGATGCCAGCCGAGAATACGATCGACGATTCCACCAGGATATAACTCAAAGCGACGATCAAGGCGATCGACACGGCGAATGCCCAGGCGAAATTCCGCTCGGGCGCGCCGGTGATCCGCCGCAATCCCAACTCGACCAGCGCCTCCAGATGATGCCAGCCCGCTATCTTTTCCGGCGCTGGCGCCGCAGCCGCCTCATCCTGGTCCGCTGCCTCATCATCCTCGTCCTCCGGCAAGTATTTCCACACGATTAGCACACCCATATAAACCACATAACCAACCAAGCCGAGGATCGCCTCAATCAGCGAGATATGCCCGTCAAAGAAGACCAGCGCCAGATAGAGAATCGAAATCAAGTAATAGACGATATCTCGCCCCACCGCAAAAATATGAATATGCAATCCGCCTGCGACCACAGCCGACAAGCCCGTGATCACCAGAATGTTGAAGACCGCCGAGCCGACGATCGTGCCGATACCGACATCGCTGTGAGCGCCGCCCGCGGTGAATAGCGCCATTAGCGCAATCGCCAGCTCCGGCGCCGACGAGCCCGTCGCCATCAAAGACGCGCCCGCCACCTCGTCCGAGAGCCGCAAACGCGCCGATATCTCGTCCAGGCTGGGGATGAAGAACTTGTCGGTCACCACCGCCAGCACAAAGACGGAAACGAGAATCGCCGCCAAACTCACCAGAACGTCGCCCATCGCAGAGTCTCCAGCCGCTTCAATCTCTTTGCCAATCATACTGCGCCGCAGCACCCGTTGCCATTAAGCGCGGCGGACCCGCAGGGCAATCGCATCAAATGACATTGCGCTGATAAATAACAATTTTCCCTCACATTTCGTAATCTGTAGGGGCGTTTCGCTGAAACGCCCGCAAAATTTATGTCATATTCAACGGGCGTATCGGCGATACGCCCCTACATTTTCACAATTTTCGTGGCAAACGGCGCATTATGATTTTGATGCGATTGCCCTGGGCGGACCCGCTTCGTTCACCAGCGGGCGGTGAGGGCGCGAAAGAGCATCTCCCGCTCGACCATCTCATCGGGCGCCTGGCAATCGCGCGCCAGCCAATCTTGCAGCGCGCGCGCCGCCTCCTGATGCAGCGCCGCCGGCAAAGACCAGTCGCTGCTGAACATGCCAGCCGCCCGCCGCTCAACCATGATGCGCGGCGATACCGCTTTCTCGAGATAGCGCAACAGGTCGACCGCATCAACCTGCGCGCCGGTCGACTCCATATACTGCCGCATCGCGTCATCGGTGAGCCAAATGCCATGGTCCGCGCCATCATCCTGCACACCCAAGCCGCTTAAGATCTCATCCCACTTGTCCTGGACGATCGCCCAAGGCGGCCGAGCGGCATCAGCGGGCGCGATGTTCTCGGCAATGACCAAAGCGCCGCCGCGCCGCAGCAGACGCCGCGCCTCGTTTATGCATTCGCGCCAGTCTTGCAGATGGTGGAAAACGCGCGCCGCATGCACGAGATCAAAGCAGCCTGCGCTGAAGGGCAGATAACGCGCGTCAGCCTGCGCCAGCAGCGGACTAAAGCCGCCGTCCAGCTTGCCCGCGATCAGCCGCATCATGCCCAAGGAGTAATCAATGCCAACATAGCGCTGCGCCGCCGGCTGGAAAGCTCGCGCGATCAGTCCGCTGCCGATCCCCAACTCGAGGATGCGCGCGGACGCATCCCCCCCGGTGAATGCAAAGAGCGCGTCTCGATAGCGCTCGACCACCCCCTCGCGGTAGCCGCGCGTCGCATCATAATACTCAACAGCGTTATCGTAATTGGCAGGCATAGACCATAGGCAAAGGCTGAATCTCCTGCAAGTATAACGCGAATGCCAGTTGGGGAGTTTCGCCGGGGCGCGGCCGCGGGAGGAATCATGAAAGTCGAAGACATCAAGCTCTATTACGCCTACAACGAATGGGCGAACCAGCGCATTTTTGACGCGGCGGAGAAAGCCTCCCCGGAACAGTTGACAGCGCCCAATGAATATGGCTGGGGCGATCTGCGCGGCACCCTCGTCCATATCCTCGATGCCGAGTATGGTTGGTTCAGCTTCCTTTTCAGCCGCGAAGACGAAGGCGTCATCGAGCCCAAGGATTTCGCCGATATCGCCAGCCTGCGGGCGCGCTGGCGGCAGCAAAGCGAGGTCACGCGACAATGCCTCGACGCGCTCAAGGACGAAGACCTCTATCGAATCCATACCAGCGAACGGGGCGGAGAAACCCATCACTGGGTCCTGTGGCAAGTGTTGGTCCACATCGTCAATCATGGCACGCAGCACCGCGCCGAATGCGCTGCACTCCTGACCGGCTTCGGCTGCTCGCCCGGCGATATGGACAAGTCGCTGTTTTATAACGAGCGCGATATCAGGTCAAGCGAGTCCCGCCAGACCAATCGCGAAGACATCGAGCTGCTGCTTCGCTACAACGACTGGGCGAACGACAAGTTACTCGATTGCGCCGAGCAAGCGTCAGCGGAGCAACTGACGGCGGCGAACGACTTTGGATGGGGCAGCCTGCGCGGCGCCTTCGTCCATCTAATGGATGCCGAATATGCCTGGCGCGCCTTGCTCAAGGACGGTGATCACATCAAATGGCTGCAACCGGAAGACTTCCCCGATATCGCCGCGATTCGCCAGCGCTGGGCGATTGAACGCGCGGCTTTCTGGCGCTACTTTGAAAGCCTGAGCGCTGAAGACTTGAGCGCGACCATTAGCTATGAAGGGGACGAGATCCGTTATCGCGTCCTCTGGCATTGCCTCGCCCATGTCGTCAATCATGGCACGCAGCACCGCGCCGAATGCGCCGCCCTCTTGACAAGCGCCGGCTGCTCGCCCGGCAATCTCGATTTCACCGTCTTCTTGCTCGACCGGTGACGCAATCCAACAGGGCGAGTCTGATTTCGCGGATATAGCTCGGCCTCACATGAGGATTGTAGGGGCGACTCTAGTGTCGCCCAAATGCAAAGTCTTTATATTGCGGGCGAGCCAAGGCTCGCCCCTACATTCTGGCAGTAATTTATAGCGATCGACACACAAAGCTTTCAAAGCGAGTGCCCTGCTACCCAAATACGTCCTAATTGCGGAGCTTCACGCAATTGGTTAAAATCCATGCTGTGGGATGAGACCGCTCATCACCCGTCTATAGTTCGGAGCCAGCAACAATGCCTCCGACCGCATGTGTGTTTCCAAATTAGGCTTATGAAAGGAGCCATATCATGCGTAAGTTTGCATTTCTATTGCTAGTTGTTTTCGTTGCGCTTTCGCTTCTGCCGGCGACGCTGCTCGCCCAGGACGCCGCCAAAGTCACGGTCGTCACCTGTTGGGGCGGCCCCGAGGGCATCGGCTTCACTGCTGTCAACGCCGTCTTCACTGAAGCCACCGGCATCGAAGTCGAGCATATCGACGACCGCGATTGCCACCTGCTGCCGCAAATCATGGCCAGCGCCGGCAACCCGCCCGATATCTCCGGCATGCCCCGTCCCGGCGTCATGGCTCAAATGGCGCGCGAAGGCTTGATCATCCCCCTCATCAGCGGCGATGACCCGGTGATGACGCAAGAATTTGTCGAAGCCAATTACGGTCAGGCGCTGATTGACCTGGGCTCGGTTGATGGCGAGTTTTATGGCGTCATCAGCGCGGTCAGCTCTAAGAGCATCGCCTGGCGCCGCACCGAAGTCTTTGAGGATATCGGCGAAGACGCGCCCGCCACCTGGGACGACTTCATCGAATACCTCGACATCCTGGCGGAAGAAGGCATCCCGCCCCTGGCGCTCGGCGCTTTGGATGGATGGACGCTCACCGACTTCTTCGAGAATCTCTATCTCAACATCGCCGGTCCCGATATGTATCACAAGCTCTTTGTGACGCATGAAGTTGAGTGGACCGACCCGACAGTCATCAGCGCGCTGGAGCATTTCGCCGAAGCGGTATCGCCCACCGACACGCGCCTCTACGGCGGCTCGGATGGCACGCTCGCCCGCGGCTTCATTGACGCCATGGACGCGGTGATGAACGGCGACGCCGGTCTTTTCCCGCTCGCCAGCTTCATGCGCAGCTTCGCCCAAGCCAACTTCCCGGGTCAGACTTGCCCCGATGACTTTGGCTCCTTCCGCTTCCCCACCATCAATGAAGACTTCGCCAACTCGGTTGTGCTCGGCGGCAACTTCTGGCTGATGTACAACGACCGGCCCGAAGTCCGCGAGTATATCGTCTGGCTCGCTGGCGCCGAAGCGCAAGAACTGATGGCCACCCAAGAAACCGGACCGCAGCTCTCAGCCAATTTCAACGTCTCGGCTGATGTCTATGCCGAGCCCTGTGATGGCATGGCCGCGGCCATGGTCGCCAACGCCGCCTTCGTCGCCTTTGACGGCTCCGACCTGGCGCCGGGCGCTATCGGTGGCGATGCCATGTTCACCGGCTTGCAAGATCTGGTCGCCAATCCCGATTCGGTGGCTGAGGTCGCCCAATTCATCGAGGATGTCGCCGATACCGCCTACGATATGTAGGTCAATCTCATCGAAAATGTTGAGGGCAGTCCAAAAGGGCTGCCCTCTTTTGCCATTTCGCTTCGCTTTCAAGCGAGATGCCACTGAACTGACGCACATAAGATGCAGTCGCGCCGACTCAGCAAACTGATTCCCTGGTTCTTTGCCGCGCCGGCGCTCATCGCGTTGACATTGTTTTTTGTCTATCCGACCATCGTAACCATTTTCTTGAGCTTCACCCGCGGCACGATCACCACACCAGCCAAAGAATACGTCGGCCTCGACAATTATCGGATACTCTTGACCGAAGACCGCTTTTTCTTGAGCTTCGAGGACGGCATATTCAGCGGCGCGCTGGTCAACAGCTTCGCCTGGCTCATCATATTTCCGACAGCAATTGTGCTCATCGGATTGCTGGTCGCGGTCTTGGCTGACAAAGTCAAATACGAAGCCATAATCAAATCCATCATGTTCATGCCGATGGCGATCTCGGCCACCGCCGCCGCCGTCATCTTTCGCCTGCTTTATAATCAGAATCCCAACCTCGGCTCACTCAATGCGTTCTTGGCGGCGCTCTTCCCCAATTTCCAGCCGATCGCTTTTCTGGGGAGCGTTGAATTCGCCAACATGGCGGTGATCTTCGCCGGCGTCTGGATTTCGACCGGTCTCTCCGTCGTTGTGCTATCAGCCGCCTACAAAGCCGTTCCCGCCGAAATACACGAAGCGGGCCGCATCGATGGCGCTAATGCCTGGCAGCTCTTTTGGCGCGTCTCCCTGCCCATGCTCAGCGGACCCGTGACCTTCATCGCCGTCACCATGATCATCAACGCCCTGAAGATGATCGACCTGGTGCTGGTGATGACCAAGGGCGCCCCCCGCGGCGCCACCCGCATCATCGGCTATACCGTATTCTGGGAGACCTTCAACAACAACCGCTCCGGCTATGGCAGCGCCGTCGCCGTCATTCTCTTGATACTGGTCATGCCTTTCATCATCTATCAAGTGCGGCGCGTTCGCCGCGAGCTATGAGGACGCCTTGGACGCGCAAAGCCTAAACCTCAACCGGCCCCCAAGCCCGACCGAAGCGCTCATCACCATCACCAGGCGCGGACCAATTCATGCGATTCTGTTAATTATCGGCATCGTTTGGCTCGTGCCATCAGTGGGCTTGGCGGCCACATCGTTTCGCACGCGCGGCGATATATCGGCCTCCGGTTGGTGGACCGTCGCCAGCGGGTCTCGCACTGTCACCGACCAGATCTGGGAGCTGCGTGTCCTTGCGTCCGGCGAAAGCGGCGAAAACACGGTAGTCGCTGGCGATTCCATAAGCGGCGACTTGCTGACCGACGCGGTTGAAGGTCTTCCCGCCGCCACAATCGGCCGAGTCCGCATTCAGCAGATCATCGGCAGCATCACCGTTGAGGCATTCGAACAGCCCATCGAAATCCCTGGCGTCGGCGCGGTCACAGTGCAGGCGGACGGCGCCTACGATTTCGCGCCAGCAGCCGGTTATTCCGGCGCGCTTGTGGCCGATATTGAAGCCGCCACGGCGCCCTTCACCGCCGAATTCCAGTTGCAAGGCTTCGAGTCGATTCAAGGCGAACTGGAAATCGAAGAAATTGGCGAATCGGAACGCGTGCCCCGCGCTGGCAAGATCAGCGTATACGATGACGGCAGTTATGTCTTCGAGCCGCGGCAAGTTTCGTTGGCACATTCGAAGCGACGATCGACCCGTCCGCCCTGTCTAACCCGCCATTCACGATTCAATACAAGATGGAGCGCGCCGGCGGTCCCCTATTGACAGCGGATGTTGACACCGAAGTGCGCCTGCCGCTTGCCGGTACGCTTCGTGTCAGCGGCGATGGTCAATTCGAATTCAAAGCCGCCCCCGACTTCGCTGGAACTATCGAGATGGAACTGGGCATTCAGAATCCGCTGCTGACGCTAGAAAACTATGTCGAAGTATTCACACGTGAGCAGTTAGCCGAACCCGGTTTTGTCAACTTCTTCAAGAACAGTTTCATCATCACCGTTCCCAGCACCCTCTTAACTATCGTCATTGCAGCGACAGCCGCCTACGCCTTCTGCTGGCTGGACCTTCCCTTCCGCAATGTCTTCTACCTCTTGTGCATTGCCATGCTCATCGTCCCTATGCAAACCACCTGGATCCCGGTCCTGCGCATGTTGAACGCCGCCGGCTTGATCGGCACCTTCCCCGGCATCTGGATCGCGCACGCCTCCTATGGCACACCTTTCGCCATCTTCCTGCTTTACAACTTCTTCCGCGACTTGCCGGCCGAACTCTTTGAAGCGGCGCGCGTTGACGGCGCTTCCGAATTCGGCATGTTTTTCCGCATCGTCATTCCGCTGTCCATGCCCGCCATCGCCTCGCTGGGCATTTTTCAATTCGTCTGGATTTGGAACGACCTGATGAATGCTCTCATCTTCCTCGTCGACCAGCAGCTTTTCCCACTGACAGTCGGCATTCGCCAACTGGTCGGGCAATACGCCAACGAATGGGACATCCTCGCTTCCGGCGCTTTCATCACCATGGTCGTGCCCCTCATCGTCTTCTTTAGCCTGCAGCGCTATTTCGTCCGTGGCGTGACCGCTGGCACTGTTAAGGGATAAGCCAGCCATGCCCGCCAACGCGAAGCCGATAGCGCGCCTGTTCGCCGCCCTCCTCGTCCTGGCGCTCGCGACGACCTCAACAGCGCTTGTGCTCGTCATCCGCGTGCCGGAGGATTACCGCTCAATCGGTGCAGCGCTCGCGGCCGCCCCCGCCAGCGCCATCATCGAGATCGCCGCTGGAACCTACGTCGAGTCACTGGTCATAAACGCGCCCGTCAGCCTGCGCCCGGCCGGCAGCGGCGAGGTGCTTCTCGCCCCGGAGACTGACGAACCCGTCATCGCCGTTATGGACACGGAGGCTGTCACCATCGAGGGGCTGTCCATCACCGGCGGCGAATACGGCATCTTGGTCACCCGCAGTCAAGACGTCACCATCCGCGATAACATCGTCTCTGACAGCCGATTGGTCGGCATCAAAGTTCGGCTGGGCGCGGCCGACATCCTGGACAACACCGTCTTCCACGCCCAACCGCCCTATGGCATGGGCATCCACGTCACCAATACGACGCAGTGGCCCACATCCCGCGTCATCGGCAATCTTGTATTCGGCCATACCCGCAGCGGCATCTACACCAATATGACTGGCATGATCGAGGTGATAGACAACGTCGTTACCGACAACGGTCAGCATGGCATCGCCATTACCGAAATGTCGCACGCGGATGTCTTCGGCAATGTGGTTGTGGATAACACCCTAACAGGGATTCAGCTGCTGGATATGTCGATCGCGCATATCTGCGACAATATCGTCTCGGATACGCGCGGGTCAAGCGAGGCGCCGCAGATCCGCCAAGGCAACGGCATCATCATCGACTACCACTCCGAAGCCACCTTGTCCGGCAACACGATCCAGGGTAGCGCCCAGCATGGCGTCAGCATTTTATTCGGCTCCACCGCCCTCCTGCACGAAAACAGCATTGAAGACAGCGAGGCGCAATCCGTCTATGTTGATGAGAGCGAGGCGCTCGAAGGCAGCGGCTGCGCGGGCGAGGAGTAAGGTCGACTAGTTCTCTTCCCCCTCCTCATCATCGCGCCGCCGTCGCCGCCGCAATAGCTGATCGCCCAGGTTCACCACCACCGTGTCCTCTAGCTTGAACTCCGGCTCCAGCGCATCCCGGCCGCTGGTCACTTTCGATTCCGCCAGCGCTGCGGGAGACATCGGCGGCGGCCGATTCGGGCGTGGCGGCCGCGGGCGGAAATTCGCGCGGTCGCCATATTGCGTCGCCGCCCGCCCTCGCCCGCGCGCGCTGAAAAGCGCCTGCATCTGCTGTGAACGCGTTCGATCCAACCCGCGTCCGGTCAAAAATGCGCGCAGCCGCTGCAAATCTCCCCGGGTGATAATCAGCCGGCGCACAGCAATATCGAGCGGCAGAACAAGCAGCGCCAGCAGCACCAGCCGCTCCCAGATATCCGTCGCCGCCTGACGCTCGCCCAGGTTATGCGCGAAGGCATCGGCGGGCCGCTCGCTCAGATTGGCGCCGCCAGTGATATCAGCGATCTGCGCCAGCGTGCGCTCATCATGCGGGCGCGGCACATACTCGGGCGAATACGACATCACCCAGCCCTTGAGATCAGTCAAGCTGGTCGCGTCCGCCGCCAACTGCGCCTCGCCGCTGACCGTGAGAAAGTAGGCGCCTTCGTTCCGCGGCTCGAAGCTCGCTTCGTAGCGCCCGGGCGCCGTCTGCTGGAGCGCGATGCGGATGCTGTCGCCCGCCGGATTCAGCAGCGCCCCGCTCAATTGCAAGCCATCGAGGAACTGGCCATCGTCCGCGCGCGCGTCTACCACGATCCGCGCTCTATCGTTCTCTTGCAGAATGCGCGTCTCCAGGTTCTGGCTCGCGCCGGCGTTGATGCTCCAGGCGACCACCTGCCCCCAAAAGCGCGAGAAGTCTTCCCAAGGCGCCCATTCATTCGCCCAGCGCGCGCTGGCATCCGATGTCCAGGCGGCAACCCGTCCCAGCCCATATTGCCAGGACGCCAATATAGGGTCGGAATAAGGCTCAGGCCCGCTGAGGATTCGCTGAGCGGCGATCTTCGGCGTCGTCGCCACATAGCCTCGCAGCGGCGGCGTGTCGCCGATTCCGTCAATGATGGCGCTGCTGCCGGTGACGCGGGGCGTAAATGTCTCCTCGACGATATAAGAGCGCGAAGCCAACACCGTCTCCTGCGCAAAGATCAAGGGAATCTGCTCGACATCCTCAACGCGGTAATAGTTGCCGCCGCCAGCCTCCGCCATCGGTTGCAGCATCGCGCCCGGGCTGCGGCCAATCGCAATCGCCGAGAGGGTGACATTGAAGCGCTCGTGAAGCAGTTCGGTCAATTCGACCAAGCCGGTCGGGCTCGCGCCGCCGTCGGTCAGCAATATCAGATGCTTGATCTGCGATGGCTCCTCGGCGATGTCGCGCTCGACCAGCTTCAAACCAGCCAGGATATCGGTGCCGCCGCCAGACCGTATCGTGTTGGTCATCGCGATCAGCGCCTGCGCGTCATTCACCTGTTGGAAGGGCACGACCCAGGCGCCGCCGGTGTCGAAGGTGCCGATGGCGACGCGATCGCTCGGCTGCAGCAGCTCCAGCGACAGCACGATGGCGCGCTTCGCCAATTCCAAATTGGGCACGCCGCTGCGCCCGATCTGCCCCATACTGCCGGAGCGGTCGATCAAATAAGCGATGGTCAGCTGGGGCAGCCGCTTCTGATCCTTGATCTGCATCTCGACCGGCAAAGTGCGCTCAAGCGGCGTTTGATAATAACCGCCCGGCGCATAACTATTCGGACCGCCAATCACGACCAAGCCGCCGCCGATATCGCTGACGAACAGGTCGAGCAAACTCATCTGAGCCCCGCTCAGATCGGTCGCCGGCACATTCGCCAATATGACGCACTTGTAACGCGCCAATCCCGCCATGTTTACTGGCAGCTCCCCCGGCAGCGCCACATCGACAATGATGCCCGCCTGCTCCAGCGCCGGCAGCAAATGCGCCGTCTCTGATTCATCGGAGCGGATCAAGAGCGCGCGCGCCGGACCCACCACCTGGCTAAATGCCCCGAGCTGATTATTCTGATTGAAGTTGTCATTTTCGCCAGGCGCCACGATCCGCGCCGAGAAATCCAGGAAGCCGCTGTCTTCGCTCGTCTGCGTCAGACTGAAGCGCGTATCGCCCGCCTGCAAATTTAGCGATTCCTCGTGGATAAGTCCGCCGCCGGAGAATATCAACAGATCCGCCGGGCCCGCCCGCTCCGCATGGATCCCCACTGATATATCGAAACTTTGATTCTCGGAAATGCGCCCCGGGGCATCCAGCGCCGTTATGCGCACATCCGGTTCCGCCTCGCGAAAGTAGGGCACGAAGCTTATCTCAACGCCAGAAACCGCAGCCCGCTGCGCCCGCGCGATGGCATCGCCCCGCGTCGATTGGCCATCGCTCAGCAAAACCATGCGCCGCGAGGCATCGGGCGGGAACATCGACAATCCCGTCTGGATCGCGTTGGCGATATCCGTCCCGGTGGTCAGCGGAATCGACGAGAAGCCTTCAATCTCGCGCGCCATGCTGAAGTCAGTCTCGGGCACGGCGTTGTCGCCAAAGAGCACCGCCGCCCATTCATCATCCGGCTGCTTCGCGCTGATCGCCTCGCGAATGAATTCAAGCTGCAAATCTTCACTGCCGCTGCCCATGCTGTCCGAGGCGTCAACCAGGAAGACCACCGCCAGCCGATCGACCGCCTGCACCTGCTGCAAGCCCGCCAATGCCAGGACGAGCAAGACGATGATCAAGCTGCGCAGGAACAAACTGCTGATATCGCGCCGGCGCCGGAAAGCGTGCCGCGGAAAGCCAATCGCCCAAACGACCGGCAATAGCAATAGCATCAATAACGCGACGTGCGGGGCGGTGAGCTGCATCGCCAATCCAAATTCACTGTCTTTGCCTGCCGAAGCAATTCGGCATCATTGTCGATTGTAGCGATAAGAACGTCCACTTTACAGCCCCCGCCACCAGGGTAGTGTATCGAAGTCGGTTGAAATTCACGTCAAGCGTAATATTCTTTCAGCGTCGACATCATCCATTAGCGAAAATTGTAGGGGCGATTCTGTGAATCGCCCGCTGGAGATTATCAAGTGGGCGAGCCAAGGCTCGCCCCTACAAATGCTTGAATGATGATGTTTTCTATATTCAACCGAAATGGATACACTTCCGCCACATAAGCCGGTGAGATCGGGCTATCGAATACTTGCGCTTACTGAGCTGCCGATGCGAGTTGCCCCTTGTCGCGCGCGCGTAATTCAGATCCGGCGGAAGCGCCCATCCCGGATTTCGTCTCCAACACCGATGATCTTGCACCTGTCCGCCAGCCGTCGATCAACTAAGGGATAACGATTCTTAGCGCTTGTCATTCAATGTTACTGAAGTTTCGCGCGAAATTATCAGTCATAATCGCCCAAAACCCGTGTTTACGCCGAATTCTATAGAATTGGTAGACATTTCAAAGTTATAGCTGTAAAATTATGTTACTTGGATTTACGTTGGTCTGTGAGCGCATTTTACCAGGATGAGGGGGATTAATGTCCGAATACGATCGCCACGTGTCCCTTACCGATTCCTATGCGGATGACCGGGACGGCCTCTCGGAAGCCGGGCCGGATATTATCAAAGTATCTGCTCGTTCGCGCTCGACCGCGGTTGCTGGCGCGATCGCTGGCGTGATGCGTCAACACCATAGCGCCGAAGTTCAAGCCATCGGCGCCGGCGCCGTCAACCAGGCGGTCAAAGCTTTGGCCATCGCCCGCGGATATCTGGAACGCGACGAGATCGATATCGTAACTACGCCCTATTTCACCGAAGTGGATATCGACGGGCAGGAACGAACGGCTGTGCGTTTTCGCGTTGAGCCGCGACCGGAATAAGCGCCAGTACGCCGCTAAGCGAGATCGCGCACAATTTCGCGCCGCGTCGGATGCACACCATGTATCCGCTTTTTTTGTGAATTTTGCCTTCAACTGATTTTTGCGCCACCGTTTGCCGGTTTATGCGAAAAGCTCTTGATTCAGCTTGATTATTCCTCTCCGCCATCCAGCGCCAGCCGCAAGACCATGCGCCAAACCACGAGCCGCCCGGCTTAGTGACTGACCTTTCCTCTGCAAGCTTGCCACTGTTATAATGCCTGTTCGCAATCATCTTCTAGAATACTGGAGAGATATGGTGTCCGATTTGACCCAACTCGCTATAAACACAATCCGCGCGCTGTCGATGGATGCGGTGCAAAAAGCCAACAGCGGGCATCCCGGCTTGCCGATGGGGGCGGCTTCATTTGCCTATTGCCTGTGGATGAACCACATGCGCTACAACCCGCGCAACCCCGGCTGGCACAACCGCGATCGCTTCGTGCTCAGCGCCGGGCATGGCTCCATGCTCCTGTATTCACTGCTTTACTTAACCGGTTACGACGTCACATTGGACGACATAAAGAACTTCCGGCAATGGGGGAGCAGCACGCCGGGGCATCCTGAACATGGCGACACAGCCGGCGTCGAGACGACCACCGGCCCCCTTGGGCAAGGCGCCGCCACTGCAGTCGGCATGGCGCTTGCCGAGGCTTATCTGGCAAAAACCTTCAATCGCCCCGGGCGCGAAATCGTCGATCACTATACCTATGTTCTGGTCAGCGATGGCGATCTGATGGAAGGCGTCTGCCTCGAAGCGGCCGCCCTCGCCGGCCATTGGGGCTTGGGCAAGCTGATATTCCTTTATGACGACAATCAAATCACGCTTGATGGCGCCGCCGACATGACCTTCACCGAAGATGTCGCCGGTCGCTTCCAGGCAATGGGCTGGCATGCAAGCCGCGTCGCTGACGGCAACAATCTCAACGCCATCAACCAGGCGCTCGACGAGGCGAAATCCATTAACGATCAACCCAGCATCATCGCCATCCGGACCGTCATCGGCTTCGGCAGCCCCAACAAAGCTGGCACCAGCAGCGCCCACGGCAGCCCCCTGGGTGATGATGAAGTCGCGCTGGCAAAACGGGCGCTGGGCTGGAACGACACCGAGCGCTTTCACGTGCCCGGCGAGGCGCTTGAGCACTTTCGCGGAGCAATCGATGCCGGCGCCGCCGCCGAAGCGGAATGGGAAGAGCGCTTCGCCGCCTGGCGCATCGCCTACCCCGAGCTCGCGACTGAGTGGGATCGAGCGACGGCGCGCGAGTTCACCCCCGGCTGGCGCGGCGCCCTGCCCAGTTTCGAAGCCGGCGCCGCGATCGCGACCCGCAGCGCCGGTGGCGAAGCGCTGAATGCCCTCGCGCAGTATGCCCCGACCATGATCGGCGGCGATGCCGACCTCGCCGGCAGCACACGCACGCTGATCGCTGGCGCGAACAACACCGGCCCCCAGCAAGCGGCGGAGCGAAACCTGCGCTTCGGCGTCCGCGAACATGGCATGGGCGCAATCGTCAACGGGCTGGCTTTGCACGGCGGCATCGTCAAGCCCTACAGCGCCACGTTTTTTACCTTCAGCGATTATATGCGCCCGGCGCTGCGACTCGGCGCCTTGATGAACCTGCCCGCCGTTTACGTCTTCACGCACGACAGCATTGGCTTAGGCGAAGACGGACCCACCCACCAGCCGATTGAGCAATTGATGTCCCTGCGCGCCATGCCCAATCTGCACGTCTTTCGCCCGGCCGACGCCACTGAAACAGCCGGCGCCTGGGCTGCCATCGCCGAATTGGATCACCCGGCCGCCATCGTGCTAAGCCGCCAAGACCTGCCTGTGCTCGCCGGCAACGATGAAGGCATCCACGAAGGCGTCGCCCGCGGCGCTTATGTCCTCTCCGAACACGAGAGCGGCGAAATCGACGCCATCATCCTGGCGACCGGCAGCGAAGTCTCCATTGCGCTGGATGCCGCGGGCTTGCTGGAAGAAGCCGATATCCGCGCGCGCGTCGTCTCCATGCCTTGCTGGGAACGCTTTGAAGCGCAAGCCGCAGGCTACAAAGCGAGCGTCTTGCCGCCATCAGTGACCTGCCGCGTCAGCATAGAAGCCGGCGCCACCCTCGGCTGGGCGCGCTACATCGGCGACAGCGGCATCGCCATCGGCGTCGATCGCTTCGGCGCCAGCGCCCCCTACACCCGAATTTACGAGGAATATGGTCTCAGTCCCGGGCATGTTGCTGAAGCCGTCACTTCGCTCCTGGGCGATTGACGGTAGACGAGAACCGAGGCGACCATGTCCAATACTCCGCCGAAGGTGGTTGTCGTCCTGCCGACCTACAACGAGCGCGAGAACATCCCGCGGATCGTGCCAGCGCTATTCGCCCTGGAAATTCCCAATTTGCGCGTCTTGGTCGTCGATGACAACTCGCCCGACGGCACCGGTCAAATCGTTGAAGACCTCGCCCATGAATCCATTTATAATGGCAGGTTGGCTCTGCTTCGCCGCGCCAAAAAACAGGGGCTTGGTCCCGCTTATATTGAAGGCTTCAAATACGCCCTGGCGCTCGGCGCTGATCTGGTCATTCAGATGGATGCCGACCTAAGCCACCAGCCCAAATATATTCCGCAGCTATTGGAACAGGCGCGCCTTTTCGACATTGTCATCGGCTCGCGCTACGCCGCCGGCGGCAGCGTCGACTCGGGTTGGGGTCCCTTGCGCAAGCTGCTCAGCTGGTGGGCGAATCGCTTATACACGCCCGCCATCCTGGGCCTGCCCATCCGCGACGCCACCGGCGGATTCCGAATTTATCAGCGTGATTGCCTCATCGGCATGGATTTGAACAAGGTTAAGGCGAATGGCTACGTCTTCATGGTCGAGCTGGCTTATGTCGCCCATCGCCTCGCTTACCGCATAGGGGAGATACCGATCCACTTCCCCGATCGTCAGCATGGCGCTTCCAAGATGTCCAGCGCCATCGCCCTGGAAGCGGCGCTGCGCGTCTGGCAAATTCGATTTCGCCACCGCCTGTTAAAGCCTGCCAACCGCCGCTCAAGCGATTACGCCGACTAGCGCGCTATAAACTGTCGGACGCCCAAAGCAAGCCGCGCCTCACGATTTCCCGCGCTTCCGGCACATCAAAATCGCCGACCACATGGCCCAACGAGCTATAGAATATCTTGCCTGCCCCGTAACGCCGCGTCCAAACGACCGGCATGACGCAGCCCTCAATCCACGACGCGTGTTCGCCGCTGAAGGTTGTGGTCGCCAGCACCTTGTTTGATGGATCGGTGTGCATGTAATACTGCTCCGAGCGCATGTCAAAATCGCCGATGCCCGCCGTGATTGGATGCTCCTGGTCATCAACGTTCACGCGATAATCAATGATGTTGCCTGGATGCGCCACCCATTGCCCGCCGACCATAAATTGATATTCCGTGTTGTTGCGGAAAGCGTCAGCCATGCCGCCGTGCCAGCCGCCGACGTTGACGCCGCGCTCCCGCACCGCGTTCAAAAGCCCCGCCTCCTGCTCATTGCTGATGCTGCTCATCGTATTAATCGGGGTTACCATATCCACAGACGCCATCAATTCTTCATCGAGAAAGCTGTCCAAAGTCTCCGACAAGGCGACGTCCAAGCCCGCCGCTTCCAGCAAGCCAGCGAATAAATGCGTGGTCTCTTTCGGGTCGTGCCCGGGCCAGCCGCCATATACCATCAGTACCTTCTTGCTCATGCGCATCCCGCCTTTGTAAGATTCAATTTCGTCCAGGCTAAATATACCCACAAATTCACTCGCGCGACAGTCGCGCAGTGTGTTCGATCAACATACAAGAAAAACGAAGGGGCGATTTATCAAGCCGCCCCAATGTCCCTGCCAACGAAAACGGGCAAGCCAAAGTTTGAACACATTGCGCGGGCAAGCCGGCGGGTCGCCCCGACGAAAATTGTTTCTGTAACGATTCTTAGCCCAATTCCATGTCGATGCGGAAGATCGTATTGCCCGAGGCGACGTAAACCATGTTCTGCTCCGGATACGCGACCACCGCCGAAATCAAAGCCAGCTTGTCCTGATCAAATGCCTGATAGCTGTCCATGAACGTGCCGGCCACTGTCGTCTCGAATATCGTGCGAGTCCGCCGGCTGGTGATGAAGAAACCGGGCGCGAAGGGGCTGTCGTTGAGGAAAAAGCCTTCCGTCCGCGCCACGTGCGGCTCGCTGCCTTCGTTGAAGCCGCTGAAGACAAAGGGGGATTCGTTGCCGCCGATGTAGGCTTTCATTATGCCGTCATCGTAAAGCACGTAAACAGTGCCCTTCTGGCTGATGGTGAAATCGACCACGTTGCGCAGATTGGGACGCGCCGAACCGGCGAAATACTCGCGCGGCGCGCTGACATAGCTGCTGCCGGAGGGGTCATAGCGCCAGATCTGCCCGGCCTCGCTGTCCAATATATACAGCTTCCGCGCCCAAATCGTCAGCGCAAGCGGCCCCTCCCAGTTATTCGCGTTCAAAACGCGCTGCGCGTCACAGTTCAAGATGAATTGCGGCGAACAGCGCACCAGCGTGCCATTTCGATCCAGCATCGCCAGGTCGCCCGAGTGATCATCAAAGGCGATATCGACGATCTGACCGATGGACAATCCGCCCTCGTGCGCCGCGCCAATCCGCATCAGCGATATCGGCTCCTGACGTATCGGTTCTTTGCCATCATCCGAGAGCTTGATGCTATACACCAGGTCATTCTTATCGTCCAGCGCGTACAAGTCTGTGCCCTGCAAGCGCAGCCGCGTAATCACCGCGTCTTCGAAATTCGTCAGCGGGATCGCTTCCCGCCGCTTTACATTGTTGATCGCGTCAATCAGCGTTTGCGCCTCATACTGCATAGCCGCCACCGTCGGGTCGTCGCCGCGCATGACATCGCAAGCCTCAGCCACTTGCAGCGCCGCGCGCCAAGCCGATGTCACGCTGCGCCGATTGCTCGTATCCAAAGAGCGCGCCATGCTTGCCGTTTCCTGCAGCTTGCCCAGGCACTGCTCAAATTCCGTCTCGCCCAGATTAGACACCCACGACAAGACCACAATGCTCGCGATGATCAAAGGAATCAACAAGATGGTCAGGATCAAGGTGCCTGATGAAAGACGCCGCGTCGGGCTAATCTCCGGCAAGGGGAACAAGCGCTGAAATAAATCGGCGAAGAATATCAGCACACCGGCGGCGCGCCCCGCCAGCTGCGCCAAGCCCCAACTCAGCAGCGAGCCAAATTCACCTCGCTGCGGCAGCTTCTTCGGCGCGCCATCCATTTCCATGTCCAATTGCTGCCGCGCCGCCCCCAGCTTCATGCTCACTTCGTGCGACGACTCGCCAGGCGCCGCCAGCACCGCGCTTTCATATTCCGGCGGCACCAGCTCGACCAGCATCAACTGGCTCTGAATCTTGATCGTGCGCCGCAAGCCGTGCAGCACCTGCGAAATGTCATTCTCCAGCAGGACGCTGGTTAGTCGGTCCGCCGGTATATCCGCCAGATTCCCGTCCGAAAGCACCAGGCGGCTGCCCGCGTTCACGCCGTAGCGCACCATCGAGACCTCGGGCTCCGGCAGCAAGCCCAGCGGCACGCTGAACAAAGGCTCGTCATCGCTGAGATCTTCGGGGAAGGTCAGGGTTAAGCCAGCCGTCTGCAATACCGAAATGACCGGACCCACCCGCGCCACATACATATCGTCTTCATGCAAGACAGCCGCAATCATGCTCGTTTCAAATTGCTGCTGCTCGCTGTCGTTGTGTTCCAGGTTGTGCTCGTAGAGATTTCGGTTGATCAATTGGAACATCGCGCGCAAAGCGATGGTGACGCTGCCACTCATGTTGAAATAGCGCTCCGCCGCCAAGCGCCCCAACTGCTCGTAAAAGGTAGTCGGGGCGATCGAACCCGATGGCGCGATCAGCAAGAAAAAGGTATCGCCTTCGCGCCCCTGGGCGGCGGTGGGCGGCGCCACCTCGACCAAAGCGCCCGGCGGATTCACGTTGATGACTCGCCCGCCGACGATGTACAGGTGCCCTACCAGCGCCTCCAATTCAAATGCCATGCCCCACCCATACGGCTTCCGTCAACAATAACTCGATTTTACTTGAATGCGTGAAGCGCGCTAGCGAAGTGCGCGCCGACCTGCCTTTTGAGCGCGCCTGCCGCAGCAAACGAAATCTGTAGGAACTACCTGCCAGGTCGCCCAAATCAAGCGAAAGCCGTAGGGGCTACCTACCAGGTCGCCCGCCTAAAACGAAATCTGGGGAGTGGCTAATTCTGTGGACTGGAAAACTCCGCCAAGCATAGAAAAAAATCTCTGCGCCCTCAGTAAGTCCAATAAAGTAATGCAACAAAATGAAGGAACGTCGTAGGGGCGACTCTTGAGTCGCCCACATGTACAA
>JAJEGA010000042.1 GCA_022820125.1 Anaerolineae bacterium | reverse complement strand
TAGGGGCGACTCTTGAGTCGCCCACATGTACAATGGCGACATAGTGGGCGAGACAAGTCTCGCCCCTACAGATCTCGAATCAGAATAGCATCGCCCTTTTTCGCATGACTTGCTTGCGCTTACTTCTGTGTCCTCGGTGGTGAGAAAAAGCGATTTGCTACTCAACCGCCCGCATCGCCAGCTCGGGCGACAGCCAGAATGGCGGCAGATAAGCGGGCATATTCGAGAAAGGCAGCACCTCCGGCTTGAGCTGGATGCCGAGCGCGCTGCGCATGAAATTGCGGCGGTGTTGAATGCGGTCCCAAGCGGCTGGATATTTGCGCCAAAACGCCAGGCGCAAGGCTTTATCCGCAAGGGCGATGCCGTCTTCAATGTTGGTTGTGTGGTAGGGCGAGTGCGTCGCCGGGATGACATCGACCTGAATCGCCATGCCCGAGCGCAGTGGAATTTCCGAGCCATCGTAAATCGGCGAGTGCAGCCATTCGTCCAAATGAATCAAGTGACCGGGATTGAGCCCAATGCCGAAGAAGGGGTCGCCCAGATGCGACTCGATGATTTCCTGCAGTTCGCCGCCGGTCACGCCGATGCCGATCGCTTCATACCAGTCGACGATGGCGCGGAAATAAGGCGCGACCAGCTTATCGATGTAGTCTTGCACATCCGCCGGAAGGTCGCTATTGTCGCGCGCCAGCCAGCCGCCGCGGGCATTGAGCGCGCCCCAGATGCCGTAAGCCAGAAAGACGGGATCGCCGACCTCCAGCCGGCGCGGCGACGGGCTGGCCAAACCAAGCGCGGCGCGCTCGCCACCGGAAAACATCAGATGGCAAGATTGGGGCAATCCGGTCATTCGCATCAAGGCGACGGCTTCAAACTCGCTCATGCCCGCTTCGACGCCGAAAATCAGATTGCGGAGAGCTTGCGAGGTATAGGTCGCGGCGAATTCGAAATAAGCCAGTTGATCGACGTCGTTGATGGCGCGCAAGCCACTAGCCGGGTTCATGAAGATGTCGCTCGCGTTATAGAGTTTTTCGCGGTCGCCGACGATATCCGCCAGGACCTCGGCGATGAAAGCGGGAATCTCCAGGGCGCGCGCGGGGTCGCTGGCTTCGCGCGCGTCAAAGGACTTCCAGCCGGCGATGCCCAGCCGCTGGCCCGCCCCCAAGCCGGCGGCGGCGAGAATATCCCGCAGCATGGCGCTATCGCCGCGCGGCTGCCCCAAGAGGCTGAAGCTTTGGTAGAGCGCGCGGTCGAGCTCAATCGGTGAGACGCCGCTGTATGCCATGCCCTCGTTGCCCAGCAATAGGGTAGGCGCCTTCCCGGGAAGCAGAATCAAGAGCGCCTCTTCAAAGCGGGGATCGTAAGCGGTCAGGTAAGCCAGATTGGCGAAATGCTCGCGGTCGCCATAAACGAGCAAGGCGTCGTAACCGGCGGCGGCCGCGCGCGCGAGGGCAGCTTCAATGCGCGCCTGGTAAGTCGCCAGCGGGATGACCGGCTGTACGGTGGGCAATCCAAAATCAGGCAGTTTGAGTTGCGCCAGTTCAATGCGCCGCGGCATCGGTGTCAAACCTCAATGACGCTGTTGCGCAGCGTGCCAATGCCATCGATGGTGATGGCGACGACATCGTCGACATGCAGCGTGAATTCGGCCGGCGGCACGATGCCGGCGCCGGTCAACAGGATGACGCCGCCCGGGTAACTATTGCTGCGCCCGAGATAATCGATCAACTCCGGGATGCCGCGCTTGATCTGATCGGTCGAGACCTCGCCGCTAAAAACATCTTCCCCATCCCGGCTTATGACCAGGCGAATCGTTGTATCCAGCCATTCATCCGAAGGCGCGAGCAGAATGCCGGGACCGATAGCGCAAGAAGCGGTGTAGACCTTCGCCTGCGGCAGGTAGAGCGGGTTCTCGCCTTCGATATCGCGGCTGCTCATGTCGTTGCCGATGGTGAAGCCGAGCATCTCCAAGGCTGGATTGACCACCAGCGCCAGTTCCGGCTCGGGCACATTCCAGCGCGAATCGGCGCGGAAGCCGGCCGCGTCCAGATGCCCGACCGTGTTCTTCGCCGATGCCTTAAAAAAGATCTCGGGCCGCTCGGCAGAGTAGACGCGGGCGTAGACATCGCCGCCGTCGACCGCTTCTTCCTGGCGCGCTTTGCGGCTGTCGAGGTAGGTGACGCCGGCCGCCCAGACTTCTTGCTCATCAAGCGGCGGCAGCCAGTGCATGGCTTCAGCGGCTGGCGCTCTGTCCAGCTCAGCAGCCGGGAAGCGGCGCGAAGAGGCATCGGCGGCTTCGCTGACCGCGGCGATGGCGCGATCGACGACGCCGCAGGAATCGCGGAAGAACTCGAACAGCGAGGGGAAGGCGTGGCTGATATCATGGACGGCGCCGCCGCGCAGGACGCCGAGGCGCGCTCCCTCGCCCGGTTGATGGTAGCGGATTAGTAGAGGCGCGTTTGTCATGGTTTACTCTCCGTTTGATCCAGCAGCGTTTGGCGACGAGTCACGCTGTTTTGGCAAGCACTGTCACAACACCTACCTTACCGAATAAGATGGGGTTCGCGCCACCATAAACCGTCAGTCTCCCGAAGGTTAGTGCCTGCGCTGCCTATCCCGGCTACATCTGTAGGGGCGTCTCGCCGAGACGCCCGAGCCCAACACCCGGTCAAATTATCGGGCGACCCAATGGCTCGCCCCTACAGTTTCTTGTTTTGTGGTTTCGTTATTTTGAGTGAGCCAAGCCGTGACTCGTGATGGACTATGGTGAAAACAATCTTTCTCATCTCCGCATTACGCACCATCGCCGCAGGAGCGAACTTGCAATCGCGCGCCAGCTAGGTTATGAATCAGACGTCGACGACAAGGAAGCGAGGAGACGATACATGCTCACAGCGGATGCCTTGCGCGCCAAGCGCGAGAAGATGCTGCGCGACGGCTACGTGCTGATTGAAAACATCCTGCCGGGTGACTTTCTCGCCGAACTGCGCGCCGAAACCGAGCGCCTGATCGCAGCGCATGAAGAAGCGCCGGAGCATCGCTTTCAAGGCCAGCATATCAAAGTGGCGGCAAAAGAGAACGCGCTCATCAAGAAGCTGCTCACATGGGCGCCGGCTTATCAGGCGCTTGAAGATATGGGCTTCGGCGATTTCCAGCCCGATCGCGACCGGCCCGCGGAAGTCATTATTCTTACAAAGGAGCCCGGCGGCCCGCCGCTATACTGGCATCAGGATTGGATGTGGTGGAACGATCCGCTCAGCCTGTCGCCTTGGCCCGAGTTCATGTCGCTTAGCTATTATTTGACCGACACGGCGGTGGAGAACGGTTGCCTCAAGGTGATCCCCGGCAGCCATCGCAAGCGCTTTCCGCTTCACGATCAACTGATTCCCGCGCATGAACAGGGCGCCCGCTTCGTCGCGGATGACGACCCGGTCATGTTCCGCGATGTGCCGGAGCAGGCGCATGTTGAGGTGAAGGCGGGCGATCTCGCGCTGATGGACGCGCGCATCTTGCACGCGGCTGGCAAGAATGTCACCGATCAACGCCGTACGCTGGTGCTCAGCTGGCATCGGCGGCCCACGGGCACGATTCCCGATTACTGGAATGGCGAGATTCCCCAGGCGATTATCGAGCGCGATCCAAATGCGGAATTCAAGGGCTCGCGCATTCCCGGCGCCTATCTTCAACCCTAAGTCGTTAATGGAATGGCGTGCAACATTTATGAAGAAGGGCGCAGGGGCGTCTTGCCGAGGCGCCCGAACGTTTATTCACCGCAGAGGAAATGAGGAAACACAGAGGTCACAGAGGGCGAAGGCATAATCAAAAGCTGTAGGGGCGTTTCGCCGAAACGTCCGAATTCAAAACGCAGGCTTTTGTCCCATTCAGCATGTAAAGGGACGGCTCTTTGCTCGCCCGTTTCTTCTGCGGTGAAAATGCGTATGCAAGGCTCGGCCAATGGCAGGGCGTTTTCAGGAGGTCAGCGTGATACAAGAACTCTTCAGTTTAGAAGACCGGGTCGCGCTGGTGACTGGCGCGGCACAGGGCATGGGGCGGGCGATGGCGCTGGCTTTCGCCGACGCCGGCACCGATCTGCTGATCGCCGATATCAATGCGGAAGGGCTAAACGCGACCGCCAATGACATAGCGGCGCTGGGGCGGCGGGCGCTGCCTGTCGATTGCGATGTGACCAGCATTGAGCAGATCCGCGCGATGTTCGCGCAGCTTGATCAGGAATTCGGGCGGATTGACGTTCTGGGCAACGTCGCCGGTCCGGGTGTGATGGCGGCGCCGGAAGACATTGACCTGGGGCTGATGGCGGATGTTGTGCTTGGCTTGACGGTGGCGCGCTTTTGCTGCTGCCAGGAGGCGGGGCGGCGGATGCTGGCGGCGGGCGGCGGCAGCATCATCAACATCTGCTCGATTGGCGGCGTCAGCGCTCTGGGGCGGGGCAACTTTCCTTATAGCGTGGGCATGGGCGGCGTCGCCCAGATGACGCGCGAACTGAGCGCGGAATGGAGCGGCCGCGGCCTCCGCGTCAACGCGATCCTGCCAGCGCAGGTGATCAATCCGAGCCTGGCGCAGCGCATCAAAGCCGATGACCAACTGGAGGCGCAGTTCCTCTCCGGCATTCCTATCGGCCGCTTGGGGCAGCCCCAAGATATTGCTGGCTTGGCTGTCTTCCTGGCATCGGAGGCATCGGCTTGGATTACCGGCGCGCTGATCCCGTTCGATGGCGGCAACCTGGCGCTGAACGCCGGCGGCACGCCGGGTCCGTCTGCCTAAGGCGCGCTAGCTTTCAGCAACGATTGGATTGCTCAAGACGCCGAGCTTCTCGATTTCGATATGGCAGGTCTCGCCCGCGCGCAGGAAGCGCTGTGGCGCCCGCGCCGCGCCGACGCCGGGCGGGGTCCCGGTCGAGACGATATCGCCCGGCTCCAGGGTCATGACCTCGCTGATATCCGCCACCAGCTTGGGAACGCTGAAGATCAACTGGCTGGTATTGGAATCTTGCAGCACCTCGTCGCCGATCCAGAGGCGGATGGCGAGCTTGTGCGGGTCGCCAACCTCGTCAGATGTAACCAGCGCCGGCCCCATGGGCGCGAAAGTGTCGAAGCTTTTGCCCATCGTCCACTGGCTCACGCGCTCTTGATAATCACGGGCGCTGACATCGTTGATTGGCATATAGCCGGCGACATGATCGAGGGCGTCGGCTTCGCTGATGTGGCGGCCCCGTTTCCCAATGACAAAGCCGAGCTCGGCTTCATAATCGACCATGTCGGTCGCTTTGGGCAGGATGATGGCTTCGCCGCTGCCGATGACCGTGTTGCTGTATTTGCTGAAGACGATGGGGTAGTCGGGCAGGGGCTGCCCCGATTCGGCGGCATGATCGGCATAATTCAGACCAATGCAAAGGATCTTGCCCGGGTTCGGGATGGGCGCGGCCAGCTTCACCGACGCGGCTTCCCGGATCTCGGTCGCGGTTTCGGCCGCGGCGGATGCTTGCGCCAGCGCCTCCGGACCGCCCTCAAGGATGCCAAGTACGCTGCCGGGCAACATAGGGTCCGCGTTTTGCAAATCGACGATGACCTCGCGCCCGTCGCGCGTTATCAGGATACCTGGGCGGCCTTGCTCGCCACGCTCAAAAGTCACCAGTTTCACGTTTCACTCCTCATGATTCAATTCACCAGCCAGAGATAAGGCGTTTCTACATATTGCTTGACGCGCTGCAAGAAGCGGGCGGCCGGCGCGCCATCGACGACCCGATGATCGAAGGTCAAGCTGAGCGTCATCATCTGGCGGATGGCGAGGCGCTGCGCCTCCGCATCAACGACGATTTGGCGCGGGACGATTCTGCCGACGCCCAGAATTGCGCATTGCGGCAGATTGATAATCGGTGTGAAGGCGTCAATGTCATACATGCCCAGATTGGTGATGGTGAAAGTCCCGCCTTGCAAATCCTCGGCGGCGATTTTCCCGGCGCGCGCCCGCTCGACCACGTCGGCGCTGAGAGCGGCAACTTCCAGCAGCGACAGACGATCGGCTTCGCGAATGACGGGGACGAGCAGACCGCGTTCGGTATCAACGGCGAGGCCGATATTAATGGCGCTGTGCAGCAGAAGCTCGTCGGCTTCGATGGAGGCGTTGAGCATTGGCTGTTCGGTCAGCGCCGCCGCGACCACTTTAAGCATCAAGTCGTTGTAGCTGGGCACGATTTCGCCACCATCGGCACTTAAGCTGCGCCGCAATTGCTGGAGCTCGGTCGCGTCCACTTCGGTGGTTAACGTAACTGGCACCGCCGTCCGCGCGCTTTGGATCATACGGTCGCGCGTCAATTGGCGGATTCGCGACAAGGGCTGGCGCTCTGGCGCGGCATCCGTACCGTGTTCAGCCGCTGCTTTTTCCACATCGGCGCGGGTGATGCGGGCGCCGGGGAAGCGCGCCTCCAGCTCTGCCGGGTCGATGCCTGCCTCTTGAGCCACGCGTCGGGCGACGGGGCTGATGTTGATTTCAGTGTGGGCCGCCGCAGCCAACTCGGCCGCCGCGCGGATATCACGCTCGATGATGCGCCCGCTGGCGCCGCTGCCCGTTATAATCGCCCAGTTTACATCCAATTCCCTTGCGACCCGTCTCGCCCGCGGGCTGATCGCCGGCCCGCGGCCGCGCCTGCCTTTGACTCGCTGCCTCGCAAGCGGCTTCGGCGCAGCGGCGGGAAGGGCGCTCGCTGATGAATGAGCGGTCAGTTGGACCTCGTCGGCTTTTGGACTGTCAAAGGGCGGCGCTTCGCCCGGTTCCACCAGATAAGCGAGGGTTTCGCCGATTTTCACAGTCGAGCCGACCGGCGGCGCGTCCGGTGAAATGCGCAGGATGCCGCTGTCAAAAGCCTCAATCTCTTGCAGCGCTTTATCGCTTTCGACCACAAAAATGATGTCGCCGGGCTGGACTTCATCGCCATCGCGCTTGATCCACTCATCGAGGATGCCCTCTTCCATCGTCCAGCCGAGCTTGGGCATTACAATTTCTATCGCCACGATCCATCTCCCTATTCGGCGACCAGGTCGCGAATTGCCTTTTCGATTGCCGCATTATCGGGGATGATGGCGCTCTCCAAGCTGGGGCTGTAGGGCGTCGGTGTATGGACGCCGTTGAGACGGGCGATTGGCGCGTCGAGATCATCGAAGCCCTGCTCCATCACTTGGGCGCTGATTTCGGCGCCGATGCCGCAGGGTCCAAAGGTTTCGTCGGCGATCAGCAGGCGGCCGGTTTTGCCCACCGATTCGAGAATGGTCGCCATATCAAGCGGGGCGAGCGTACGCGGGTCAATGACTTCGATATCGAGCCTGTCTTTCGCCAGCTCATCGCAGACATCCAGCACTTTGGGCGCCATCACCGCCAGCGCCACCACCGTGGCATCGCTCCCTTCACGAATAACAGCCGCCTGGCCGAATGGCAGCGCATATTCCGCTTCCGGCACGGGACCGCGCCGGTTGAGTAGCAGCTTGTGCTCCAGAAAAAGAACCGGATCATCGCCGGTGAGCGCCGTCTTCAGCAAGCCTTTGGCATCGTAGGGGTTCGAGGGCGTGGCGACGCGGAAACCGGGGATATGCACAAAAAGCGGATAATAGCTCCCCGAATGGTGGGTGGCGGCGGCGCCCCCGATGCCAATGCAGCCGCGCAGCACGATAGGCATTTTGATCCGCCCGCTGCTCATGTACTGAATTTTTGAGATTTGATTCAGCAGCTCGCCCATGGAATCGAGGATGAAGTCGATGAACATGAAATCGACTACCGGGCGGCTGCCGGTCATGGCGGCGCCGGCGCATAAGCCGACGAAGCCGCGCTCGACAATCGGGGTGTCGCGCAGGCGCATGGGGCCGTACTTCTCGTACAAGCCGAGGGTGGTATTGAAGTTGCCGCCGCGTTCGCCGATGCCTTCGCCGACGACGAAAATGCTGGGGTCCACCGCCATCTGTTCCGCCAGCGCTTCTCGCGCCGCTTCGGTATAAGTAATCTCTCGCATGGCTTACGCTCCCGCGCTGAAGATGAAATCGGCTGCGGTGGCTGGGTCGGGGAATGGGCTGGAGCGGGCGAATTCAATCGCGTCATTCACAGTCGTCGTTGCCTCGGCCTCTATCGCTTCCAGGTCGGCGGCGCTGGCATGCCCCGCCTCAATCAGCCATGCGGCATGGGCGGCGATGGGATCGCGCTGCTTCCAGGCAGCCATCTCTTCCGCTGTGCGATAACCGCCATCGCGCATGCCCTCGGCATGAGGCCGGGTGCGATAGGTCTTGCAATCAATTAGCGAAGGTCCGTCGCCGGATCGGGCGCGGGCGACTGCTTCTTCAGCCGCTTGGCGCACCGCCAGCACGTCATTGCCATCGACGCGGACCGCCGCCATATCGTATGAGGCGCGGACGCGTTGGGCGACATCCTGCACCCGCGTGGCGTCGCGAAAAGCGACTTCGGTGGCGTACATATTATCTTCGCAGACGAAAATCACCGGCAGGTCCCAGATGGCGGCCATGTTCAGCCCTTCGTGGAATGCGCCATTGCTGACGGCGCCATCGCCGAAAAAGGCGACGCTCACTTGATCCGAGCCGAGCAGCTTGAAGCTGTAGCCGGCGCCCGCCCCCTGCAAAATGCTGGGACCGACGATGCCGCTGGTGCCCATCAAGCCGATCTCGGGGGCGAAGAGGTGCATGCTGCCGCCGCGCCCCTGGGAGCAGCCAGTCGCCTTGCCCATTAGCTCAGCGGCGACCGCGCGCGGGCTGACGCCTTTCGCCAGGGCATGCCCGTGCCCGCGATGGGTGCTGAAGACGACATCGTCAGCGCGCAGGTTGGCGCAGACGCCGGTCGCAATCGCCTCTTCCCCGACATAAGTATGGCAAGGACCGGGCACCAGCCCCATCTGATGGGCGCGGGCGAGCTGCTCCTCCGTCCGGCGAATCAGAACCATCATGCGGTAGAGCGCCACCAGCGGCTCACTGCCTGAGGCTGTTCTGTCATTAGCCAAATCGATTCTCCTTCTAATAGCCATCTATTCTTTATTCAGCGGCTGATTGACAGGCGAGCGCGGCGCTTTGCCGCTCAAGACGCGCAGAACATCGTCGATTGCCTTGACGCGGACATCCAGCTTGGATGCTTCCGAATACCAGCCGGCGTGAGGCGTGATAGTGATCCGCGTATCGTGCAGCAAGGGAAAATCCGCCGGCGGCGGCTCAACCGAGAGCACATCAAGGGCGGCGCCGGCGATGCTCCCGCTCTGCACCGCATTCAGCAGCGCCGCCTCGTCGATCAGCTCGCCGCGCGCGGTATTGATGAGATAAGCGCTTGGCTTCATCTTTTCCAAGGCGGCGGCGTTGATGATCTGGCGGGAAGATTCGCTGAGGGGTGTGTGCAGCGAGATGAAGTCGGCGGTCGCCAGCAGTGGCTCCAGCTCGACCTGTTTCAGCCGCTCATCCATTTCGTCAATCTCGATGAAGGGATCGTAAACAACTACGTGAAGCCCCAAGCCGCGCGCCTTGGTCGCGACTGTCCGTCCGATGCGTCCATAGCCGATCAAGCCCAAAACTTGTCCCCGCAGGCGGGGCGCCGGTTCAATCGCATCGGCGTCATACCACTTGCCCGCCCTAACCGAGGCGAACATCGCTGGCAGGCGCCGCGCGTGATTCAAGAGCAACGCGATCGCATGGGTCGAAACCTCGTCTATCGAATAATCTGGCACCGATGTGACCCAAATGGCGCGCGCCGTCGCCGCCGGAATATCGATGGCATCCAAACCGGCGCCAACGCGCGCGATGATTTTGCAGTTCTCCAGCGAGCCGATTAGCGCGGCATCGACCGGCTGGATGGTGACCATCAGCGCATCAGCTTTGCGCGCCGCTTCCAGCGCTGCCGGCGTTTCGAGGTTCCCGGTTTGCACGACGCTCGCATCAATAGCGCTGAAGGCGTCGCGTTCAAGTTCGGAAATGAGATAAGTCTCATGCGCGACGACAATGGTAGTCATCCGTCACTCCTGAAAATGCGGCGATCAGACATGGCTGACGCCGGCGGGCGACTCAAGAATCGCCCCTACAATACCTTCGACTGGCTCTTCTTGCGACTTGGAGCGCGCTCACCATCGGTGGCTCCCGCCGGCGTTCAGCGCCAGGTTGCCGCCATCAACTGGCAGCAAGGTTCCGGTGACGAAGGCGGCCGCTTCCGATGCCAGGAAAATGGCTGGCCCAACGATGTCATCCGGCGCGCCAATTCGATTCATGGGGATGCCCTTGAGCAGATGCGCCACCAATCCTTCATCGGTCGCCGGGTCTTCCAGCCAGCGATTCACCGACGGCGTCCGCATCTGCGCTGGCAGCAGCGCGTTGACGCGTATGCCGTGCCGCGCCCATTCGACCGCCAACTCGCGCGTCAGCTGGTGCACGCCCGCTTTCGCCACGCTGTAGGGGAAATTGCCGCGACCAAGGGCGGAAGCGCCGGCGATGGAGCCGATGCTGATGATGCTGCCGCCCATGCCGCGCTCAATCATCCGTAGCCCGGCTTGCTGCGCGCAGGTAAAGAAGCCGGTCAAGCAGACGGCGATGGCCTCGTTCCAGTCCGCCAGCGTCAGCTTCTCCGGTTTCTCTCGATTGAAGGCGAAGGGACCGTTGAGCAGAATGTCGACGCGACCGTAAACCTCATCAACGCGATTGAAGAGCGCTTCGACTGCGGCTTCATCCGCTATATCGCATTGGCAAACCTCAGCCTTCTGGCCGAGCGCGCGGATGCTCTTGGCGGTTTCGTTTAAGCCATCATGGTTGATATCGGCGATGACGAGATCGGCGCCGGCGCTGGCGAAGCCAATCGCAATCGCCTGTGACAAGCCCGATGCCGCCCCCGTCGCCACCGCTTTTTTTCCGTCCAGGCTGAAGCGCTTGAGCATTAAGCGATTGCCTCGTCTTGGGATGAAACGCCAGAGCGCCGCCCGTGCCAGCGTTCCTGCGGCGTCCGTCGAGCAATGGTACGAGAATACACATGACGATGCTGAAAGTCAAACGCGCCGCGCCTCCTCTGCTTTTTTGACATATCGGCGTTTCGCATTAGAATCTGCCAACAGGCGATCCGGAAACAGGATATCGTTCATGACGAGACCTTATAGTTCGCCCCCGGCTGTCGGACCGATTTTGGTTGAGCGCGTCGCTGTCGTCACCGGCGCGGGGGCCGGCATCGGCTTGGGCTGCGCCCGTGTCTTGGGCGGGGCCGGCGCGTCAATCGCGGTCTGGGATATCGACGAATCGGCGGCGAATTCGGCAGTCGACCAGTTGCGCTTGGGTGGCGTCACGGCAAAAGCCTACACCGCCGACGCAAGCCAGGCGTCGGCGGTCGAATCGACGATTGCCGCCATCGTCCGCGACTTTGGAGGGATCGACATCCTGCTTAATAACGCGGGCACGCATGATGGCAAGGGCATTGAAGAAGGCAGCGAAGCCGACTGGAGTCGGATCATCGACACGAACTTGAAGAGCGTCTTCCTGGTCAGCAAGGCGGCGCTGCCCTCGCTTAAAGCGGCGCGCGGCAGCATTGTCAATATGGGCTCGATGGTGGGATTGGTCGGGCAGGGCAAGTCGGGCGCGTATTCAGCCTCCAAAGGCGGCATCATTGCTTTGACGAAGAATATGGCGCTGGATCTGGCGCCTCATGGCATTCGCGTGAATTGCATTTGCCCTGGCTGGGTGCGGACGCCGCTGGTGGACAAGTGGTTCGCCTTGCAGCCGGATGAAGCCGCGGCGCGCGCCTACGTGGATTCGATCCACCCGCTCGGCAGAATCGCTTCGCCCGAGGAGATTGGGAACGCGGCGCTCTTCTTGGCTTCCGACCAGGCCTCATTTGTCACCGGTGTCGCCCTTGAGGTCGATGGCGGGGTAACATTGGGCTATTGATTGCTTCTGTTGCGGCGCGGCAAGAAGGGAGGCTTAAACCAACGCCAAGCCATTCAAGCAAGTATTTAATTGATCTGAGAGTGTTTTCAAAGGAGAAGTAGAAATGAAGTCGCATCGCGCTAAATTCATCGTTCCGCTGCTGGTTGTTCTCTTGCTTTCGCTGCTCGGCGGCGCTGTTTCCGCCCAGGACGCGATGACATTGCGTATGTCCGGTCTCGCCGGTCCGGTGGCTGAAGGCTTGCAAGCGGCGATCTCGGTCTGGAATGACAACAATCCCGATATCCAGGTTGAATTGGAAATTCAGGCGGACGAAGTCAACTGGCAGGCGACTGCCCCGACGACGATGTTTGCCGATGACATGGGGCCGGATCTGTCTTGGTGGTGGTGCTCGCGCTCCTTCCAGTACAAAGACATGATCGAAGCCGATCTCTTGGTCCCGCTTGATGATCTGTATGAGGCTGAAGGTTGGTATGACGCCTTCCCGCAAGGCACGCTGGACTTTTATACCGAGCCCAACGGCAGCATCTACGGTGTCAATATCGATGTGGTATGGACGCCCTATATCTACTACAACAAAGACATCTTCGCCGAAGTAGGCGCGGAGGCGCCGACGACCTGGGAAGAACTCTACGAAGTGGCGGACATGGTGCGCGCCGGCGGTTATCAGCCGATGGTCAACTTTTACGACTGGGGCTTGGTCAATCATCTGCCGGACGCGCTGATGATGCGCTCTTGGACCGAAGACGAATACCGCGCCTTCATGCTCAACGCCAACCCCGGCTCGCCGGATTGGGCGAACGAATACAAATGGACGGATCCGCACGGGGTGCGCATATTCGCGACAATGAAAGAAATGGTCGACCGCGGTCTGCTGGCGGATGGCTTCGCCGGGCATACCGAATACGGCCAGGGGCAGGGTCTCTTCACCGGCGGCAGCGCCGCCATGTGGCAGATGGGCTCCTGGGCTTCCGGCAGCCTGAGCGACGAGGTCGATTTCGAATGGGGTTACTTCTACTATCCCTGGTACGATGACGACATGATCGAACCCTACGGACCGGTGGGCAGTTGGATTCCCAATTGCTTCATCGTCTTCAACCGCGGCAATCAGGAAGCGGCGCTCAAAGTCGTCAGCTACCTGGGCTCGGCGGAAGGCGTCGAGACCTATGCGCGGTCATCTCGCATTACCCCTGGCCGTTCCGACATCCCCGAAGCGGCGGTCGCGGAAATCCTGACGCCCGAATCCGCGCAGCAAGTCGCCGATGTCGCCGCGATGGGCGCGCCCTCGCTCTATGAAGCGAACGTGCCGCCCGATGTCTTGTCTGCGTTGAAGCAGGCGTCGGACCTGGTGCTGAACGATGTCATCACGCCGGAAGAAGCGGCGGAGATGGTGCAGAAAGCGACGGAAGAAGCGCGCGAGGGTTAGCCGCCGCGCAAATGCAACGATTTTGTAGGGGCGACATATCATGTCGCCCGTCTTTGCCAAGCTTGAATAATAATCGACGGGCGAGCCACCGCCGCGCGTAGACACTGCGGTTTGATCGCCCCTGCAGGCGGCTGCCTGGGCCGAGACTCGCTGGTGAAATGAACTTCAGGCGCAATTTGATCTGGTATATCTTCCTGGCGCCGGCTGTGATCATGCTCTTGATGTTCATGGCATTGCCGCTCATCCAGTCCTTGGAATTGGCTTTCTTCGAGTGGAACGGGCTGCGACCGCGCGAATACGTGGCGCTGGAGAACTTTGAAGACCTCTTTGATGATCGCTTCTTTTGGGGCGCGCTCCGCCATACGCTGATATTCGCCGTCTTCTCCACCATTGGCACCGTTGGCATTGGGCTGCTGCTGGCGATGGCAATATCGCGCCGCGTCCGGGGCGCCGCGCTTTATCGCTTCGTCTTCTACCTGCCGGTGATGCTGCCGATGGCGGTGACGGCGGCGCTCTGGGTGCGCATGTACGAGCAGAACTTCGGCATGTTGAACGTCATGCTGCGCAGCATCGGCTTGGCGCATTTGGAAGGCGCCTGGATCGCCAGCCGCGAGACGGCATTGGGCTCGGTTATCGCGGTGGCTGTCTGGCAGTTCTCCGGCTTCCCCATGATCATTCTGCTGGCGGCGATTGAGAATATCCCGCAGGATCTGCACGAAGCGGCTTCGCTGGATGGCATCAGCGAACTCCAGCGCAGCCGGTATTTGACTTTGCCGCTGATTCGCCCGGTGCTGATTTCGATCAGCGTCTTGCAGTTTATCTTTTCGTTGAAGGTCTTCGACCTGGTATGGGTGATGACCTTGGGCGGTCCAGCGGAGAGCACATCGGTGCTGGGCACCTTTCTATACAAGGAGGCTTTTCGCAAGCAGGAATACGGCTATGCCTCAGCGGTTGCCGTCGTGATGTTCGCCGTTATTTTCGCCGTAACCTATGCTTATCAGCGCCTGATGCGCGTTGAAGCGGTCGAGTTTTAGCCGGGCGTGGCGGGTGATGAAGCCTGAGCGGCGGACGCTTCGCCTGATTATGAAGCGCATCCCGGGCGCGCTGGTGACTGTCCTGCTGGTCGCCTGGGCGATCGTGCAGGTCTATCCGATCCTGTTTATGTTCATCACCTCGGTCAAAAGCGACAAGCAAATCCTCAACGCGCCCTTCGCCTTGCCCGATCCCTTATTGCTCGATAATTACGCCATCGTCTGGGCGGGCGACCGCGTCGCTCAGCCTTTCTCGACCTTTTTCATCAACAGCTTTATGATCACGCTCGGCAGCCTGGCGATCTTGCTTTTCGTCGCCGGGCTGGCTGGCTATTCGCTGGCGCGCGGGCGCTTCCCCGGCAATGCGGCGACGCAGCAGGGCTTCCTGCTCACGCTGGCGGTGCCGGTCCACGTCTTGATAATTCCGATGTATTTCTTCATGGGCGATCTCGGCTTAAGAAACAGCCACATCGGCATGATGCTGGTCTACGCGACGCTGGGCTTGCCTTTTACGATTATTCTGATGCGCGCCTATTTCTTGAGTTTCCCGCATGAGCTCGAAGAATCGGCAATGCTTGATGGCTGCTCGCGCTTCGGCGCTTTCATCCGCGTCGTTGTGCCGGTGTCGCGCGGCGCCATCGCCAGCATGGCCATCATCAATATCAGTTGGATCTGGAGCGAGCTCTTGTTCGCCCTGGTGCTGCTGGATCAGCCGCAGGTGCGTACGCTGCCGCTGGCTGTCGCCGGTTACCGTCCGGTATCGATGGCGGCGGAGAGCGTCGTCGGGCAGCAATTCGCCATTATGACCTTGACAGCGCTGCCGCTCTTCGTTTTCTATTTCTTCTTCCAGCAGCAAATTCGAAAAGGCATGACTGCCGGCGCGCTGCGATAGTCGATAGCCATAGTGGAGACAAAACGCTCATGAGCAAGTGGTTTGGTCAAACCTTCCGCAAGCTGCACAAGCTCTATGTGTCGCCCCAGTGGGCGAAGGCGCAGGGAGAGCGATTCGACGCAGTACAATATGCCGATAGCCTGGCGGCGTCCGCTGTTGATTGCCTCGAGCTCTACTGCAAAGATCATCACGGCACATGTTATTATCCCGCTTCGCTGGGCTTGCCGCACCCGCGCAATATCCTGGGCGAGCTGCTGCCGGAACTGAAGAAACGCGACATCCGGCTCATCGCTTATTTCAGCGTCTGCTTCGACAACTACGCGCTGGGGATCTATCCCGAATGGCGCATGGTCAACACCCTGGGCGATCCCTACAAGCTGCGGCCCTTTTACATGGCTTCGGTCTGCTCGCCTTACACCGACTTCGCCCTGCAGCAGCTTGACGAGCTGGTGGCGAATTACGAGGTCGATGGCTTCTGGCTGGATATCATCCCGCTCGCCCGCGATGTGCGGCAGGATCTCTGGATGATCGCGCCGCATCCCGTCCCCGATTATTCGCTGTACGCGCAACGCGCTTACGAAGCCGAAACCGGCGAGCAGCTGCCGATCGAGCCGACGCCGGAAGAAGAAGATCAGATCTTCGACTTCATGACGGGCAAGGTGGATGATTTTCTGAATCAGTGTTACGCCGTCATACGGTCTCATTTGCCGGAGGCGGTCATCACCTACAACGCGGCCGGCGCCCCGGGCGATCCCATCGATTCGGCCGATCTCATCTCGATTGAAGGTCATGCGCCCGAATACGTCCGGCAGAGCTTCAACGCGCGCTGGGCGAAGACTCGCGGCAAACCCTTCGAAATTCTGACGGCGGGCGCTCTGCCGCGCATGGAACTCGGCGGCGGCTGGAATGGCTTCGACCAGAAGCCGCTGAAATTCCTCCAACTGGAGAACGCGATTGCCCTGGCGCAGGGCGGCAGCATGGTCTTCGGGCAGGCGCCCTATCCCGATGGCGAAACGGACGAAGCGCAATTCGCCGGATTGGCCGAAGTGTTTCGCCCTGCGCGCCAGATCGAACCCTGGCTGCGCGAACCGACCGGCCTCAGCGATGTCGGCCTCGTATTCACGCCCAAGCCGCGGAGCGCGTCTCGCCTCTGGGGCCTCATGCAAGATGGCGCAGAAGCATTTCACGACGCGCTGATCGATATGCACGCGCAGTACGACATCATCCAGTTGGATCGCGATCTATCGCGCTATCAGCTTTTGATTCTGCCCGATCAAGCAGCGCTGAGTGATGATGAACTAGAGCGGCTGCGCAGCTACGCGCGCGCTGGCGGGACGCTGCTGGCTTCCGGCTTCAGCTCGCTGTGGGACGAGAAGGGCGGGCGGCGCGCCGATTTCGGCTTGGCTGATGTCTTCGGCGTCGAATATGAAAGAGAGGCCGGCTGCGAGTTTGTATATCTCAGGCTGGCGGATGAGGCGCTTCAAAATGGGGTAACGGCGCTGCCGATTGTGATCGACGAGATGCCGCTGCGGGTAAGTCTGCGCGCGGGGGCTGAATTGCTGGGCGACTTCTATGGACCGGAAGTGGGGCGCTCGGAGGCGACGACGATCCTATGGGGAGACGCGGGGCCGGACGCCGACAAACGCTTCCCGGGCATCGTCCGCAACCGATACGGCGCCGGCGAGTGCGTCTATATTGCCGCGCCCCTGCGATCAAAAGGCATGCCCAACGCCTGGGTCAAGCGGCTGATGGGCGTTCTGGCGGCGAGCCTGGTCGAGAGACCGATTCTAAAGACCAATGCCCCGGCCGGCGTCGAGGTAGTGCTTAACCAGCAGATGGGGCGCTGCGTCATCCACTTGATTAACCGCTACCTCGGCAGCGCCGATCATGTCGCCTGGGGCGACGACAATGCCACGCTGCGCGATATTGAGCTAGAAGTCGATATCGCAGGGATTGAACTCGAAGGGGTCGATCGGGTTTACCAGGCGCCAGACGCGCTACTGGAATACGAGCTTGCCGCTGGGCGGCTGAGCATAGTCTTGCCGGAACTAAACCTTCACGCTATTGTCGCGATCGAATGAGAACAATAGCCTGAAATCGCTTGGGGAGAGTCTAACTGGGTGGAGGTTTATTCTTGGCAATCGAGCCGATCTTGTAGGGGCGTTTCGTTGAAACGCCCGAAATGTCATGATTTGCCGGTTCTGGGCGGCTCAGCGAGCCGCCCCTACATGATGCGAAGCCACCGCATTAGACACTCCCGTTGTACTTAGACCGCTGTACGCCCACCGTCAACCATCAGCGCCTCTCCATTAACGAAACTCGCTGCATCCGATGACAAGAACAAAACAACCTGCGCTACCTCTTCCGCCCGCCCGTAGCGCCGCGATGGATTGCGAGCGACGAATTGATCGCGCACCGCATCCGGGTCGTCCGGCGCATACATGCTAGCCAGCGAATCAATCATGCGGGTTTGGATCGCGCTGGGGCAAACAGCATTAACCCGTACGCCGTATTGCGCGACTTCGGCGGCTGCGGTGCGCGTCAATCCAATGATGGCGTGCTTGCTGGCGGCGTAGGCGCAGAGCCCCGGCGCGCCGACGACTCCGCCCACCGAGGCCGCATTTACCACACTCCCGGAACCCTTTTCCACCATATGCGGCAGTACATATTTCAAGCCCAGAAACACGCCCTTGAGGTTGATCGCCATCACTCGATCAAAAACATCTTCAGGGTATTCCATAGTGGGGGCGACAACGCCTTCAATGCCCGCATTGTTGAAGAAACAGTCAATGCGCCCGAAGCGGCGAATCGCTTCCTGACTGTAGGCTTGCGCCTCCGACGCTTGGCTTACATCAGCGCGATAAGCCTCCGCTTCGCCGCCTGACGCGCGGATCGCGTCTCTTGTAGCCTGGGCGGCAGCGCCATCAATGTCAACCGCGAAGACAATCGCGCCAGCCGCGGCATAAGCCAGGCAAGCCGCCTTGCCGATACCATTGCCAGCGCCGGTCACCAGCGCGACCTTGCTCTCAAGCCTCATCGTCGCTGGTCCCCGCTGCGAGATAATCGTGCAAGACCTGGCCCCAGGGCAATACGAAGTCAGTACGCCAGTAAAAACCGGCGATCACCTCGCGCGCGGGCAGCTTATAGACGGGCGCCTGCGCGTTGGGGCGGAGCTCTATCGTCGCCGGGCCGGTCCAGCATTCGCGAACGCGAACATTTTCGAAACGGCGCGCCGTGAGCTGGCGGATGGCGATTTTGCCGTCGACGCCGTTGATGATTTTCAAATTGATGTTGGTTCGGAAATCGCCGAATTCGAGCATCTCAGAGAGTTCGGCGCGACGCGCCTTATAGGGCATGGTGGCGGTGATGACGTCAATGCCGTTGCGTCTTACCGTGCCAACAAAGAGATCGCCACGGGCTTCCAAGCGCGGTTCTCCCCCTTTCTTCGGCTGTCCATAAATCTCACGTCCGACGGCTACTGCCCCGGCGCTGCTCAAGTAAAGGTAGGGAGAATAAGCGCCGCTCACCCCAGTTCCCGGCAGGGCGACCGGCAGTTGCACCGCCGACTCATAATAATCGCCGAACATATCGGCGTCGTGCATGTGATAAATGTGGATGATGACGATATCGCTCTTTAACTCGAGCGGCGCGGGGATCAGACCCTGTGCCGCTTCCATGTCCGTGCGATAGAAGACTGTCAAGATTTCAGTATCCCGCATTTCCATGGGAAAATGCGGATAAAGAGGGCTATCGAAGGGCGTCTCGAAAATCGAGTTGGCGTCGCTTTCCGGCAATTCGCTTTCCTCCTGCTTTACCATTCGTCGCGAGCCCTCGCCTGTTCGACGATGGTCAGGATTGAATCGCTGAAGTCATCAGCGCTCTCAAGCGGCGGAATATCCCGGAAGAGCTGCCAGGTTTCCCTATGCTCAACGCTGTCGCCCGGCGCCAGACGCGTCAAAGGACCGAGCGTCTCGAGCTCAAGGAATTCGTCATTGAAGAAGACTTCGACGGTGCAGCCGCGGTCGGGATAGCTTGCGCCCGCCACATAATCGAAAGTCTTGAGGAAGAGATTCCGCTTCCGCAGGTAAGCCGCCCAGCCATCGGTGACTAAGGCGCCGATTTTCTGAGGCGCGTCCTGGTCCCGGTCGTGTCGAATGCGAATGGTGTTGCGGCCCCAGAAAAAGCGACGATCGGACATGTCGCTGAATTGCCAGAGCGCAATCGTGCTTATCCCCGGCAGTTCACCGGGGGCAGGAGACTGTCTGCCGGGCAAGGGAAGGAAGCAGGCGCCACTGTCCCGCATTGCTGAGAGCGCCCAAGGCGCCAAGTCGACGGGCCAGAGATTGTGATTGCGAAGCCGATGCGCGACGCTCGCCGATGCGCGATCCTGCGCGAGGGAGATATCCAGTTCCTTCTCGATCCCTGTCTCTTGCTGGACCGGCTGCCTGACGCGGATGAAATCGCCGCGCTCTTCGACGCGCACAGGCTCATCGTCGGGGATGTAAGTGCGAATCATATCTTCGGGCGCGTGCCAGAAGCGATGCCCGCCGTGCAGCCGCCAGGTTCCATGGCCGGGAATGGCTAGCGAAAAGTCGACCTCGGCAAATTCGTTCTCCGCGCCGATGAATCCGAAGCGGATAATGCGCGGTCCGAACTCGCCAGTGACAAGCAGATCAACTTGATCGTTGCCGAGACGGTAGCAGCGGCCAAAATGTTTGTACGCGATTTCTTCAATTTGCTGCATGGTTACCCGGCGAAACAGGGCTCGACCTGCCCCTTGACGCCAGTATGAATGCGGAATAGATCGCCCGCCAAAGGTTGCTGTCGGGCTTCCTCGTCGGTCAAGCCGATAGCCGCCGTCGTTACATAAAGCTCGTCAAGATTCTCGCCGCCAAAGGCGCAGCTTGTTGGATTCTTCACCGGTAAGCGAATCTCACGCTCAACTACGCCATCAGGGTCGAAGCGGATGATGCGCCAATCGAGAATGCGCGCACTCCATACGCAGCCTTCACTGTCGACGCACAAGCCATCGGGCAGCCCGGGCCTGCCCGGATCATGAACGAATACCCGACGATTCGCGATACTTCCGCTTTCCAGGTCGAAGTCGTAGGCATATATCGTGTGGATCATGGTATCGGTGAAATACATGATCTTGTCGTCCGGGCTCCAGCCCAGTCCGTTCGCAATTGTGATTCCGCCTTCCATTCGTTTTACGGAAGCATCGGCATCAAGTCGATAGAGCGCGCTGGTAGCGCCTTCAACGGTCATGGTCCCAGCCCAAAATCGCCCTCGGCGATCCACCTTGCCGTCATTAAAGCGCGACTCCGGTTTGTCCGCTTCCGGGTCGGCTATGTATTCCAAGTGGCGGTCTTTTATGTCCCAATAGGCATAGCCTTTGGCGGTTGCCAATATCAAGCCGCCCGACTCGCGAAAAGCCAAGGCGCCCACGGCGACACCCATTTGCGCCGTTTCATGCTGGCGTTTTCGGGGATCGTAGCGAAAGATTTGGCTGGACTCGATATCCGCCCAGTAAAGCGCTTTTTCAGCGGGATGCCACAGTGGGCCCTCTCCCAATAGATTGCCCAGAGACAGGACATGTTCGACTTCGTTCATCGCTCAGGTCTTTCTTTTGCTGTAACAGTTGCGTTGGCGCCGCTACTCATCATACTTCCGCTCGACCGTCTGCAGGTCATCAAACCAAAGCGCCATGCGCGCCATCACGCCGCCATCGACATTCAATGTCGTGCCGGTGATGTATTCCGCATCCTGCGAGGCCATGAAGACGACCGCGGCCGCGATGTCGGGTCCGTAACCGATGCGGCCGAGCGCGATCTGATCGTCGATCATGTGCGGGTCATAATCGGGGATGACCTCATAAGCCTTCTCCACGTGAATGGAGCCGGGGATAACGCAGTTGACGCGAATGCGATGGGGCGATAGATCCAGCGCCATCGCCCGCGTCATCGCATTGAGCCCGCCTTTTGTGCTGGCGTAAGCCAACATGCCGGGGAAGGTCGCCATGCTGTGCATCGAGCCGATGATGATGATGTTGCCCCCGCCCCCCTGCGCGACCATGAGCTTGGCGGCCGCTTGCGAGCACATATAAGTGCCCTTGAGGTTAATATCGATGACGCGATCCCACTGTTCATCGGTCATGTCGAGGAAGGGGATCACCGGATCAATGGCGGAATTGTTAACCAGAATATCGATGCGTCCGAATTCAGCCAGCAGGCGCTCGTACATGGCGTCGACATCGGCTCGCTCAGCGATATTCGCGCGGACGGCGATCGCGCGCCGCCCCTTGTCGCGTATCTGCGCGGCGATGTCTTCGGCGCCGTCTCGACTGCTGGCATAATTGACCAGCACATCAGCGCCTTCATCCGCCAGGCGCAGGGCGATGTGCCGCCCGATGCCGCGTCCGCCGCCGGTAACAAGCGCCACTTCGTCTTTGAGTCGCATCAGTATTCTCATCCCCAAAAAAACGTTGAGGACAGCACAGGCGCCATCGGATTGGATGTCAAACCGGCAAGGCAGCCATCATAAGCATCTCAATCGGCGAAACTTGTAGGGGCGACTCTGTGAGTCGCCCAAAATCACAGGAAAATGCGCAGCTCTCGGCGCTCGCTAGCCCTCCAGGAAGAAGTCGACCGTTTCGGCGGTGACGGTGAAGGAGTTTGTGATCACCGTATTGGGCAGGGCGATGCGCCCGCCTTCACGCGCGACTATGCCTTCCGCGGCGACGTACATGTAAACGACGCCGAAGAAACCTTCGGCGAAAGTATCCTGGGCGATTGTGCCCATCACATCGCCGTCCTTGATCGCTTGCAGCAGCGAATCGGCGCGGTCGCCGCCGACCACATCGATGCTGTCAACCAGCCCCATGTCCTTCACAGCATTGGCGACGCCCTCGGCGAATGCGTCGCCCGAATAGATGATGTCCATATCGGGATTGGCTTCGATCAGGTTCAGCGCGCCGTTATAAGCGCCGTCCATCGAGGCGCGGTCATCGACCGGTTCCAGGAATTCGTAAGCGCGGCCCGATGCCTCAAGCGTCGTTTGGAAACCGTGCAAGCGGTCGCGATGCTGCTGGGCGCTGATGAAGGCGACCACGCCGATCTTGGCGCCATCGGGATAGCGATCCAGCACCAATTGCGCTGCCGATTCGCCGAAAGCAAAATCGCCCGTGCCGACGAAGGCATGGCGCGCGCTGCGGTCGATCAAGTCGCCATTGAACTGGATGAAGGGGATGCCAGCCGCCATCGCCTGCTTTGATACTTCGGGGATCAGCGTGACATCAAAGCCGATCATCATGATGCCCTTGGTATCGGGCTTGGCGACGATCTCCTCCAGCAGTTTGATCTGCTCCAGGGCGATGCCATCGGTGGGCGGCGGACCCACGATTTCGACATTGATGCCCAGCCAGTCGGCTGCGGCTTCAATGCCGTCAAAGTGCTGCTTCCACCAGGGATGCCCCAAGTTGCCGCCGATCATGTAGTAGCTGCCATCAGTGCCGGCGGGCAGCGTTGGCTTGTCCGGATCGACGCCGAGGAAGAAGTCGACCGTTTCGGCGGTGATCGTGAAGGACTGCGTGATCGAGGTATCGGGCAAAGCCAGCCGCCCGCCTTCCTGCGAGACCAGACCCTGACGCGCGACATACATATAGAGCACGCCGAAGAAGCCCTCGGCGAAGGTGTCCTGCGCGATGGTGCCCATGACGCTGCCGTCCTTGATGTCTTGCAATAGCGAATCGGCGCGGTCGCCGCCGACCACGTCAATGCTGTCGACCAGCCCCATGTCATTCACGGCGTTGGCGACGCCCTCGGCGAAAGCATCGCCTGAATAGATGATGTCCATATCCGGATGCGCTTCAATCAGGTTCAGCGCGCCGTTGTAGGCGCCGTCCATCGAGGCGCGGTCATCAACTGGCTCGAGGAATTCGTATGGGCGGCCCGATGCTTCCAGCGTCGTTTGGAAACCGTTCAGGCGATCGCGATGCTGCTGCGCGCTGATGAAGGCGACCACGCCGATCTTGGCGCCATCGGGATAGCGATCCAACACCAGTTGCGCCGCCGATTCGCCGAAAGCGAAATCACCGGTGCCGACGAAGGCGTGGCGCGCGCTCTTGTCAATCAAGTCGCCGTTGAACTGAATGAAGGGGATGCCAGCCGCCATCGCTTGCTTCGAGACCTCGGGGATGAGCGTGACATCGAAACCGATCATCATGATGCCGGCGGTATTGGGCTTGGCGACGATCTCCTCGAGCAGCTTGATTTGCTCCAGGGCGATGCCATCGGTGGGCGGCGGACCCACAATCTCGACATTGATGCCCAACCACTCGGCCGCCACTTCAATGCCTTCAAAGTGCTGCTTCCACCAGGGATGCCCCAGGTTGCCGCCGACCATATAGTAGATGTCTTCATCGCCGCCTTGCGCGCCTACTGTCGCAAAGGCGCTGATAAACAGCGAGAGTACCAGCAATAGAACCATGAACTTTTTCATTACGCTCTCCAAGATTGGTTTCTGCTTTCTAAAGACTCTGATTGCAATGTGCGGATTCGCGCGGCTGGCGATTGGATTCGCCGCCTCGCCTGCCACACGTGGCGATGCAGACTGGCGTAAACCGCGCATCTGCCTTCATCTTGTACAGCCAGCTTGACATGGGCTGTTGCTGCAATCCCTGGCATAACCAAGGCTGACGCGCTGATCGCGCTTTGATGATCATCGTCATTGGGTGTCGGCTCGCCGCTTGGTCCAGGCGTCAAAGGCGACCGCCGTAAAGAGAACCGCGCCCAACACAAAGAACTCCCAATAGACTGGCAGACCCAATTGAATGGTCGCGCTGCGGATCATGTGCATGAAGAACAGGCCCAGCACGGCGCCGAGCACACTGCCTTCCCCGCCGGTTAGCGCGGCGCCTCCGATCACCGCGGCGGCGATCACCCGCAGCTCCAAGCCCCCAAGCGTATTTGGCGGCGCTGATGTGAGCCGGCTCGCCCAGACGATGCCGCACATGGCGGCGGCCAAGCCCGTCGCGATGAAGCCGATGAGGGTGATGCGGTTGACGTTGACGCCATTCAGCGCCGCGCCGCGCCGATCGCTGCCGGTGGCATAGATATGCCAGCCGAATCGAGTGCGATTCAAAACCAGCCAACCAAGAAATATCACAATCGCGGCATAGAACACGGGCATCGGCAAGGTGCTGATGCGCATTTCTTGCAGGAATGGAAAGGTCTCGCCCAAATCTCTCAGGGGCTGAAAGCGGGCGATATCGCGGAAGGAGCCGACAAAGTTGTGACGGGATTCGCCGCCGGCAACGCCGGTTGCCGCGCCCTGCGCCATCCACCAGGTCGCCAGCGTGGTCATCAGCGGATTCATGCGCAGGCGCGTCACTGCCAAGCCGTTGATCGCGCCGACGATCAAGCCCGCGGTCAATCCAATCGCCACCACCAATATGATCAAGAGCGTATCGTCCATCGTGCCAAGCAGGCGCGAGAAGGTCCAACCGACCAAGACCACGCTCAGATTGGCGACGCCGGTGACGGAGAGATCGAACATGCCGCCGATAAGCAGCATCGCCATCGGGATCACGACCAGCATGTCCGGCGCGACTTGGGACAGGAAGATTGGGAAGTGCGTTGGGCCGAGGAACCCTTGCGCGCCGCCCGCCCGCACCAGCACGGTGAAGACAACCAGCACCAGCAGCAATTGAACTTCGCGCTGGCTCAGCAGACGCCGCAGCCGAGATTCCGCATCCGGCTTGTCATCAAGCGGTTTGACCTTGTCCGAACTGACTGCCATAGGCGTTCTCCGTTTAGGCGCGCGGGGCTTGATTCCGCGATTGCATTACAAGAGATCGGCGCCGGTGATCATGCGCACGACCTCCGTGGAGTCGGTCTCTTCTTTGATTAACGTGCCGACCGTCTGGCCGTGGCGCAGCACGGTTATGCGGTCGCAAATGCGGAAGACATGCGCCAGATTGTGGCTGACGACGATGATGCCTTTGTCCTGCTCCTTCAAGTGTTCGATCAGCGTCAGCATCTCGTGCGCTTCTTTGACTCCCAGCGCCGCCGTCGGTTCATCCAGCAGCAGGATCTCAGCGCCGAAGTGCACGACGCGCGCGATGGCCACCGCTTGCCGCTGCCCGCCTGAGAGGAAGCGCACCGGCGTATGCACCGATGGCAGATTGGTGCGCAGTTGACGCACGACGCGGTTGGCTTCTTCAGTCATCTTACGCCGATCGAGGATGCCGTTATTCGTGAGTTCGCGGCCCACGTAGAGATTGGCGACCACATCGCGCGACGGCAGCAGCGCCAAATCTTGATAAACGGTGGCGATGCCGAGATCGAAGGCGTCGTTCGGATTGTTGATGCTCACCGATTGACCGCGGACCAAGATCTCGCCAGCGTCATGGCGATGCGCGCCCGAGAGCACCTTGATAAGCGTTGATTTGCCGGCGCCGTTATCGCCCACCAGCGCCACGATTTCGCCCGCCCGCACGTCGATATAGGCGTTGCTCAGGGCTTGCACATGGCCGAAAGACTTGGTGATGTTGCGCGCGATCAAGAGCGGTTCCGGCGCTACGCCCGCATCGCCTTCTCGCTCGGTCTGGAGCTGTGGCGCTTCCATCAGCGCTGCAGCCTTCTATGGCGATCGACGGCGCTGCTGCGCGATAGAACGAGGCAGTCTTTAGGTAGGGGAGAAAAGATTTTGATTGTGCTCACAAGCGATAATTTCAAAAATCTTCAAAGGCTGGCAGACGGAACGAACTGTAGCGTCTCTGGCCTGGCTTGTCAAATATTCGAACCCGTCGTGTAGGGGCGAGCCACTGGGTCGCCCGCTTCAACATCCTCATCTATGGCAAATTTGTAGGGGCGAGCCCTGGCTCGCTCGCTTAATCAGCACTACTCCGCCGGCCCAATCCCTCAACAGCCGCGCGAACTTCGGGCGTGGCGAAGGCGCCGCGCCCATCGGGCTGCCACTCGATGGGATCGACCAGCTCCATCTCATCGAGGCCGACCAATTGGAAGCCGCGCGCAGTTAAGCCATCAATGATCGCGGGCAGCGCTTCAATCATCGGCAGCGGGCTGGCGAGCCGCCGGGCGTCATCGTCCATTTCCCGGCCGTCGTGCAGGTCGATGATGGAGCCGCCGGCCAAGGCGGGATCATCAAGCGTCGCGTCCACGATCGCCTGCGGATCGCTCTTGGCGTAATCGGCCGGGTTGACATCAGCGTCGACGATTTTCGTATCGGGCGCCAGCGCCACCGGCGAAAAGAGACAGGTGAAAAAGTTGAAATAGTGGGCGCGCAGAAAATGCGTCGGCCGCCCGAGCATGTTGCCAATGGCGGCTTCGGCGCGGTCGAAATCGCCGAGGTGCGCCTCGTGCATGTGGCTGTGATTGCCGACGCAATGTCCACTGTCGACGATGCGCTGGAATGCCTGGGGAAAACGCTCCACCCACTTGCCCAAGACGAAGAAGGTGCCGCGCGCGCCTCGGCTGTTGAGGATCTCGATGACCTGGTCGGTGCGTGGCGGATTGGGTCCGTCATCAAAGGTCAGCGCCACCTTCATCTGATCGCGCCGCCCGTGCGTATAGTATTTCAGCGACATTGATAGCCCTCACTTTCGAGAAATTGATTATTGCCCGGCATTGCTAAGTATTCTCAATTTCGTCATGCAAATGAAATCTGTAGGGGCGTTTCGGCGCCGCGCGTATTCACGCGAGTCAAACGCCCATCGAAATGTGGCTGGAAAACGGGCGTCTCAGCGAGACGCCCCTACAAGGTCTCATTTTTTTCGCATTACTTTTGTGGCGCTTCTAGGAAGCCGTGCCAAGCGTCTCAACGTTTGTGTCCCAGCTTTCGCTCCGCGCATCCCATGTTTGCGAGTAGACGCCCCAGCGGCGCCCGTCGGACCAGAAGACCTTGAAGGGCGCCTTCTCGGAAACGAGGCCGGCGGCAGGCGCGAAGGTGGTCTCGCCGCCGTCCGCGTTTATCTGCATGCCGCTCAGCGCCAGCAGCAGCGCCCAACTGGCCATGCTGCGGGCGTAGTGATTGCCGCACTCTACTTCGTTCCAGGGGTTGCGCCTGATGCCATCATGACGCGCCCTCAGCGCTTCTACAATCTCCAAGCCTTCATCCACCCAGCCTTCAAAGATCAGGTGCGCGGCGACCTGGTACTCTATGCCCGTCCAGACCTCATCGGCGTAAGGGAAGGGCAGGCGCGGTCGTCCCCCGTGGGGCCAAGAGCAGAGCAGCAAGCCCGCTTCGTCGTTCAGCGCATAGACGCGCTGGCAATTGGCGTGCTCGCTGAAGTCGCGCTTGAAGTTGTGCTCGTGGATCGACTTCAGCGCTGTCTTCACATGTTCAGCCGGCAGCAGGTCGCCGAGGCCCAGCAGGCTGGCATGCAGCTGCCCCAGCAACTGGTCGGAGAGGCAGCCCTCGCCGTGCTGGTACTTTTGCGCGTCGACATCATCGAGCTTCTGGATGTAGTAGCCGCCATTCCAAAGCATGGCATCCAAGTTATTGCTGCCGGTTTCGAAAGCTGCGCGGCAGCGAGCGCTCAGGTCCGCTTCGCCGATGGCGCGCGCCATTTCTTCGACCGCGCGCAGGGCGGCCAGGTAGTAGATGCTGCTTAAGGGATTGGGACCATGAAACTCGATGTCATAAGTATTATGCTGCACGGCGTCGAGCACGTGGTCGTTGTCAGTATCCCAATAGGCGCTGGCGAAGCCGATGGCGCGTTTGACGCCCTCCCAGATGCCGGCGAGGAAACCACTATCGCCGCTCAACTGCCATTCGCGGTAAGCGCGCAAAATTGAGCCCATCTGCCCATCGACGGCGGCGTAAGCGCGCACACCCGAAATGACGCTTTCGTGAAAGGTGCCGTACGTGCGGAAATTCATAGACCCATCGTCGGCCGTTTCTACCTTAAACTCGATCTTGCGCATTTCGCGCTCAAGCGAGGGAAAGAGGTAGGCGATGGTGTAGGCGTAGCTCCAGACGTGGGTGCAGCTGCCGGCGCAGCAGCCCGCGTCGTCGAAGCAGCCTTCCCAGCCATAGAAGCGGCCATCCTCCAGCCAAAAGCAGGTAGTGCTGCGGGCGGGCACGATATTAGCCGAGATGGCGTCCAGCACGATTGGAGGCAGAGTGCTCTCGAACAGGGCATCGTGAAATTGCCGCGTCGTCGATTCCAGCCGCGGCAGGTTGGCGAGGGTATAGCGCACCACCGCCCAGGCTTCATCAAAGCGGGTCGCGTAATGGTTGCGAATGATGCCGACATCGCGGTCGTCAACGCCCAAGCCGGGCAGCATGCGCAGATCCCAGGTGGCTGGCCGATTCGGGAAGTGCCAGGTCAAAAAGAAACGAAAGGTCTTGCTCTCGCCTGCCTCTAGGCGATCGACCAGGCCCAGCGATGCGGCGGCGATGCGCGCGCCCGGCGCATCAGCGGCCGGGTCCTCCAGCAAGCCATCGTCCATGAGATCATCCCAGAAATTGTGCAGATAATCCCACCATTCGCCGCGCAGCCAACTGCGCTTGTAGGTCACGCTGCTGTGATCGCTGGCCAGCGCGAGGCTGCCATGATGGATGTCGTCAGCCGCAAGCTCGGGGTTGGAGAGCAGCATTCCCCGCAGGTCGTCGTCTTCGCGATAGCTGTTGACCGGACGCCCGAACTCGACGCGGGCTTCGTTGCCGAATTGATCGCGTACCAGGTTGCCCACCGGGTTGGTCAACGAGCCGACGACAGTGAGGTCGACCGGGTCGTCAGACGGGTTGCTGACGCTGTAGGCGAGGATAGCGCAGGGAATGCCGGAATCTTCCGGATTGAGCGGCAGCAGAGGCGTATAGGCTTCCAGCGTAACCGAAACCGGCATGTTCGCATCGTGAAACTCAATGCTGGCGAATGGGTATTGCCCGCGGAATGTCGTGCCTTTGAAGCGCGGCAAGCCCGCCAGGCTCACCATGGGATGATAGCCATGCGACGGGGTGTGCGGCGCTTGCACAGGACCCTCAAGCACGCGAATCTTGGGCGATTGCCCCGCCTGCTGGCAGCGAAGCGCGAAAAAGGTCAGCGGAATGGACGCGCCTTTCGCCGGCTGGTTGAAGATTTCCCAATCGCGCAGTTCGCCGCGCGCGCCCAGCGAGACATTGCCGGTGCCGACGCCACCCAGGGGGAATGCCAGCGCGCTGGCGCTATGGTCGTAGCTTCGGATGCCTTCATGATGTTTCATCTGCTTTCCCTTCATCTTCGCCATAACCTTGATAAACCGCGCGGCTATGGTTCGCTTGGCTTTGACCGGTCAAGTTCCTTTAAGGCCGCTCAAGGTTACGCCTTCCACCAGTCTACGCTGAAAAATCATAAAGAATATCAAGACTGGTATCAGGTTCAAGACGATCGCCGCCATGAGTACGCCGGTATTCGTCACCCCATCCTGGCCGCGTAAGTATATCATGCCGAGCGGCAATGTCATCTTTTCAGCTGAATTGATGAAAATCAGCGGCCAGAAGAAATTGTTCCAGGAACTATTGAAAGTGAGGATTGCCAGTGTCGCCAATGGCGGACCGGCGAGCGGCAGCATAACGCGCCAGTAAATCTGAAGGAAGCCGGCGCCGTCGATTTTCGCCGCGTCCTCCAAGTCATCCGGTATGGTTTCGAAGAATTGCTTAAGCAGGAAGGCGCCGAAGACGCTAGCGGCGTAGGGGACGATCAGCGCGCCCAGATTGTTATACAAGCCCATTCCGCGGATGATGATAAAAACCGGGATCAATGTGACGTGCTGCGGCACCATCATGGAAGCGAGAAAGAGGATGAAAATGATGCGCTTGCCCGGGAAGCGCAGCCGCGCGAACGCGTAACCGCCCATGCTGCAAGTGATCAACTGCGCGACTGTCACACATCCGGTGACGAAGACGCTGTTGAGAAAAAACCGCAGAAAGTCGACGCGCTCAAACACGCCCTGATAATTGTCGAGGCGAATTGCGCTGGGAATGACCGGCGGCGGCAACTTGAAGAATTCATGGGGCTGGCCAAACGAGAACGACGCCGCCCAAAGCAGCGGGATGAACATAAGGAGCGAACCAAGGACAAGCGGAAGCGCGAGTATGACATTGGCCGTCCACGCGCGCCATTGATGTCGCAGTTTGTCCCATAAAGGACCATATAACTGAATTGGACGACCGTTGCTTGAGGATGCCGCGCTGATCATTGGAACGCAATTTCGCTTGAACTACCGGTAAAAGACCCAGCGGTCGCCGAGCCGGACTTGCGTGACGGTTAGCATCAAGATGATGAAGAAAAGCACGACCGCCATGCTGGCGGCATAGCCCATATTAAAGCTGCCAAATGCCTCGCGGTAAAGAAGCATGACGACAGTTCGGGTGGCGTCGCCGGGTCCCCCGTTTGTCAAGACAAACATAGACTCGAAGACCTGGAACGCGCCGATCAACGCGATAACCAGCGAAAAGAACAACGATGGCGTCAGCAGCGGGATCGTGATGCGCGTCAGCCGTACGCGGCGGCCCGCGCCATCCACCAGCGCGGCTTCATAGAGCTCGCCCGGGATCGCCTGCAGACCGGCTAGAAAGATCAAGGTGAAGAAGCCGACATGCTTCCATACGTCGATTAGCACGACGGATCGGAAAGCCCAGGCTGATGACGAGAGCCAGGGTATCCTGTCGATGCCCAGCCGCGACAAATAGTAATTCACGACGCCGGTGCTCTCTTGTAGCAGGAAGCCAAACATCAGGGCGACAACGACAGTCGAGATGACGAATGGTATGAAATAGGCGGTGCGCAAATAAGCCTTCAGCCAGCGCCACTTGATGCTGTTGATGCCGATGGCGATGAACATACCCAAGCCAACGTTGCCGCTGGTGGCGAATAAGGCGAAGAGGGCGGTGTTCTTCAATGTCGTCAAGAAAAGCTTGTCTTGACTAAGCTCAATGAAGTTGTCCAGCCCAACATAGTCGGGATCGGAGAAGAAATCCCAATCGAAGAGGGACATGCCCAAGCCCGAAATCGTCGGTATGAGAAAGAAGACCAGAAAGCTCAGCAGCGTCGGCAGAATAAAGAAATAGCCGGCGATGGCTTCCCGCGCCCGCAGGCTGTTTATACGATTCCGGTTAGCGGTGGCGCCGCGCGCTAAAATGGCAGCCTCCTGCTTCTGTGGCGACTGCGCGCTAGTAAGTGTTCTGAAGCAGACGACAAACTAAGTGACGCGGCTTCTCATGCACGCTTTTAATGAACCTGCGCAATGTGGCAATGAGGCGAAGTGAAATCTCCCCCACTTCGCCTCTCTCGATTGACACGCTAGTTGTCGGCGATCACCGCTTCCATATCAGCCTGGATGTTGGCGGCGGCCTCTTCGACGCTCATCTCGTTGGCCCAGACTTGCGACATATAACGATCATGAATCTCCGCCAGTTCGGCGAAATAGGGCGCATTGATAACCGTCCGGCCATTTTCCAGCGCCTCGTAGAAGCGCAGGTAATTTGCCGGGCTGGCTTCGACCAACACCGAATCGCTGGCCAGCGATTGCCGCGCGGGCGCGCTGGCGGATGCAAACTCGCCGGAAAGCAGCTTGGACATGACTTCCGTGCTTACCAAATGCTTGACCATCTCCCAAGCCAGGTCCGGGTGTTGGCTGTCTTTGGTGATGCCATAGCCGTCCGTGCCCCATTGCGAACCCGGGGCGCCTTCGCCCGATTTGCTGGGGAAGAAGACGACATCGTAGTCAGCGGCGGACATGCCGGCCGGGATCAAGCGTTGACGTCCGGCGGGCGAATCGATCATCATGCCGAGCGTGCCGGCGACAAAGGCTTCCCGGAAGTTGAATGAACCCGTGGGCCCCACTTTGTGTTCCCAGATCAGGTCGCGGGCGAATTGCAAGGCTTCAATGGACTCGGGACGGCTGTACCAGGGCTCGGTGAAATCTTCGTTGAGGAAGAAGGAGCCGTTGGAGACCAGCCAGGGACCCAGGTGCCAGAGCCAGGCGTTGTGGTGGAAGCCCCAAATGTCGTTATTGCCATCGCCGTCGGTATCTTGGGTCATGGTCGTGGCGTATTCCAGGAAGTCGTCCCAGGTCCAATCAGGCGGAGGTTCGGGCAAGCCCGCCGCTTCCAGCACCGCTTTATTGTAATAGATCAGCGTCGTGTTCCAGGCGAAGGGGAGCAGATACTGTTGATCCTTCCAGCGCAGTCCTTCGAGCAGCTTGGGATGCGCATCGTCCAGGAACTCCTGTATATCGGGATCGCTCTCGAGGAAAGAATCCAGCTCTCGCAGGACGCCTCTCTCCGCCATCAAGGGAACAGCTTCAATGGCGTTCCAAATGACATCGACTTGCTCGCCACCCAACATCGTGGTGACGATTTTCTGCGTGTAATCACCCCAACTGTCAAGCGGAACCGGGATGTAGTTTATCGTGACATAGGGATGCGCCTCGAGGAAACCTTCAAAGTAGGCTTCCCACTTTTCTTGTGAGGCGAAGGAACCGTAGACAAAGCCCAGCGTCACTTCATCCTGCGCCGGCGTCACCGCCGCGGTCGCACTGAGAAGAACCAGCGCGATGATCAATATGGATCGCTTCAATATGCTCGTCATTCTTACCCTCTCCTATAAACTGAGAATCTGGTCATCCGTGCACGACGCATGTCAATTGGACTCGGTCTGCCTTTCAGGCTTCCTCCTTCCACAAAATTTGAAACCGAAACCGTCGACGGGCGCGCCATTCTGTCCGCGATATCTGCGACCGCATTTGAGCAGAATACTAGCGAACTTGTCCGCCCGGGGCAAGAAAATCGCTTTGGCGGATGCACGGCTTTGTCTACATAAGGCATCGCGGCGATTTGTGGTGAGCGCCTGTTGTCCGGGTCAATCGCTTCAAAACTGGCATCCCCTGCGATGAGCGAACCTAAACTGAAATTTAACCACCGAGTACACCGATAGCGCCGAGAAATGCGATTGATTAGAGATTTCGCGGCATTTTGTCGCATAATTTTTGGATGGGAAGGAAGTTTATCGACAAGGCAGCGGCATGCCTGCCTAATTCAAACAGTGAATTTAGAGGAAGAGCCATCAAAAGAACCTAAACTCTGTGTTCTCTGTGTACTCGGTGGTAAAAGAAAAATTTGAAGCGATTGCCCTGGCCTGTTGTCCGGCTTTTGTTGACGGGCGCATACCAACGCGTTACTATCAGTTCCATGCACGGAATAGGCATAATCTGCGACAATCCGACCGGCAATCAGGAGACCGACAGTTATGACAAGGGCATTCGCATTAGCTGTTTCCGTTATATGTCTCGGCGCTTTGGCCGTGAGCGTTAACGCCATCGACAACTGCTGTTTCGTCGACCGCCAATGCCAAAGCGATCAAGATTGGGTCAATGGCTACTGGGCTTTCCAGAACAATCAGTGCAGCGCGCCCGCGGGTTCGCCGGCGCCTGCGTCATCCCCGCCCGCCGGGCCCGCCCCCGCCAACATTGACAACTGCTGCTACGTCGATCGCCAATGCAGCACCGACTTGGACTGGATGGGCGGCTGGCATGCTTATCAAGCCGGTCAATGCAGCGCGCCTGCGGGTTCGCCGGCGCCTGTGTCATCCCAGCCCACTGGCGCTCCCGCTCAGGTTGACAACTGCTGCTACGTCGATCGCCAATGCAGCACCGACCTGGACTGGATGGGCGGCTGGCATGCTTATCGGGCTGGTCAATGCGGCGCGCCCGGGCAAGCGCAGACGGTAGCTTCTTCCCAGCCCGGCGGTGGGGGTGTTATCCTGCGGACCGCCAGCGGGCTTGTCTACGGGTCCGCCAGCGGGCATTCCATTCTGCCCTCCACCGGTCGTAACGTCCTGCCCGCGCTCGGGCAAATCGTTTCTTATAACAATTGCTGTCAACTCCATTGGCAATGCAACAGCGACCAGGATTGGGCGGCGGGCTATCGGGCATTCCATAACAACGGTCAATGCGCGCTTCCAGGGTTGATTAGCATCGTGGGCGATCCGGACTTCGTCGACTTTTACACGCAAAGGCTTGACCAGCTGCGGACCAGGCTGCCGCAGCGCTACAATTACGTGCTCGCCGGCTTAGACAAGATCGAAACGAATTGGAGCAACTTGGCGGATAACGTACTCTACAGGTGGCGCACATTCGTTGACAATTGGAGCGGACGACCGGACGCCGCCTGGGACTCGCGCATGTCCGCGGTGCTGGTTCACGAAGCCTGCCACGTCCATCGACATGATGCCGGGTATGGACTGTATGTAGCCGGAACTTGTAATCGTGAAGACAGCATCCGAGAGGAAATCATCTGCCGGGAGATGGAGTTGGCGGTCCTGCTTGAACTCGGCGCTGAGCCCCATGTGCTTGAATGGACGCGTGATATGGTCGCTAACACCCGCGCAAAGTTACAGGATCCGAATGACCCAGGATTCTGCCCAGGATGACGGTGATATCGCCGACGCAAAGCCATGCATAATTCCCACAGGTCAAAAGGAGACGGCAAATGAAGACGAGGGCATTCGCTTTCATGCTAACCGCGATTCTCCTCGGCGCGGCGGCGCTTGCGGGGAGCGTTAGCGCCATCGACAATTGCTGTTTCGTCGACCGCCAATGCCAAAGCGATCAAGATTGGGTCGATGGCTATTGGGCGTTCCAGAACAGTCAGTGCAGCGCGCCTGCGGGTTCGCTGGCGCCTGCGTCATCCCAGCCCACCGGCGCTCCCGCTCAGGTTGACAATTGCTGTTTCGTCGACAGGCAGTGCCATACGGATCAGGAATGGGTCGACGGTTATTGGGCTTTCCAGAACAATCAATGCACGGCAGCCGGGCAATCAGAACGGAGTGTTGAGCAAGCGGACAACATGCGCAGGGCTTTGAGAATAGAGGGCTCAGCGAGATTCATTGCCGCGGTGAACGCCGCACTGGACTTGCTTAAAGCCCGAGCGCCGCGCTGGTATATCTATACCGTTTTCGGCTATGATTTGCTATTGGAGGTTCCGAACGGAACTATTGTCAGTTTCCCTGATCATGTAAAGTTTCACCTCGTCGATCCGGGCGATCCCTATCTAAACGACACAGGCGGGTTTGTCGGCCACCTTGTCCATTATGCGGCGCACAATTATCAAGACCAAAGAGATCTGGCGTCTGGAGCAGGGCGGTCGCCTGTAAATCTGGAGGACGAAAGGGAGGCTCTGACATTTCAAATCGAAGCAATGGCAGCCTGTTGTCCGGGGCATCCTTTGCTGCCCCGGTTTAGGCATATTCTGGCAAATATCGAAAACCCCGAGTATCAATGGTGGCTCCACCAAAGTTGATGGCCATCTGCCAGGAGATAGAGTTGGAGGTCCTGATCGAACTTGACGCAGGGCAGCGTGTGATTGAATGTGCGCATGAAATGGTCGCTCGCACCCGCCTAGGGTTAATGACTCCGATTCCAGAAGATGGATGCGAAACAAATCGGAGCTAGGTAAGGCGGAGGCTTCACCGACGTAATGCCGTTGGTCGCGCTGGCGGCTCGGTTAGCCCGCTCGGGCGACGTGCTTGCCCAGCTTCACAAGTAGAAAGGCAGCAGCTATAGAAGGATTCCGGGAGTATCGATTCGAAAGAGCAATTAGATTTGTCCTTGAAGGAGTTAATTGAAATGAGAAACATCAAAGCTGTTTTGATATTGCTCGCCATTGCCTCGCTCTTCCTGCCGCTGGCGTCGGCGCAGGATTCCATCCCGCTCACCGACCCCGAGACCGGCGCGCGCCCCTGGGAAGGCAAGGAGCTGCGCATCCTCAACACCGAGGTCGTGCCCATCCTGGCTTATCAGCACGAGATACTGGACCCGCTCTATGAAGAGGCCTCGGGCGTCACCCTGATCTACGAAAACGCGGCGCACAGCGATGTGCTGCCGCGGATTCAAACCACCTGCGCGGCCGGCGGCGATGACTTCGATATCATGTTTGTCGAAGATGGCTGGGCGGGCGCGCTGGCGGCGCTGGGCTGCCTGGAAGAGCTGGACCGCTTCTACCTGGCGGCGCCGGGCGATTCACATCCGGAAGACTTCACCACCCGCGCCTTCGGCACCGTGGCGATGGCGAAAGAGAAATGGGTCGGCATTCCGACGCTGGTCGCCGTCGGCATGTTCGCTTATCGCACCGATCTCTTTGCAGATCCGGACGAGCAAGCCGCCTTCATGGAGCAATACGGGCGCGAGCTCACTGTCCCCGCGACCTGGGACGAGCTGGCGGAAGTCGGCGAATTCTTCACCAGACCGGACGATGAACTCTACGGCTTCAACTATCGCTATGGTACGCCCAACAATATCCTCTTCGATTACATGATTCACTTCGGTTTCTCGCGCGGCGTCGATTTCTTCGACAGCGAGTTCAATCCGCTCTTCGATACCGAGGCGGCGATCGATACGGCGATGTTCTTCGCCGGGCAGGATGTCCTCAACTTGCAGCCGCCAGGGCGCGAGTCCTTCCAATTCGGCGAGGTGATGCAAAACTTCGCTCAAGGCAAGGTGGCGATGTATGGCACGGAGAGTTGGGCGATCCCGCTCTTGCTGGATCCGGAAGCGTCGATCGTCGCGGCGAATACTGGCTTCGCGCCTGTGCCCGGCTGGCTTAATCCGGAGACCGGCGAGATTCAATCGGCGCTGCTCTCGGCTGGACCAGCCTATATGATCAACGCCCATATCTCCGAGGAGCAGAAGCAGATCGCCTGGGATTACCTGCAGCTGGCGCATGGCGTAGAGTTTTCGCGCATTCTGGCGGAGCAGACTGGCGCTGGCCACCGCATCTCGGTGCTGACCGATCCCGATCTGGTCGCCAAATGGCCCCATCTGACGGCGAATTACGAAGCGGCGAAAGTTGGCATCGGGCGCCCAGCCGAGCCCTGGTGGCCCGAGGCGGAGAACGCCATCGGCCGCGCTTTGCAAGAGGTGGCAGCCGGCGGTGATGCGGCGACGCTGATGGTGGACGCCAATAATGACATCCGCGAAATCGTCGAAGACGCCGGCTACTACGATGAAGGGCTCACCTACGTCTCGGTGGAACAGCGCGAGGATTTCGTCTGCGCCAAGTTCGCCGAGCTCGGCTTAGAGCACGACGAGTGCATGTAGGGCTTGTCCTATAACGGCAAACTGTAGGGGCGTTTCGCTGAAACGCCCGCTCGTCTAGGTTTGTTTTCACATGGGCGTCTCGCGAGACGCCCCTACAGTTAGTTGCTGTTACCTATATCAGACATGCCCGACCAACCCTTCTCGACCCGCCTCTACCACCTGACGCAGCGGCAGCGGCATTGGTTCTTCATCGCGCCCGCGCTCATTATTCTGCTGCTGGTGGTGATTTATCCGATCATATTCTCGACCGGCGTGTCGCTGTTTCGCGTGACCTTCGCCTCGCAGTCGCGCCCCTTTGTCGGCTTGCAGAACTTTGAGCGCATGCTGGGCAACGATGACTTCATTCAGACCGCGCTCAACACGCTTTATTATGTCGTCTTCTCGGTTTCCGGCTCGTTCCTGCTGGGCTTCGGCGTGGCGCTGCTGATGCGCCGCGTGACCGCGGGCAAAGAGCTGCTGCGCCTGATTCTCATCATTCCCATCACCATGGCGCCCATCGTTGTCGGGCTGATGTGGAACTGGATGCTGGACCCGCTCTTCGGGCTGGTCAACTGGTTTCTCGGTTTGTTCGGCATCCCGGGGCAAACCATGCTGGCGCAGGCGAGCACAGCGCGGATGACGGTGGTGCTGGTGGATATTTGGCAGTGGTATCCGCTGGTGTTTCTCATCATTGAGGCGGGCATGGCGACCTTGCCGCGCGCCCCCTTCGAGTCGGCACGGCTGGAGGGCGTATCATCCTGGATGATCTTCCGCCGTCTCACGCTGCCGATGCTGCGCCCGGTGATTCTGGTGGCGCTGCTGCTGCGCACGGTCGATGCCTTCCGCACCTTTGATATCGTGCGTGTCATGACCGATGGCGGGCCGCACCTCACCACCGAGACCTTGAGCCTGTATCTTTATCGCACCGCCTTCACCTTCAGCAAGCTGAGCCGGGCGGCGGCCGGCTCCATCCTGATGTTGCTCTTCATCGGCCTGGTTTCCGCCCTGATGTTCCGCTACCTGTATCGCGATGTCGAAGTGGGTTAGCCGATGATGCGCGTACCGACTTCCGAACGCATTCTGGCTTATGTCATCCTGATCGTGATGGCGATCCTGGTGCTTGTGCCGGTGCTCGCGGGCAGCATCACCGCCTTCAAACCGCAGATCATCTGGGTCTCGAGCCCGCCGACCTGGATCTTCGAGCCGACGCTGGAGAATTTCGAATTCGTTTTCTTCACGCGCAAGGGCTGGGTTTACTTGCGCAACAGCCTGATCATTTCGGGCGGCTCGGTTGCGGTCGCGCTGATTCTGGGCGTGCCGGCCGCTTATGCTTTCGCCCGATTCCGCTTTCGCAGTTCCAAGGCGCTGATGCAATGGCTGATCTCCCTGCGCATGATCCCGCCGATCGTGGTCGGCTTGCCTTTCTATGCCATGTTCCTCTACCTGGAGCGCGGCTTGGGCATCGGCTTGCGCGATACTTTCCCCGGCCTCATCATCACCTATCAGACGTTTTTGCTGCCGCTGGTCATCTGGATGATGCGCGGCTACTTCGCCGAGCTGCCGGCGGCGATGGAAGAAAGCGCCATGGTCGAGGGCTATACGCGCTTGGGCGCCCTCTGGCGCGTGGTGCTGCCGGTGGTTTTTCCCGGCATCGTAGCCACCGCGATCCTCAACTTCATCTTCGCCTGGAATGAATTCTTCCTGGCGCTGATTTTGGCGGGCAACCGCACCAGCACCTTGCCGATGACAGCCGGTACCTACATCGTGCGCACGCGTGTGGAGTGGGGCAATCTATTCGCCGTGAATCTGATCATCATGGTTCCGGTCATCGTGCTGACGATCATCCTGCGGCGGCAGTTGGTCAAGGGGCTGACCTTTGGCATTCTGGAGTAATGGGCGGGTTTGGATGTGGACGGGCGACTTGATAAGTCGCCCCTACAAGGCTCAATGGAAATGAGAATATGTAGGGGCGAGACTTGTCTCGTCCGCATAACTGCCTTATTGCACTGGGCTCGCAAGTTGGAGCAGTCATAACCATGAAAGTCGCGCTCACAAATCTGGTCAAGCGCTTCGCCAATTCGGATCGCGCCGCTGTCAACGAGCTCAATCTCGTCATCAATGAAGGCGAGCTGGCGGTGCTGCTCGGTCCCTCTGGCTGCGGCAAGACGACCACCTTGCGCATGATCGCCGGCTTGGAGCAGCCCGATAGCGGACGCATCGCCATCGCCGAGCGCGATATCACCGACCTGGCGCCAAAGGATCGCCGCGTGGCGATGGTCTTCCAAAACTTCAGCATGTACCCGACCATGAACGTCTATGACAACATCGCCTTTCCCTTGCATGCGGTCAAAATGAAGCGCGGCGAGATCGACCGAACGGTGCGCGAGGTGGCGGCGCTGGTGAATATCGATCATCTCCTGGAACGCAGCGTGCGCCAGGTCAGCGGCGGCGAGGCGCAGCGGGTGGCGCTTGCGCGGGCGATGGTGCGCCGGCCCGAGGTCTTTTTGATGGACGAGCCGCTAAGCAATCTGGACGCGAAACTGCGCGCGCAATTGCGCACCGAAATCAAGCGGCTGCATCAGGATACCGGCGCCACGTTCGTCTTCGTCACCCACGATCAGGAAGAAGCGATGACGCTGGGCGACAAGATCATCGTGATGAACAAGGGCGATATTCAGCAGGTGGGCAGTCCGCACGAGGTTTTCTTCGCGCCGCAGAATGCCTTCGTCGCCAGTTTCGTCGGCACGCCGAGCATGAATATGTTTGAGGGAATGGTTTCCGCTGACGATACTGCTGGGTATCGCGTTCTGTTGCCGGGCTTTGAACTGACGCTGCCGGCGCGCTTCCACAATGGCTTGGCGAAAATGACAGGAAATCGCGTCATCTGGGGCATTCGCCCGGAGGCGGTCAGGCTGGTCGCAGCGCCGGGCGAGAATACCGTCGGCGGCGAAGTCGAGTTGGTGGAAGCGCTGGGCAGCCGCGACCTGATCTTCGTCCGCGCCGCGGAGCAGCTCTTTGGCGTCATCGTCGACGCGCAAGCATCGCTCGCGGTCGGCGCGCCTTGTCATCTGCATTTCCCCGGCGCGCAAATGCATCTCTTCGCTGCCGATAGCGAGCGCTCGCTGCAAAATAATTTACCCCCCTCGGTCCCCCCATAGCTATGGGGGGAGGCTGACCCGTAGGGGTGAAACATTTTCATTGCGAGAAACTCCCCTCCCTGATGTATCTCTGAGGACAGCACAGGTTTGTACAAACGACAAATGAAAGCACTGCGGAAGCCAACACAAGAATCAGATCTGGCGAATGCTGTAGGGGCGACTCTGTGAGTCGCCCGCCTGCACCGCCGCAGATTGCTATATTGCGTGACTAACCAGAAATAACTGAAACGAGGAAACCTTGAAGACAATTAACTTGAAAGCGAAATGGCGGCGCGGCGAGCCGAGCGCGGGCATGTGGATGAGCCTGAGCGATATCACCGTCGCCGAAATGATTCGTGATGTTGGGCTGGATTGGGTCGCTATTGATACCGAGCATACGGCGATCGACTTGCAATCGCTGCAGAATCTGCTGATCGCGCTTGGCGATATGCCGACGCTCGTGCGCGTGCCGGGCAATGATGCCGTGCATATCAAGCGTGTGCTCGATATGGGCGCCGCCGGCGTCATCGTGCCGCATATCGCCAGCGCCGAAGACGCGCGCCTGGCGGTGGCCGCTTGCAAATATCCGCCGCAAGGCATCCGCGGAACCGGCCCGCGCCGCCCCAGCCGCTATGGGCTGGAGGAGAAAGAACATCTCGCGGTCGCCAACGATTCGACCATCGTCGTCATTATGATTGAGACGGTCGGCGCGGTGGAAGATTTCGATGCCGTGCTGGAAGTCGACGGTTTGGACGCATGCATGATCGGCGCGGTAGACTTGAGCGCGAGCATGGGCTTATTGCCCGCCTTTGATGATCCGCGCGTCATCGCCACGATCGACCGGGTGGCGGCAAAGGCGCGCGCCGCGAACATGCCGCTGATATCGGGACGGTCGCCCGATGCCGATGCGAGCAGCCCCTTCGGCTGGAAGAACCTGCTAAAGCAGGGCTTTAATGTCATCCCGATCGCATCGGATCAGGGTCTAATTATGTCGGGCGCGCGCGAGATGCTGGCTGTCTTTCGCGCCCATGCAGCGAATGGAGCGTCTTGATGCCGCGTATGAAAGTTGAGCAATTGAGGGAACTCGGCACGGCGATATTAAATGCGCTGGGCTCGCCGCCGGAGCGCTCGGCTTGGGTGGTGGAGACGCTGCTGCGCGCCAACCTGGCCGGGCATGATTCGCATGGCTTGATGCGCCTGCTGCAATATGCCGAGTTCGCGCGCGATGGCTATATCGAGATGTCAGCCGATGTCGTGACGCTGCGCGAGAGCGGCGCGACCGCGCTGTTGGACGCGCGGCGGACCTGGGGGCAGGTCGCTGCCAAGATAGCTATGGAGCGGGCGATTGAGATCGCGGCGCGGCAGGGCATCAGCATGGTGGCGCTGGTGAACTGCCCGCATATCGGGCGGCTGGGCGAATATGTCGTCATGGCGGCGCAGCGGGACATGATCGGCACGGCCTATGTAAATTCCCAAACCGGAGGCAAGGGCAATGTCGTGCCCTGGGGCGGCGTCGAGGGCCGCTTCACGCCGACGCCGATGGCATTCTCCGCGCCCAGCGGTTTGGATTGGCACGTGCTGGTTGATATCACCGCTTCGGTCATGCCCGAGGGCAAAGTCCGCGATCACTTTTTTCGCGGCGCCCAATTGCCCGAGGATGTGATTATCGACGCCGCGGGCAAGCCGACGCGCGCCCCATCGGACTTTTATGGGCCGCCCATGGGCGCGCTCTTGCCCCTGGGCGGACCGGTCGGGCACAAGGGCTACGCGCTGGGTGTCATGATCGAGATGCTGGCGGGCGGTTTGACTGGCGCCGGTTACGTCAGCGAAGCGGCGGTTACGCACGGCAATGGCGTATTGTTCCAAGTGATGAACATCGCCGCCTTCGAAGACATCGCCGATTTCAAGCGGCGCACGCGCGCGCTCATCGCCCATGTCAAATCGTCGAAGCCCGGCGACCGGGTCGACGAGGTGCTCTTCCCAGGCGAGCCCGAATTTCGCCGGGCGCAGCAGCGCTCGCGTGATGGGATTGAGCTGCCGGAGCGTTTGTGGCGCTCGTTTAATGAACTGGCGGCTGAACTCGGCGTCGAGCTGTAAGGAGTGAGGGCGATGCGTCTTTGCGGCAATTCCATTACTTTTCAGCATTACACGGCGGAAGAGGCTTGTCAGCGATTGGCGCGGGCTGGCTGCAACGCCGTGGAAATGTGGCCGCCGCATCTGGCTGGCTGCCCTACGCCCGCCCTGCTGAATCAGTTCCGCGATTTTGCTGCTGAACTGGGCTTGGAACTCTGGGGTTATAACGCGGTCGGCGCCGATTATTTTCAGCCCTTTGGCTCGCAGGCGAATTACGACCGCACGCTCGCCGGCTTGAAAGCGGATGTCGATCACGCGCTGGAGTTGGGCGTCGAAGATCTGATGGTTTGGGAAGGCTTGCGTCCGCCCGATAGCGACATGCCCGATGCCGACCTGCTTGCCGTGCTGGTTGCGCTGTTTACCGAAGCGATCGACTACGCCAGACCGAAAGGCGTTCGCTTCAGCGCCGAGCCGCATCCCTTCACCCTGGGCATGAACAACGGCTTTATGAAGCAGCTCTGCGACCGGCTTGATCGCGCGCATTTCGGCGTACTCTTCGACTTCTGTCACTACGGCGTCGGTCAGCCCGAGACCTATGTGGATGCGATCTACGACTTGGGTTCGCGGATTGAACACCTGCACTATTCCGATACCGATGGCGTCACCAGCGAGCTGCATTATCCGCCCGGCAAAGGCTTGCTCGACCTGGCGGCGATGAACCAAGCGCTGAAGGCGATCGGTTTCGCCGGCACCTCGACGCTGGATATGTATGGCTATCCTGTGCCGGAACAAGGCTATATCTGGGGGCTGCCGATTTACCGCGAGGCGCTGATCGAAATCGGCATAGCGGACGTGGACGACTGATGAAAGCGGCGCTGCTGCATGAATTGGGCCAGCGACTGCGGATTGAGGACGTGGCGCGGCCGAAACCGGGCGCGGGTGAGGTGCTGGTCAAGGCGCGTGCTTGCGGCATCGATGGCACCGATTTGAAGCTGCTTGATGGCTTCGGTTATGTGCCGGACCTGCCCTTCATCATGGGGCACGAGATCGCGGGCGAGGTTGAGGCGGTTGGCGCCGGCGTCTCTGCATTCGCGCCGGGCGATCGCGTCGCCGTATACAACTTCGTCACCTGCGGGGCATGCTTCTATTGCCGCAGCTTTCGCGATCAGCTTTGCCTGAATATGGGCGGCATCGTCGGCGTGCTGGATCTGCCCGGGGGTTTTGCCGAATACGTCTGCCTGCCGGCGCAGCAGTTGATCGCCTTGCCCGACAACGTGAGTTACGCCGATGGCGCCACCTGCTGCGACGCCGGCATGACCGCCCTCCACGCCGTCGATCGCGCGGATGTGAGCATCGGCGACCGCGTCCTGGTGATCGGCATCGGCGGCGTCGGCTCGATGGTGACGCAGCTATTGGCGGCTTCCGGGGTCCAGGTGATCGCGGCCGATATTGATGCGAGCAAGGAAGAGTGGGCGCTGGAGCAGGGCGCATCCGCTTTCTCTAGCGCGGCTGGCGGCGAACTTGTGTCGCTGGTTCAGGCGCTGAGCGGCGACATCGGCGTCGATCGCGTCATTGACGTGGTCGGCTTGGAAAGCACGATGACCGCCGGTTTCGCCTCGCTGCGGCGCGGCGGACGCCTGGTTGCCGTCGGTTACACGCCAGAATTGTTTCCGCTTTCCGGTAAAGAACTGGCGCAAAACGAGAAGGAAGTCATTGGCGCGCGCGCTGGCCGGAGGGATGATTTGCGGCGCTGCCTCATGCTATATGCGAGCGGCGCGTTGACGTCGATCGTGCGGGCGACTTATTCCCTCGATCAGGTCAATGAGGCGCTGGCGCATCTGCGCTCGGGCGCCACCGGCCGCATCGTCTTGACTTATGACTGAACAGCTATGATGAAAACTGTAGGGGCGAGCGCGCGGCTAGCCCACTCTTGCTGAAAAAAGGAGATCACATTATGGAAAAGCTGGTTATCACCGTCACTTGCGATACGACCTTGACTTATCCGCATAATCCAAACGGACCCAAGCCCGATAATCCAACCGGCGTCGCCGATGAATACGTTCGCGCGATCAACGCCGGCGCCGCTATCTGTCACGTGCACGGGTCTTATGTCAGCGACACCGAGATCCAGCCCGATGGCAGGCTGCTGCAGATACCGATCATGGATGGCTGGGCGGAGATCACCGAGCGCATCCGCGAAACCGGGCCGGCGGTGGTGCAGTTCGGCTTGGCGAGCATCCGGCTGGAGCAGAAGATCGAGCTCTGGCAAAAGCTGAAGCCCGATATGAGCTCGATCAATTTTGATTCGCACGACGAGTATTTCCAGCCGGCGCCGGAGCATCCGCCGGCCGGTTACTGTTATTCCATCCATCCCATCTCGGAGCTGCGCGAATACGCCCGCCTGGCGAATGCGAACGATGTCAAACTTGAGATTGAGTGCTTCAGCACCGGCGCCTTCTGGGCGATTGAGAAGATGCGCGCCGGCGAGTTCTGGGTCGGCGATAAGCGAGAAGACGAGTTAGGTTTGCTGCCCGATCCCTTGTGGGGGACGCTGTTCTTCGGCTGGCCCGGCCAGAGCTGGACGCCGCCCTCAGCCAAAGGCATCCAGTTCATGGTTGATCACCTGCCGGCAAACATGAATTGGAGCATGAGCTGCATGGCGCCCGAGGTCTACTGGTCGGTCATCGCCCATGGCATCGCCATCGGCGGTCATGTGCGGGTCGGCATGGAAGATTGCCCCTACATCGAAAAGGGCGTCTACGCGAAGAGCAATGCCGAGCTGGTCGAACGCGCCGCGCGCATCGCGAACGAAGTCGGGCGCGAGATCGCCTCGCCCGAAGAAGCGCGCCAGATCACCGGTCTCTCCGCCTGAGACGCGCCCGCCGCCGGCAATCCAGCGCATCAACGTATGATCATCGACGCGCACGCGCATATCATGTTAGCGGTCTGCGGCTCAACCGCCCGCGGTCCGACGCGCTCGCTATCCTGGGGAAGGGCGCGCTGGGGCAACGAGACGATCCAACTGCTGCCGCCATTTAATGAAGCGACGACCTTTCCTGCTGAGGCGCTGCTGGCGCAGATGGATTGGGCTGGCGTCGAGCGCGCCGTGCTGCTGCAGGGTCCATTCTACGGCGAGGCAAACGCTTATGTCGCCTCGGCGGTAGCGCGCTTTCCCGATCGTTTCGTGGGCGCCTTTGCGCCAGATCCCTTCGCGCCCGATGCCCGGCATCGGTATAAGCAGTGCGTCGAAGACTATGGCTTAAGCATCGTCAAGTTAGAGTTGACCGAGCCGACTGGTTTGACCGGACGCTATAGCGACCTGCGCATTGACGCGCCGGAGCACCGCTGGCTCTTTGAAGCGGCTGAAAGCGACGGCTTAACCGTCACCTTCGATCTTGGCAAGATCGGCAGCCGCGCTTATCAGACCGATGCGGTCGCCGCCATCGCCGAGCGCCATCCCAACTTGACTATCGTCATCGCTCATCTGGCGCAGCCGCCCATCGGCGAATGCGAGGACGCGCTATCAAATGAACAATGGAAAGAGCAGATTCTCTTGGGCTGCAAGCCAAACGTATTTTTTGATCTGTCGGCGCTGCCGGCGTATTCGCCTGACTACGATGAGTATCCTTATATGGCGGCGCGGGCCTACATAAAGCGCGCTGCTGAACTGATCGGCGCCGAGAAGATCATGTGGGGCGCCGATGTCCCCGGTCTGCTGACCAGCGGCAGCTATCGGCAGCTGCTGAATTACGTTCGGCTGCATTGCGATTTCTTGACCGAGGGCGAGCTGGCGGACGTGCTGGGGCTGAACGCGCTGCGCGTGTATTGGCAGTAATCTATCGCGAGCATTGTAGGGGCGAGCCATTGGGTCGCCCGAATGATTCTTGGCAGCCGCAGTTGCCGACGGAGGGTGCTTATGACCCAGGCGGATAAAGAACAAGACCGCGCTTCGCAAGGCGTTTACACTGAGATGCGCAATAAGCCGGAGCGCCTGGCCTGGTATCAGGATATGGCGCTGGGCATGTACCTGTACTGGACGGTCGACGCGCCCTTCGGCATGGTTAACGCCCATTCCGTGATCGGCGCCTCGGCTGAGTATTTGCGGCGTTATTTCAGGCAGCTGCCCGCCTTCTTCAAACCAAGCGAATTTGACGCCCTTTGGTACGCGCGCTTGGCGAAGCTCTGCGGCTTCGACTATGTGACGGTCCCGGCTAAGAACCACAACGGCTTCTGTATGTGGGATACGGCGACGACCGACTTCAATGTGATGAACACGCCCTATGCCAGCGACATTCTGCGCGAATATGCGGATGCGCTGCGCGAAGTCGGTCTGCCGTTGGGCTTGTATTTCTCGCCCGATGATGCCTACTTTCAATGGCGGCGCGGCAAAACGCCGGCGCGCGCGCATGATTACGCCAATCCCGAAACCAACGCCGACTTGCTGGCCTATGACAAGGCGCAGATCCGCGAATTGGTCGAGCGCTACCAACCCGATATCCTCTGCTTCGACGGCTATCGCGATGCCACGCGTTCGCTGGTCGAATACGCCTGGCGCCTAAACCGTGACCTCATGATCACGCGCGGCGGCATCCTCACGCCCGAGCAAGAGCGGCGCGAAGACCTGCGCGGCCCCTTCGAAGCGCATTACACCATCGGCACGCAGTGGCAGTATAAGGCGGGCAACGACGCGCTGAAGAGCGGGCGTGAATTGATCAAACTGCTGATCGACATCCGCTCGCGCGGAGGCACGCTGCTGCTGGCGGTCGGCGGACCTGATGCCGACGGACGCTTGCCGCGCAATATGGACGATCGTGTGCGTGAGATCGGGCTGTGGAACTTCGTCAATGGTGAAGCTACGCGCGGCGTACGCCCTTGGCAGGCGGCGCATGAAGGCGCGACCTATTTCACATGGGACGCCGATGCGCAAACCGTTTACGCCTTTGATACGCTGCCGCCGCTGGCGATGGGCGAGTGGCGCACAATCCGCCTGCGGAGCGTACGCGCGACCGATGCGACCGAGGTCGAAGTGCTGGGGCAATCTGGCGAGCTGCTGGAATACCAGCCGGAGGTTGATCCGAAAACGCGCTGGCGGCAGGAAGGCGGCGAACTGCGCATCACCTTCTGCCGGGCGCAGCGGCTCTATAACAATCAGAAGTGGCCCAATCCGCTGGTGCTGAAGATCACGAATGCGGCTGGAGCCTAACTGATTCCAAGTAACGTCTTATGTGAAATCAGTTGAGCCTTGAAAGTTTTGGGGCTTATGTACTTTAATAGCCAAGCGCTGGACGCGGGCGCTGGCCGCGCTGGGGCATGGCAGTCATAACAACCCGATGACCTTGTCAGAAGCGGAAGACATGGCGGACAAGTACACCGCCAAGCGCTGGCAGCCGGTGATCGACGCGCTGGAGAAATTGGATGGGAATTAGCGCTAGCCGCATCAATCGAAAGTTACGATCAGTGGGCGACTCACAGAGTCGTCCCTACATCTTCTCCTCTAAATGCAAAGACGAACCAAGCAGAAATCAGTATACTATGATACACATAGTATACTGAGTCTATGAATGCTCTTATGAATGCTCTAAAGTAGACTAGGTTCTGTTGACATTCTATCGTAACCAGATAAGAGCGCCGACAAAGTGGAGAAAACCGAGATACGAAGTATCCAGTTTCTCATATCGGGAAAAGGCGCGGCGGAAATGCTTGATCTTATTGATGAAACATTCCACCTGATGACGCTCGCGATACCACCATTTATCGAATTCCCGCTCTTCTCTAGCACGCGGATGCGGTGGGATCACCACTTCCATGCCTTTTTCCAGCAACGGCGAACAATCGCCGCGAATGGGCAATCGGCTCCAGCGCGTCGGGCGACAAAACAATAATGCAACTTGACGCTTGCCCTACGATTGCTTGACAATTTACCATCGCGCCTGTACGCTATTGTTGGTGGAAAAGCAAATACTTTATTATGCGTTAGATAGAGCAAAATAAATGATTAACCTTACGCAATCTTACCCCCCCCCCCCCGAATATCTGTTCTAATTCCCAGAGTGCTCTACCATTCCGCAGCAATCCTGGAGCGTCCGCGCAAAGCCGCCGCGTGTTTTTCTGTTCTCACTGAAGCCCTCGCATCCGCGCGCGGCTCGGCATTGCGCTGTTTATCCATCGTTCGCCACAAAGGAAGGCGCCAATAAGCATATAGCTCTTTAAGGAGAAAAACTAATGCTTAGCTTAATTTCGTCTCGTGTTCTTTCGCAGCGGATTTCCCTCGCGGGGAAGTGTTTCCGAATCGCCCTGTTCAGCGCGCTCTGCCTACTGGTCATCGCGCCCAGCCTGCCCGCCCAAGCGCAACAGAGTTTTAACCAAAACGGCTTCGCGGGCAGGGTTCGCTGGGTCGGTTTCCACAGCTTTAAAATCGAAATCACGGCAGTTCCGGTGAATACAACCATGGTCTCCGCAATCGCGACGGGCGGCGGCATCACATCAAATTGGGGAAAAAGCTTCGGCAATAAATCCGTCCCCATTGATGTGCAATTTGGCAAACTCAGTGGCCGCAACCTTGACAAGGACAATGAGTTTATCAAGCCCGGCGCCACCTACACGGTGCAATTGCAAGCCCAAAACGGTCGGGGTCTAGCCCTGGCCAGCGCCAGCCTGACGGTGACGACTCACAGCCACGGCGCCGGCATTCCCGGCGTTGATATTCACAACTTGGTGAGGACCGATCACAGCATCGACTTCGATATCGTTCCCTTCGCCGGGGCGAATTTCTACAAAGTCTCGAAGTTTTCTGGAGATAACGGCAGCTTCCGAGGCGTCAGTGGCGGAAGTTGCAGAGCTACCCGTCAGGTCTTAGTATCTCCTGCTGCAACCCAAGAACCTGGAATACAAGGAAGACTAGCGAAACCAGCCGTTTATACGTTTGAGCAAACCACACCCGCCAACAGAAATGGCAACGTACTCACTTGGAACCTCAAAGTCACGGGTACCGTATCCTCTCATGCAGGCGATGTAGACGACAATCTACATGTAAGATATTGCAATCTGCCCGCCGACAGAACTTTCCATATCCAGCTGGAAGCATGGCGGAAAAATGCGGACAATTCAGCCAATCGCATCGGCGCGAGCATGCACAAAATAAGGACGCTGCCCATCCCCTCCCCCCAGATTCTGGGGCAGGATTCTCAGGATAATGAGCTTAACCCCAGCGCAACCCCCATCTACATCGAGGTTGATTATCCCGGCAATCCCCTGACCGATGTCTCGCTGTCCTGGGCAGCCGTCAGCGGCGCGAGCGCTTACCTGCTGGAAGTCTTCGGCGGGAATAGCGAAAGCTACGCCTTCCCCTTGGGCGCTAGCGCGACCAGCCATCGCATCAATGGGCTGACCCCCGGCGCAGATTACACCGCCTATCTGACGGCTTACCTGCAAGATGGCGGCAAGCGCAGTGGCGAGGCGCATTTTGGCATGGCTGACCCGCCGCCGACGAATACGCCCGTCCCGCCGCCGACGAGCACGCCGGTTCCCAAACAGTCGTCACAGGACAACGTGCAGCAGCAGGACAGCGTGCAGCAGCAAGACCAACAGCAGCAGCAACAAGACCAGCAGCAACAAGACCAGCAGCAACAAGACCAGCAGCAACAAGACCAGCAGCAACAAGACCAGCAGCAACAACTGCCGCAACCCAGCGGACCCTACGCCAGTTTGATTCGGACGTTGATTGGCTATCAAGGCGAGACGCAGCATGGCGATGCCCATGTCCTGCGCTGGACGCGGGCGCTGGCGGCATTGGGCTGGGGCAGCCACGCCAACCCGATGACACTGAGTGAAGCCAAGACGATGCGGGATCAGTTCTCCACCAGCCGCTGGCAGCCTGTCGTCGACGCGCTAACGGTTTTGCAGCCGCCAGCTCCGACGAACACGCCCATCCCGCCGCCACCGCCGACGAATACACCCGTCCCGCCGCCGCCACCGACCACTACGCCTGTCCCGCCACCGCCGGAGCCGGAGCCGGAAAAAGAAGCTTATACCGTGCCGCAGAGCTTGATCAACACGTTGATAGGCTATCAAGGTGAAACGCAGCACGGCGATGCTCATGTCAAGCGCTGGACGCGGGCGCTGGCCGCGCTGGGGCATATCAGCCGGGACCATGAGGGCCATGACGACCCGATGAGCTTGTCGGAAGCCGAGGAAATGGCGGATACATTCACCCGCTCGCGTTGGCAGCCGGTGATCGACGCGCTGGAGAAGCTGGCGGGGGATTAGCGCCGGCTGATTGCAGTCTCGCGAAATATTCGGGCGGCATGCTATGCCGTCCGCGACATATCGGTATAACGGGCGACTCGCTGAGTCGCTCTTTCTTTTTCCAAATCTTCTATTCCTGGCTCGCCAGTTGCCTGGTCGCGCGTCATAGCCCAGCAAAACGGCGGTTTTCCTGCGTTGCCCTGCGCTTGCTCTATGCTTGCCTAGCGGAAGCCTGACGCTCGCCTTGCCAGCGCATAAAGGCGGGTAAGATTTTCTTGAAGCCGATTCCACCCACCGTTATTGTGGAAATGGCTCATTCAAAATCCGCAGGAAAAGGAGATTCTATCATGTTTCGGAAATACTTGTTCTCGTTCTTCGTGGCGGCATTGCTCCTGTTGCCTGCGGGCATTGCCAGCGCTCAACAGCACTTGGATACCCCATCCATAGACCAAAGCAGCGTGACCGATTCTTCATTCATCGTTACGTTCAAGGTCCCGAGCAACACACGCAGCCAAACACGCAGCATCCACCCCATCGGCGCTTTTCATTCCTACAATTACAGCAACCGCGGCAGTATTACGGGCATCAAAAATGAAGCCTGGATCTATGACTTCATCGTGACGGCGACGGCGGGGGGCCATGTCGCGCAGTGCAACACGGCGCGGCACCATCATCGCGGCCAGGACGATCACAGCGGCAGGATGCGTAAAGCCGATTGCGGCAACTTGCGCAAAGGCAGCGTCTACACGATCAATATCCGCGTCTATGGCCGTTCCCAGCCGCCAGGCGGCAACCCGAAAAAACCGCGAGGACACTACCAACAAAAGGACTACCCGCCGATCAAGGTGGAAGCCGGCCTCGGCTTGTACGCGCCGCCGCCAAAAGCCGGCACGGGCAGCCATTCGGAGGACAGCAATGTCGGCGGTGGCGATGACTGCGTACCGGAAAGCCTGGTTCAGGATTTGCAGAGCTACCAAGCGGAGACGCATCATGGCGCCGGCCATGTCGAGCGCTGGACGCGGGCGCTGGCCGGCTTGGGGCGCGCCACCCACGCCAACCCAATGGACTTGAACGAAGCGCTGCAAATGCGGAAAAAATACAGTCGGGCGCGCTGGGACCCTGTTGTAGAAGCGATGCGCAAATTGCTTTCGGACGCCTGGGATTGCTAGCCTCGCCTTCGCCGGGGGCGGCTCTCGCCGCGGACTGTTGAAATACTCATTTCCCCCCACCCTAAATCCCTCCCCGACCGCCAGTGTCTACGCGGCGCATGAAGAGGGAGGGATTTTTAACCGCATATTTGCAGTAATTTTGCTCCCCTTCCCTCATTTTGGGGGCCGGGGGATGGGGGTGTTTTTCAACAGCGACTCACAGAGTCGCCCCTGCGTTTCTAAAGTTTAAGTTAGGCTCAGCCCTGCCCGCGCAGAGACACGTGCCAGGGCATCAGTCGCTTCTCCGCAAGCAGCACCACCAGATAAAACGAAACGCCAATGATCGAAGCCATCATGATCGCCGTCCAGGCTTTGGCGAAATCAAAGGCGCTGGCTTCCTGTGTGATGTAAACGCCCAGCGTCGCCCGCGGCCCGCCGAAGAATTCCGCCACGACCGCGCCGATCAAACTCAGGGCGCTGGCGACGCGCAAGGCGCTGAAGATGTAGGGCAGCGCGTTGGGGATGCGCAGATTGAAGAGGATATGCGCCGGTTGGGCGGCGTAAGAGCGCATCAGCTCCAGTTGCTGGGCGTCCACCAGCGTCAAGCCGCGCACCGTGTTTATCATAGTGGGGAAAAAGACAATGATCGCCACGATCGCCATCTTTGAAGCCGGATTCGTAATGCCGAACCAATTGTTCATTATCGGCGCGAAGGCGATGATGGGCACCGAATTGGCGGCGATGGCGAAGGGCATGGTCGCCTCGCTGACGATGGTCCAGCGCGAGGTGATCAGCGCCACCAGGATCCCGCCCCCGCAGCCGATGAAGAAACCGCCAAAAGCCTCCCAAAATGTGGCGCCGCTCGATTCGAAGAGGATAGATCGTTCGCCAGGCGCCAGCCACAAATCGACCTGCAGCATGAATTCAGCGAAGATGGCGGAGGGCTTCGGCAAGAGGAACTGCTGAATATCGAAGATGAGGACGATGAACTCCCAGAGCAGAATGACGCCGACGGCGATGGCGATGGTAGGGGAGTAGTAGGTCAGCCGGCGGCGAAGGTTCGCGGTCAGCGTTGCGGCAGCGCGCGCTTCAGCCATTACCATCACTCTCGCTCCATTCCAGCCCGTGCGCGTCGCGCAGCAGATCACGCACCTTTGCCACCAAGTCATGATAAGCCGGGTCATTGCGCGTGTTGAAGTCGCGCGGATGCGGCAGGGTATTGCCGACGATCTCGGTGATGCGCCCGGGGCGCGGCGACATCACCACGATGCGATTCGAAAGAAAGACCGCTTCCGAGATGCTGTGCGTCACAAATATAATGGTCTTGCCGGTTTGCTGCCAGATCTTGAGCAGTTCCAGGTTCATGCGTTCGCGCGTGAATTCGTCCAGCGCGCCGAAGGGTTCGTCCATCAGCAGCACCGCCGGGTCAAAAGCCAGCGCCCGCGCAATCGAAACGCGCTGCTGCATCCCGCCCGAAAGCTGCCAGGGGTAATGGTTGACGAAGGCGCCGAGCTCGACCATTTCCAGCATGGCTTGGGCGCGCGCTTGTCGTTCCGCCTTGGGATAACCCATGACCTCAAGCGGGAGCTGCACATTCTTCGTTACGCTGCGCCATTCGTAAAGCGTCGCCGCTTGAAAGACCATGCCATAATCGCGATCGAGGCGCGCGCGACCGGGCGCCTTGCCGTTGACCCGCAGCTCGCCAGCGGACGGCTGAATGAGATCGCCGACCAGCCGCATCAAAGTCGATTTGCCGCAACCCGATGGACCGATCAGAGAGATGAATTCGCCGGCCTCGACTTCCAGGTTGATATCCTTTAAGGCGATCACCGCTTCATCCGAGCCTGGATTGAAGATCTTGTTGATGCCTCGCGCCAAGATGGCGATGTCTTTGCTGTCCGCTGACATGCGTCTAGCCTACCCCACCCCCAAGCCTCACACAGTTCTGCATTGCTACGGGCGACACACCGCCGCGCGTAGACACAGCGAGTCAGTCGCCCCTACAATCTAACTTTAGGCGATGTCGCCTTCATATCAAATCGTTTCAAACATGCCCGCTCCTCCGAGCACAATCGACCGAATTTGACACATACTTGCAACGTCAATCCAATGCCCGCATATAACGGCGCAGCGCCCAGCGCTCAGCCAGGTTGACCGAGACGAAGAAAAGGATGCCGACTGCCGCCGCCATAATAATCGAAGCCCAGAGCTTCGGCGTCGAGACCATACTATAGTCGGAACTGAAGTCAAGTATCGCCCGCCCCAGCCCGTCGCCGATGCCCGAGGGCAGCTCGCCGATGATCGCGCCGACGACGCTCGCGGTCGCAGACACCTTCAGCGCGGTGAAGATATACGGCAGCGCCTCGGGCAGGCGCAGCTTCCACATGATCGTCCAGCGGCTCGAGGCGTAGGAACGCAACAACTCGACTTGCTCCGCCGCCGGCGAAAGCAAGCCGCGCAAAGTATTGATGGTCACCGGAAAGAAGGTCAAATAGGCCGCGATGACCGCCACCGACAATTGCCCGGCGCCCAGCCAGATGACGACCATCGGCGCAATCGCCAGGATCGGCACCGTCTGAGAAGCGACTACATAGGGCAGCAATCCGCGCTCCAGCAAGGGCGAATGCGCGAAGGCTGTCCCCAATATGAAGCCGAGCGCAGCGCCAAAGAGGAAACCGAAGATCGCCTCGCTGAAAGTATACATGCCGGCATCAGCCAGGATGCGCAAGAGCAGCAGCTCGCCGTTGCGGCGCGCCGGCTGCAAGAAGGCTTCCGCAATCATCTGCAAATGCGGCAGATTCAAGTCGTTGAATATCTTCAAATCGAGCAATACAAGGTTGCGCGGCTGGTTGAGGAAGCGCTCTTGGGCGAAGCCGCCGGCCACTGTTGCGATCTCGCCGCCGAAGATATCGCGCGCCGCCGCGTTCTGCGGGGCTTCATCGGCGCGGACGGCAACGCTCAGGCGCCCGGGGAAAGCCGGCGCAATCGGCAGCATGGCGACGCCGTCGCCGCGATCGAGGCTCGCCAGGTAGCGCAATTCTTGATAAGCCAGCGCCTCGCCCTCATCATCTTTAGGCGGGTGCGGCGGCATCAAGTCGTCGAGATCCTTGCGATCGGCGATGACATAATCCACCTCGCCGGCGAGCAGCGAATCCAGCGCCGCTTCCATCGTCTCCGTCGTCCGATACCTCCAAGACTGCTGTGGCAGCAGGATCTTGTAGGAAACTGAATTGGCGAAGACTTTGCTCGCTTCCCAGCCGACAAGCAGAAAGGAAAGCGCCAAAAAGAAACCGACAATCCGGTTCATTTTGCCCGCGGATAGCACAGTCGCCGCCATCAGCGCCAGAATAGCGGCGATCAGCGGCATCAGGGCGCTGCCGCCTTCAAACGACGGGATCAAAAACAGGAGTGCATCAAGCAGAATTAGAATGATGAAGCAAAGTATCGCCACGCGCCGCGGACGAACGACAATCGCCATCAAGCTATAGACCAGCAGCAGCACAATCAGCCCGCAGTAGGCGATGAGCATATTACGCATGGCGCGGTAGAGGATAGCGGCGTCCAGTTCGCGCGCGCCCAATTCATTCGCCCAGTTCTCGGCATATATCGCCAGTGGAGAGCGAATCTCGTCGGGCTCGTTGCCGGTTTGATCGGCCATCCAGGTCGCCAGCTTGCCCCAGGTGGATTCCAGCAAAGCCTCATCGTCCAGCGCCAAGCCGCCGAAGCCGCTCCACAGATTGAGGACCAGCGCCAGCGCCAGCAGCGTCAAGGCGATCTGAGCGGGCTTTCTTAAGTTCCGAAAACGGGCGCCTGAGGCTGTCGGCTCTACGGTGATATCGGTCATGAAAGATCAAGTCGTTTAGCGAGATTTATAATACCTTGTACATCTGAATTCGGGCGACCTACCAGGCCGCCCCTACAACTACATGAATTCGGGTGACCTAGCAGGTCGCCCCTACAACGATTCCGTCGGGACTATGACACCTCTGCCAGGGCGCCCGCGATGATATCCATCGCGACATCCATATCTTCCGCCGACACATTCAGATGCGGCGCGATGCGCACGGCATTGCCATACAAGCCGCCCTTGCCCAACAGCAAGCCTTTCTTTTTGCAGGCGTCAACGAAGGCGACCGTCCGCGCCGCGTCCGGCTCAATGCCCCCCGGCTGCACGATTTCAAGCGCCTGCATCAGCCCCATGCCGCGCGCCTCGCCGATGATGGGAAACTCGGCGGCGAACTCTGCCAGCTTTTCCGCCATGCTTTCGCCTTGAACTTGGCAGTTGGTCGGCGTGTCATGCGCCTCCATATATTCGATGGTCGCCAGCGTGGTCGCCATCGTCACCGGATTGCCGCCGAAGGTGGAAAAGGTAAGCCCAGCGACCGCGTCGGCGATTTCGGGCGTGGCGATGGTGCAGCCGATGGGGCTGCCGTTGCCCATGCCTTTGGCGAAGGTCATGATATCCGGCTCGACGCCCCATTGCTCAATGCCGAACCACTTGCCGCCGGTGCGGCCCCAGCCCGTCTGCACCTCGTCCGAAATGAATACCCCGCCCGCTGCCCTGACGATCGGCAGGATGCGCTGGAAGTAATCTTCCGGCGGGACGATGAAACCGCCCGCGCCTTGAATCGGCTCAGCCATAAAAGCGGCGATGCGCCCTTCGGTCGCCGTGGCGATCGTCTCTTCCAGGTCAGCCACGCAGAGATCAACCACCTGCTCGGCGCTCATGCCCGCCGGCGCGCGGAAGGTGTAGGGATTGCGCGCATGCCTGACATAAGGATCGACCACGCCGCCCAGCCGCCAAGGCCCCTGCGCGGAGAGGCTCATCGCCAGCATTGAGCGCCCGGAATAAGCATGGCGCAGCGTGATGATGATCGGATTGCCGGTATACATGCGCGCCGCCAGCACCGCCGTCTCATTGGCTTCGGTGCCGCTGTTGGTGAAGAAGCATTTCTGCAGCCGGCCCGGCGTGAGCTCGGCGACTTTTTCCGCCAGCCGCACCATGCTCTCGTTGACGTAGATCGTTGATGTATGCTGCAGCTTCCGCAGCTGCGCCATCGTTCGCTCGCTGATCTCGTCGTTGCAATGCCCAACTGATACCGTGAGGATGCCGCCGAAGAAATCAAGATATCGCTTGCCGTCCACATCCCAGATATATTGATCTTTGGCGCGATCGGCGATCAGCGGCGCGTCGCCATGGTAAGGTGCGGCGGCCGGAAACATCACTTGGCGATAGCGTTCCATGATTTCAGCAGAAGTTGTCATTCATTTTCTCCTGTTTCCCCGCAGATCGGCACAGTATGCGCGAGTATCCTGCTTTCCTATTGCATTTTCTCGCAAGTATGCCCTATAGTTTAGCATATTCCAACATTGTGTCCAACATGCTGCGCTAAATTGCTACACAATGTACGATGATATGTCAAAAGTTCAGGGACCATCTCCGCGAAATATCGGCTCAGGCGGACGCCTATTTTATTCGACGCGCCATTCGCGCCGAGCAGGCGCCCGCTACAGCGACGAGACGAAGGCTTTCGACGCCCCAATGTTGTACAATGTGTCTCCGTGCGAATTGTACATTAGCGGCGCCGGGTATCCAAAAACTGCTGACGATTCGAGTATGATGCAGGCAAAGACTGCTAGCCTGATAAAGGAGCGATCAATGACTAGAACGATATCGAATTATGTAGACGGTGACTGGGTTGAATCTGGGGCGGCTGATCTCATCCCGGTGCGCGATCCAGCGACCTGCGAGCTGTTGGCGAACTGTCCCGATTCGACGCGCGAAGATGTGGATGCTGCGGTGGGCGCAGCCAAAGCCGCCTTCGATGAATGGCGCGGCACACCGGTGCTGGTGCGCGCCCAATACATGCACCACTTCAAAGTGATGGCGGAAGACAATTTTGAAAAGATCTCGCAGATTGTGGTGCGCGAGCACGGCAAGACGATGGACGAAGCGCGTGGCGAGGTGCGCCGCGCCATCGAAAGCATTGACTTCGCCATGAGCGTGCCGGTGCTCATGCGCAGCGACGGGCTGGAAGACATCAGCTCTGGCATTGACGAGACGACGGTGCGGCAGCCGGCCGGCGTCTTCGCCGCGATCACACCCTTCAACTTCCCCTTTATGGTGCCGCTGTGGTTCTTGCCGACCGCCATCACCTGCGGCAATACCTTCATTCTAAAACCATCGCCGCAGACGCCGCTGGCAACCGAGTTTCTCTTCGAGATGCTTGATGAGCTGGATTTGCCGGAAGGCGTGGTCAATCTGGTTAATGGCGGCGTGCCCTCGGCGACCGCGCTGATGGAACATCCCGATGTGACAGGTGTGTCCTTCGTCGGCTCGAGCCCGGTAGCGAAGATCATCTACGAAACCTGTACGCGCAATGGCAAGCGCGTTCAGGCGCAGGGCGGCGCCAAGAATTACATCGCCGTCATGCCCGATGCCGATATCGAAGCCAGCGTCAAGAATATCCTGGGCGCGGCTTATGGCTGCGCGGGCCAGCGCTGTCTGGCGGCTGCGGTCGCCGTTGGCGTCGGCGATGCCTACGATCAACTCAAGGACGAGCTGGCGAAGCAGGTTGCCGCGCTCGAGGTCGGCTATGGCTTGGACGAGACGACGCAAATGGGCACGGTCATCAGCGAGGCGGCGGTGAATCGCATCGAATCCATGATCGGGCAGAGCGAGGGCGAGGGCGCTGATGTGGTGGTCGACGGGCGCGATTTCACGGTCGAGGGATACGAAAACGGCGCCTGGGTTGGCCCCACGCTGATTGCCGACGTGCAGCCGGATACGGTCATGGCGACTGAAGAAGTCTTTGGTCCGGTCCTCTCGCTGATGAAAGCGGACAGCTTCGAAGACGCGGTCGACATCGTTAATCAGAGCCGCTATGGCAATGCCGCCAGCATCTTCACCAGCAATGGCAAATATGCGCGCGAGTTCAAGTACAGCGTCAATGCCGGCAACATCGGCGTCAATATCGGCGTGGCGGCGCCCTCGGCCTCCTTCCCCTTCGGCGGGCAGAAAGACTCCTTCTTCGGCGACCTGCACGGGCAGGGGATGGATTCGATCGAGTTTTATACCGAGCGCAAAATCGTGATTGAACGGTGGGTCTAGGGCGATGGCTTCGTTGAATACATTTGGCGCCGTCTTTACTTTCGCCATTGAGCTGGAAGCGCAGCTAAGCGACTACTACAGCGGCATCGGCGATGCAGCCATGGCAAAAGCGGCGGAGAAACGGCGCAAGAAGCTGGAGCGCGTTCGGCGCGAGAATGTGGTCGAAATCACGCTCGAGCCAATCGTCGGCTTGAGCGCCGACGATTATGCGCCGGACTTGAGCGACGGCTCGGCTGATGGACAAGCGGCGGCAGCTGCAGTGGCGGCGCAGTTCTATCGCGACGCGGCGCCGAAGATCAACGTGCGCGCGGCGCAGCGGGCGCTCGAGCGCTGCGGGCGGGAGCATGCCAGGTAGTGGCGTAGGGGCGACGCTGTGGGTTGCCTACGCGAGGAGGCAGTCATGAAGACAATCGAAAGCATCAATTTGATCTATCGCGACCCCAGCGTACGTGGAGGACGCCCGTGTATAGTCGGTACTGGGCTGCGTGTCATGGACATTGTGATGGAGCAACAGCAGGGCGAGAGAGAACCCGAGAAAATCGCCTTGTTATATGAAATTCCGATTGGCGAAGTTTATGCCGCTTTGGCCTACTATCACGAGCACAAGAAAGAAATCGACCGGGACATACAAGTCGATCACGAATACATTCGGCGTGTGAAAGCGGAGACTCTTGGACGCTAAGCGGATTAGATATTTCATGGACGAATACATGCCGCCTAGCGTAGCCAAACAATCGAAAGCGAGTGGAATTGATGTCTCGTCGGTGCATGCATTGGAGATATTCAGTGAGGGTGACCCAAACTTGCTCGAACTAGCCACAGCAGAAAACCGCGTGATTTGCACACGCGATGCCGACTACGTGCGAATGGCGCGAGCCGGTGCGCAACATGCCGGAATTGTTTTTTTCGAGAAGGGTCAACGCAACATCGGCTACATCGTGAGAAGCCTGCGGAATATTGCCGATGAAAGAACTTCGGCAGAGATGAGAAACCTTGTCGAGTTTCGGTAGATTCATAGTTGACCACAAAGAAATAGAGGATGAAATGGCAAGAATAGTGGAAAGCATCAACTTGATCCGGCGCAGGCACGGTCGCCGCGGCGGCAGCTGCAGCGGCGGCGCAGTTCTATCGCGACGCGGCGCCGAAGATCAACGTGCGCGCGGCGCAGCAGGCGCTTGAGCGCTGTGGCAAGGAGCATGCCAGGTAGTGGTGCATGGGCGACGCTGTGGGTCGCCCACGCGAGGAGGCAGTCATGAAGACAATCGAAAGCATTGAAGTCGTTTGGCGCGATCTCAAGAGACGCTCAGGCCGCCCATGCATTATCGGCAGATCGCTCAAAGTGAAGTACGTAGCTCAATTTCGACGTGGTGTTGACAAGCGCAGCCCGCAAGAGATCGCCGAAACTTATGGACTCAGCTTGCTGCAAGTCCATTCCGCCCTTGCCTACTACTACTTGCATCAGGCTGAAGTCGACTCCGAATTTGAAGAGGACAGACTATTCAGTGAGAAACTGGATACCTTGGGCGAAAGAGCGGCGGAAGACTGGTACGTAAGCCTTCCAGTTCCAGCGAACGGTCTGCCAAAAGACGCGCCGCCTCAGACTGAAAGCATCAACTTAATCTACCGCGATCCCAAGATTCAAGGCGGGCGCCCTTGCCTCCTCGGCAGCGACAGATGTGTAGCCGATATCGTCAAGCACCAGCGGCAAGGCGCGATCGACGATGAGGAGACCGCCGCTCACTTTGAGATTAACCTGGCGCAAGTTCATGCTGCAATGGCGTATTACTATTTGCATCAGTCTGAAATAGACGCGGATTTAGCTGCAAGAGCCGGCAGGCTGGAGCAAGAGCGGCTTGTCTGAGCAGCAGATACGCTTTTACTTCGACGAGAACATGCCCGAAGCCGCTGCGACTCAGCTAGCAAGTCAAGGTATTGATGTCATGACTACACAGAAGGCCGAGCGGTGCGGCACAGGCGATCTGGAACAACTGCGTTTTGCCACCATGCTGGGCCGTGTAATCTGTTCGCAAGACAAGGATTTCCAGGTTTTGGCGAGGACCCACCCGACGCACTGCGGCATTGCCTTCATTCGATACAAGAGCAGCGAGCTTGGCGCTTTGGTGAATGCGTTGCGAGATTTGCACCGCAACCACACAGCTGAATCTATGGAAAACTTGCTGGTATATCTCTAGAAGTATCCTTCAGAAAGGACATCCCCATGACAGACAATCGAACCGTGCGCGCCGCCCTGCTGCAAGCGACCTGGACCGGCGACAAGGAATCCATGATCGAAAAGCATATCGACTACACGCGCCAAGCGGCCGACCAGGGCACGCAGATCATGTGTTATCAAGAGTTGTTCTACGGTCCCTATTTCTGCCAGGTGCAGGATCCGCAGTTCTTCGCCTTCACCGAGGAGATCCCCGATGGACCGACCACGCAGCGCTTCCGCCAATTGGCGGCTGAACTCAATATGGTCTTGATCGTGCCGATTTACGAGCGTGATGGCGTCGGCGTTTATTACAACACAGCCGCCGTCATTGATGCTGATGGCAGCTACCTGGGCAAATATCGCAAGACGCATATCCCGCATCTGCCCGGCTTTTGGGAGAAGTTTTATTTTCGCCCGGGCAACCTCGGCTATCCCGTATTCGATACCGCTGTCGGCAAGGTCGGCGTTTACATTTGCCACGACCGGCACTTCCCCGAAGGGGCGCGCGCGCTGGGGCTGAATGGCGCCGAGATGGTCTTCATCCCCTCGGCGACTTCACGCGGCTTAAGCCAGCATCTCTGGCGCATTGAGCAGACATCGCACGCCATCTTCAACACCTATTACGTCGGCACGATCAATCGCGTCGGCATCGAGGAGCACGGCGATGACGACTTCTACGGCGAGAGTTATTTCTGCGATCCCAAAGGGCAGTTCATCGGCGATCTCGGCAGCGCCTACGACGAAGAACTCATCGTGCGCGATCTCGATCTGAGTATGATTCAGGACGTGCGCGATACCTGGCATTTTTATTTCAATCGCCGTCCCGACCAATATGGCGAGCTGGTGCAGGATACGGTCTCGACAAGTTAAAGACTTTTCCAAACCCGCAACCCAGCGAGACTGTAGGGGCGGTTCTGTGAATCGCCCGCTAAAGCACAAGATTTTGTAGGGGCGAGCCATTGGGTCGCCCGCCCAAATTACGTTAAGTTACTGCGGAGCGACAACATGGATTTCGGCATAACATTCAAAGGCGATATTTCTCCGAAGCGAACGGTCGCGCTCTGCCAGCAAGCGGAGGTCGCCGGCTTCAAATATGGCTGGTTCTTCGATTCGCATGTTTTGTGGCGCGAATGCTATCTGACGATGGCGCTTTGCATGGCGCATACCGACAGCATGATCTTTGGTCCGCTGGTGACCAACCCGGGCGTGCGCGAGTGGTCGGTGGCTGGCAGCATGTACGCCACGCTGGCGGTGCAGAGCGGCAATCGCATTGAAGTTGGCATTGGGCGCGGGGACAGTTCGCGCCGCATGTTGGGCAAGAAGCCGATGACGGTCGCCAATATGGAGCGCTTCGCCGATGCCCTGCGCGGTTTCGCGCGCGGCGACGAGGTCGCCTATGACGACACATCAGCGCAACTCCCCTGGGCGAACGGTTATGAGCTGCCCATCTGGATCGCCGCTTATGGACCTAAGGCGCTCGCCGGCGCCGGACGCAGCGGTGATGGCTTGGTGATTCAGTTGGCGGATCCGGGCTTGGTCAAGTGGTTCAGCGAGCAGGCGATCGCCGGGGGCGAGGCGGCTGGGGCAGATATGTCGAATTACCAGATCATGTCGGCGGCGCCCGTTTGGGTGGGCGACATAGCAGTGGCGCGCGAGCAAACGCGCTGGTTCCCGGCGATGGTGGGCAATCACGTGGCCGATATCGTCGAGCGTTACGGCATGGACAGCCCCGATATCCCCGACAGCCTGACCGCCTATATTGAAGGGCGCAAGGGCTACGATTACAAAGAGCACGCCGACAAACACGCCGATCATCTCGATTTCATCAGCGAGGATATCGTTGACGCTTTCGGCATTCTCGGGGGCGTCGATGAGCACATCGCCAAGCTGAAAGACTTGGAAGCGGCCGGCGTCACGCAATTCAATATCTACCTGATGTGCGGCGAGGAAGAGCGCATCGTGGCTGAATACGGCGAGAAGATTATCCCGGCTTTTGCCTAAGCCCCGCCACCCATTCTGGCGCCATCGCAAATGGCATGAAGCGAAAGTGATATACTTTCGCCAATAGCAAGCGCGAGGAAAGACCATGGCAATCGAACGCGTACGCCAAATGACGGTTGACGAATACTTCGCCTTCGATGAAGCGAGCGAATACAAGAATGAATACATTGACGGCGAGGTATATCCGATGACGGGCGGGACAGCTTATCACGCAGAAATAATGTTGAACGTTGCTTTCGCGCTGCAACTGCGACTGCGAGGCGGCGACTTTCGTTTTTACAGCAGCGCCATGCGCAACAGCGTCAGTCCAACGCGCTATCTATATCCGGACTTGAGCGTCGTCCGCGGCAAACCGGAGCTTGATGAAGGCGCGATAAACTTGTTTAACCCCACACTGGTCGCGGAAGTGATTTCGCCAGCGACCGCCTCCAGAGACCGCGGCTTCAAGCGGAAATTGTACCATAGCATCCCTTCGCTTCAGGTCTACCTCGTCATCGACCAATTCAGAGCGCAAGTCGAAGTGGATTCGCGCCAAGACGACCGGTGGCGCACCCAAGAATATGCCGGCTTGGATGCGATTGTGCCGCTGCCAGCGCTGGATTGCGAGTTGCCGCTGGCGGAGATTTACGCCGGCATTGAGCTATGACGCAAATTGGAAAAGCGCGTCATCCCGGCTATGGGTAAATCCAGCCACCCATTCAAACTGCAAGGCATTGGCATGACGCGAAAGTGATATACTTTCGCCAATAGCAAGCGAGGAAAGACCATGGCAATCGAACGCGTCCGCCAAATGACGGTCGAGGAGTACATCGCTTTTGACGAAGCAACCGAGGTTCGATATGAATATATTGACGGCGAGATCATCCCGATGACAGGTGGCACACTTTATCACGCCATTATCATGGCGAACGCCAGCGGAGAGCTCCGTCAACGCTTGAAAGGGAGCGATTGTCGGGTTATCAGCAACGATATGCGCAACCGCGTCAACCCGACGCGTTATGTTTACCCTGACTTCTGCGTCTTCTGCGGCAAGGCCGCGACAGATGAACGGGCGGTTACGCTATGGAATCCCACCTTGGTTGGCGAAGTCACCTCGCCATCATCAATCGATCGTGACCGCGACGAAAAGCGGCGTTACTATCAGAGCATCGACTCGCTGCAAGCTTATCTCGTGATCGACCAGCATCGAGTGTATGTCGAATTGCACGAGCGCCAGGGAGATGGCTGGCGGCGGCATGAATACCGCGACCTGCAGGCGACAGTGCCGCTGCCAGCGCTGGATTGCGAGTTGCCGCTGGCGGAGATTTACGCCGGCATCGAGATTTGACGCAAATTGGAAAAGCGCGTCATCCCGGCTATGGGTAAATCCCGCCACCCATTCTGGCGCCAAGGCATTGGATGAAGCGAAAGTGATATACTTTCTCCAATAGCAAGCGCGAGGCATAACAATGGCAATCGAACGCGTACGCCAAATGACGGTCGAAGAATACTTCGCCTTCGACGAAGCGAGCGAATACAAGAACGAATACATTGACGGCGAGGTCTATCCGATGACAGGCGGGACAGCTTTTCACGCGGAAATAATGATCAACCTTGCAATTGCGCTAGGGTTGCGATTGCGAGGCGGCGGCTTTCACGTATACAGCAGCGCCATGCGCAACAGCGTCAGTCCAACGCGCTATCTCTATCCGGACTTGAGCATCGTCCGCGGCGAACCGGAGCTTGATGAAGGCGCGATAAACTTGTTTAACCCCACACTGGTCGCGGAAGTGATTTCGCCCACAACCGCCGCCAAAGACCGCGGCTTCAAGCGCGAACAGTACCAAAGCATCCCTTCGCTTCAGGTCTACCTCGTCATCGACCAATTCAAAGCGCAAGTCGAGGTGGATTCGCGCCAAGACGACCGGTGGCGCACACAAGAATATGCCGGCTTGGATGCGGTTGTGCCGCTGGAAGCATTGGGCTGCGATTTGCCGCTGGCGGAGATTTACGCCGGCATCGAGATTTGAGTAGGAAGTTCCGGCTACCGTAGGATAAGAATCGAAGTAGGAGCAAATGATTTGGTACAAGTGTTGCGCTGCGATTATCGCGGGTATGGTTTTATTCGGTATGACATCGGCGCAAGACTATGAGATCCGCCTCACATTCAATACGAATTTGAGGGAAAGCAACAGCTTAGAAGCCAATGTCTTGGAAACAGCGCTCGCTGGCACTACGCTGCAAGTGGCGGGCGAATTCAACCGCTGGTTGCGCATCATCCGAAATAGGCGCGAACTGTGGATGGCGAGTTGGGTCAAGCATACGCGGGTCACAGCGAGCCCGCAGACAGGATCTCAGGAGCAGTCTCCGCAGGTGGACAACTGCTGCTTCGTCGATCGACAATGTCAGAGCGACGCCGAGTGGGAGGCTGGATATCGGGCATACGAGAACAACCAATGTCCCGCGCCGTCGCAAACACAGTCGCAGCCATCAGCGCAGCTTCCCACGCAGCGTACAGTTCAAGTGGACAACTGCTGCTATGTGGACCGGCAATGCCAAAGCGACGCCGACTGGACAAACGGTTATTGGGCATTTCAGAACGGGCAGTGTCCGACTTTGGCACAGCCTGCCGCTTCCACGCAGCCTGTCGATCGATGGGGACCATCCGAACGCACACTTGGCCGACCAATCATCGAGGGGTCGGAGTGGTTTGTGTACGGAATCAACAGCACACTGGATTTGATGCAGCGTAGCGCGGCGGAGTGGTACAACTTCGTGCTTAACGCGGCGGACAAAATCGTAGAATCCTTCAATGAAGCGACACCCGATTACCCGCATGCGAATACGACGAATTGGGCTCAAGGGGCAAGCCGAACGATTGGCGTGGGCGCCGGGTCTTTGTCTTGCTATCTAGGGAGATTGTGCCGGGTCGGCGTCGCAAGCATCCTGGCGCACGAGGCTTGCCACATATACCAGCATTGGGATGGCGTTGCATACACCGAACCGCCATGCCAGAAAGACGCCCGCGATGCAATAGCCGCGATATATGCCTCTTAAGCCAGAGACCAGAAGCGGGCCCGGCGAGGCAGCGCAAGCGCCTAACCAGCATTGATGTGGCAGTTCAAGCGCCACTGATGGGATCTCGAGGACAACTACAGGCTTCAAAGGAGACACACCATGGGCACACTATTCAAAAACGGAACCATCATCACCGCCAGCGATATGGTCAGCGCCGATGTGCTGGTCGAAGGCGAAGCCATCACGCTGATCGGCCAAAAGCTCGACGCGGGCAACCACGATGTGGTCGATTGCGCCGGCAAGTATCTGATGCCCGGCGGCATTGACGTGCACACACACCTCGATCTGCCCTTCGGCGGCACCATCAGCAATGACGACTTTGACGTGGGGCACATGGCGGCCGCTTTCGGCGGCACCACGACGCACATCGACTTTGTCGTCCAGCCCATCGGCGGCAGCTTGCACGACGGGCTGGAGACCTGGTGGGCGAAATCGCGCGATATCGCCCAGATCGATTACGCCTTCCACATGGCCGTCACCGACTTGAACGACGCCGTCATGAAAGAGATCCCGACCATGATCGACGAAGGCATCACCAGCTTGAAGCTGTTCATGGCATACAAGAATGTCTTCATGATCGATGACGCCACCCTCTTTAGCACGATGCGCGTGGCGGCTGACAACGGCATGATCGTGATGGTGCATGCCGAAAACGGCGATGTCGAAGCGGCGCTTACGCCCGCGCTGCTGGCGGCCGGCAAGACCGACCCGGTCTGGCATGCGTCTTCGCGTCCGCCGGAGATTGAAGGCGAGGCGACCAATCGCGCCGTCGTCATGTCCGGCTTAACCGGCTGCCCGCTCTATGTCGTGCATGTCACCTGCGAGAGCGCCGTCGAAGCGATTCGGCGAGGGCGAGCGATTGGCTATCCGGTGATGGGCGAGACCTGCGTGCAGTACTTCTTCCTGACAGTTGACGATCACCTGGGCGCGCCCGGCTTTGAAGGCGCGAAGTATGTCTGTTCGCCTCCGATCCGCAGCACACGCGATCACGGCGTCCTGTGGCGGGCGGTCCGCGATGGCGCCCTGCAGATCGTCAGCACCGATCATTGCGACTTCTGGTATGACGGCGGTCACGGACCTTGGCAAGAATGGAATGAGCGGACTGGCGGGACGGATTGGGTCGGTTACGAAAAGCAAGATCCGTCTTATCGCCGGCCTGGCAAAGAACTGGGCCTCGGCAACTTCGCCAAGATCCCCAACGGCATGCCGGGCTTGGAAGACCGCATGATGGTCATGTGGGATGCGGGCGTGAACAGCGGCAGACTCTCGCCGACGCGCTTCGTCGAGCTCTGCTGCACCAACCCGGCAAAGATCTTTGGCATGTACCCGCGCAAGGGCACGATCGCCGTCGGCGCGGATGCCGACATCCTGGTTTGGGACCCGCAAAAGAAACACAGGATCAGCGCCGAGACGCACCATATGCGCGTCGACTACAACTGCTACGAAGGCATGAAGGTCAAGGGCGTCCCCGTTCAGGTCTATCAGCGCGGGCGAAAGCTGGTTGATGGCGATCAGTGGCTGGGCCGCAACGGCGCCGGTCAGTTCATCCCGCGGGCGGCCGGCGCGCCGGTGCTGTAATCTGTCACAATCCACAATGTACACAGTAGGGGCGAGCAAGCGGCTCGTCCTCTTTATGACGTCGCTCCTGTGAAATCCTGGGTAGTGTATCCATTTCGGTTGAATATGGAAAACATCATCATTCAAGCATCTGTAGGGGCGAGCCTTGGCTCGCCCGCTTGATAATCTCCGGCGGGCGATTCACAGAATCGCTCCTACAATTTTCGCTAAAGGATGATGTTGACGCTGAAAGAATATTACGCCTGACGTGAATTCCAACCGACTTCGATACACTACCAAATCCTGGACGTTTGGGGATCCCTTTCGCCGCGTGGTAAGATTAGGCTAACAAAAGCAATTGCGCTGGAGACAATAATGGAAGTCAAAGAGCGTGTTTTCGATGTTGACGAGTTTTGGCGCTTCGTCCACTTGCCGGAAAACGCCGACAAACGTTTCGAGCTAATCAATGCAGACGTAATCGAGATGCCAGCGCCAGGTGAAGAGCATGGCTTCATTGCCGCCGAGATTTTCCACAGAGTTCGTCTATTCGACCCGCAGCGCAAGCTCGGCAACCCATCTGTGGATGCCGGTTTCTATTCGCTCGACGACCGACACACGCTACTTGGACCCGATTTTGCCTTCAGACGCACTGAGCAGCCAGCGGCGCCTTTCAACAAGAAATGGACGACTGTCATGCCAGACCTGGCTGTAGAGGTGAAGTCGCCAAGCAATACGCTAGCGGAGTTGAGGCAAAAGGCTGCCATCTACCTGAGCCATGGTTCGCAACTGGTCTGGATTATTATCCCGAGCAGCAAAAGCGCGGAAGTTTGCCGGCTGGGCGCGCAGGGAGGCATGGAACGGGAAACCATTGGGGCGGACGGCGCCCTCTCCGGCGAAGATGTTCTGCCCGGATTTACGCTCGCGCTGTCCGCGCTCTTCCCATAATTGCGCCGCCTGGCGCGGGCCGACGAGAATCCCCAAAAGGGTCTGCTTTCGCCGGCTCATCAGACCTCAAGACGCTTCCGCGCTATTCCAATATCGACAGCCAAATATCATGCGCGTCGCCTTCAGCAGCGCAGACATGCTAACTTGCAAGCCGCCTGCTCTTAATTCGTTATTGATTCGCCCCGAAGGTTTGCAGATCATTTACCACTTGTAAGGTATTTGTTGCGCCTCTCTTTCATGATACAGTGGAATTGCGCCTCAAAAGGAGATTGGTATCCCATGAAACGAATCGTTCTATTGGTATTCTGCTTGCTGTTGGCAAACAGACTGAGCTTCGCGGACGGCGAACAAGCGCTCGAATTGGAGCGCTATTGGCTGGACAACGGCTTGGAAGTCATTCTGGTGCGCGACACAACGGCGCCGACCGTCGCAGTCGACATCTGGTACAAGGTCGGCAGCGCTAACGACCCCGAAGGCAAAAGCGGCTTCGCCCATCTCTTTGAGCACATGATGTTCGAGGGTTCGCCGCATATTCCAAACAACGGCATGGATGATTTGCTGGAGCCAGTTGGCGGATCTTCAAACGCCTATGTCGGCAAAGACTACACAGCCTACTACGAAACTGTCCCGTCGCATCAGTTGCCCTTGGCGCTTTGGATCGAAGCCGATCGCATGGGCGGCTTGGACGTGACGCAGAATAACCTCGATAACCAGCGCGCCATTGTCATAGAAGAGCTGCAACGCAGTTATGACAACCGCCCCTATGGCACGGCGGTGAAAGCGCTCATCACCATTCCCTACTCCTACGAACCTTATAAGCAACCCGCGATTGGCAACATTGACGACGTTAACGCCGCGCGGATTGAAGATGTCATTGATTTCCACCGCCGCTATTACGTCCCCAACAATGCCACACTGGTCGTCGCCGGCGACATTGACTTTGACATCACCATGGCGATGATTGAAGACCTCTTCGGTCCTATCCCACGCGGCGACGACCCGCCCGCGCTGCCGGATTTTGTGCCGGTTGACCAAGAGGAAGCCGAGTTCATCACCATCGAAGATCCCTTTATCAACATACCGGCGCTTCTCGTCGCATACGAGATTCCGCCGCTGATCCATGAAGATTATCCGGCGCTGAATGTGCTCTCGCGCGTCCTGAGCGTCGGCGATTCCAGCCGCCTGGCGAAGCGACTGGTCGACACCGGCAAAGCATTGCAAGCCGACGCCTGGATAGACGGCAACCGCGGCCCCGGTTATTTCGCCTTCATCCTGCTTGCCAATGTGGGCGTTGACTTGGCGGAGCTTGAGAGCGCCGCCTACGAAGAGCTTCAAACGATCATCGATGAAGGCCTGCCGCAAGAAGAACTCGACAAAGTCATCGCCGGCATCAGGAGCAGGAACATTCTCGGTTTGGAAACGGCGCTGGGCTTGGCGGAAAGCGTCCATAGCGTGAACTACTTTACGGGCGATCCCCATGCCGTGTTCACAGGCATCAATCGCTACCAGTCGGTCACCAGCGAGGATATCCAACGGGTGGCTGCGCAGTATCTGGAAGCGAGCGACCGGCACGTGTTCAACGTGGTGGAAACCGATGCGGAAGCGCCGCCGCCGGTGGAACCTTACGCCGCTGAAGACGCCGTCGAAGCCGAGCCAGACTACCGCTACGTCATCAAACAGGATGAACCGCCGCCGCCATTGGACTCTAACGAATTCAACTTCCCGACCATCAGCGAAAACATCTTGGACAACGGACTGGAAGTCGTCGTTATTGAGCAGCCCAACATGCCCATCATCTCGCTGGACGTCTACTTCGTCGGCGGCTCCACCGCCCAGCCGAAAGACTTGCCCGGCACGGCGGGCATCACGGGATACCTGATCTCGCGCGGCACTGAAACCCGCAGCGCGCAAGACATCGCCAGCGCGATTGAGCAAGTTGGCGGCGCCGTCAACAGTGTTGGCTCAAGCGACTTCCTGCAGCTTGGCGTCTTTGCCCTGATCGAAGATAGTGACCTGGCTTTCGATCTGCTCGCCGATATGACCCTCAACGCCAACTTCCCCGAGAACGAATTCGAGCGCGAGCGAGCGGAGTGGATAAGCAGCCTGGAAGCCGGTATGGCGCAGCCCGGCTTTGTCGCCGGCCGCATCTACGATAATCGGCTCTACGGCAGTGATCATGGCTACGGGAATCTCTACACCTTTGAATCGCTGGAAGCCATCACCCGCGATGACATCGTCGCCTTCTATCAATCCCGCCGTCAGCCGGACAACGCCGTGCTGATCATCGCCGGCGCCATCACCACCGAGGAAGGGCTCGCTTACGCCGAGCAGTTCTTCAGCGATTGGGAAGGCAGCGCCGACTCCCCAAGCTACCCATCACTGCCGGAAAACAGCGGGCAGCAGATTCTGCTGGTGGACCGGCCCGGCAGCACACAAGCCGAATTCCGCCTAGGCAATATCGGCATCCAGGGCGCCAGCCTCGATTACTTCCCGGCGCGCGTGATGAACCACGTCCTCGGCGGCACCTTTTCTTCGCGCCTGGTGCAAAACATCCGCGAGGAGAAGGGATATACCTACAGCATCGGCTCCGGCTTCAGTTATCCAGCGGATATCGGGAACTTCCGCGTCTCGGCGGCGGTGCGCAACGATGTCATCGCGGCGACGCTGGAAGAGGTCTTCAAGGAAATTGATCGGATCCAGACTGTTCCGCTGACGGACGAAGAAATCAACGATGCCCGCGATGGCATCGTCGGCGAATGGGTGTTTGGGCTAGAGACCTACCAGGACTTTGTCGAAGCAGTCGCGTCTTACAAGCTGCGCGGCGTCGAGCTCGACCGCCTCAACAAGTGGCTGGGTCATATCAAAGCCGTCACCAAGGACGATGTTCTCGACATCGCAAACACATACATTCACCCGGAGGACTTCATCATCGTCGTGGTCGGCGATGCCAGCGAGATTCAAGAACAACTGGAGACGATCGGCGAGGTGACCCTGCTGGAAGCGGAGTAGGTATTCCGAGATTCTGCGCTGTGGCAGATTGCGGGCGGCAGTCACAGTCAAACTATGAGGGCGACGCGATCCACTGATTCGCCCTCATTGCATCAGGAATCATCAACGGGAGCGGACGGCGGCGCCTCTTCAAATCCGACGCGCTGATAAATGTCTCTCAGGGCAAGACTGCAATCCAGCGCCTCAAGCGGCACTTCGTCGCCCAGGTCGGAGAAGCGCTGTAAATGCCAGCCGGTCTCGCTGCGGGTGTACAGTTCCACGAGCGCGCGGTGTTGATCGACAACGAGATAGGCTTGAATCGAGGCCACATCGCCATAGTAGTCGCGCTTCATCACCCGGTCGCGGTCGATTGAAGAGGGCGAGGTGACTTCGACCACGAGGATGGGATTGAGCAGAATGCGCGTATCGGCTTCGAGCAATGGTGCTTCACAGACGACGCAAACATCTGGTATAAGGAGTCTTGTCTCGCCGGCTCGCACCCCCTGACCCATGCCAAGCACCTGACAATTACTTCCAGCTAGAAGCGTCCTAAGGCTGAATGCGATATTGCTGCCGATGATGTTATGCCTAAATGTCGGAGTGGTCATCGGATACAGTTCTCCGTCAATGTATTCATACAACTGCTCACTGCTCTCGACAAAGTCAAGGAATTCTTCGATGCTCATTTTCTGGACGCGCTCGATGACCATGATCCGTCCTCGCAACACTTACTGTGAAATTATTGTAACACGCGATGCGGCGACGCCATGATCGGCGTTACAAAGCCACCCAGCGCCGCTCGCGGCTGCTTTGGCGCAGGGCGTCCATCGCAATCTGACATTGATGGCCATCGTGAAAAGTCGCGCCCCAAGCCAGTTGTCGCCTTTCGCGGATCGCCGCCGTCAGCTCCTCCATCAGCGCGACGAAAGAGACGTTCCATATCCCGGACCCGATGCCCGGCAAATCGGCATTGGGATCGCGTGCGCTCATGTCTTGAAAGTCTTCGCCCGCCTGCGCCACCAGCAGTTTCTCATCGCTGTCCGCCAGCAAGATGGTGCCTGCGGCGCCGAATATCTGCGTTTGATTGCCGACGCCGTGCCGACCCGCGCCGCTGACAAAAACCGAGCAGAGCGCGCCATTTCGCGTCTCGGCGGTGAAGCTGAACTGATCATCGGCTGTCGCCCGCCAGGGGGCGCCCGTTTCCCGGTCGATGCGTTCCGGCGCTATGGTCGCCACCTGCCCGCTGATGGCGCCGATATCGCCCAGCCAGAAACGCAGCAAGTCAATCATATGCGAGCCGCTCGCGCCCAGCCGACCGCCGCCCATCTCTTCGCGCGACCACCAATCGCCGGCGGGGCGCGAAGCCGGATCGCCCCAGGAAGCCGACACGTTGTGGATATTCACATGCCGAACCACCCCGACGGCGCCACTCTCGATCAGCGACCGGATCTTGCGCCGATTGGGGTTGAAGCGCAATTCGTGGCCGATGATATGCAGCGCCCCCAGCGCCTCAGCCCTTTCCAGCATCTCTGCCGATTCAGCCGTATTCATCGCCATCGGCTTCTCGCAGAGAACCTGCGCGCCGGCCTCAAGCGCCGCCAGCGTCATCGGCGCATGGAAAATTGTCGGCGTGGCGATGCAAACGAGCTCGAATTCGCGCTCGCCGAGCATACGCCGCCAGTCGTCATAAACATGCGCGATGCCGAACTCGGCGGCAGCCGACTGCGCGCTGGATAATCGGGCGCTGGCGATCGCCACCACTTCCACATCGTCAATCGTCCGCAGCGCCGGCAGGTAAGCCTCGCGCGCAAAGCTGGCGCCAATAATCCCTGTTCGTATAGTCATCGCCGCCTCCTATAGCAAGCCGCGCTCGCGCAGCGCCTCGCCGACCGCCGCCAGATTGCGCAGCTCCGCTTCCGAATAATTGCGCGAGATCATGATGCCCGAAGCGCCGCCGTCAAACCCCGCGTGAACGCCTTCGCGGATTTCTGCCGGCGTGATTGCCTTGCTCTCGCCCGGATGCCCCACGCCGACGCCAATCCCCGGATACACCGGCGCCCCGGTCTCCTCGATCAGGCGGGCGGTCCACTCCTTGATGTACGCCGGCTTGAAGCCCGCCATCGGTCCTTCCGCTCGCGGCGAAACGAAATCGCTTAAGCCGAGCACGGTCGCCAGCGCGTCATAGGCGCCATCGGGCGAGGCATCAGCCAGCGCGCCGGCATGCCAGGAGGCGGCGAAATCAGCGAAGCGCGCGCCGGCCGGCGTATGATAGAGCACCGGCTTGAACCAATCGGCGTAAGGCGCGTAGTCCGCTTGATCGTATTGCGCCCGCAGATAAGGATTGTAGGTGTTGATCACTTGCCAGATGCCAATGCCAAATTCGCAGCTTGGGTCGTAGAATTTCACCAAACCTGAAAGCTCGCGGTAAAAGGACTGGTGCGATTCCAGCCACATCTTCTCCCAGAGCAGCACTTCGGGATAGCGCAGCAATTGCCGCAACAGCAGGACAAAGACGCCATCCCGCGGCCGCTCGCCGCCGCGCGCCCGCCGCAGCAAGTCGTCTATCGCGCAGTACCCGGCGATCGCCCGCTCGACATCAATGTTGCGGGCTCTTGCTTCTGCCACATAAAAGTCATCGAAGCCGGTCGAACTGTCGCCGCGGAAGATGTCCATCAAGGGGCTCTGCCGCTCAATGCCCCACATGATGCCGCGCAGGTCATGATTGTTCAGCCAATCAGCGAATACGGCATGCCAGAAGGTCTTGTAATCCGGATTCAGCAGCGAAGGACGACTCGCGACCCGCCCGCGATGATCGCGATCAAGCAAGTGCTGAAAGCCCGGCTGCCAAATCGAGCGAATGGCTGAGCTTGAGGTCTCGCAGTAATAGGTGTAGACATTGATGCCGCGCGCCCGCGCCGCCGGTATCACATCAGCTAGCGCGTCAAAGCCGGCATAAAGCTCATCGGGCGCGGCAAACTGTTTCATGTCGGTCTTGCCGTAATAGCGCGGATCTGGCGCGAAAAAGGCGCCGCCGCGCAGATGGTCCGCTTCCGCCACGCCATGATCGGGGAAGCCGAAAGCAGCGCGCCCGGCATTGCCGATGCTCCAGCTAAGCGCCGAAATCATCAGCGCGTTGACGCCGGCTTTTTCTTGCAGGATGTCGAGAACTGCCTCGACCCCCTCATCGATAAAGCTGATCGCGCCTATCTGAATGCCAACAAATGTTTCGCTCATTTCAAGTCCTTTGAAGTCTTCACCCAAGCATGCCCATGGCGCGGGCGGGCCTTTCACGAAACGCCCCTACAAGCGCTCAGTTCCGCCTGGCAAGACTTCGCCGATTAGGACGCCGGCGCCCTTCGCGCTCGATTGGACGCAGGCTTCCAGCATCGCCAGCGACATCAAGTGATCGCGACCGCTGCACTGAAGCGGCGCGCCGTCGAGGACGTGATCGAGGAAGGCGGCGAAAAGCGCGGCCGTCTCGCTGATCCAGCGTTCATGCGGCGGCAGCGGCACAGACCGCAACGCAGCCTCATCGCGGCGGGCATAAAAGAGCGCGCCGAACTGATCCCGCTGCGTGATGATACCCGCTGCGCAATCGCTGCGCCATTCAAAGGCGGGCGCCGCCCAGCTGCCCTGCCATGTGCCCTGATAGTTCACACGCATGCCGCCCTCAAACTCGATGAGCGCCGACACATTGCTGTCGCCGGCATACATGCTCCAGGGCGGGTTCCAGGTCTGGCACTGTAACCGCAGCGGCGCCTGCCCATAGACGAAGCGCATCAAATCAAAGTGATGAATCGATTGCTCCCAGAGCATCGGGTGATCCATCACCAAGGGATAATCGTTGAGGTCAGGACGCCTGCCATCGCGCCAGCGTTCGTAGGTGAAGCGCGCGAATTCGGGGCGACCGACCGCGTCATCGGCAAGCAGGCGCATCAGCGCTTTCGTCACTGGCAAGTAACGGAAGTTCAGCCCGACCATCAACGAGACGGCCGCCGACTCGGCGATCTGAACCAGCTTCAGCGCTTCGCCGAGGTCGAGCGCCAGCGGCTTTTCGATAAGCATCGGCAGCTTAAGCGCGCAGGCGAGCCGAACGATGCCCTCGCGCCGCATCGGCGGGTTCGCCAGCACCAAAGCGTCAACATCTGTGAGCGCGCCCAACGCCGCTTCAAGCGTGGCGAATGCCGGGCGCTCGCCAAATTCGGAGAGAGCGCGCGCAAGCGCTTCAACCGACGGATCGACGAATGCGAGCAATTCGGCGCGCTGCGATCGCGCGATCACTTCCGCCCAATGCCGCCCGCGAACGCCGAGACCCGCCAAAACGACCTTAAGCATTGCAGATAACCTTTGCGATGCTGGCATAGGTTCGCTTGAGCGTGGCTCGGCTCATCTTCGTCCAATCGCTGAAGCCGACATCCTGCGCCAAGCGGGTGGTATCCAATAGGCGTGACCGATTGCGCGATCCAGCATCGCGCCCGGCAACCCGCACCTTGACCCCATCCATCAGCGTCTGGATCATGTTTGCGATTTGCAAATTCGAAACCTGCTCGCCACTCGCGACTTGATATAGCGCGAAGTTCAGCGAATCCGCTTTGAGCAGCGCCACCAGCGCCCGCCCGATATCCGGCGCATAGGTCCATTCGTTTCGCTCTTCCGGTCGCTGGACGACGATCTCGCCGGAGACTAGCGCCGACCGCATCATCTGCGCGACAGCGCTCAACTTTGGCCGAGTCGAACGGCGAAACTCGAAGGGACCGTAAATGCCGCCGGGGCGCGCGCAGAGACAATCGCGCTGGTGGACGATCCGCATGGTTTCGACCGTCTGCTCCATCAAAGTCTTGGCGACCCCATAGACACCCAGCGGGCTTGGGGCAAGCGATTCGCCAAGCACCGAATCCAGCGAGCGGCGATGCACGGCAGCCGAACTGACATATATCGCCCGCCTAATGCGCTGACGCCGCGTGTATTCCATCACCGAGAGGATGGGCTCGATATTGGCGCGCAGGTTCCGCTCGGGCGATTCGCCCCGTTCTTCTGGCGTCGCCGTGACAAAAGCGGCGTGTATCAAAGCGTCTGCAGCGACAGGCGGCATATTGACACAATCCGACTCCACAAGCCGCAGCTTCTCGCCAGCGAGCTGCGCATAAGCCGGGTTGTCAAAGTTCAAATCGACAGCGACTGCGTCCATACCCGCTGCCAGGCAAGCAGCGACGATATTGCAGCCGAGAAAACCGTTGGCGCCAGTGATGATGACGCGCTTCATCAGGTTTGCGCCCCGCCGCCAGCCGCAGATAGTTGAGCGCGCAGTTTCTCATTCGCGGGCATCGCTTCGTTAGCCGCTCTGCTTGACACTTGTATCGACGCTTCATATAATCTGACCATTCGGTCATTGTAAACAATCTCTGAGCCATCCGCGAGGAAACCCGGGCGATTGAGACGGTACGCGGGCTGGACCGCAGGCGACCGCGTGGAAAGGATGGCGTGATCGATGGCGGAAAACTGGGTGCTGAAAGAGGACGAGGCGGTTGAGCTTTTGGCGCTGCTAATTACCTCGGCGCGAATTCAAATGGACGAGCCGGCGCAATACGGTCCCTTGCGCTTGCTGACGGCAACCGAGCGCCTGAGCGGCATGATGCTTGAACGCGCCTCCGACAAATCACGTGATTTCCTGCAAGAGAACCTTGAACGCATCCCGGCGATGCACATGAATATGTCCGATATCGAGGCATACACCGAGAGCCTGGATGAACGCTGCCGGGCGGTCGCCGCTTGCCTGCTGCGTCACAGCGCGCTGGCGGGGGACGAATAATGAGCGATGCCGTGCTGAACAATATCAAGACGCGGCGGGTCGTGCGCGAGATGACCGATGAGCCGGTAGCGCGCGCGCAAATTGAAGCCGTGCTGGAGGCGGCGCGCTGGGCGCCCAGCGGCGGCAACCTGCGGCCCAACCGCTACATCGTGATTGAAGACGCCGAAACCCGCCGTCTGATCCGCCTGGTCTCGCCGGGCATGTTCCAGAAGGCGCCGGTCCTGATTCTCATCTGCACCAATTGGGATGTCGCCGCCGAGCACAATCTGCCAGCGACCGACCGCGCGCTGCTGATCGACATCGGCACAGCCGCGCAAACGATGATGCTGGCGGCGCACGCGCTGGGCTTGGCTTCCGGTCCCGTCACTTCATACAGCAAAGAAGCGATCAAGCTGATCCTCAATCTGCCGGACAGTTATTCGCCGGAAATGTTTATCTGCCTCGGCCACAAAGCGGAAGCCGCCCAGCCGGGCATGCGCGCCTGGAAGAGGATCACCTGGCGCGACCTGACGCATTGGGAACGCTTCAAACCGGAATGACTGGACTTGACCAAACTTTCATTCCTTCAATATATCTAAGGCTTGTCCGCTACTTGTCGCTGCGCTACAGAAGGCGCGAAAGTAAGCTAAATTGTAAGGCTTTACCACAGAAGTAGAACAAAGTAAGTAATGCGAAAAAGGGCGATGCTAATCTGATTCGAGATCTGTAGGGGCGAGACTTGTCTCGCCCACTATGTCGCCATTGTACATGTGGGCGACTCAAGAGTCGCCCCTACGACGTTCCTTCATT
>JAJEGA010000078.1 GCA_022820125.1 Anaerolineae bacterium | reverse complement strand
ATCGTCAACGATAACAAAAAGGATGGTAAACAAAGTCGTAAGGTCTATACTGGTCATTGGGCTGGCTCTCCATCATGGTTGTGTGCTACTCCATTTTGGCGATCAGCCCATTTCTGGCAAATCTATTTCACATAAAGCGTTAATTGTAATTGAGTGCAAGGCGAGCATTGCCTTTCATGTATCAGACAATCCTCCAAACAACCCCAGTCAATACTGTGTCGATGGCGCTCTTCATTATGCAAAGTTCTTAAGTAAGCAATATAACGTTTTGGCAGCGGCGGTAAGCGGCTTAAACCGAAATCAACTATCGGTGAGTCATTTCTTCTGGTTCAAGAGAGAAACGGATCCTTATGAAATTGAAAGCTCGACGTTGAACCTCGAGCAACTGATGAATTTGTACCTTCAACAAGGTCAAACCTACAATCAAGATTACACGACGTTGCTGGCGTTCTCTAAGGAATTGAATACGAGACTGAATACGCTGAAGATAAAAACTGCAAATAGAAGTCTATTGATCGCTGCAATACTGACAGCACTTAGCAGTCAAGCATTCAAATCGTCTTATGAGGAAGAAGGAAGCCCAAACATTCTCTTGCAACGCATAAAGTCTATTGTTGAAGAAAAGGTTGGCAGTGGCTTGAAACCGAAAATGTCAGAAAACCTATCCCCAGTGTATTCGTTTCTGGATGAATCGACGCTATTAAGCGAAGGGACGAACCTTATAACCATCATTAGAGATATAGACAGAGCATTGAATTCGTTTGAAAAGACTCATCAATATTATGATTTCATGGGTCAATTCTATATCCAGTTTCTAAAGTACTCGAATTCTGACAAATCGCTTGGCATAATCTTGACCCCGCCTCATCTCACCGATCTTGCTGTAGGACTCGCTGATGTCGGCATAGGCGATGTAGTGCTAGATAACTGTGCTGGAACGGGTGGATTCCTTATCTCGGCGATGAGACAAATGATCAAGCGCGCTAATGGCGACGCTGCAGAGGAAGCTCGGATAAAGCGATCAGGATTGATTGGAGTTGAGATTGATGCGTTTATTGCTAATTTACTTTGTTGCAACATGCTAATTCACAATGACGGGCGCAGTAACATCTTTCTTACGAACAGTCTCCAAGACGAAACTATTGGAGAAGTACACAACCTTAAACCTACTGCTGGCTTTTTAAACCCTCCATTTAAGAAGCAGGGCAATGAAGAAGAATTCGAGTTTGTTTTGAACAATCTAAACTCTCTAAAGCCTGGGTCAAAATGCGTTGCGATTTTGCCAATGCAATGCGCGCTCGCTATCAAGGGAGAACGATTAGCCCTTAAGCGAAAGCTGTTGCAGTCTCATACGTTAGATGCAGTTCTTTCTCTGCCTAATAGCGCGTTTCATCAAACTGCGGGAACTATCACCTGTATGATGGCATTTACTGCACACCGGCCTCACCCTCAAGGCAAAAAAGTGTGGCTTGCGCATACAAAAGATGATGGTTTTGAAGTAAAGAAACACATTGGCCGTGTTGATACGGATGGCAAATGGGAATCAATCAAGCAAGAATGGTTAAAGCTCTTTCGCAATAAGGAGGAAAAAACTAGCTTCAGCGTTATGCGTGTTGTACATCCACGAGATGAGTGGTGCGCTGAACCACACATTAGGCGTCCGCTGCGAGAGCTGGAGTCGAGCAGATTTCAGAAGACAATTCGGAATTATGTAAGTTTCTTGTTGGCAAACGAGAAGATTGACAGAGTCATTGATAGACCAATACGTGAGTTTGAAATGAGCCTTGATGAACGCAATTGGAGATGGTTCAAGGTGTCCGACATTTTGAACGTGTCTCTTGGCCCGTATGTTGACAAGGACCTGTTAATGCCAGGCAATTTGCCTTATGTAACTAGAACGGCTCAAAACAATGGGGTGGACTGCTATGGCTATTACGCAGGCGCAGACGATGATGCTTACGATGGCAACTGCATTACTATAGGCGCTGAAGGCATCGTCGCGTTTTATCAGCACGAGAAATTCTTGAAAGGCAACAAAATCAATATCATTAGGCATCCTAGAATGAGTCCCAAAATCGGGATGTTCTTGGTCACAATCTTTGACTTTGTAAATGTGGGAATCTACAATTACGGCTACGCCATAGTAAAGAAAAGACTGAATGCTTCGAATATACCGTTACCTGTAGAAAAGGAAGTTAATTCTCCGAAAGGTGAAATTGATTGGGGCTTTATGGAGAATTATATTGACTGCTTCTTGTTCAGCAGAAGTCTTGACGAATTGACATATTCTATGTAGGTCTTTGGTAGTTGCATTTAATCCTCCAGTTCGTTCAGCGCGCTTGCGCAGAGGCGGTCGCCCCCGGCTGCCAGCCACTGGTCGAAGGTCTCGCTCCGCCGCGCGCCGGCGATGGCGTCGCTGTAAATGCCCACCCCCCAGCGATAATACATCTGCGTCTCGCGCGACCAGCGATCGCGCGCCCGGTTGATCACCGATGGTCCGCCATTGTAGCAAGCCAGCGTCAGCCCGACCACGCCATCGGCGGCGCCCTCGCAGTATTTGAGGAAGCTGAGGCCCCGCTTGGCGTTGGTCGCTGGATTGAGCATATCTTCGCCCGCCTCAAAATGAAATGGCATCACCTGGAACAAGCCCTGGGCGCCAGCGCTGCTGCTCACCTTGGGGTGCCCGCAAGATTCGATTTGCATCACAGTCGCTATCAGCTGCGGATCGACATCGTATTGCGCCGACCACTGGTTGATTTGCGCCGACCAATGCTGCACCGCCGGCGCGAAGAAGGGCGCCAACTTGGCTTCGCGTTCGCCGCTGGCGAGGCGGACGGCTGCTGATGAAAGGCGACCGACAATGCGCGCCGCGTCATCCCAGACGGCGGTTGAAGCTAACGCGATGGCGATGACAAGCGGCAGCCACAGCGGCACATACCAAACGCCGTCGCGTTTCACGATCCGCCGTCCGCCGCGGATTTGGTCCCGGCTCAAACGAAGAAGGCGCAGCAAGGCCGCCGCCAGCCATTCGAGGACGCGGCGCGCAGTGAGGCTCTTAACTCGCGCAATCAGATCCTGCCCGCGGCGCTTTAACGGCGCCGTCAATCTGGATGTCGCCTTCATTAGTCGAGCGCCCGCTTTTTTGCTAGAATCGCCTGCGTTGGCATACACTTACCATCAGCATTGTCTTTCATTAGGATACGGGAATCGCCTGATTTGGGTAGCGGACCAGCGACATTTCCGCATCCGCCTAATGTATACGCAGGGGCGAAAATTGTGTCGCCCGCCGCAACGAATTCAATGTAGGCGCCAGCCTTGGCCGCCCGCCGGAGCGCAATGAACAAACTGACATTTCGCCAACGACTGAATACGGGCGACCCGATCCTGGCTGACGGCGCCATGGGCACCATGCTGCATCATGAATCGCACGCGCGCGCCGATGCCTGCTTCGACGCCATGAATGTCGACGACCCGGAGATCGTGCTCGCCACCCACAGGGCGTACCTGGCCGCCGGCGCCGACTTGATCGCGACCAATACCTTCGGCGCCAACAGCTTCAAGCTGGCCAGCGCCGGGCGGGCGCAGAACCTCGAGCTTTACAACCGCCGCGGCGTGGAGCTGGCGCGGCTGGCTATCGCCGAAAGCGGCCGCGACGATGTTTACATCGCCGGCTCGGTCGGCCCCCTGGGCGTGGGCATCTATCCCTACGGCCGCCTCAGCCAAGAGGAGGCGCGAACCGCCTACGCCGCCCAGCTAGTCGCTCTGGTGAGCGCCGGCGCCGACGTCATTCAGTTCGAGACCTTCAGCGAGCACAAGGAAATGCTGCTGGCGGTCAGCGTTCTGCGCGAGTTGGACGCCGATCTGCCAATCATCGCGCAAGCCACCTTTTATCACGAGAACCTGAGTTATGCCGGTTATCCGCCGGCGCGCGTCGCCCACGACCTGTATCGCAGCGGCGCCGATGTCATTGGCGTCAACTGCGGCAGCGGACCAGCCGGCATCGCCGAAGTGCTGCGGCAGATGCGCTACGCCGTGCCCGACGCCCTCTTCTCAGCCATGCCTAACGCCGGCTTCCCCGAAGTGACCGGCGGGCGCATACTCTATCCCGCCAGCGCCGAATACTTCGCCGATTGCGCCACCACCTTGGTCAATATCGGCGCTACCGTCATCGGCGGCTGCTGCGGCACCGAGCCCGAGCATATCGCCGCCATGCGCCGCGCCCTCGACCAGCCAACGACCGACTTCGTCGATCTCCATATCGGCGCGTCCGACATCCACCACAGCGATCATGATCCTGACCATCCGACCGAGCTGTCCGAACGCTTGAATGAAGGCTTGTTCACCGTCACCGTCGAGATGGCGCCGCCGCGCAGCTATCACACCGAGCCGCTGCTGTCGGTCGCCCGCCGCTTGAGAGCCGCCGGCGCCGACCTGATCAATGTCGCCGATACGCCCGCCGCCCGCATGAAGATGAGCGCCTGGGCGGTCGCGCATTTGCTGCAATCGCAGATCGGCATCGAGACTGTGCTGCACTTCCCCACGCGCGGGCGCAATATGCTGCGCGTACAGGGCGATCTGCTGGCGTCGCACGCGCTGGGCTTGCGCAATCTCTTCGTCGTCATGGGCGATCCGACGCGCATTGGCGATTTTCCCGATGCCAGCGATGTCAGCGATGTCGCGCCCTCGCGCTTGATTGACGTCATCAAACAGGGCATGAACCAAGGCGTCGATATGGCGGGCCACAGCATCGGCAAGCCAAGCAGCTTCACCGTCGGCTGCGCGCTCAATATGGGCGCCGACGATATCGATCGCGAAGCGCGCGTCTTGCAGACGAAGCTGAAAGCCGGCGCGGATTTCGCCCTGGGGCAGGCGATATTCGATCCGGATCGGGTTAGGCGCTTTCATCAGCGCTACGAGGAACTGACGGGCGCCGATTTCGACCTGCCGGTTTTGATGGCAGTCATGCCGCTGCATAGCTTAAGGCAGGCGCGTTTTCTCAACAACGAAGTGCCCGGCATCACCATCCCTGAATCCATCATCAAGCGCATTGACGCCGCCGGTGAAGACGCGCGGCGCGAAGGCGTCCTGATCGCGCAGGAATTGCTCGAGCAAATGCGCGGGCTGATCCAGGGCGCCTATATCGTCCCCGGCGGCGATTACGACGCGGCGGCTGAAGTGGTCGCCTGGTTGAAACAAGGGGAGACAGCGCGCGTCCGCTGAATCAAATAAACGCGGACCCGTAGGGGCGAGCACGAGGCTCGCCCGCTGGAACGAGGCTTCATGGCAGGCATCGGCAAGGTAAATCTCAGCGTAGTTGTTGTCGATAGCGACCGCTACGCCATGTCCGCCATTAATGCCTACTTCGCCTGGGACCGCCGCACAACGGTGATTTACAAGACGGGCCGGCTGGAGGATTTCTGGGCGGCATACAGCGATGACGGATTAACCCGCCCTGATGTCTTTGTCATAGACGCCAACCACCTCGGTGGCGCAGAGTTGTTGGGCGCAGCCATCAAGCGCCTGCGAGATGAATTCCCCGACATCATGGTGATCTGCCTGGCGCAGTTCGCCGATCTCGATCTGATCCACGCGGCGGCTGACGGCGGCGCGAAAGCCTACTGGCTTAAAGATGATGTGCGGCTGCACATTGGCTGGGCGGTTTGCGCCTGCCTGTGTCTGAATCGAGAGGCCTTTTCCCTCAGCGGCGGCGTAGCGGAAGCGGGAAGCTGGCTCGCCCATCCGCGGCTGTGCCGGGCGAGGGCGCTGCCGGGACCGCGGAACTACATCGGTTTCACGCCGCGCGTGCGTCAGGCGGCCGAACTCTATGTGGTGGAGGGTATGCCCGTCCGCTTGATCGCAAACGAAATGGGCATCAGCGAGAACGCGATTCGAGATTACATCAAGCGGACCTATCGCATTTTGGAGTCCTTCCATGACGATGAACGCGACTTCACCGACGACATGAGCCCGCAAGAAGTTGGCTTCATGCGCCTGACTGCGCTTGAGCTGTCGGCTGAATGCCTGGATGCCTTGCGGAACTATGAGAAGGGCGAGCGCCGCTAGCGCGGACCCAGCCGCGTCCCCCCTAGAAATATGTAGGGGCGAGCCTTGGCTCGCCCGCAAAATCGCAAGCCATGTAGTAGGGGCGACTCGCCGAATCGCCCCTACACACGACAGCTTTTGCGCCCGGATCACGAAATCTGCGAGTCAGTCTCGGAGCGATCTTCCATCTCCTGCCGCATCCGCCGGGCGAGCGCCGCCTTGATCGCTTGCGAGCGCGTCAGCATCACCGACTGGTCATCTTCCTGCGCCAGCGCTTCCGGCACCTGAACATGCTCTTCTTCCAGATAGCTCTTGAGCGCGCCGCTGATTGATTTCACTGGCGCGTCATCGCCGTATTGATGGCGCAGGTCCAGCAGGTTGTTCATCAGCCAGAGGAAGAGATCGCCCTCGGTGCGGGCGCCCGGCTTGCCCTTGGCCAAATCCAGCGCGTCATATTTGCGGATCAGCTCAATGGCTGGTTTGTACATGGTGTAGTACCAGTCGGCGGTCGCTTCCTCCGTCGTCAGCGCATGACCTTCCAGCGGCTCCATCACCCGCTCGTGCAAGAAGATATGCCCCATGAGCTCGTGATAGCGCGAAGGTTCGGTCAGCTCGATCGATTCATGCTCGGGCACTGCGCGCGACAAGCCTGTCTCATCGAGAAAATTGGCGTATGCTTCAGCCGCCTCTAGCTCCTGGTCGCTCATGCCGGGGCGCAAGGGGATGGTGGTGGGCATTTCGACCACGTGCGCTTGGATGGTCTTGGCGCCAAGCTGCCGCGCGACCGACACGCGGTGGTTGCCATCGCGCACAAAATAGACATCGCCCACCTTGTAAAGCTCAATCGGCGGCGGACCTTCCAGGCTGTTCGCCAGCGCGTAGACGCGGCTCCAACGCTCTTTCATGCCGGCTTTGCGCGGCAGAAAGGTCGCCGTGAAGTCCTTGTAGCGCCCCACGCTGCCCGCGATCTGCTCCAGCGGCACATCGCGCACACCCTCGTAATGCTCTTCGTGCAGGTGCAAGCGGCTTCGGATTTCGTCGAAGTTGAGCAAGTCTTTGTGCCGTCCGGTGAGCTGGCTCAGCAACTCGCGCCAGAACGCTTTGTTGTATACCGATTGAAACTTGGTACGCCCTTCATTCAGGCGCTGTTGATAATTGTGGCTGTTCGCCATGGCTGCCTCTTTTCGTTTGCGCGCGTCTGACCCTGAAAATAAGCCAAAATCGCTCTCATGCGCGCAAAACGTCCGACATGCATTTTGACCGGCAAGTGTAACCACACTATAACATATCCGCGCCAGAATTGAGAAAATCTCGCTGGCGCGTCGTTTGCCGCGCTTCGCGCCTCAACCATCCAGCGCTAGACGACTTGTCGCCGGCGATTCTTACCTGCGATTGATGCTCGGCGCCGGCTACAATCTCACTGTCCGCGGTGGTAAAACTCGTGCGATTTGCCTGTGGAAGATGATCGGCGATGAATCAAGGGACGATTGAGCGGCTCAATCAGATTAATCGCGAATTCTACCGCGCGACCGCGGCCGAATTTGACACGTCGCGTCAAGCGCCTTGGCTGGGTTGGGAGCGGCTGCTGGATACCATCGGTTCGCCGATAGCGTCGGTGCTGGATCTTGGCTGCGGCAATGGACGCTTCGGCCTGTTTCTGGCGGCGCGGCAGCCGCAGCCCTTCCGCTACATCGGCATCGACAGCAACCCCGATCTCCTGGCGCGCGCGCGGCGGCGCTTGGCGGGGCAGGCAGTGGACACAACGCTGATCGAGCGCGACATTGTGCGCGAGGCGCTGCCGAGGCGGTCGGCTCAACTGGTGGCGCTATTTGGGCTGGTTCACCATCTGCCGGGTTTTGCGCGCCGGAGAACGCTGCTGGCTGCAGCCGCCGATCGCGTATCCGCGGGCGGTTATCTGGCTTTTGCCTGCTGGCGCTTCTATGAGCAAGAGCGCTTCCGGCGGCGCATCGTGCCCTGGGATGACGACATCATGGTGGAGAAACATGATTATCTGCTGGATTGGCGCGGAGGCGAGCGGGCGCTGCGCTATTGCCACTACGTCGATGATGACGAACACGCGCGGCTGATCAAGGCTACTGGCTTGACGGTCATCGCCGATTATCGCGCTGACGGCGCCGCTGGGAATCTAAATCGCTATACGATTCTGCAAAAAGTGTAGGGGCGACTTTGTGAGTCGCCCGCCAAACACAATTTAGAGCTGGCTCAAACCTAACAGCCGGAAGACAGCCAGTATGGCGCTGTCGCATGGACATTGTTTCCTTCGTTGATTTCCGTGACCCGATTGTCGGCATCCACGCGCAAATTAATATGGTGCGTGGTTTCGACATGCGTGGTCGGGGTAAGATGCCCTACGGCAACCGTGCTTGCGCCTGGCTGCAGCGCGCCGTATGCGATCCGAGTTGATTGCGGCGCTCCCCTGCCATCCAGGCCCCGGTCCTCTACGGAGACGATTCCGCCACTGGGCGAGGCGGCGGCGCCGACGTTCCGAACGGTGACTTGAATCTCGTAGGTTTCGCCGCACTCCAGGCCATGCGGGTGGATTTGAACGTGCGCGATGACGAGATCAACCTGGGATGTTTGCTGCGGCTGTGGCTGCGGCTGCGGTGGCGGCACGGCGGTGGGTATCGGCACAGGCGTTGGCGGTGGCGGCGGCGGCGGATTGATCCGCGGCAGGCCGCTGAGGTCACCCGAGGTATTCACGATGAATGGATAGATGAAACCGCTGCGTCCATTCGCCAACTCGATATAGTACCAGCCGGTTCCGCGGCTGCTGATGCCTTTGATCAGCGCTGACTGGCCGTCCAGCAAGTGGCCAACCACGGGGTAAACCGTTGAATCGCCCGCGCGCACATTTGAATTGACCGTGGCGATGACTTGGGGCCTGGCGTCTTCTGTCGGCTCAGCTTCGGCTTCATCCTGCGGCTCGTCAACCATCTCGTCATCGGGCGCTTCTTCCGCTGGCGCCGCTTCATCAACCGGCTCGGCCGCCGGCGCCTCAACCGCCGTCATTTGCTGCTCGGCGATAAATGGAGGCGGGTTGTTCTCCACGCGGACCGGGCTGACGCGGTAATACTCGGGCATTTCGCCGCCGGAATTGACCGTCAGCCGCAGTTCATACAGCCCGTCGCGCAGCGTGACCGTGTTCCAGGCGCCCAGCACATCATCAGTGACCGCCTCAATCCGCGGCAACGTTGCCGGGAACCACTGATTTTCACTGTCATCCTCAGCCATGCCCAGGTCAAGCGGCCGGAACTCGATGAAGAAGTTGCGCATCGTCGCCAGCGTTATCGTGCCGCGAATATCAACGCTGTCGCGAACCACATAAACCGGCGGCGGGAAACTGATATGCGCCTCGGGATTCATCATTTCCGAGTCTACCGGTTCGATCGGCTCCGCATCGGATTGCCCCAGCGCCGATGGAACCAGCAGCAAAAATGCGCAAACGAGGTAAACAAGAATCTGACTTCGTTTCATGACTGTGCCTCCTGGAAAGCAAATGGGCTTGACAAGGTTCCGTCTGATTGGATGTCCTGCCATCTATATTATGCCAGAATGTTGATGTTCGCTTGATACAAGGGCGCAGTCTCAAAGTCGGGCAGCCGCCCACGGCCGGCTGGGCGCGAAACGCACTATGATTTCCGCTCTGATTGCTTTAGTGTTTGCCCTTGTGGCTGCGCGTCGCTCTTACCATCTTTTACCGCGCTTCCGTTCAAAAGCCGCAGCTTCGCTGACGCAGATGATATGACTCAGCATTTGATTGTTCAAATCCGCGATCTGTACAAGACCTACGACGAAGGGGGCCGCCGCCTGCCGGTGCTGGAAGGCGTCAGCCTCGACATCGCCGCCGGCGAGTTCTTTGCCCTGCTGGGGGCGAGCGGCAGCGGCAAGAGCACCCTGCTCAATCTCCTCAGCGGCATAGACAGCCCCGACAGCGGCCGCATCCTGATAGACGGAACCGATATCACGCCGCTAGGCGACCGGCAGCTCACGCTCTTCCGGCGCGACTGCATCGGCATCGTCTTCCAGTTTTTCAATTTGATTCCCACGCTGACGGTGCGCGAGAACATCACCTTGCCGCAAGAGCTGAGCGGCTTGCGCGCGACGGCGATTGAAGCGCGCGCCGACAATCTGTTGGATCAGGTGGGCTTGCGCGATCGGGCGGGGACCTTTCCCGACAAACTCAGCGGCGGCGAGCAGCAGCGCGTCGCCATCGCCCGGGCGCTCTTGCATGAGCCCAAACTTGTGCTGGCCGACGAGCCCACCGGCAACCTTGATGACGAGACCGGCAGGCTTGTGATAGAGTTGCTGCTGCGGCTCACGCGAGAAGCGGGCAAGACCCTGGTCATGGCTACGCACAGCGCAGACATCGCGCGGCAAGCTGATCGACTCGGTCGCATCCACGATGGCCGGCTGCAAGTGGAAGCGCCGCCTTCATAATTCTCGCCGCCCCCCTTCGGCTTTTGTCAAGCGGAAGGCACCTTAAACCAGGGCAATCGCATCAAATTTTTCTTAACCACAGTCCCTCGCAAGTCACGACTTGGCTCACACAAAATAACGAGCCAGTAGCTTCGCGTGCAATCAGCAAAATGCCCGGAAACTCTGACACGATTGCGTGACAAAAAATA